>CAYTBI010000029.1:0-54013 GCA_964435975.1 uncultured bacterium
AAGCCTAACTCTATTTAGACCGCACTTTGCAAGATAAACACCCCATGTCGGGATCTTAGACTGCAAAATGCTGATATGCATTCTGACTTTAAAAACACCAAAAGTCAAGCTACTCCTAGCTTTGAGCTTAAAATCTATTCTAAAACCCGACTATAATAGGCTGCACTTAGCCCGATAAAACCCATATGGGGAAACGTTATTTAGCAACCTCATGGCAGACGCGCCCAAACCCAAAAAGCTCCTCGATCGCGTACGCGACACCCTGCGCGTCAAGCATTACGCCTACCGCACCGAAGCAAGCTACGTCGATTGGATCCGCCGTTTTATCCTCTTTCACGACAAACGGCACCCCCAAGACATGGGCGAACCCGAAGTCGAAGCCTTCCTCACCCACCTCGCCGTCGAAGGCAACGTCGCTGCCTCCACCCAAAATCAGGCCCTCAGCGCCCTTTTGTTTCTCTACCGCCACGTCCTCCACCAACCCCTCACCGACTCCATCGAAGCCGTCCGTGCCAAACGCCCCCACCGCCTTCCCGTCGTCCTCACCCTCGCTGAAGTCCGCACCCTCATCGGCCACCTCGACGGCACCCAAAAACTCCTCGCCCAACTTCTCTACGGCTCTGGCCTGCGCATCAAAGAAGTCCTCCGTTTGCGCGTCAAAGACCTCGACTTTGGCCAGTTCCAAATTCTCGTCCGCGATGCCAAAGGTCGCCGCGATCGCTTTACGATGCTCCCCCAAAGCCTCGTCGAACCTTTAAAAGCTCACTTGGTTGGGGTCAAGCAACTTCACGAAGACGACCTCGCCCACGGCCACGGCGAAGTTTATTACCCCTGGCGCTCTCTCGCAAATCTCCCCACGCCCCTCGCAACTGGATTTGGCAATATGTCTTCCCGGCCAAACGCCTCAGCGCCGATCCCCGCAGTGGCAAAATTCGCCGCCACCATCTCGATGACAGCTACGTTCAACGCGCTCTGAAAAAAGCTACCTACGCCGCCCAAATCCCCAAGCACGTCACTTGCCATACCCTGCGCCACAGCTTTGCGACTCATCTGCTGCAAAATGGCTACGACATCCGCACCGTGCAGGAGCTTCTCGGCCACAAGGATGTCAAAACTACAATGATCTACACCCACGTTCTCAATCGAGGTGGCCTCGGCGTTCGCAGTCCTCTCGATTGAGGGGCAAACCAGCCGCGATGGCATCGCGATTGACCGAGAATTTCGGTGCAATCAAACCCACGGTGGGTCAGCCGACTCCCAAACGAATTGGAACGGATCGGTGCCGACCGAGGCGATCGCGGCCGTTTCACAAAGCATCCCCCGCCAGGGGTAGCAAAATTGCCCCCGAGCGGTCTGGGTTTAGTATTGGAGCGCCGATTGGATATTTAAAAAACAGCATATGCTAGCTCGGGTTTGGAGCGCGGCGCTCGTCGGCATCGAGGCCGTACGGGTAGGGGTAGAAGTTGATGTGGCCGCCGGGGGTTTGCCGGGGGTAGCCTTGGTCGGGTTACCCGATACGGCGGTGCAAGAATCGCGCGAGCGGGTACGAACGGCACTGCGCAATGCCGGGTTTAGCTTTCCGCTGCGGAAAATTGTCGTCAACCTAACGCCTGCCGATTTGCGCAAAGAAGGACCGAGCTTCGATCTGCCCATTGCCATTGGCGTGCTCGCAGCGTCCCAGCAAATCCAGAGAGATTGGTGGGCCGATTACCTGTTCTTGGGAGAAGTTTCGCTCGATGGTAGCTTGCGGGCGGTTTCGGGAGTGCTGCCGATTGCGGCGGCCGCGCGGGAGGGCGGTGCGAAGGGGTTGGTGGTCCCGGCGGCCAACGCTCGCGAAGCGGCCGTCGTTGAAGGCTTGACCGTTTACGGCTGCCAAACGCTGCAGGAAGTGGCCGCCTTACTCGAAAATCGCAGCCAGGCCGAACCCGTAAAAGTGGATATCGCGCGCGAGTTCGCGCGGCCGTCCCAGGGGAGTTTGGATCTGCAGGATGTTAAAGGTCAGAGTTTGGCGCGGCGAGCCCTCGAAATTGCAGCAGCCGGCGGGCACAATTTGCTATTCGTCGGGCCGCCCGGCAGCGGCAAAACCATGCTGGCGCGCCGATTGCCGGGTATTTTGCCGCCTTTGAGCTTTAATGAGGCCCTCGAAGCCTCGCAAGTACACTCGGTCGCCGGGCTACTGCGCGATCGCGGCTCTCTCGTCACCGAGCGCCCTTTTCGGAGCCCGCACCATTCGGCTTCGGGTCCTTCCCTTGTCGGTGGCGGCACCTTTCCAAAACCGGGAGAGATTTCTTTAGCCCATCGGGGCGTTTTGTTTCTCGACGAACTCACCGAATTCAAACGGGATGTACTGGACTTTCTGCGGCAGCCCCTCGAAGATGGCAAGGTCACGGTATCGCGGACGCGCCAGACGGTGGAGTTTCCGGCAAAATTCACCCTGGTTGCCAGTACGAACCCTTGCCCGTGCGGATATTTTGGCGATCCGATTCAGTCGTGTACCTGCGTGCCTTGGCAGCGAGAAAAATACTGGGGGCGGCTCTCGGGACCGCTGATGGATCGCATTGACTTACAAGTCAGTGTGAATCGCCTCAAACCCGAAGAAATGACCGACCGCGCCACGGGCGAGGCGTCTGCTGCGGTGCGCGATCGGGTGGTGGCGGCCCGCCAGCAGGCCGTGCAACGATTTGCCCGCGCGCCAGGGTTGAGCTGCAATGCCGACATGGATAGCCAGCGCTTGCGGGAGTTTTGCCCCCTCGACGATACCGGGCGGCAGCTCCTCGAACGGGCCATTCGCAAGCTGGGCCTCTCGGCGCGGGCGATGGATCGGGTCTTGAAGGTGTCTCGGACGATTGCCGACCTGGCCGGAGCAACGGCGATCGCGCCGAATCATCTTGCTGAGGCGATTCAGTACCGCATGTTGGATCGCATGGCGTGAGATTTGCCTCCTCCTGCAGGGTGAGATTTTTGGATAGAGCCCTAAAATTTTGTGGTCATCCAATAAGTTTTGGGACACCCGGCCGTGGCAATGTTTGCCGAAGACTATAGTGTCCGGGGCAATGTTCGGAATTCGTGACTTCGTCAAGCGATACCGGCCAAGAAGCTGCCAGCGAATCCGAAGACAGGCGCGATACGTCTGCAAATATTAGAGTTGGCAATAGAGTTCTGATGTCGATAGCAACTGCTCCAGAGACCCCATTGCTGCGAACCCTCGAGGACGCCCAGCAAGCGGCGATCGCGCGCTACGGCGCGCCTCTGTATTTCTATGATGTGCGAGTTCTAGAGGAACGCTTGCAGGCCCTGCAGCAACACCTCCCCAGTAATTTCGCCGTTCACTACGCCCTCAAGGCCAATAGCAATCTCTGGCTCTGTCGGCGATTGGCCGCTCGCTGCCCGGCAGCAGAAGTAAGCTCTCTCGGCGAACTTTTGGCTGCCCTCCATGCTGGTTTTGACCCGGGGCAGATTATTTTTACGGGTCCGGGCAAACGCGATCGCGAGCTGTTGGCTGCTCTCGAAAAGAACGTCGGTACGGTCGTCGTCGAATCCGTCGCCGAAGCGCGACGTCTGAGCGCCCGAGCCCGAATCTGCCAGCGACAGCAAACCGTGCTGGTGCGGATCAACCCGCAGTATCGCACGGCCCAAAGCTGCGAGATTCGCCACGAAGGCAGCGCAGCAGGCTGCGAGCTTGCTCCCATCGCCATGAACGGCCAAGGAGCGAGTAAATTTGGCCTCGATGAAGCCGAGGCCGCCGAGGCGATTGCCACAATCAGCGCTCTAGACTGCCTAGAGGTTCGAGGCATTCATGTTTTTACCGAGAGTAACGTTCTCGACTGCCAAGCTCTCCTGCAGGCCTGGAAAAATACGCTCGCGATCGCCGATCGCCTGCGCGAGGCGGGGCTGCCGGTTGAGGTTCTCGATTTTGGCGGCGGCATCGGCGTCCCTTACAACTGCAACGATGCCCCTTTCGATCTGGCTCGCTTTGGGGCAGAACTCCAGGAGATGTTCGCGCGATCGCCCCACGCCTATCGGTGCGTCGTCGAAATCGGTCGCTACATTGCTTGCGAAGCAGGGCACTACCTGACCGAAGTACTCGACCTCAAGCACTCGCGCGGCGAGACGTTTGCCATTATCAATGGCGGGGTTCACAATCTCTATCGCACCCCAGCAATGCAACCGGCCAGCAAGTTCTCGAGCGTTCTGGGCAAAGCAACCGAGGCGCGCGCTGCCACCGTAACCTTAGCCGGATCGCTGCCGACGCCGATTGACGTGCTCGCCCGCGAGGTGCCGATGCCGGCCTCTTTGACCATCGGCGATCGCATTGCCATTCATAACTGTGGTGCTTACGGGTTCAACCATAGCCTGACCAACTTTGCCCTGCATCCCCATCCGGCGGAGGTGGCTTGGCTCGACGGGCGACTGCACCTGATTCGCCCGCGAGGGGAGTACGAAGAATTTTTCGCGCGGCAACTGGCGATGCTGCCCGAGTAGAGAGATTTCAAGCTAGATCCATGCGTGCGGCCGCACGCACGGGTTCCGCGCGGCAACAGTTTTGCAAACAGATAGTTTCATCATGGATTCATCCTCAAGTCTGGTTATCGGGATTCGGCGGGAAAGCGAGGCCAAGTACGAAGCGCGCGTCCCCTTGACCCCCGCTCGGGTGCGGGACTTGTCGCAACAGCTCGGCAGCCGGGTTCGGTTTATCCTGCAGCCTTCGCAGTTGCGAGCCTTCAGTGACGATGAGTACCGCGCTGTTGGCGTGACAGTCCGGGAAGACCTTGCCGAGGCCGACATTATTGCCTGCGTCAAGGAGGTCTACCCCACCGAGCTAATTCCCGGCAAAATCTATCTGGTTTTTGCCCATGTCATGAAGGGCCAGCCCGACAATATGCCGGTTCTGCGGGAGTTACTGGCAAAAAATATCACCCTCATCGACTACGAGTGCATCCGCAACGAAAGGGGAGCTCGAACGGTATTCTTTGGGCGCTCGGCCGGGCAGGCGGGCATGTTCGAGACGCTGCGGGCCTTCGGTAACCGCCGCAAAGCCTTGGGATCCCCTTGCTTGCTAGACGAACTCAAGCCAATTTATCGCTACAAGCACCTGGCAGAAGCCCTGGCTCACCTGCAGGAGATCGCACGAGAGCTTGCCGCCGCGCCATCGCGGCTCGGAACCGGCTCGGAACCGGTAGTATTTGCCTTTGCGGGCCTTGGGAATGTAGGGCAGGGCGCTCTGGAGGTATTTACCCAACTGCCCCATCGTCGGGTTGCCCCCCAGGATTTAGCCAAGCGATTTGAAGATGCCAATTCTGGAGGGCTGGTGGCCCTGCCGCTCCAGAAGCATCAAACTCTCCAAAATGCGAGCGGCCATTTCGATGCTGCTGAGTACCGACAGTTTCCGGAGCGCTACTGCAGTGCCCTCGCGGCGCTGCTACCTTATATTTCGGTCTTTGTAAACTGCGTCTTTTGGTCGTCGCAGCTGCCACGGCTGCTCCCGAAGGATCTCCTGCAAGAGACTTGGAAGCAGGGGGTGCCTCGCTTACAGGTCGTCGGTGATTTGAGCTGCGATCCGCCTGCCGGCAGTATGGGCTGCGCGACTCAAGCCGGGGATCTCTACCACCCGACCTTCGGCTACGACCCCCGCTCGGGAGAAATAGGCGATGCCTTTGCTGCCGACATGCTGACGGTAATGGCCGTCGATAATCTCTGTGCCGGGTTGCCCGTCGATTCGTCCCGCGAATTTGGCGAGATGCTCGGGGGCTATATTCCGACTTTGGTGAGCGCTCGGCTCGCGGGCGATCGCGACTGGCCCGCGCGATTGCCACCGGATCTTGCCAATGCTGTCATCTGTCACGGGGGCGTGCTGCGATCGCCTTTTGCTTATTTGAGCGAGCCCCTCGCGCGCTATGGCAGTTCGGAGGTTGCGGCTAGTCCCGAGGCTTTGCCCGCTACTGCAGCGCACTGAGCTGCCGGTCTCGCGCCCATATTTGTTAAGGAGTAAAGTCACCGTGGTTTCAGCTAAATCGGTTTTATCCGGCACTAAATCGGCGCTCTATAGTTTGAAGCTTTGCCTCTATGGCGGCTTGCTCGTGATGTTTTCTGCAGGCATTCTCTTTGGGCCTTGGCCCTTGAAGATCCCTTGTGCAATTTTGCAGGGGGCCATGTTTGCCCACGGCATCGAGCTGCAGCACGAGTTATTGCACCAGCGCTATTACCCTATGGGCGTTCGGCGCGCGATTGGATTTTGGCTCGGCCTGCCGATGCTTGTTGATTTTGCGCGCTACACGGCCACCCACAGCCACCACCACCGCATGCTGGGCACCCCCGAAGACGAAGAATCCTTTACCTACGACTTCAGCCGCCTCGATTCGGTGCTGCCTTTGGTGGTGCATTTTTCGATGGTTTCTCACTATCGCACGGCCCTGCAAAGCATGGCGTTTGCTCTCACCAATCGTCTCGAGCAGCTGCGGGCAGCCATGGGCAAAGCAGGCCCCCACCAACCGACTCGCGTGCTACGGCAAATGCAGCAAGGCTACATCGCGATGGCTGCGGTGGCAATCTTGGCACTCGTTGTTGCCGCAATTGGCCGCACGACTCTACCTTTGCAGCTTTGGGCAATTCCGCTGGCGATCTCCGGGCCCGTCCACGCCCTCATCGAGCTGCCGGAGCATTGGAATTGCAACCTAGACTCGACTAGTTATTTCGCCAACACCCGCACGATCTACCCCAGCCCGTTGATGGCTTGGTTCGCAAACGGTAACTGCTGGCATGTCGAGCACCATCACAGCCCCGCTCTGGGCATGGAAGCACTGCCCGAACTGCACGGCCAACTCAGAGATCGCATCGTGCATTTTAATAATGGTTACCTGGAGTTTTACGTAGAGTTCTGGCGATCGCTCCAGGCAGCCTAGATGGGGAATTTTCCCTCGCGCACCTCGCGCCCGTACTCGGTGACCGCCTGCGAGATTGTTCCCTGCAGGTCGGTATAAACTCTCGCAAAGGGCGGCGGCTGCGGCGTCAGGCCCAGCAGGTCGGCCGTCACTAATATCTGACCGTCGCAACCAGGACCGGCCCCGATACCGATAGTCGGGATGGGAATCTCGCGGGTGATGCGGGCGGCCAGCTCGGCAGGAATGTGCTCTAGCACGATCGCGACAGCACCAGCCTCGGCCAGGGCAGCGGCTTCAGCCGCGATGCGATCGCCTTGCTCGGGAGTTTGGCCTTGCTGCTTGTAGCCCAGGCGTCGGACCGCTTGGGGCGTCAGGCCGATGTGGCCTATAACCGGGATGCCCACTTCGCTCAGGCGCGCGACGGTCTCGGCTACTGCCGGGTAGCCGCCCTCGAGTTTGACCGCTTGCACGCCCGTTTCTTTAAGCACTCGCCCTGCCGTCCGGATTGCCTGAATGTGGCCTTCCTGGTAGCTTAAAAACGGCAGATCGCAGACCACCAAGGCCCGCTCGACCCCCCGCCGGACGGCTGTCGCATGGTGAATCATCTGCTCCAGGGTAACCGGTAGCGTCGTCTGGTGCCCTAGCGCCACCATGGCTAGCGAATCGCCAACCAGAATCAAGTCCACTCCGGCGCGATCGAGCAAGCGCGCGATCGCCCAGTCCCAGGCTGTTAGGGCGACAATCGGGCGCTGTTGCTTCCAACTTTGGAGCTGCCGTACGGTCACCTGTGTCATGGGAGCCGCCTCAAGAAAAATACTACGAAAAACAGGGGCGTGGTGCCCCTGCTTCTAGCGATAATGCCGACTTGTCGGATTGTCTGCGGGCCTTGCCGCCCTGCAGACGCGAGTTCGCTCTAGTAGAGTTCTTCTTCCTGGTGAGTTTTGATGGTGCAGTCGCCAGTGGGGTAAGCCACGCAGGTCAGGACGAAGCCATTCTCGATTTGGTCGTCATCCAGGAAGGACTGGTCGGACTGGTCGGGGGCGGTGCCACTCTCGAGCTTGCCCGCACAGGAAGAGCAAGCGCCCGCACGGCAGGAGTAGGGCAGATCGATGCCGGCCTCTTCTGCGGCGTCGAGGATGTACTCGTCATCCGGTACCTCAATGGTCTGATTGAGGCCTTGCTCCTCGTTGATCAAAGTAACTTTGTAAGTTGCCATTAGTTTTGTATTCCTCTCGTACTTTCGATAAGTTATTGGTGCGCTCGGCACTCTTTAGTCGAGGCAAGTCGGGATCGGAAGGTTGACGATCTCGACTCGCCCCTCAACCTTTAGTAGAGCTCTTCTTCTTGGTGGGTTTTAATGGTGCAGTCGCCGGTGGGGTAGGCCACGCAGGTTAGAACGAAACCCGCACCGATCTGGTCGTCATCCAGGAAAGACTGATCGGATTGGTCGGGAGCGGCGCCACTCTCGAGCTTGCCCGCACAGGTGGAGCAAGCACCCGCACGGCAGGAGTAAGGCAGGTCGATGCCGGCCTCCTCCGCTGCGTCGAGGATGTAGGTATCATCCTCGACGTCAATAGTGGTGTTGAGACCCTGCTCTTCGTTGATCAAGGTAACTTTGTAAGTCGCCATCGGTCGGTTCTCCTCGTAAAGTCTCATGAAGGGGCATTGCTGCCGGCTTCAGTCTGCTAAGTTATTCAACTTCGATACTAAGAGAAAACTTCTGCCAGGTTAATGCCCGGCCCGCACGCATTAGCAATGAGATTGTTAAGCTTGTATAAAATAAGCCCTTCTTATATGCTGTTCTACCACCCACAGCCCGAGATCTTGTCCCACTACGGGTGCGGCAGCATTGGCATCGGCGGGGATTTCGCAGGCCTTGCCAGCCGTGCTAGAGGGGGCAGTTTTTTGTGTGGAGATACATTAACTCTAGTTATGGCTAGATCGAAAGGCGATAGGTATTGATGACTATTGGGGTCGGGCTAGCCGGGACGGGGGCCGCTGCAAAGCGACGAGCGGCAGCGCTGCGCGGGGAGCCGAGAGCGCGGCTGGTGGCGGTCATGGGCCGCGATCGCCGGCGGACGGCCGCCTTTGCCAATCCCTGGGGGGCGCGGGCAGTTACTGAGGCGGCCGAGCTGGCGGCCCTGCCAACTGTAGATCTGGTGATGATTGCAACGACGAATTGCCGCCATGGCGCGATCGCGCGGGCAGCCCTGGCTGCCGGGAAACACGTTGTTGTCGATTATCCCCTCGCGCTCGCCCCCCAGGAGGCATGGGAGCTCGTCGCCCTCGCCCGCGAGCGTCGATTGCTCTTGCACGTCGAGCACCTCGAGTTGCTCGGCAGCGTTCACGCGATCGCGCGGGATACTTTGCCACGTTTGGGGACTATTTTTCGGGCCAGCTATCGCAGCATCGCCCCCAAACACCCGGCCCCAAAACGCTGGAGCTACCACCACGAAGAGTTTGGCTACCCGCTGTGCGGGGCGCTCAGTCGCGTGCATCGCCTGCTGAATTTACTGGAGCCGAGCCAGGGGGCAATCGCAGCGGTAACGGGGCGATCGCGCTTTTGGGATGCCGGCGGCGGCTACTTTCGGGCCTGTTGGTGCGAAGCAGAGTTCGAGTTTGCTGGCGGCGCCGCAGCAACGGTCGTCTATGGCAAGGGCGATACCTTTTGGTTGCCCGAGCGGGTCTTAGAAATTTGGGGCGAAGCCGGGCGGTTGGTGCTCTCGGACGATCGCGGCGCGATTATCGATGCTGCAGGCGTCACGGAGCTGCCGGTCGAGCCGGCGCGCGGCTCCTTTGCCGCCGATACGACGGCAGTTTTCGATTATCTAGAAAAAGGAGCGCCGCTGTATGTCAGTGCGGAAGCGAGCTGCCGAGCCTTGGAGGCGGCCGATGCGGCGCGGCGCGCGGCCGCTGCGGGGTGCCGCATCGTGCTAGGAAGCTGATTCTTCATACAGATCTAGTTAGCTCGAACTCCTGCTGCGGCGTGACCCCCGCCTGACTCCCACGACGCTTTATGAGTACCTTATCGAACGTTATCCCGGTCAGTACAACCGCCAAAAGCGCACCCTGCAGCGACGGGTGCAGGAGTGGAAAGCCCTACACGGTAACCCCAAGGAAACAATGTTCGAGATCCGTTACGAACCCGGACGGATGGGGCTTTCCGACTTCGCCACCCTCAAGCAAGTCTCCGTCACCATCGAGGGCGAGCCCTTCGAGCGCCTGCTGTATCATTACCGCTTGGCCTACAGCCTCGCTTTTACTCCGCCACCACCCTGGTTCAACGCTTGCAGCAAGCCAAGGCTCAGCCGATGCTGCCAGAATTTCTGGGCAAGCTCGACCGTTTCGACCTGTTGATTATCGATGACTTGGGCTACGTCAAAAAATCGGAGGTGGAAACCTCGGTCTTATTCGAGCTGGTTGCCCATCGCTATGAACGGAAAAGTCTGCTGGTGACGGCTAATCAGCCTTTCAGCCAGTGGGACGAGATTTTTGCTGACGCGATGATGACGGTAGCAGCGATAGACCGTTTGGTGCATCATTCGACGATCGTCGACATTCAAGGCAGAGAGTTATCGAAAGCAGGTTGACATTTCACACCTCGCGGTCGCCTGCGCTACTACTGTGTTAGCGTTACCTCAACTCATAACTGGGAGTGCGCTTGAGCGGAGCTGTCATGGATAGCAACGACGATTCGCGTTCAGCAATCGAACAACTTAAAGAACGGCAAAATGCTTTTGAGGAGCAAATGACCGGGTTTGCTCGAGAGATAGTAAGCCTTCGCCGAGATTATCAAGTGCAGGCGGCGGTGGAGCAGCGACGCTGGGCAGATGCGCAGGCCGATATTCGAGAGCTGATGTTCGAGAATCAGCGCATTCTCCGCTGGCTCGAAAAGCAACAGTAAAGGTGGGCGCGCGCTGTCTGAGACTGCTTTGGGGAATATTCCGATTCTTCTACCCTCATAATGCAGGCGTGCTGTAAGCTCCGCCTAACACCTCGATGCAGGGGACGCGGAAGCTAATGCACCAGGCTTCGTTCCGTATTTTTGACCGCGCCCCTAAGCTCAGGCTTTAGGCTTGGCCTTACTCAGAATCCCGTAGCCAGGCATCTGCAACGAGTAGAGTATGATGAGGAGAGAATTTAGAGTCCTGCATGGAAAGGTCTGGCTTGAGGACGGCGATGTCACAGCAAAGCTACTTTTCAATCCAGATAACTACGCGACTTTCACTTCTCAGATGGCTTGTCGTAGCGATCGCTCGCGAGTGGTCCGTGCCTCCGTTAGACTGGCTTGCCATACAGCTTCAGGTGGGAGTTTCCTTGCAATCTGTGGTGGTTGCTTCCGACCAGCAGAAAAAGGCTTTTCCTGCCGAGTAGCCTTTAGAGAAAATCACTGTCCAGACGGATATGGAATCATGGATTGGGAGGCAGATTGGCTCTTGCAAGGTGTCAAACTACTCGGTCAGTATGATGCAGGGATTCTTGAGATTGATGAGGGTTGGAGTAACATAGTGGACTCAAAGCAGTGGGCCTGGGAGAGGGCAGGAGCCTTGTTGGTCCGCCTGGTTCAATCAGACACCTGGGACCTTGCTGATTCTGAGCTGGAGCAAATTCTTCGAGAAACGGCGAAATACCGTCCACCAGTCAGATAACGAGAGTGCTGCCGCTCAGGTAGGCTCTGCCTAACACCTCGCTGCAGAGGACGCGGTGGTTAATGCACCGGGCTTCGTTGGAGTTCTCGACCGCGCCGCTAGGCTCAAAAACGTTCTACAACTTATTCTGTGCGAAGGGTATCGACTAAAAAAGTAGTGGCGCCCGGGCAGCCGCTAGCAGTTCCGGCACCACTCCGGCAGGCCAAGCCCCCTCGGCTCGACGTCCGGTTTTGAGCAACAGATGCAGCTCGTAAGCATTGGGAAATCCCTCGGCTTCTAGCCACACGCGATCGCCTTCGGTCTCGCAACAGATGCGCTCGCCTTCCATCAGCTCTGCCGCCATTTGCGCCATTGTCGCCGCCAACTGCAGCAGAAGGCGGCAGAACTCCTCGAATTCTGCCGCCGTTAGTTCGATGGCCCAGTCGTCGGTGCCAACCAAGCCTTGGTAAGTTTCAGCTTCGGGATCCCAGCCGAGACGCCAGCCGGACCCCCGTTTGAGCCTGCGTGCCGACATCGCCGCGCAGCGCGCTAGTCTCCGATGATTTCCGGTTGGGTCAGCTCGTCAGACATCTCGATGATCGCTCGCACTGGAGGTTTCATGGTGGTGTCTTCGAGATTTTCAAATTCTTCAAAGCGGCGGCGCTTGGCGCGGGTCGCTACCTGCACGGTGATGCGATAGCGGTTGGATGCTGCGCTGATGAGCTGCTCGGCGCGACGGACGACTTCGGACGAGTCGAAGGCAGCGCGTTTGTTTGGGTTCATAAAAAATTCCTTGGTTCGCTCGATCTTGAGGGCCGAGCTTTGATTTTACTTTACGAGGAGTTTTGCATGCTTGGCTCCCCTCATTACAGAGATTACGGAGCGGCACTACTATCGGTCTCTGTAGCCCATTGCCCGACATCGCGCCGCGCGATCGCAGCCGCCATCATATCCGGAAATTTATCGGGCGTGCAGGCAAAAACAGGCGCGCCCATCGCCGCAAACTGAGCTGCGTGGCTGCGGTCGTACCAAGGCGCGCCATCATCGCTGAGGGCCAGCAACACGATGACCTGCACCCCCGAGGTAATTAAGGCTGCCGCACGCTCGCGCATCTGGCGAGCGTTGCCGCCTTCGTAGAGGTCGCTAATCAAAATTAAAATCGTCTCTTGGGGCTGGCGCACGAGTCCCTGGCAGTACCCCAAGGCGCGGTTGATATCTGTGCCACCTCCGAGTTGGACGCCAAACAAGACTTCAACGGGATCGGCGAGTTTGTCGGTGAGATCGACGACAGCCGTGTCGAAGGTAACTAATTTGGTGGAAACGGCGGGCAGCGAGGCCATGACGGCCGCAAAAATGCTGGCGTAGACGACCGAAGTTGCCATCGAGCCGCTCTGGTCCACGCACAAAATAATGTCCCGTAGCGAGGAGCGCTTGCGACCGAAGCCAATGCGCGTCTCTGGAATAATCGTGTTGTAGTCCTGTTGGTAGTGGCGCAGGTTGGCGCGGATCGTACGGGGCCAATCAATCTCGGTGTGGCGGGGCCGCCGGTTGCGAGTGGCACGGTTGAGGCTCCCTGCGATCGCCTGCCGAGTGGGGTTTTCTAGTTTGCGCTGTAGCGCTTCGACGACCTTGCGAATGACCAGGCGGGCGGTTTCTTTGGTTTTGCTGGGGATGACCCGGCCCAAAGAAATTAAGTTCGCCACCAGGTGCACGTCCGGCTCCACCGCTGCGAGCATCTCCGGCTGCAGGAGCATCTGCTGCAAATTCAAGCGCTCGAGGGCGTCTTGTTGCATCACCCGAACTACCGTTGCTGGGAAATACTCTCGAATATCCCCCAGCCAGCGGGCCACATTCGGAGAAGACTTCCCCAAGCCGCCCCGGCGATCGCTGTCGTAGAGCGCCTCGAGAGCCCGGTCCATCTTTATGTCGGCCGCTCCGAGCTGGCCGCAGCTCTCGCCGATGCCATCGGCATCGGCACCCCCCAAAATCAACCGCCATCGGCGCAGTCTCTCGGCGTCTTTCATGGTGCGGGCGACACTCCTAGCAATTGGGCAATCAGTGGCAAGACCAAATCCGCATCCTTGGAAAATTCCTCCTCAGCGGCCGCACGCGACCGCGCCATTCCCTCAGTCCGGCTCGAGTCGGGCTGGCTCAAGCTTTCGCCAATTTGGCGGCGCTCGGGAGCCGAAAACGTGGAAAATGTCCGTCGCAACAGGGGCAATACAGCCGCGAACTCTTCTGCGGGCAAACTGGCAACCCAGCCATCAAGAATGGCCTGCAAGTCGCGATCGTGGACCAGGAGCAAGCCGCTGCCTTTGAGCAACCCTTCGATCCAGGCGGCTGCCTGGGCGGGTTCGCTGGCCCGAGAGAGGGCAAAACTCAGCTCTCGGGCCGTGGCCTCGACATCGAGGCGGCCGGCATCGAGCAGCAGGCGGCAGCAGCGGCCGGCCAAAAGACCGTGGAGACCCTTGCGGTGCAGCAGTCGCTCGATCGCCTGCAACCAACGCTGCCAGTGCGCGTCGTTTTGCAGCAACTTCAGGGCGCTATTGACGGCTAGCACGCGCTCGTATAAGGTCTCGGCTGCGGCATCGTCTAGAGACGAGCAGGCTTGCGGGAGCCCGATGCAAATGCGGGTGACAAGCCCATCGATGACTCCGAGCACCACTGCCGTATCGGTATTGCGCACGTCGCCATAGCGCACGACATTGGCCAAAGACGGCAGCGCGGCCATCAGCAAACTGATATCGCTGGCGACGGCTGCCTCGGCTTCTAGCCGATTCGTAACGTGGCGCGTCGCAGCCGGTAAGTCCGCTAGCAAGACGCGCTCGAGTAACTGGGTCAGCGTCGGCAAATCCGCGCGATCTGCCAGGTCGCGGGTGCGCGCGGCGGCAGCAGCAGCGATGGTATTGCCCCAAACCCCTGCCTCAATGAGGGTGACAGCAAATTCGGGATGCCACTGCAGCTGCCAGCCTTCTTTGAAGGTGCCAGTTCCGGTAGTGCTTTGAGGTTTGCCCCAGGGCAAGTCGAGCAACTGCAAGCGGTGTAGCAGCAGCGATCTGCCCGAGTCGATGGGTTTGCGCAAGTCCAGAACGAGTTCTTTAGCCGCAGGGTCGGGCTTGAGGCGCAGGCTTTTTTGTTGGCGTTGGAGGTCTTGCTGCAGCGGGATTGTTGGGGTCTCCTCCGGCACGCACCCGAGCCGATCGCTCACCAGCAATTTCTCGCGCACGAGATCTAGAGGCAGCGCGTCGCCAAAACACAAAACCGTACGGGCTGCTTCGGTAAGCTCTTCGAGACCCGGCCGAGGGCGATCGCGCAGGGCGGCTAGAGCTTCAGCCAGGCGAACGGCCTCAATGATGCTTGCCGAGGAGGCATCGAGATCCTGCTGGCGCAGCAGGCGCGCGACGCGGGCGAGCCAGCGGATGGCAACTTTGTGGGGATGGGACCACAAATGATGGTACCAACCGGGAGAGTGGATGCCCGCTCCGTAACCGCTGGCGCGGGTGAGGCGTTGGTAGGTCCAGGGCACCCAAGTGGCACTGACTTTTACTTTAGGCAAACCCTTGAGCAGTCCGCGATCGCCTTTGGCGCGGCCTTTGAGGTCTTCGAGGACTGGCGCGTGCCAAGCACCACAGATAACGGCGATGCGCTCGAATCCGTCTTCGATCGCCCGACGGATGGTTTGCCGCATGTAGGCTTCGCGCAAGGCCTCGCGGCGATCGTGCCAGGCTTCGGCGGCAGTGGCGATCGTGGCAGCACTAGAATTGGTGGCGGCTGGCGGCTGCAGGGCATCGACTTCAGCGCGCAGAGCGGCCATCGCTTCGGCAATTCCGGCAAAGACATCGGTGCCGTCGGTTCGCTGCTCGATGAGATGCTCCCACCAACTCTCACCATCGCTATAGCCGGCGGCGCGAGCCAGCCACGAGAGCGGATCTTGGCGAATTTGCTGCCATTCGGTGTCGGGAGGCACAGTGGGGGCTGCGGGCTCTGGGGCTTCTATGGGTTGGCCCGCGGCTGTCTCGGAGTTCGTTTGTGCTTCTAGTTCTTGGTGTAATTCTTGGTGCAGGGCAAAGGTATGAGCCTGGGGCAAATCCATCAAGCGAATGGGAATCTCGTTGCCCAGGCCATATTTGAGAGCTTGCCACTCGGGGGAAAAAACAGCTTCAGGAAAGTAAGCCGCCTGCTTGGGATCGTCGGGAACGTAAAACAGCAGAGCGACCGGCGGCTTCATGTCCGGATGGGCGGCGATCGCGAGGGCATCTTGACCGTCGGCGGGGCCCTCAATCAGAAGCGCGTCGGGCTGCCACTGCTCGAGAGCGCGCGTCAAGCTGCGGGCCGAACCGGGACCGTGATGTCGAATGCCAAAGTGGCGAATGCTCGGTGTCGTCATTTTCGAGTCCGCTACCGGGAGTGCCACCTCAGAGCTTAGCAGTGCAGGAGGATTCGCATCCCTCGAATGCGAGGTGAATCTAACGCAGCAAGAGATCCTCGAGACGTTGGATCTTCTCGGTCGCGAACGCAGCAGGCTTAGCGACCAGGCCCCTCACCAGTATCGGAGCCGGTTTCGGGGGCGGCGTCTTCTTCCCAGGGCAGGGCTCCAATCGACCAGGGAATCGAGAGCGTGAAGCTCGTACCCACACCGAGTTCGCTCTCGACATGGATCGAGCCGTCGTGCAGCTCCAGGCACTTGCGGACGACAGCCAATCCCAGGCCGGTGCCGGGGGTTCGCTCGGCGTTACGACCCCGATGAAATGATTCAAACAGATGTTGTCGGTCTTCATCGGGAATACCAATGCCGCGATCGCTCACGCGTGCCACCGTCAGGCCCTTGCGATTTTCAAGGTTGATTCTCACGTCGCTGTCGGTGGGTGAGTACTTGATGGCATTGACAATCAAATTGCTCAGAATCGATCGCAACAATTGTTCGTCAACGTAGGCATAGCTGTAGTTGCCAGTATTCGTGAAGATCAAGTTGTGTTGCTGGCCGTGAGTAAATCGAATTTCTTCGACGAGAGCGCTAACAAATTCGACGATATCCATCGGCTGGGGTTTAAACTCTAGGCGTCCGGCTTCGGCTCTGGTCAAGAGTAAAATGTCCGCCAACAGCTGAGTCATTGATTTTGCTGACGATTGGATGCGTACTAAATTGCGATGGCGCTTTTCTAAAGACCAACTGCGCTCTTCAGCCGCGGCCAACAATTGAGCGGATACTAAAATCGTACTCAGCGGCGTCCGAAGTTCGTGGGAGGCCAGTGAAAAGAATCGAAGTTTTAGATCGGTGACTTCCCGCTCTTGCTCGAGAGATTGATTGAGACTCTCGAGGGTCTGGCGGCGATCGCGCTCCATCGCCCAAGACGAGCTCAGGCGCTGCAGGTCGGCCGTGTAGGCTTCTATATGTCGTTCTCGCTCGCGTTGAGACTGCTGCAGGCGCTCCACACGGTTGAGATCGCGCTGCCAGCAACCATACAACCAGAGAACGAGCCCCCCCAAAGCAACTGTTGCTAGAACCCCAGCAAGCGACATTCTATCGAGCAGTGCGACTCCTTTGAGACTGCGCGCATCCTCAAGGGGGGCTCTGGCCAGTCGCTGAATTTCGACAACATCGAGTTGAATTGCCCGCTGCACGCGAGCTGCCTCGGCGATTTCGGCAGCCGTGAGGCGATCTCGCTCAACGAGCTCGCCAAAGGCAGCAATATTCGTTTCTAGGCTGGCTATGGAGGAATAATATTCCGCCTCACCATCGGTGCTCTGAAGGAGAGATTGCAAAGATTTCTCAAGTTCTTCGAAGGCCGTCCGCGCCTCGCTAGATTCCGAGGGATTTTCCTTAGCCCGGACGACCTCGGCTGAATAAACCTGTATCCACTCTAGATCGCGAGTTAGCGATTGGCTAAAAGCAACTCCTCCGAAAATTGCCCGTTGCCGGGCTTGCTGATTCCAAGCAATACTATCGAAAGCCAGAGAACTCGCAATCGCCAAGATTAATCCCAATCCAATAACAATTTTTTCGCCCAATCGACTCATAATAAGTTCGAGCTATAAAGATTCAGGACGGTCGAGGAGAATTTCAAAATGCGCATCCTCTTGGTAGAAGACGATATCCAGCTAGCAGAAGCATTAGTCGAGGCTCTAAGCGATAGTGGCTACATTGTCGATTGGGTTCAAGATGGCGAAGACGGTTGGTTGCAGTCGCGCTCGATTGAATACGGCCTAGCCATTCTAGATGTGATGCTACCCGGTGTCGATGGTATCGAGCTCTGTCGTCGCCTCCGCAGTACCGGTCTTTTGCTGCCAATTTTGATGCTAACAGCTCGAGATACCAGCACCGATAAAGTGCGCGGTCTCGATGCAGGGGCCGATGACTATGTCGTCAAGCCCTTCGACCTCCAAGAGCTATTAGCGCGAATTCGCGCCCTCCTGCGCCGCGAAAGCCGCCAAACGAGCGCGGTCTTGAGCTGGGGAAAACTAACCCTCGATCCGAGTACCTACGACGTGGCTTACGATGAGGTACCACTACGACTGACCCCCAAAGAATGGAGCCTTCTCGAGTTGCTGGTTCGCAATGGGCGGCGAGTTTTGAGTCGCTCGCTTATTGTCGAGCACTGCTGGTCCTTGGCCGCGCCGCCCGATGATGAAACTGTTAAAAGTCACCTCAAAAGCCTGCGCCAAAAGCTTCGCAAAGCAGGTTCTCCCAACGATTTCATCGAGACGGTTTACGGTCTAGGGTACCGCATGAAGAAAATTTAGTAGCTTTAATATTCTTGCTGCCCGAGTTTTGTCCGCCCTTCTCCCCGAGTTTTACCCGATTCTCCCCCCCACTTCTGCCAAGCTCCCGACTTAGCCTAGTAGAGGTTCGGAGGAACTCACTCAAGAGGCAAAGATCGTGGCAACAACTTTTACTGTCAGCTCCAATGGTAACGATGCAGCGAACGATCTCTTAGGTATCGATTCGGCATTCGGAGATTCTCGCCTACAGACCGATAGCCCTGCAATCGATCCGAGACAACTGACTAACTCGGTCCTTGGTGACTTCACGGAGTCTTCTCATATTGGTGCGGTCGATCGCCAGCTCGGCATCAACTTGTACGAGCCGAGCTACTACGACAACGTCACCTATTTCAACGACCTGACTCGCCAAGGCAGTGCTTGGATTTCCTTCAATCCAGAGGTCAATGTTTTTGATGACGGTCGTGCCTTTTCTCAAGATGCTAACGGCTACCCCACCGCTCTGGCTCCCGACCAAGCCGTGCGATCGATTTTGTATCTAGAGGCAGAGCATTTTGCCACGGGCGACTACACCTTGACTTGGGAAGGTGAGGGCTTACTCTCGGTCGAGGTTAATGGCGAGACGTTTGCTTTCGACGATCGCAACAACGCCATCGCCGAAAATCGGGCGACCATTCCCGTTCCGACCGATAGCAGCTCGCTGACCGTCTTCCTCAATATCGAAGCGACCGATACGGCGAATCCTCTAGAAGATATCCATTTATATGTGCCGGGGACAGATGAAACCTCCAGTCAGTTTTCGGAAGCGCTTAGAGAGCGCCTAGCACCTTTTTCGACAATCCGCTTTCTAGATTGGAACAAAACGAATTTTGGTGCCCATTCCCCCGACTGGGAAGACCGCTCCCAAGCCAGTTGGTACACCTGGGGTGCCGATGTTGATGATGCTTTCTCCGTTGGTACGCCCTACGAAGTCGCGATCGATCTGGCTAACGAACTCGACACAGATGCTTGGATTACGGTGCCCTACCAGGCAAGTGACGACTACATCACGGAACTTGCCACCCTAATTCAAGACCGCCTAGAGCCCGAGCTGAGGGTCCACATCGAGTACAGTAACGAAGCCTGGAATGGCATCTTCCCTGTTTTTGGCGAACTCGACCGCCAAGCAGCAGCAGTTCGCGAAAATGAAGGGTTAGAAGACTTCTACATCTACAGTGCCTACGGTCGCAATGCTGCCAATCTATTCGAGATATTCGAGGAGGTATTTATCGATGACGATCGCGTTGTCAACGTGCTCTCCGGTCAGGCTGGGTGGAGCGTGCCACTTGAGGCGGCCCTCGCTGAAATCGAGCGCCTCGGTCAGATCGACCTCGTTGAAGAACTAGCCGTCGCGCCCTATTTCCCAGATTACGAATTTGGCGCGGCCATCCCGGCTATTGAAGCGGCCCTGCCAGGTGGCATCACCGATGCCGAGTACGCCGATATTTTCGCACTGCTCGAAGCCGAGATCGAAGCGTTGTTTACTGGCACCAGCGATGCGGGCCAAGAACTTGCGGCCAACAGGGCCGTGGCCGATCGCTATGGGTTACCTCTGGTCACCTACGAAGCCGGGCAGCACATCACCGCCTGGGAAAATGAAGCCCTCCTACCGGTCATTGAGGAAATCAATCGTCGCCCCGAGATGGCAGCCCTCTATCAAGCCTACCTCGATGGTTGGGAAGCCTTCAGCGGCGGGACGACCGCGACTCTGTATCATTTGGCGGGCGCTTGGTTTGGTTCGGAGGCCTTTGGGCACTTGGAGTACATCGGGCAACCACTCGAGGAAGCCCCCAAGTACCGGGCTTTGGTAGACTGGCTGGCTGCAGACGGCCCTACTCTCGAACCGTCTCCGACGCCAGAGCCCGCTCCCGAACCGGAGGTCAGTCTCATTGCCAATGACGACAGCTTCACCACCACAGCAGACACGCCGCTCGCGATCGAGATTGCCGAGCTTCTGGCTAACGATACGGGCGCTCCGACCGAGGACCTGCGCCTAGTCGGCGTCGATGGCTTCCTCAACGGGGTGGCCGATGCTGGTGGCGACCCCGAGAGTACGACGCTCACCTTTTTCCCGGCAGCAGGGTTCGTTGGCACGGCAAGCTTCGAGTACCGCATCGAAGACAGCGCCGGCAACAGTAGCCTCGCGACGGTAACCGTCGGCGTCACAAGCTCGAGCGACGAATCGCCCACCTTTCCCGAGCCAGATACCCCTGATGGGGATCCTGGCAATCCTAGCAATCCTGATGCGCCGGTACCACAACCAACACCGATAACCGATCGCCCTTGGTATTTTGGCAGCTCCGCAGCAGATGTCTTGTTGGTTGCCGAGCTGAGCGATCGCGGGGCAACGGTCATGGGTGGCGGCGACGACGACCTCATCGATGCTACTGGCACGACCGGTCGCCACAAATTGTTCGGCGGCGGCGGTGACGATATTCTCGATAGCTCGGCTGCGACAGGGCGCAACCGACTTCTTGGCGGGAGCGGTGATGATATTTTGCTTACCGGCAGCGACGACCGCGCTCTCGGTGGTGCGGGTGACGATATCTTCCAAACCCCCTCAGGTGGCGGCAACACCTGGGTTGGCGGTGCGGGCGCGGACCTCTTCGTGTTAGTTGCTGAGGGCAATCTCCCGAGTGCGGCCAATGCGATCGTTGATTTCGCTCGCGGCACGGACCTACTGGGCATTGCGACCGAAACCGCAGTCAGCTTTGGCGAACTCGCACTAACTCCAACTGCATCTGGCGTCATTATTGGTCTGAATGAAACGCCCTTGGCAGAGATCCGGGGTGTCGAGACGCTAACCGCAGCCGACTTTAGGTTCTTCTGAGTCTCCGGCCTAAATACAGGACAAAAGTGTGAGGAGTGACGGAAATCTGGCCGGCAGCAAAGTGCGTGCGAGCTTGGCATCTCGCGCTATGCTGGGGTGTCCTCCAGCCAGAGAGCGAGAGATGAGCGTGACGCTTCGTCAGGGTATTCAAAAGTTTTACGACGATTCGAGCCGCCTATGGGAGCAAACCTGGGGCGAGCACATGCACCATGGCTATTACGGCCCCACCGGTACCCACAAGCTCCCCCGCGATCGCGCTCAAGTCGCGCTGATGGAAGAGTTGCTGCAGGTCGCCAAGCTATCCCAGCCACCGACAACTATTCTCGATGCAGGCTGTGGTATCGGGGGCAGCACGCTCTTTCTAGCCGAGCGCTTCGGCGCTCGCGCCGTGGGCCTGACACTGTCTCCCTTTCAAGCCGAGCGCGCCCGAGAGCGCGCAGCCGAAGCTGGCCTGGACGCTCGCTTTGAGGTGGCCGACGCTCAAGCGACGGGGTTTGCCGAAGGCTCCTTTGACTTGGTTTGGTCCCTCGAGAGTGGCGAGCACATGCCCGACAAAACTAAGTTCTTGCAAGAGTGCTACCGCCTGTTGGCACCGGGGGGCACATTTATTTTTGCGACCTGGTGCCACCGCCCGACGACCGGATCGCTAGCCGGGCCTCTGACCCCTGCCGAACGGGACCACCTGCAGCAGATCTACGACGTTTACTACCTGCCCTACGTCATCTCGCTGCCGGAATATGGCGCGATCGCTCGGGCCTGTGGCTTCGAGAATTTACATTCTGAAGACTGGTCGGAGGCGGTTGCTCCTTTTTGGGACGAGGTAATCGCCTCTGCCTTCGAGCCGGGGGTGCTCGCTGGAGTGCTGCGCAGCGGCCCGCACACTATCCGAGGCGCGCTGGCCTTGGGGTTAATGCAATCGGGCTACCGGCGCGGCCTCGTTCGCTTTGGTGTTTTGTGGGCGAGGAAACCTGTCTAGGCAGAGACAGCCGGTGCCAGACTGAGTGCCTGGAGCAGGCGGTCGATATCGAAGTGGCGCTCCATCAGCTCGCGCACGCAATCGACTTGTATCGGCTCTTGAATGCGAGAGTGGACGAACACGTCTTCGACTTTTTTGACCGCCGAGAGGGTGTCGAGATCGGCCGCGAGGATAGGGATCTCCAGATTTTCCGCTCGATTCAGCACGAAATCGAGCGGCGGCACGCGCCCGGTGAGAATCAAGCAATGTGCGGAGGTCTCCAGGGCAGCAAGCTGCAGGTCGCTGCGGCCGCTGCCGGTGATGATGGCTAAATTGCGACCCTTGCGAAAGTACTCCAAAGCCGAGTTGACGTTCATTGCCCCAATGGCGAGGCCCTCGACCAAAAAGTCCAGGCGATTTTCGCAGCAGAGCACGCGGGCATCGAGCTGCTTGGCAATTGCGCGGACGCTGACGCTATCGAGTAAGCTGTGCCGGGGTAGCAACCCCAAGACTGGAATGTTTTGGCGCTCTAGAAAGCCTTTGACCTGCGTTTCAACAGCGGCCATCTCCTCGGCAGGAACGTCGCAGATGACCGCCCCCAACAGGCGATCGCCCAGCTCGACTCGGGCGGACAGGAGTTGCTCTACTAAAAGCTTGGATTGGTAGCGCAGCACCAGCAACGTTTGCGTATCCAGGGCTCGGGCAACCTCGCCAGCAGAAAGACCGAATAGCCGGCCCTCCGAAAGCGTTGGCGGCAGCTCCAACAAAATCACCTCGCCAGCAATATTTTTGACGTAGGAGCGCAACTCATCTGCCGTATCGCAGAGAGGTTCTTGGCGCAGGGCAGCGGCGATGGCTTCGGATGTCTGGTAAACCAGTGGGGCGCCCACGCGCTCGGAAGGTAAATCGAGGGCGGTCGCCACAAACTTTAGGTCTTCTTCAACGGCCGCTCCCGCATCCTCAGAGACGTAGTTCCCGAGGGGCTTGCCATAGCCAATCGAGATGCCGCGATTGGCGAGCTGCTGGGCCAGCCCTAAGATTGTTGCGGACTTGCCACTGCAAGCTTCTATCGAGCCGATCGTTAAAGACTTTTTCTGACCCACCACGCTGCCTACTCCTTGGGAAATCCCTTGCCTGTGCCCATCTCGTCAATTCTAAGCAAGCGTCGGTAAAAATCTTGAGAGAAATCGACCGCACTGCTGGCGTTGTGGCTCCGCACGACATCGATGAGATAGTTGATAAACTCTGAATTAGTCAAAGTCATCTCATAGCTGAGTTCTGCATTGCCATCAAATTGCAGCGCGCAGATAGTCATGTCTGATGGAAGCTTCGAGACAGTCCAGGTTGCCAAGAAGGGAATGGGCGACGCGTCTTCGATGGGGCGCTCGCCCTCTAAGTTACCCTTTTGGTAGAGGCCGATTGCCTGAGGCAGCAAATCTTTTTTAATCCCTTGGTAGTAGGGGGCGTAAACGACGCACTCAGCCTGGCTAGCTGGCTTGAAATCGAGTTTTGGCATAGCTGGAAGCTTGACAAGATTGGGCTACAGGCATTGCTCGGCAACTTTATCATCTGACATCTTACTATCTATTGCCCGAGCCTCCCGACTAAACTCCTTCTTGTTCTGCATATGGTCGATTCCCCTTCCCAGTCAGCTCTGAGATTGCCAGCGCCACTGGTTTCGAGTGGCTTGCCCTCGGTGCCGCGGGCTTGTCTGAGCGTGGCTCCGATGATGGATCGTACCGATCGTCACTGTCGCTACTTCCTGCGGCAAATTAGCCGCCACGCGCTTCTTTACACGGAAATGGTGACGATTCCGGCTATTTTGCGCGGCGATCGCGACAAACTGCTGGGGTTCTCCCCTGCAGAAAAACCCCTCGCCCTCCAAATCGGCGGCGACGACCCGCAGTTGGCCGCGCGCTGCGCTCGCATCGCCGAAGATTGGGGCTACGACGAAGTGAATCTCAATGTCGGCTGCCCCAGCAATCGCGTGCAAAATGGGAATTTTGGTGCCTGTCTGATGGCACAACCCCAGCGAGTGGCCGAGATTGTAGCCGAGATGCAAGCGGCCACCCATCTTCCGGTCACCGTCAAGCATCGCATCGGTATCGACAATCGCGATCGCTACGAAGACCTCCAGGAATTCGTTCGTATCGTCGCGAGTGCTGGGTGCCGCCGCTTCACCATACACGCGCGCAAAGCTTGGCTGCAGGGCCTCAGCCCGAAAGAAAATCGCACGGTGCCTCCGTTGCGCTACGACGACGTGTACCGGCTCAAACAAGCCTTCCCGCAGTTATTTATTGAGATTAATGGTGGCATTGCCACCCTCGAGGCGATAGGCGCCCACCTCCAGAAAGTCGACGCGGTCATGATCGGTCGGGCTGCCTATGACAATCCCTATCTGCTCGCCCGAGTCGATCGCGAGTTCTTTGGTGAGAGCGTGCCGCCGAGCCGTCGCGAGGTGGTAGAGGCAATGCTGCCCTACATCGACGCACAGCTAGCACGCGGGGTAAAGCTCCATGCCATCACCCGCCACATGCTGCAGTTGTTTGCCGGCCGACCGGGAACCAAAGCTTGGAAGCGCCATCTAGGCGAAGGGGTAGCTCGGGCTAGTGTCGAAGTCGTTCGCAACGCCCTAGCGCAAGTGCCCTAGGAAGCAGCTTGCCAAGCCGGGTGGGCCATCAGCGAATCGAAAGTGCGCACGCCGCGCAGCTGGTTTGACAGTGGCAGGTGGCCTACTGGCGCCGCCAAGCTCCAGTCGAACCCGTCGGGGTAGCGGGTCCAGAGATTGCCCGACTTCCAGCCAATTTTGACCCAGAGTCGCTCGTAGTTTTTGCCGAGCGAGAGCCAAAGCTGGCGCTGCACCGAAAACCCAAACTTGCCTTCCGAGTGCGCCCGCCACAGAGTATCAATGGTTTGCAGATCTGCAATGGGTAGCCCCGCCACTTCTGTAAAGTAGAGCCACTTGCGCGCCACTGTTGCCGGTCCGACCGCCGCACACAGATTACGGATGGTCAGCAGGTCGGCCTCCTGAAACTTACGGGCCACCAGCGCTTGCTGCAGGGGCAGATAATCGATGCCGCGCTCCGAAGTCAAAGGGACGATGCCGCGCGGGAGCTTGTCGGCAAGGAGGCTGCAGCCACGATCGCTCTGGGCGAGCAACTGGTATGCCTTCCCTCCTGCCACCGTCGGTGCGGCCTGCGCTAGCAAGAACCCCAACAACGCGTCTTGGCCGAGATCGCCAAAGTCAGCAATTTTCTCGATGAGCTGCAGCTGCTTTTTCTCCGAGACGGTCCCGAGTTGGTCGATTAATTCAGTAAGCTCGGGGTGTGATGAAGCAGCAGTAGTCGTCGTGCGATCGCTCATTTAGAAGACCTGCAGTTCTTCTAGGGTCCAACCACCTAGCTTAGGCATAATTACCTCCCAGCGCAAGGGCGATCGCGTTTCTTTGCGTTGCAACATTGCGCCCCCTGCTACAATTAGCCGCACTTCATGCGACTTCATCCCGAACATGCACCTGTCGCCCCAGGAAAAGGACAAGCTGCTAATTTTCACCGCCGGTCTGTTGGCGGAGCGGCGCAAAGCACGCGGCCTCAAGCTCAATTATCCTGAGGCCGTGGCTTACATTTCGGCGGCCATCCTCGAAGGCGCTCGCGATGGTCGCACCGTCGCCGATCTGATGCGCTACGGGACGACTCTGCTAGGGCGCGATGATGTCATGGCGGGTATCGCTGAAACGCTCCACGAAGTGCAAGTCGAGGCAACCTTCCCCGATGGCACCAAGCTCGTAACCGTTCACAACCCGATTCAGTGAAGGCTCTATGATTCCTGGAGAATTGCTTCCCGCTGAAGGCACTATCGAACTCAATGCCGGCCGTCGCACGTTGCGCCTGAGTGTCGCCAACAGTGGCGATCGGCCCATTCAGGTAGGCTCCCACTTTCACTTTTTTGAAACCAATCGCGCCCTACAGTTCGACCGCACGGCCGCTTGGGGCATGCGCCTGAATATCCCCGCCGGCACCGCCGTGCGCTTCGAGCCGGGAGACACCAAAGAGATCGAATTAGTAGACCTAGCCGGCAGCCGCCAAGTTTATGGCTTCAATGGTGCGGTTGAAGGACTGCTCTAGTGTCACCGCAAAATTGACAAAAAAGTTTACACTTAAGGACACCAAACCCCCACCGTCCGTCGTGCGCGTTGTCACCTCTCCCGCTCAAGCCATTACGCCCGCCGCGATCGCTTTGGGAAACTTCGATGGCGTGCATCGGGGCCACCAAGCCGTCATTCGGCCCGTCCTCAACGATGCCTGCTTGCCGGGGCTGCCGACTGTGGCGACCTTCGATCCCCATCCTCGGGAATTTTTCAGCGGCGAGCGGCGCTTGCTTCTGACCCCCCAGGCGGAGAAAGCCGCCATTCTGGAGGCTCTGGGTGTCAAGCAATGGGTGCTGCTGCGCTTCGACCGGCAGATGGCCGCGCTGAGTCCGAAGGATTTCGTCGATCGGGTTTTGGCCGCACAGTTGCAGGTGACTTGCGTGTGTGTTGGCGAAGGTTTCCGGTTCGGGCGCGCCCGCGCGGGCACCACAGCCGAGCTGCAAGCCCTTTGCCAGCCCCACGGCATCGGCGTGCGCGTCGTCGGCCTGGAAAAATTTGCCGGCGAGCGCATTAGTAGCTCGCGAATCCGGGAGGCCCTGACTGCCGGCGAAGTCTCAGAAGCTAATCGCTTGCTCGGCCGCCCCTATACTCTGACGGGCACGGTCGTGGCGGGCCAGCAGCTCGGCCGTACCTTGGGGTTCCCGACGGCAAACCTGGCCGTGCCACCCGAAAAGCTTTTGCCACGCTTCGGCGTCTACAGCGTGCGGGTTAGCGGCCAAGATCTGCCCGAGACTCTGGGGGTTGCCAACCTCGGCTGTCGGCCGACGGTTGCAGGTCGGGCACCGACGGTGGAAGTCCACCTGCTCGATTGGTCGGGAGATCTCTACGGGCGCGTCTTGACCGCGCACCTGCGGCAGTTTCTGCGCCCGGAGCAAAAATTCTCTTCTTTAGCCGCCCTCAAGGCCCAAATTGCAGCCGACTGTGCCTCGGCGCGCTCGGCTACAATTTGCCAAGCCTAGCGCCCCTCTAGAGTGCCCTACCCCGGTTACCGTCACCGCGACGGCCCCGACGCTCGAAGCGCAGCTCGGCAAGGCGATCGCGCTGCTCGGGGGTGAGCTCCTGGCGGATCTCGAGCAGCGTCTCGAATCTGAGGTCGCCGAGATCTGAGCGCAGCTCTTGGATGAGGTCGTGTTGCTGGCGCAATTGTGCGTCGCTGGCGTCTGCGGCCATCAGGGATTTCAGCTCGGTACGAGCGGCCCGGAGCGTTTCGCGCTCGTCGGCGCTCTCGGCTTTAGCGCGCTCGAAGATAGCCTGAATTTGAGTTTGTTGCTCGGAGGTGAGATTGAGTTCGTCGCTCAGGCGCTCGAGCCGACGTCCGGGAGCGGCGAGAGTCGTGCTGCCGGCGATCGCAACTGTGCCTAGGGCAAGGGCAACTGCAAGAGGTCGAACGAATTTCATAATGGCTGCTCCTAAAGTTTCGGGAAGTGAGTGGTTCGAGCGTTTTGGCGCGCTCGCTACAGTTCCAATACTAAAGACCGCCCCCGAGCGATCGCCTGAGTCCGAACTCCCAACTTTGAGTAGTCCTTTAGACCTACTCGGAGCATTTTGAGCGCAAAAAACCCCCCAGCTCCGCGCTGGGGGGCGCAAGGGACAATCCAGACCGATAGAATCGAAAAACTAGATAACCATCCCGTCGGGGATAGTGGCGTTCTTGAGGATGACGACGATGCCACTGCGAATATAGAAGCCGTGCTCTTCGCGGTTCGCCTCTTCCACGTGGTCTTTATTGACGATCAGCACGTTTTTGCCGATGCGCGCGTTCTTATCGACAATTGCACGGCGAATGGTGGTATTCTCGCCGATGCCGAGGGGCACCTCGCCGTCGTGTAATGCCTGACGGCGCTCGCCTTGCTTGGAGTAGTAGTCGGCCCCCATCAGCAGGGTGTCTTCAATGGCAGAGCCTGCCTCGATGCGAGAGCGAATCCCCAACACGGAGTTGCTAACTTTGCATTGCTTGAGAATGCAGCCCTCACCGATAATCGACTCAGAGATCTGGCAATCTAGAAGCTTAGTCGGCGGCAGGTAGCGATGGCGCGTGTAAATGGGCGCTTCCTCGTCATAAAAGCTAAAAGGCGGCTGGGGCTGGCGCGTCAGCGCGATATTCGCCTCGTAGAACGCCTCGATCGTACCGATATCCTCCCAGTAATCATTGAAGAGATAAGCCTGGAGGTTATAGCCAGTAGCCGCACCCGGAATGATTTCTTTGCCGAAGTCTGTTTGCTCGGGGCTGGCTCGGAGCAACTGGCTGAGCGCTTCTTTCTTGAAGACGTAGATGCCCATAGAGGCGATAAACGGTTTCTGGGCAGCCTCCTCAGGAGAGAGGCCCAGGATGCTCGTATCGACGCGCATGCGATCGAGGGCTTCGCCTTTGGGCTTCTCGCTAAAGTCGATGACGCGGCCATTGTCGTCGATTTTCATCAAGCCAAACGCTGTGGCCTTCCGCTCGTCTACGGGAATGACCGAAAGCGTGATATCGGCGTTAGTCTCCCGGTGGTGGTGGACGAATTTGGCGTAATCCATCCGGTATAGGTGATCGCCGGAGAGAATGAGGTACTCATCGACATCCCAGTCTTCAAACAGCCAGATGTACTGCCGCACGGCATCGGCTGTCCCCTGGAACCAGGTGGTTCTTTCGGGGGTTTGTTGGGCGGAGAGCACCTCGACGAAGCCTTCGGTAAAACCGGCAAAATTGTAAGTGCGGTTTAGGTGGCGGTTGAGAGAGGCGGAGTTGAATTGAGTGAGAACGTAGATTTTGTGAATGTCGGCATTAATACAGTTGCTGACCGGGATGTCGATGAGACGATACTTGCCGGCCAGGGGGACCGCAGGCTTAGCCCGTAGTTTAGTAAGCGGGTACAAGCGAGTGCCCGCACCGCCGCCAAGAATGATTCCTAAGACTCGTTTCACGAAAATGACCTCATTAACTGCCAAACCTCTGCAGTCAAGTTTATGGCGGTGCCGGAACCCTGTTAAGAGGGGACGAAGATTTTGTAAATCTGTGTAAAAGAATCCAAAGTTCTCGTGTGGGCCGCTCGTCCGCCTCCTGGAGAAGATCTGCGCGCCAGCCGATTGAGATCTCACAAGAAGCCCATTGCCAGCAAGGCTAAGCTGGCCATAACTCACTGCGATGGAGTACCCCATCAGCTTTGCGGAGTCTCGGGAGCTGCCGAATATTGGTAGAATTTACTATAATTGACCGGTACATCTCTATAATTGGTCGGCACCCCTCTGGTTAGGGGGGACTGCCGCCGCCTCACCCCAAACTGCCTGCATGTTTGCTACTGCCCTCACTGGCTCCGAATCCGCCTTACCTGCCGATCTCTTCAGCGCGATCGCCGATCTCAAGGGCGAGCTGAATGCTATTGTCTTAGCTCACTACTACCAAGAAGGTGACATCCAAGATGTTGCCGACTACGTGGGCGACTCTTTGGGGCTCTCTCGGCAAGCCGCTGCCACCGAAGCCGATGTTATTGTCTTTGCCGGGGTGCATTTCATGGCCGAGACGGCAAAGATCCTCAACCCAGACAAGCTCGTGTTGCTGCCGGATCTTGAGGCTGGGTGCTCTCTGGCCGACAGCTGCCCGCCCGAGGCGTTTGGCCGCTTTAAGGCCGCCCACCCCGACCACATGGTGGTGTCTTACATCAACTGCACCGCAGCCATCAAGGCGATGAGCGATCTCATCTGCACTAGCTCCAACGCCGTCGAGCTGATCGAGCAAATTCCGCCGGAGCAGCCGATTATCTTCGCTCCAGACCAAAACCTGGGCCGCTACGTCATGCAGCAGACAGGTCGGGAGATGGTGCTGTGGCAGGGAACCTGCATCGTCCACGAAAATTTCTCCGAGAAACGGCTCCTCGAGCTGCAGCTCGAGCACCCCGAGGCCGAGGTCATCGCTCACCCAGAGTGCGAAGAGCCCCTGCTACGTCATGCTAAATTTATTGGCTCGACGACAGCCCTACTAAAATATTCCCAGCGCAGCGAGGCCGAAGCCTTTATCGTGGCAACCGAGCCCGGCATTCTGCACCAAATGCAGAAAAGCTCCCCCCAGAAACGCTTTATCGCTGCCCCGCCTGCAGGCACCTGTGCTTGTAACGAGTGCCCTTACATGCGCCTGAACACCCTTGAAAAGCTCTATCTGGCCATGAAAAACCGCACGCCCGAGATCGTGCTGCCAGAAGATCTGCGCGTAGCAGCCCTCAAGCCCATCCAGCGCATGCTGGCAATGAGCGCGTAAGCTATTGACCTCTCTTACCGATGCCAAATTTGATGTTCTTGTAGTCGGTGCGGGGGCTGCCGGTCTTTATGCGGCCTTGTGTCTGCCGGCGCATTATCGCATTGGCCTGCTCACCAAGGGTGCCCTCAAGCTGGGCGCGAGCCGTTGGGCCCAAGGAGGTATCGCAGCAGCCATCCAGCCCAACGACTCGCCCGCGCTCCATCGCGAAGATACCCTGCGTGCTGGAGCGGGGTTGTGCGATCCGGCGGCGGTCGATTTTTTGGTGTCGAATGCCCAAGCAGCGATCGCGCACCTCGTTGAGATGGGTGTGGCCTTCGACCGCCACGACGGCAAGCTATCGACCACTCTCGAGGCGGCTCACTCGCGCGCGCGCGTGTTGCATGCTGCCGATACCACGGGCCGGGCAATTGTCGACACTCTCATCGAGCGCGCCCGCGCCCGCGCGAACATCGAGATCGTGACGCGCGCTTTGGTTCTCAAGTTATGGCTGCATCCCGATACCGGTCGCTGCCAGGGGGCGAGCGTGCTCCACAACAACCAAATTCACTGGCTTCGGGCTGCTGCAATTGTTTTGGCAACCGGCGGCGGCGGTCAGGTCTTTGCCCAGACGACCAACCCATCTGTTAGCACTGGCGATGGCGTCGCGCTCGCTTGGCGGGCGGGGGCAACGATTCGGGATCCGGAGTTTTTTCAGTTCCACCCCACCGCACTGACGGTGCCGGGTGCGCCGCGATTTCTCATTAGCGAGGCCGTGCGAGGCGAGGGAGCGCATCTGCTCGACGACGGCGGCGATCGCTTTGTCTTCAACTACCATCCCGACGGCGAATTGGCCCCGCGCGACGCGCTCAGCCGTGCCATTTTCCATCATTTGCACGCGAACGCGGCCCGGACAAACACCGACCCTAACTATGGGCGCGTGTGGCTCGACTTGAGCCCCATCGAGCGCGAGCGGGTCCGCTACCGGTTCCCCAATATTTTGCGCGTCTGCGGTGACTGGGGCATCGATCCGCTCGTAGAGCCCATTCCCGTGGCTCCAGCCGCTCACTATTGGATGGGTGGCATCGAAACGGATGCCCATAGTCACACGCAGGTACCGGGCTTGCTGGCCATTGGCGAAACTGCCAGCACTGGAGTCCACGGGGCCAATCGGCTGGCAAGTAATTCGCTGCTGGAGTGTTTGGTCTTTGCCACCCAGCTCGAGAAGCTGCAGCTCTCACCCCCGACGAAAGGAGCCCGCCCGGCGCGCGCCTGCGAGTACGGAGACTGGAGCGATCGCATGGAGGCAATTGCCACCATCCGCCAGCAGCTACCCGCTCTCATGTGGCAGAGTGCCGGGGTCGTGCGCGATCGGGTGGCTCTGGCTGCGGCCCTCAGTCGGGTTGCAGCCTGGCAGGCAGAGCTTGCCGAGTGCGAGCCGATTGTGTCCCACGTGCTGGCTCCCATGCCTAATGTGGCCGTCTCCTTTCGCTCGCCCCACGCAGAGGCCCAACTACGCCTGGCTGCCGAAACCCTCAACCTCACCGATATTGCCTATGCGATTTTGGCAGGCGCTCTCCAGCGCCAAGAGAGCAGAGGCGGGCACTATCGTCGGGATTTTCCCGATACCGATCCGGCTTGGCGGCTGCACACGGCGATCGCCGGCAAGGGGCCGACATTGCAGCCCATCGGAGCGATCTCAGCGCACTTTTCGCTCTCGTGAGGTGCCCCTCGCAAAGCGAAGTCGAGCGGTGCGAGTCATATTCCACCCGAGGCGAGGGTACTCTTACCAATGAGATCGAAGCAGAATCATCCTTTTTGGGTATCCCCAACTTTTGGGCGTCCCTGACCCTCGGGCGCTGCCTAATTACTGGCCAGTAGTGGCTGAAATGTGCTTTCAAGCGCCTGCAGTGTGCGATCGGGATCTCACTGAGTATATTTTTTTGCAACATAAGTTGACATCTCCTCACAAGAAGTACCGAATCAGCAGGAATCCAAATTTTTTCCAAGTAACAATAGTCGTGACTCCACTGAATGAATTAAGCCGAAAAGTTCAGTACTTCCACTGATAAAAAAAGTAACTTAAATCACCACGTTCTCCGCATTCCAGCGTTATGCTTATCACTAACAAAGGTTTTAGTTAAAGAGTTAGAGTTGCACTTTTAAGCAACGGGGGCGTACGGAAATGATTGCAGTCGATCTAATTCATCCCATTCGCAAAGAAGCCGTCCAAAGCTGGACGTTCGACGAGTCTCAGCTGGTCGTTCGTATCGGCCGCTCTCGCCGAAATGATATTACTTTGCTCAGTGGCGTGGTGTCTCGCGAGCACGCCGTCCTTAAGTTTGACGGTCAGAATTGGTTGTTAGAAAGCTTGGGTGCGAATGGTTGCTACTTCGACGATCGCCCGGTAAAGAGTCTACCTCTGAGCGACGGTGAGGTTTTTCGGATTGCGCGCACCGGTCCTCGCCTGCGCGTCCGCATCAATGCATCTCAGGTCGTTGATTTCCGCTCCACTCAACCTGAAAATCCCCAGGCAGCCGAAGCTGCTGCTGCAATGAAGGCACCCCGCTCGCGCCTGTCTCAAGAGGAGATTACTACGGCTCGCGAAACTTGGATTGCCCCGGCTGGCTCGACTTTCAGTGCGATGAGAAACAAGCGCCCCGGTGTTGTGGCTCGATAGAAAAAAGACTCGAGGATTCCCTCCATCTTGTTAGCTTGGAGTTTGCTCTAGGCGCAGGTCTCAGTGGGGTATTTCGAAGTTTTTGCTCTGTTGTCTCATTGCTTTGAGATTATCCGGTCGATCTGGGGGCAGGGAGATCAGGTCTTCGATATTGCGCTGCATCGTGTCGCAGATGGTATCGAGGGGCAGATCGTTGGGGTCGCGACCGAAGGGGTTCTCAATTTCGAGACCGATGGCCTCAATGCCGAAAATGGTGAAGGCGATCGCGGCTACGGCCAGGCCGGTCCAAACGCCCAAGCTATCGACGAGCTGAAATGGCAGCAAAAAACAATAGAGCGCGATGAGCTGCTTGAGGTGAATGGAGTAGGCCAGGGGAATGGGTGTTTTTAAAATGCGCTCGCACCCGCCGAGAGCATTGACGAGGGCATCGAGATGCTGGACGGCAGCAACGAGCTGGTAGGTGTCGATGCAACCTCGTTGCCGTTGGGTTTGGATGTAGCTGCCAATGCTCAGGGCAATTTCGAGGGGTGGGTTGTTTAGGGTTTTGAGCCGGTTGAATTCTTGGGTGTTGAGTAATGCCTCGATTTCGGGGGTGAGGGGCTCGCGGCGCAGGTGTTGTTTGACGGCGCGGGCGTAGGCGACGAGTTGGCGCAGGGTTGCTGCTTTGGCAGCGCGATCGCCGGGCTCGCGCTCTTCGATGGCGACCCAAATGTGGCGGGCGAGGTTGCGGGTGGTGTTGATGAGGTGGCCCCAGAGTTTGCGCCCTTCCCAGTAGCGATCGTAGGCGGTGTTGGTGCGAAAGACGAGGAGCAGGCCTAAGACGATGCTGGGGACGATGTTGCCGAGTACGGGTAGGGCGACCGGCCATCCTGCTTGGTGGGCGACTGAAACGGCAGCACCGAAGGCACCGCAGATGCTGGCGCGGGGGAGGACGGTGGGGAGCACGGAGAAGCGGTAGTTCAACATCGTGCGCAGCCAACGGGCTTGGGATGGGGGCATAACATCGGCCATAACCACATCCCCAACCATACCGCGCTGGGCCTTTGGTGTTATTGGGAGTTGGGGGCCTATCGCTAATGCCGAATTGGGGTGTTGGCTTCGCTGTCTGCTTGCTGGGAACCGGAGCGCGAGGGGAACCAGCCCCGAAAGTGATAACGCTACTCGTATGGCAGGTTTGGGTGGTGCCTCGCTCTCAGAGCCTGGTGCTGCATGGGTTGCGAGACGCAAACAATCTGTAAATGAAAATCAAAGATGGTCGGTATCTCTCAGTTGCAGGATAGGCTTTCTGGGGGAGTCGGGAGGCTGCGGGCGAGGCGCAGGGGCCTGGCGATAAAATAGGGCATTGGCCGGTGGGGTTCGGGTGCCGTGAGCGAAGAGCTAATCGTCAAAATCTACAATGCGATCGCGCCGTTTCGACCGCTGGGGCCCGACGATCGGCAGTACGTTCCCTGTCATAGGGTTCGGGGTGATGAAAATATTTGGGTAGAGCTGGGGCGGAAGATCGTGCGCTCGGCAGAACCGGTCTACCAACTCTATGCCGGGCATCGAGGCGTCGGCAAGTCAACGGAGCTGCTCCGCCTCAAGCAGAAGCTCGAAGAGAATGGTTGCTTTGTGGTGTACTTCGCAGCAGATGCAGACATCGATACAGAAGATGCGCGCTACACTGACGTGCTGCTTGCCTGCGTTCGCAACCTCGTCGAGGCTTTGCAAGAGCAGTCCGATCCTGGACCGCTGCTGCGCTGGGGCCAAGCTCGCTGGGAAGAGCTGGCTGATATGGGCCAACGCTCGGTGGACCTAGGAGAAGAGCAGAAAGTAACTGCGGCGATCCCGTTTCTAGGGAGGCTGACGGCGGCCTTGAAAACCGTTCCGAGCCAGCGAGAAGAAATTCGCAAAAAAATCGATATTCACACGCCTTCGCTAATCGAAGAGCTGAATTTATTTATTGAGCGTGCTGCCAAGAGTCTTGGCGATCGCAAGATCGTGGTTATTGCCGACAACCTCGACCGTATCGTTCCGATTGGCAAACCCGATGGACTCAACAATCACGATGAGATTTTTATCGATCGTAGCTCGCAACTCACGGCGCTCGAGTGCCACGTTATTTACACCGTGCCGATTTCGATGATTTACTCCGAACGGGTCGCGCAGCTACGGAATAATTATGGCGACTGCCCGGTATTGCCCATGATTGAAGTTTGCAAACGGGGCAGCGAAGAAAAGAATACTGCTGGAATTGAAACTCTCAAGCAGGTTATTTGGAAGCGAATCGAAGAATTTGGGCCGAGCTTGAAACTCGTACCCGATATTTTTGAGAGCGAGGCAGCCCTCGAAAACCTGTGCTTGCAAAGCGGCGGCCATTTACGAGAGTTTATGTTGCTCCTTCAGGGTGCGATCGACCGCACGGAGCAGCTGCCTATCTCTGCAGGGGCGATCCAGCGTGCTATTGGCAACACCAAACTGAGCTATTGCGACGCGGTCTCGGAGAGCGATTGGGAGAAGCTCATTGCAGTCGATCGCTCGAACGAGATCGACAATGACGACGAATATCGTAAGTTGCTCTTCAGTCGGTGCGTGCTCGAATATCGCGAACTCGGCCCTGACAACGAGCCTAAGCGCTGGCACGCAGTCAACCCGATGATTAAAAGCTCTGAGAAATTCGCCCAGAAGCAGCAGGAGCTAGAAGAACGGGCCGCTCGGGATGAGGAGCAGACGGAGCAGTAGCAATGACAGAGAAATTGCTTGCCGGGAGAGAGGCAAATTTCGCCAAAGATGCCGAGGAGCTACAGGCATTTATTAGGTCGCTGCGCCGCCGCCAGGGCTTTGCCATTGAGTTCGTGCAATGCACTCCCAACGAGGTCGGGCAGCTTTTGGAGTACGTACGAGAAAGCGTCCCCAGGAAGAAAGCAGACTTACTGCCGCTCCCCGAGCGCACGGACAATCTTTACGACATCATTGCAGCGCTCCCCGAGCGAGAGAACACCGATATTTTATTCATTCAAGGCATCGAGAACTCTCTGAAGCACGATATCAAGGCCGGAACGGAAGCAACCTACGGTGGCAAAGGTGGGTTTTACAACCTCGATACGGCCCCGAGCCTCCTGAGCCATCTAAACCTACAGCGAGAGCGCTTCCAGAGAGACTTCAATATTTGCTTTGTCTTCGTCGTGACGCGCTTTGCCCTGACGTATTTTATTCGGCGCGCGCCAGATTTCTTTGATTGGCGCGCGGGCGTCTATCGTCTCTCCGAGCGAGAGACCGAACGCCCGCTTTCGCTTGCTCTAGGTACCGAAGAAGAAAAGATCGACGAGCAAATGAGAGAGCTGTGGGCTGAAGGACTGCAACTCTACGAGCTAGGGCGCCATGAAGAAGCCATTGCCGCTCTCGACCGGGGCTTGAGCCTGGATGGAGAGCGGTGGGATTTCCAGAACTCCCGCGGGGTCTCGTTAAGTCTTCTGGGCTTGGACGAAGAAGCAATTGCTAGCTTCGACCGCGCTCTCGAAATTAAACCCGATCTCCACGAAGCTTGGTACAACCGAGCCTGTAGCTACGCGCTCTGCGATCGCCCCAAAGAAGCACTCTCCGACTTGCGGCAAGCGATCGCTCTCAATCCTGAAAGTCGCGACATGGCAGCCTCAGACCCCGATTTCGAGAGCATCCGGAACGACCCTGAGTTTCAGGCCCTCGTGGCCAGCGGCGAAACCTAGCAAAGACCCTCACGGCAGCACCTCAGACCGCTAAGGCGACCAATCCGCGATCGCGATCTACCCCGACAAACTCTCTGGCAAAACCGATTTCGGGCTTCTCCTGGTCCCAATCATCTGAGAGTTGCCTGACATTCTTCACTGCTGCCCCCGTAGTGAATAAAAAGGGATTATGGGTTCCCAGTCTTGAAGCTAAGATTGAAATAACGTTTTGGCAAGGAGCGATCGCGACATGCTGACCACAGCAAAGTGGACGATTGCTGAATATCATCGGATTGTCGAGTCGGGGGTCTTGGCTGAGCGCCAGGTAGAACTGATCGATGGGGATATTGTCGAGATGGCACCGGAGGGCGAACCTCATGCCTACAGCAGTGATGAGGCTGGGGAGTATTTGACGTATTTGTTGGGCGATCGGGCTAAGGTGCGGCAGGCAAAGCCTATTACGTTGCCCAATAGCCAGTCGGAACCGGAGCCTGACATTGCAGTGGTGCAGCGATTAGGGCGAGAGTATCGCCAGCATCATCCTTATCCAGAAAATATTTTTTGGGCGATCGAATATGCGGATTCAAGTCTGAAAAAAGATTTAGAGGTTAAAACAAAAATTTATGCGGCTGCAGGCATTCCGGAATATTGGGTGATTGACCTTAAGGAAATGAAGCTAATTGTTTTTAGAAACCCAACTCAGAATGGCTACCAATCACAAACCATTCTAAAGAACGGATTCACAAGCTCAATTTCATTTCCTGGGATTAAAATTGAGATTGCTCGGTTACTTAATGGTTAGTCGACACAAGTATGGTTGGGGCACGAAGCTGGTCAAGCCATGGTTCAGATTCTCAGAATTTCTGCTCTTTAGAATCATCCCTATTTTCGCAGTCAAGTTAACGGCAGCCGGGGCATGTCAGACTGGAGGGCACGGAAAATCCCTACCACGGCCACCACTTCCTGGCCCCGCTTAAAATAATGAAGTCGACGGGAAAGGCAGAACCTGAAAAGGGTAGATGTGGGGAGCATTACAAAGTCATCGGTGGGGTAGGGATTTTAGCCCATCACCCTCTGCCTCTAATACCAATCCTCTAAATCCCAGCTACACATAGAGCATCAATTAGCCAATGCCACTGGGTCAATGAGCAAACATCAGTTGCCGACAGCTAGTTAACCCAATGACCGATCGCTTGTTGTATCTGGGCCAGGTCATCAAAACGTTGCCATTGCAACCAACGCTTCAACTCCTGCCAAAGTAGCTCGACAGGATCGACTTCAGGGCAATAGGAGGGCTGAAAAAACAAGACCACATTCTCAGGAACTTGCAATGCCTTGGCGGTATGCGCTGGGACATTATTCACCTGCACCACATGTAATTCGTTAGGGTACTCTCGGGCAAAAGCTTGGAGAAACCTCTCAATCGCGTCCCGATCTCAACCTAAAAGTCACTTCTAGGTTATGGGACGCTCGAAGCAGCAGCGGCCTAAGTGCGAGAGTTCCAGCCATGGCCACCCACCTTCTACCGCTTCTCTATTCGTAACCAATTTTTAGAGAATTGGTATAACCATCAGAGCCAGACGTTCGGTGTGGGTGCGTCCTAGGCGTACTGATTTTTGCCAGTTGGATGGGCATTCTTTGGACTCGTACCAGTAGTAGGAGAGTTGGGGATTTCGGCCTCCACATGGGAGTCATAATGTTTAGAGCAGGGGAAAACGCACGTAGTCGGATGCCCCCCAGGAGGTCCAATGGTAGTTCAAGCCCCCCACAAGGAATTCACAGTCGAGCAATACTATCGGATGGCGGAGGCTGGCATTCTTACTCCCACCGATCGCGTGGAGCTAATTGAGGGAGAAATCATCCAAATGGCACCCATCGGCCACAAGCATGCTGCTTGCGTCGATCGCATCGCCCAGCTGCTTGTCCTTACCCTCACTCCCCAAGCTGTAGTCCGCGTGCAGAATCCCGTGCGCTTGAGCGATCGCTCCGAGCCCCAGCCTGACTTTGCCATTCTCAAGCCTCGCTCTGACTTCTATGTTGAAGAGCACCCAAAACCTGATGATGTGCTGGCATTGGTTGAGGTGTCTGACTCGACCGCTCAATTCGACCGCACCACCAAAGCCACCCTTTACGCTCGTTCTGGGATCCAAGAATTATGGATTGTAGATCTCAATGTACTGGCCATCGAGGTACTGCGATTGCCTAGCTCCGATGGTTACCAAGATGTGCGAGTACTGCGAAAAGGGCAGTCTCTTGCTTTCCAAGCCTTCCCCAATGCAGTCTTCACCGTCGAGCAATTGTTAGTGGGGTTCCTGTAAAGCCCGCGATCGCGGCCTCAGGTAAGTAACCCTCCAGTGCAATGTGGCCTGGCCCGAAACTTCAAGGCTGATGGAGTCAATCGTAAATGGGCTGCCGATATCAGTTTCTTGAATGCTGATGTGCACTTGAGGTGACCTCACGTGCCAGCACCCGCTATGTCAAGACTCGCAGCGGTTGGTTGTATCTGGCCGCTGTCCTCGACCTCTACTCCCGCAGGGTAGTGGGCTGGGCAATGTCGCGACGCATGACCCGAAAGCTGGCTATTCAAGCCCTGCAGATGGCCTTGGTGCAACGAGGCCAGCTCCAAAAACTACTGCATCACTCTGACCGAGGCAGCCAATATGCCTCTAAGGATTACCACCGCCAGCGACGACATTCGACGCTTGGCTATCAAACACCAGCTGAGTTCGAGGAATTGACTCTGGCAGCTTAAGTTCGCCGTCCACCAAACCTAGACCATTCCAACTTTAACTAACCCCAATAAAAAATTTAGCCTAGTAGGTTATTTTGCTCGAGCTGCATCGCAAGCTTCTAGCTCTGCCACCAGCAGCACGATTTCGTCGATCGCAGCCCGGTTGGCCACCAGTGGCAGAGGAGACTGATTGAGCATAATGCTCACGGCCAGGGGCGAATAGTCGGGCGGCTGCAAATAGCCCGCCAGGGTCGTTACGCCGCTCATGGTGCCGGTTTTGCCCTGAAGATTCCCCGCCACGGGCGTACCGAGAAAGCGTCGCTTGAGGGTGCCGCTCTCCCCAGCAACGGCCAAGGTGGCGCGATAGGACTCTGCTAGGGGGCCGCGCGCGAGCTGTTGTAGGAGCCGCACGAGGGCGATGGGAGCGACGAGGTTATGCCGCGATAGTCCCGAGGCATCTGCTAGCTCGTGCCCCATCTCCGGCGGGACGCCCAAAGCCGCCAGCGCGGTGATGGCGGCCTCCAGACTGCCGCCGGGCAAGGCTCGCACCAGCGCTTCGGCGTAGAGATTATTGCTGTCTTGGTTGACGAGGGCCAAAACCTCCGATAGCGGTGGCGACATCACTCTTGCCACGATGGGAGCCGATGGGGGCGCGCTAGTACCCACTGAGATACGGCCGACTCGGATGCCGCCTGTCTCCAGATGGCGAGCGAAAGCCTCGCCGGCATAGCGGGCTGGGTCGGGAATCGCCAAATCCCAGCGGTCCGGGCCATTGTCAGCAGGCAAAGACCCCCCGATATCTAGGCCCGGCGACCCCAGTCGGGGTGACAAGACGATGTCGTAGGGCTCCCCAGGCAGGCTGGTAAGCGCTTTGTTGGCGACCGGCCCCCATTGGCGGGCGGCGATCGCATCGCTCCACACCAAATCGGGCCCTTGCCCCGGCCGACCCGGAATCAGCGTCAGCGTGACGGCATTCTCGTTCACCTGAATATCACCAGCAGGAACGCCGTAGGCTGCCCCCACATCCTCCCACTCCCAGGTGGGGGGCAACTGGGTTGGCGAGGCAACCACAACTAGCCCAGAAGATGCTGCCCCTCGCGACGGCGTTAGTCGTGCGGCCAGTAGGCTCAGATCGGCATCTGTCAGGGTCGGATCGCCGCCACCAACGAGGTAAATGCTCGTGGCCGACTGGCGCACGACAGTTTGCCAGCGGAACTCCGGCCCCAGTACGGCCAGCGCTGCCGCCGTTGAGAACAGCTTGGCTGTCGAAGCGGGTAGAAAGTAGCGCTCGGCCTCGCGGGCATAGAGCGATCGCCGGGTATCTAGCTCTTCGATGGCAATTCCCCAGCGGGCTCGCTGCCAGGCCGGGCGGCTGAGAATGGCGTCGATACGTGCGGGCAGCTCCGCAGGACACAAGGCGATCGCAGCCGGCGCGCTGGCGATTGCTCCTGAGGCTACCGTCGCCACGATACCGAGTCGGGTGGCAAATGCTCTATTACTCATGGCTTTGGTTACTTGTTGGGTTGATTGCCTGGCACCCAACGCATCCTGACATTTCCCCTAAAGACGCGTTGGGTGTGAAAAAGTTCTTAGGGCGTGGTAAATTGGAGGATAGTGTCTAAACGTATAGAGAGAGTTTTTCACCACCAGGTCGTATGGCTAAGAAAAGCATGGTGGCCCGCGAAGTCAAGCGCGAGCGACTAATCCAGAAGTATTCGAGCAAGCGTCAAGAGCTAAAAGCAAAGATCAAGGCATCGGCCTCGCCCCGCGAGCGCTTCGAGCTGCAGCTGCAGTTGCAAGCACTACCGCGCAACAGTGCCCCGATTCGCAAGCGCAACCGCTGCGCCATTACCGGCCGCCCTCGGTCTTACTACCGTGACTTTGGCTTATGCCGCAACCAACTGCGGGAGATGGCCCACCAGGGGTTACTGCCGGGCGTCGTCAAGTCCAGCTGGTAAGCCGGGGATAATGGCGAGCCTGGGGCCTCACCAGAGCGGGCCGCTCGCGCGCTCCAAAAGCTTCAGCGGAGCCAGGCTTTAAAAAAAGCTCGGCTCCGCTTCAATTGGGTTTCGCTCCGAGCCCCGGGCAGCCCCCGCTAGTTACCGCAGCAGCGGTCGATGCCCAAGCTCTCAAGCACGAGTTCGCTGACGGCATTGGCGACCGCAAACTCGCCGTAAAAGCTGTAGGTAAAGTCGAAGCCGTGCAGCTCCGCAACGAGGGCCACAGTAAGCGCGCCCAAGTCGTCTTCGCCTTCGAGGCGATGGCGCACGAAAATTTGGGCGGCGCGCCGAGCAATGGTGGCATTAATCGGCTCGGGCAAAAATTCGCGATCGAGCCATTCGCGCAGGCACCCCTCGAGCCACGACACTTCCCGTTCGGGATCGAGGACGGGTGGCAGTACGATTGGCGCAATGGGGTCGGTCATTTGGTAAGTCGGTAGCCCGCGCTAAAAATTCCTGTAGAGATAGTTAACAGCATATCGCCTCCCCATCCAGAAGCACGGCCCAATGAAATTCGACGTGCCTGCCATTATCTCGGCCTATGCTCGCGGTCTATTTCTGATGGCCGACGAGGTCGGGTCCTTGGGCTGGTACGCCAGCCGGCAGCGGGCCATTTTGCCCCTCGACGATCGCTTTCGCTATCCAAAATCCCTGCGGCGCGCGCTCAATCAAAGTTACTTCACCACCGCCATCGACCGAGACTTTGCAGGCGTCTGCCAGGGTTGCGCGTCCCGAGAAACAACCTGGATTTCAAGCGAGCTGCAAGAAATTTACCAGACGCTTCACAAGGCAGGCTGGGCTCACAGTTTCGAGGCTTGGCAGGGCGACGAGCTTGCCGGTGGGGTTCTCGGCATCGTCATTGGCGGTGCCTTCATTGGCGAGTCGATGTTTTACGCTATTCCCGAAGGCTCCAAGGTGGCATTGGTCAAGCTCGTCGAGCACCTGCGCTCGCGGGGGTTCGTGCTCTTCGACGTGCAGATGCAAAATCCTCACTTGGCTCGGTTTGGGGTCTACGAAATTGGCGAGGGTGACTACCAAAAGCGATTGCGCTCGGCCTGCAAGCTCGACTGCCGCTTTCTCTAGCGCACTTGCAGGAGCAGCGGTTGCCCGGAAGGGTTCGGGCTAGCATGGTCGAAAACGCGCTCTAAGGAATCATGATGGTGCTCACAGCAGCAGCAATTGCAGGATGGCAGTGGCAAACAGCAGCAGGACTACCGTACCTGACGTGCGATCGCCTGCAAGCTTTCGCACATGGCTTTTTCACGCGGCTGGCCTGGGGGTGCTCCTTGGGGGATCTGACCCAAGCTCTGGCTGCGAGCGCGACTCCCTACAGCGTTCGCCAAGTCCACGGCCGCACGGTTCTGATGCCTGCCGAGCTGAGCGCACCCGGACCCAGCACCGACGAGGCATTGCCCGCTGCCGATGGCCTCGCGTCTGACGGACCCGACCAAGCCCTCTGGACCGCCAGTGCTGATTGTACCCCCGCCCTCATTGCCGATCTTAAATCGGGGCGAGTGGCGGCGGTGCATGCAGGGTGGCGCGGCACGGCCCAAAAAATACTGCCTGCTGCGATCGCCCGCTTAGAGGCAGCAGGTAGCCAGCGTGATGATCTGCAAGTAGCTCTGGGACCGGCAATCTCGGGTGAGGTCTACCAAGTCGGTGAAGACGTGGCCCTGCAGGTGGGCAGAAGCCTCTTCCCGAGCGAGGCGAACGCGAGCCTCGAGGATCTCTGGGCGCTGCCCCAAACGCCCCTGCTCCCGGACCCAGAGCCCGGCCGAGTGCGCTTGGACGTGCGCCAGGTCAACCGGCTGCAGCTGCTCGAGCTGGGCTTGAGTTCCACGCAGATTGCCGTTGCCCCTCACTGTACTTTTCAGGAGCCGGAGACGTTTTTCTCCTATCGCCGCAGTGCCGAAAAGAAGGTACAGCGCTCGGGAATCGTCAGTCGGCACTAGGGACGCCGCAAAATAATGGGGGCGGGGCGATCGCGAACCGTGACCGTCCCAATCTGGCAACTGTAGGGGTATCCTGCCGCTTGCAGGGCACCGGCACAAGCCGCAGCCTGCTCCCAGGGTACGCTTGCAAGCAAGCCGCCCGAAGTTTGGGGGTCGAACAGCAGAGCATATAAAGGCGATTGGCTTACGGCTTCGGCGCCTTCAATACTGTTGGCTGCAGCCGTCGTGTTTTCTGGACTCAAGGAACTAGCAACCCCCTGCTGCAAGGTTGTAAGGGCCCCGGGCAACGCTGGCAACGCCTCGAGTTCGAGTTCGGCCCCCACATCCGAGGCCTCGACCAACTCCAAAAGATGGCCCAACAGACCAAAGCCGGTCACATCCGTCAGAGCCGTCGCGCCATACTCCCGAAAAATATCGGCAGCAGCCCGGTTGGATTGCAGCATTATCTCGACGGCTGTCTCTAACCAGCGGCCTTTGGCCCGGCCCCGCATCAGGGCAGCCAGGAGCGTGCCCGTTCCCAGAGGCTTATTGAGCAGCAGGGCCTGAGTAGCAAGCGCCCCCCCTTTGCGCAGCACATCCTCTGCGGCAACCCAGCCATTGACCGCCAAGCCCATCGCTAGCTCTGGAGCGGTCGTCGTGTGGCCCCCAATTAAGGCAGCGTCGTTGGCTTGCAAAACTTTAATTGCCCCTGCCAACAGCTGGTAGAGTGTCTCTTCGCTTTTTGCCGGCGTCGCGTAGGGCAGCGTCGCGATCGCCAGGGCCGAGTGGGGTGTCGCTCCCATCGCATACAGATCGCTCAGGCAGTGGTTGGCCGCAATTTGCCCGAAAATAAAGGGATCGGACAAAGGAGAGCGAAAATAGTCTGTCGATTGCACTAAGAGTTTGCCAGCCGGAGGCACCAACACCGCCGCATCGTCAGGTGCCTCCAAACCAACGGTAATACCCGCCGCCGCCGTCGGCGAAGCGGCCCTCGGAAATTCAACTGCCAAGCGGCGGAGGGTGCGGCTCAGAGTCGAGCCCCCAAGCTTGGCACCGCAGCCAGCGCAGGGGATTGGTGGTGCGTCGGTTGCTTCTGGCTCGCCCGTCATGGGTTGCAATTGCTCGAATTGGGCCATGAAGTCTCGATCGATGCGGTCTTTCCAGCGCCAGAGCCAGCCCGCACGCAGCCCAAAAGGCCCCCAAGAGGCAATTGCTTGCTTGTCACCCGTGCCGATGAGCCCTAAAACTTGGCGCTGGGGCACGAAAGGCTGCGGGTCTTTGCCTCGGAGTACCAGGCCCAGATTCCGTGCCAGGGGCGGCCCCTGACGTACGGCGAAGACCCCCGCCTTCGGGCGCGGATGATGTTGCATCGTGGCAATGTCACCAGCGGCGAAGACGCGAGGATGAGAGCGCGATCGCAGCGTGCGATCGACGAGAACGAAGCCAGCCGCATCGACGTCGAGCCCGGCGGCCTGCAACCATTTTGGGGCCGATGCTTGGGTCACCCAAACAATGCTGTCATAGCCGGTTAGTTGGCGGCCCGATTCTAGGATCAGGCTTCCCGGTGTCACCCGTGCCACCCGTGCCTGGAGGTAGACCTGCAGGTCGCGAGCGATCGCAAGCTTCTGCAATTGGCGGCCCACCGAACGTGCGTGACCGGGCAGCAGGCGATCGCCCGCGTGCAATAGGTGAATGTCGGGTCGGTTGCCAGCCGCTCGCAGGCGACGGTGGGCATTCAGGGCTAGTTCGACTCCACCCGCGCCGCCCCCGACAATTGCCAGGCGCAGGGATTTTTCGGGGTGGGCCTCAGCGGTTGCCAGCAATTGTCGCCAAACCCGCAAAAACTCCGGCACGGGTTTGGCCGCGACGGCATAGGCATCGGCGCCTGGAACGGCACCAGCGCCTGGCGTACTGCCGATGTCGAGGGATAAATAATCGAAGCAAACCGGCGGGTGGCGCTGGCAAATAACACTTTGCCGGTCGAGATCGAGGCCGACGACCCTGTCAAGATAGAAGCGAGCGCCGACGCAAGCAGCCAACCGCTGTAGGTCGATGTGGGTCTCATCGTAGCTGTAGTACCCTGCCACAAAACCAGGCAGCATGCCAGAGTAAGGGGCATGGGAAACATCGCTGATTAGGGTGACGCGAGTTCCTTCAGGGAGAAGCTGCTGCATCCGCAGCAATCGCAAGGCAATCGCGTGGCTATGACCGCCACCAACCAGGACTAAGTCTTGTTGGATGGGCGGTCGTGCGGCTTGCATCATGCTGGCAATCGAACTCTCTGCCGAGGTAGTCTGTAACTTACATCATAGGAGGCTGCAATGAGAAAGCGCTGGGCGGCTTCGGTCATGGTTGCGCTGTTGGGTGGTGCGGCAGTTGGCGCGCTGACGTTTCCCCAAAAACTCCAGGAACCTCGCCCGGAAGAGACCGCCGCACGACAAGAAGCTACTCTAGAGCGATTTCGCCACCTCGGCCGGCAGGTTACGACCCTGCGATTGCAAGTTCCCACCCTCGATGTGGTCGTGCTCGTGCCCGACACAGAGACATTCTTGCAGGCCATCTCTTCCTGGAGCCTGGCTGGGCGCTGGCCGGTTCTAATCGAAGATGCTCGCTTCGCGCCGCTATTCATCGAGCGCTTCGCACCCGCTAAAGTCGTTCGCCTGCCCTCCGTACGAACCAGCAGCAGTACCGCTCCCACCAGAGCAGACCTACAAGCAGCTGCCGCCGCCGCCTGGGGCGCCAAAGATCCCCAATCTCTGCGCCAGCGCTGGCAGCAGCTCGAGTGGCAGCCGCCGGGAGTGGCGATCGCCGCAATTGACGATCCGGCCTGGCCGGCCGCTGTGGCCCTGGCTGCCGACCGCGGCCAGCCCCTTGTTTTTTTAGAAGGAGACTACGGCAGACCCAATAGCGCCATGCCCCCCTCACGCTGGCAGCGCCTGCAACGCGATGTGGAGCGGGCTGTCGCTCGCTCGGGCTATGCCTATGCCGGTCTGGGCAATGACATCGATACCATTACCCTGGCGCGGTCGCTGCCGGTGAAATACCAAGCACCAGAAGGTCCCAGGGCCGAGCTGGCCGTGACCGATGGGCTCGCTCGCCACGACCGCGATCGGCGCTGGGCAGTTGCCGGTTGGATTTACGGCAGCAGCGCTCGCAGCCTCTACCAGGCGATGTGTGCCATTTTTCTCGATGCCCGCCGGGCACTGTTCTACAACAGTTATCCGCCTGACGGTACCTGGGCAAGCTACCAAATGGAGACAGCCGCTACCAGGGCTCGCCAGTTGGGTCTGAGCGTCGATCGTATCGAGCACCCCAATGCCAGCGTGCCTGCCTGGCAGGCCCTGGCAAGCCAGCCCTGGCACTACGATTGGGTTTTTGTCAATTCTCGCGGCCACAAAGCTAGCTTCGCTGCCGGCCAAGGCACGGCCACTGTCGAAGATTTGCCCGAGCCCCGCACGCCTACTGCTGTCTACTTCATCCACAGCTGGTCGGCAACGACCCCCGACGATCCGCGAACTATCGCCGGACGCTGGCTCGAAAATGGGGCTTACCTCTACGTCGGCAGCGTCCACGAGCCCTTTCTGAGAGCTTTTCCACCGCCAGAAACAGTGACCCGCCGCCTCTTCTCCCAAATTCCCTTTCTGGTGGCGACCCGACACCTCTCCAGGGCGCCTTGGAAAATTGCTACTATCGGCGATCCCCTCGCTGTCGCCCTGCCGCCGATTCCGCGCCATGCGCCCAAAATTCCATAAAATGGCGATGGCGATTGGAGAGCAGACATGGGACTGGGAGACGCCTTCAAAAAAGCGCTTTACCTTGGGATTGGCCTGGCGGACCTCGCCCAGGAGAAGGCAACAGCCAGCTTGCAGCAGATCCGACAAACCGCCCAGGAGCTAGCCGAAGAACTCGTGCGGCGAGGAGAAATGAATGCCGAAGAGGCACGCCGTTATGTTGACAATCTTGTCGAAGAAGCCCGCCGCACCCGCGCGGCCGAGCGCTCTGGTAGTAATCCCGGTAGTAATCCCGGTAATATCGAGCCGCGTTCGATCGACATCGTGGCAGAAGAAGCCCATAGCCCTCAGGCCCCGGAAGAAGTTGAAGCCCTACGCCGCCAAGTCGAAGCCTTAGAAGCCGAGCTAAAGCGACTGCGTGGCAACCAGTAAGTACCCAAACCCATAGGCACAACTTATGACCCTTGCAGATAACCCAGCGACGCCCCCAGAACTGAAATACGGCGAGCGTGAAATTGCCGAAGGCGAGCTGATTGCGTTTCCCAATCCTCGGCCGGGGCGCCGCTACGATGTCGTTGTTTCATTACCAGAATTCACCTGCAAGTGTCCTTTTTCGGGGTATCCGGACTTTGCCACTATCGAAATTGCCTACTGCCCCGATGAAAAGGTGGTCGAACTCAAAGCCCTCAAGCTTTACATCAACAGCTTCCGCGATCGCTACATCTCCCACGAGGAGGTCGTCAACCAAATTCTGGACGACTTTGTTGCTGCCAGCGACCCGCTAGCAGTTACGGTCAAAGGAGATTTCATGCCGCGCGGTAACGTCCACACTGTGGTAACCGTCACGCACTCCAAAGACGCGCCGGCGATCGGCTAGGCAGTTAAGCACATTCGGAGCGCCACGCGCCCGATTGCCGGTCTCCTGATACCAATATGGCCACTACAGCGTTCTAGATTGCTCGCATGCGTGGGAAACATCTGGCATTTATTGCTTTCTGCGGGCTCGCACTCGTCGCCGGAGCCCTACTTTTTGGCCTTCGCCAGCAAGGCTCCAGATTGCCGGATTCTGGCCCCACCGAGGGCGAACGGTCGGGCGAACGGACTGCCAGCGAGTCAGAACCTCCTGCAGAACCCTGCGCGACTCTTATTGGGGAATGCGCGCGGCGCTTGCAACTCGCGCGCACGCTGGCCCTACCCAAAGAAGAAAAACGCCAGTACATCACCGATAACCTTGACAACCTCGATGCTACGGTGAGGTCGGCCCTCGGGCACAAGAAAACGGTTACCAAAATCATAATTTCACCAGACAGTAAAACGATCGTCGCCCACGACCTGAATAGAAACGTAATTGTCTGGGATCTCGAGACCGGAGCGCAGCGATACGCCCTACCGGGCGAAGTCGCTGATGTGGCGATCGGCCCAGGGGGCAAAACGCTCTTTTCTAGCGGGGGCAAAGACGGCAAGCTAAGCCTTTGGGATCTCGAGACAGGTCAACTGCTGCACGTATTTAAAGAGAACTTGCCGCCGGGCTACAGCCTCTGGACTTTTGCCGTTAGCCCCGATGGGAGTGTCGTTGTTACCAATACCCTTGCTGTATGGAATCTCAAGACCCGACAGCTGCGCCTCCGACTCAAGGGCTATCCGACCTGGGCGAGCCGTCTTATCATCAGTCCGGACTCCCGCACGATTGTCGCGGCTGGGCGCAAAGATTTAATCGGCGTTTGGGATCTAGAAACCGGAGCCCTGCGACACCTGCTCTCGGGCCACGCTGGCCGCAGAATCTTGAGAGCGGCGATCGGCCCGGACAGCAAGACCCTGCTGTCCGGCCACGCCTCTAAAGACATCAAACTATGGGATCTAGAGACCGGAGAAGTCCGCCTTACCCTACAAAAAGATATAGTCCGCGGGGAGAGATTGCAAAAACTCGCGATCTCCCCCGATGGCAGCATGGCAATTGCGGCCACTTCCCGGGAAACCGATGTATGGAACTTGGAGACTGGGAGACTGGCCTACTCTTTGGCCGCGAAGGGTAAATTAGACCTCGACAGCAGCGGTCGAGTGATTGCGGGCAGGTCTTTTCCGTTCGATTTGGGCATTTGGGATTTGCAAACGGGCGAGCTGCTGCATGAGTTGGATGATATGCCAAGCGCCCCCTTCTCAGTTGCTATTAGCCCCGATCGCTACAGCCTTGTTATCGGCCACTCAGATGCGACCCTGAGAATCTGGCAACCTGTCGGTCCCTAGCTCGGGCATGGCGCGCTGCTGCCACCTAGCAGTTGACTTGGGCTCTTCCTGATTCTGATATCCGACCGAATGGGGAACTCTGTTCGTGCTGCCTCTACGGCTTCACCTGTTGCGCTTCTTCCCGAATAATACCAATTCTCTTGGTCTCCGCTACAGATCGTCCGGGCTCCGTAACCCAAGCAACACCAGGCTCTGAGAACGAGGCACGGCCTGAATCTGCCATACGAATAGCGTTATCACTTTCGGGGGGGTCTGGAGAGTGCGTAGTCCTGAGGCAGCCTCAGGACGTAAGACGCACTCTATGGGCACGTTGCCCCCAGCGGAGGGAGCGCGAGGGGGACCAGCCCCCCTCGCTTCCGGTTCTCGCAGCAAGCAAACAGCGAAGCCAATACCACAAAAACTGATGTGTAGCCTCAATTTGAGGATTTGGTATAAGCTCGCGCAGCCAAACATTAGCAGGATTGTAACGCTGCCGCTCGACAATCTCTCAGAGCAGAACCATCATTCCATCAAGCGGCGCGTAAAATCGAAGATGATGTTCCGCGATCGCCACCCGACACCTATTCGGAAGTCACCTCCGAATAATAGGTAGCTCACTTCTAGGGTGTCCGGCAAGCGATTGGGGATACGAAGCCATGAATCAAATTGGAAGGGGCAGATCGTTGGCGTGCTCGGGGGTGACGCGATAGGACAGATCTCCTTCATCCACGAAATCTTCGGAGTAGCAGCTTAGATCGATGCATCAAACAGAACACTGTCCTAGCCATTGAAAAATTTGCAACGCTACCCCGAGGAGTTGGTGTGATGGCCCAAAAATCCCAGAAGAAATCACAAGGCTTCGGCGAATCTCCGGTCCCGACGCGAGCGGCTAAGCGCTTCATGGTTGCCTTCGGCAAACAAAAGGGCGACGAGAAAACTCTTTTTCTGGTCGCCAACCCAGAAAAATTGGGTGAATCGTTATTGGAGGCCTTGCCCTTAGTCTTCAAAGACATGGCTAAAGGAGAAGATCTCGACGGTCGGTGCGCCATCGCAGGGATGTTCGTGCATTTCGGGAACCTACTGTACGAGTTCCCGAGAGGCGATCGCTGGCTTAATCTAGAATTGGCGATTGAGGCTTACAAACTTGCCCTACAGGTGTTTAAGCAGAAAATCTTTCCTCAAGAATGGGCAACGGCTCAAATGAATTTGGGGGTTGCCTACAGAAACCGTATCCGAGGAGATAAGGCTGAGAATCTCGAATGGGCAATCGCTGCCCTCGAGTTATGCCTTGAGGTTTACACCCGAGAAGATTTCCCTGAAGACTGGGCTAGAAACCAACACAACCTTGCAGATGCCTGCCGCGATCGCGTGCGAGGCAATCCACAGCAAAATATCGAGCGGGCTATTTCTCATTACAACCAAGCTGCTGAAGTCTTTACTCGGGCTGCCTATCCACACAAGTGGTTCCGCAACCAAGCTCATCTTGCTGCTGCTTACTTAGCACGCGCGGACCTCAGCGCCACCACACCCCCAGACAAGCTCGCAGGCCTCAACGTCGCCGTTACCCTTTTGCAAGAGGTTCTCGAAACAGCCGACTCGGAAAACCCCACCCCCGACTACATCGACACCCAGTACAACCTCGGCACCGCACTCGCGCGCCGCTACGAGCATACTCAAAACCCCCCCGACCACCAAAGCGCCTTCGAAGCATTTAAAATCGCCCTCGATGCCATCAGTCCCGAGCACTACGACCGGGAAAAAATGTGGCAAGCCCTGCCCGAAACGCAAATTATCTTGGGCCGTTGTCTCGTTCGCGATGGCGAATGGTACAAGGGCCGCGAGCTTCTCGAAGCCGCCATCAACCAACTAAAGCCCAAAGGTGACTCCCTCACCTTAGCCAACGCTTACTTTCAGATGGGCCAGACCCACGAGCTGATGTCTCACCCCGAAGAAGCCCGTATTTTCTACCGCGATGCTCTCCGTTACTACGAGCGTGTCAATCACGAGCCGGGTATTGCCCGCAGCCACCATCATCTCGGATCTATCCTCGCGTTCCGAGGATACTTGAGTAAAGCCATGACCGAATTTGATAAGGCGCGTGCCCTTTATCAAAAACTGAATAAAACCACAGAAGTGGCCGAAATCGACACGCTTTATCAAGCTGCCGAACGCGGCAGGCAAAAATTTGAAGAGACGGGGGTTACGGTATGAGTAATATCTTTGCAGAAGAGGCTAACAAATTCGGGCAATTAGGTTTACGCTACATGCCCTTCTTTGAAACCCCTGTCACCAGTAGCCAGACCCTCAGCACTATTTTCACCGGCCGCGATAAAGAACTGCGCCAAGCTGCCCGGCTGCTCATCGGCAAAGAGCGCCGCCGCATTCTCGTTTATGGGCGCATCGGCATTGGCAAAAGTGCCTTTTTAATCAAACTCCTTTCAGAGTTGCAATCTTACCGCAAGGACATGCTCGTCGTCCCCACGTCCCTTGAAGAAGAAGACCTTGCCAAAACTGCCTTGATAGCCCTGGCTCAAGCTATGCCCGGCGACGAATTGGCCCGCCGAGATCTCTACAGTCTGGGCATTAATCCGGCCAGTCCCTTCAAAAAGCAGAAATCCGAAGCCGGCATGCAACTTGTTGCAAAAGCCACCTTAGGAGAAGAAGACGTTTACATCCCCGAACTGCAAAACCCAACGGCAAACTTCGATATCCTGCTCGAGCGCGCCCAAAAGAGATACCCAGGCGGCGTCTTAATTGCCATCGACGACCTCGACAAAAAAGAGCCCAATCGGTCGCAGGCGCTGCTGGGCGGCCTCGGCGGCTGCCCGCACGATTGAGAACCCCTCTTTATGCGGTTGGTTGGCAAACTTCACAGTTACAGGATGGCGTGGCAGCTCTGCAATTGTAATACCCGTGACGAGCTGAAGCCCAGACTGGGCAGGGCTTTCGCTGACGCAGAACCATCACTGCTCGAGACCACCGAAGAGTTTAACCACCGTCTACGCCCAGGCGCTCCTTGCAGAGACCCAAACAGCTTTTCGCAAACCTGAAGCTGCCACGGCCCTTTCCTGAATTCGCCCGAACCAGCAGGCTCTCCACAACGCGACGATAGAAAGAGTTAAGGCTGCCCACTGCGGAGGGTTTTTCCATGCAAGTCGTTCGCCCGCAACCCGGATCCATTCTCTTCATTGCGATCGCCGTACTCCTCGTCTTCGACCTGATGCCGCACCCTAATTTGGAGCGTGGCTTCGTCCTCAGGACGCTCGAGCGCGCGCGGGTGACCTGGTCCCAACGCTAACAGAGGTGACCCCAGGAGCAGGTTTTTCGGCAAATTCTGCTGATTTTAGTCTTTTGGCCCCGATTTCTCGCAAACTTTCTGCCCCTGCTAGCTTCAGGCGGTGTTGCCCGACACCTCGTATTGAGTTAGGCCACTGCCCGATTGAGGTGTCGGGTTGTGGGTTTTCCAGGCGTTCTTGTAAAGTTCCGTAAATGCCTCCGAGAGAATGGACGGTCAACTTTATAATACTTGCGTACTGTTTCGACGCGGTCGAGTATACGGGTACCTGAGGCCCGTCCGAGTGCGTTCTGCCATTGCACCAGTCTCAAACTGGGCTCAAAAATACTGAGACTTCAAACATTAACGGGGAAATAACACGATGTCTACCAATGAAGACAAGGAGAAGCTAGAATACCTCATCGCGCAATGGTCGGACGCGCGTGCGAGGAAAGACATCACTGCACCGGTCGCGTCTATGCATCTGAGTGCATGACTTTCGATGTTGCAGCACAAGTATCGGGGCCTCAGGCTATCAAAAGTCTTTGGGAGCCATGTCTTGGGGACTCCATCGGAGTCGAGCGGAAGGAGCAACTCTAGCCCCAAGAATCATTAGCTTTCTTACCAAGCCACTGAGAAATTATGATTACTGGATTGAAGAGCTTACATTCTTTTTGTGAAGAGTGGTATTCAGAAGAAATTCCAGGATACGAGATTCCACAGGGCTCTCTACCCGGACCTCTTCACCACTTCTACACACTGTTCGGAAATCTTTTGATGGCTGAATCCAAGCTAGGTAACCCTCGCTCGGGCCAAGATTATCACGTGTTGCCCGAACGGATTGCCGTAAAAAATGGGCTCATCAGATTTGCCGGCGAAAACCAAGATTGCTGGGGTTGTTACATCCCTGAAGACTTCGACGGTGACGCCATTCCGGTCCTCTCCGACGCAGGCGCACTCTATAAGGATGGGTATGGCATTCAGCCAGTTGGTTCCGATTTAACCCAGGTTCTCATTACGCTCACACTACAAGAAATCATAATGTCCTCAGATGATGCCGAGCGCGTAAAGGATATCCCAACTAGCAGCACCATAATCTGGGGCCCGGCCAGAGTCGCTTTCCCCGAAGATACTCACTCTTTCTGGATTAGTGACGATCGCCAACGCCTCTACATGTCATATGCAGGGCCCTGGAGTTGCCCAAAACCTCAGTGATATCCCACAGCGGCTCACCATGAATCAGGACGATATACAAATCAAGCTTCCAAATAGAGCGTTCGTCAAGACGCTCTTCGTGAATTTTATCTGGATTAACGCATCTGAGGTATTTCGATATTTTGTATTTGTAATGCC
>CAYTBI010000030.1:0-44381 GCA_964435975.1 uncultured bacterium
ACGATCGCCATCGCCGACGATGACGCACCTCCGGCAGTTGGTGCGGCACTCCTAGAAATCACAGCTGAATCGGACAACATTCAGATTTCGAACTTCGGCAACAACTCGTTCCGAATCACCAATACGGGTGAAAAGAACATTGCTCGGCTCGAAATTAATGTGACTAATGCGCTGTATCCCGATACTGTCTTCGACCCATTTGGGGACGCTGGCGATACTGTATCGAGGCCGTTGTTGATAAACACCAATGGAAACACGGGTGTCATTGCGCCCACCATTGACTCCTACATCGGCACTGGCGGCAGGGCTGGATTTGAGGGCTTGGAGATCGAGTTTGATGAGTCTGTAAGCGGCGGTTTCGAACCGGGCGAGACCCTTGGCTTCGCTATCGACATGGACCCGAATTCGATCGCCGGTACCAACCCAAACTTGCTGAGCCAAGGCAGCGTCGTGGAACTAGCTAATGGCGATACCACGAATTGGGATGTCGGGGGTGTCTCGGGAGCGGAGCTGATTGGCTCGACTTTTGAAGTCACCTTCACCGATGGCACGACTGCCGTAGGACAACTGCAGGGTGCGGGCAACCAAGCTGGAGCGCGGGCGCTAGCTTCGCAAAGCTCGCCCGGTCTCTCAGTCTCGCTGACAGTCAACAATTCAGTCAACAATTTGACTGCTGGGGAGATTGGCACCTACGACTCCAACGGTCTGAGCGTTATCGTCAATGGCCCGGCTGGAGAAACGGCCCGCGTGGTCCTGACCAAAGGGTTCATCCAACCCACCAGCCTCGAACCTTATGAGACTGGCAACAACCAACAGCGGAACTTTGCGCCTACTCTCCAGGCCCAGCTCGATGCCCTAGCTGCCTCGGATTTCCCAGCTAACAATGCTGTGGAATTCCAGACAGTTGACGTTCTGCTGACAGGTGAAGACCAAGATATCTCGAATGCCTTCAACTTCAGCGGCGTTGCCGATTTCAATTTCGCTGGCGAAGATCGGCTGCCCTTGGGTTTTGTGGCAAGTGTTATCGATCCGAGCAATCTCAACTTGCCTCTCGGTGCTGTCACCGACCCGATTTACCTCCAGTTCCAGGAGGTATAGGGCCTACCCCGACGCTGGGCCTGAGTCGGGGAGCTGAAGTGATGCTGCTAGCAAGGCAGCCTGGGTGCGATCGCGCAGTTGCAAACATTGCAGAATGCGAGAAACGTGATTCTTCACGGTGCGCTCGGAAATAACCAGGGCTGTGGCAATTTCACGATTGCTGCAGCCCGTTCCTATTAGGGCGAGGACCTCGCGCTCGCGCGGGGTGAGTGCTGCGATTTCGGGAGGAATCGGTCGCTGCTCGGCACCAGCAGCAGTTGGCGAGGCTCCTGCGGTAGCGAGCACGCGATCGAGTAAGCCCGGTCCGAGGTAGGAAGCGCCGCCAAATACAGCCTGAATGGCGGCTGCAAGCTCGCCTGCGGGTGCGTCTTTGAGGAGGTAGCCCCTGGCACCGTAGCGGAGGGCCCGGTCGAGGTAGTCATCATCGGCAAAGGTCGTCAAGATCAAGACTTTAATTTCGGGAAATTCGGCCTGGAGGGCCTTGGTGGCGGCAACGCCGTCCATCACGGGCATACGAACGTCCATCAGCACGACATCGGGTCGAAGAGACCGGACGAGTTCGATGGCCTGACGGCCATTCTCGGCTTGGCCTACGACTTCTAGATTGGCTCGAGCATTGAGGAGACTGCTCAAGCCCTCTCGGACCAGGCTCTGGTCGTCAGCGAGTAGGAGTCGAATGGTTGTCATTATTGACTGATGGCGGCGTTCGAGCGCGGCGCTTGAAGGGGAGTGAAGCCGGTCTCTTGTTGGAGTGTATCGAGATCGGTGCAAGATATTAGTGCAAGAAGTGGCGCACGCCCGTGAGTGCCATAACGATACCTAGCTCGTCGGCTGCTTTTACCGAGTCGTCATCGCGCATCGAGCCCCCCGGCTGCACGATCGCCACGACCCCGGCCGCCGCCGCCGCCCGCACCGAATCGTCGAAGGGGAAAAAGGCATCGCTCGCGAGGACAGCACCCCGAGCGCTGTCCCCGGCTTGGCGCAAGGCAATGGCGACGGCGCCAACGCGATTCATCTGACCGGCTCCAATCCCAAGGGTGGCGCGATCGCGCGTCAGCACGATGGCATTGGATTTGACGTGTTTGACCGCTTTCCAGGCAAAGAGCAATTCCGCCAGCTGGGCGGGCGTGGGCTCCTTTTGAGTGACGATCTGCCAATTGTGGGGGTCGTGGCGATAGGTATCGGTAGTTTGGGCCAGAAAGCCACCTGCAATGGCCTTGACCGTAGCAGCTGGGCCAACGCTAGCATCGGGCAGAATGAGAATTCGCAACTTAGATTTTTTGGCGAGAATTTCCTGTGCCTCGGGCTCGCAACCGGGGGCCACCACGCACTCCAAGAAAGTTTGCGTCATTGCCGTGGCGGTCTCGGCATCGATGGGGCGGTTGAGGGCGACGATCCCCCCAAAGGCCGAAACCGAATCGGCAGCAAAGGCGCGCTCGTAAGCGCACGCCAAGCTCTCGGTATCAACGGCGATGCCGCAGGGGTTGGTGTGCTTGAGAATCGCCGCAGCCGGTTCGGCAGCCCCAAATTCAGCAATAATACGGCGGGCCGCTTCGAGGTCGACGAGATTGTTGTAGCTGAGTTCTTTGCCTTGGAGTTGCTCGGCAGCCGCCCAGCCAGTAGGTGTCTTACCAGCCTGGTACCAGGTGGCCTCTTGATGGGGGTTTTCGCCATAGCGCAGGGCCTGCTTGGCTTCGCCAGCGAGACCAAAAAAGCTGGGCATGCCCTCGCCAGCCGCCTCGACCTCTGCAAAATAGGCCGCAATGGCGCGATCGTATTGGGCCGTGTGGGCAAAGGCCTCGGCCGCGCGAGCCTGGCGAAACGCTCGCAGGGGCGAGCCTTGAGTCGCGCGCATTTCGGCAAGATAGTCGTCGTAGCGGGCCGGATCCACCAAAACGCTCAGGTGGGCGTGGTTTTTAGCTGCTGCCCGGATGAGGGTCGGACCGCCAATGTCGATGTTTTCGATGGCATCGGCAAATTGGGCGTCGGGCCGGGCGATAGTGCGCTCGAAGGGATAGAGATTGACGGCTACCAAATCGAAGGGGCGAATGTCGTTGGCGGCGAGTTCGGCTAAGTCTTCGGGATTATCGCGCCGGGCGAGGATGCCGCCGTGGATGCGCGGGTGTAAGGTTTTGACGCGACCGCCTAAAATCTCGGGCGAGCCGGTGTAGTCGGAGACTTTAGTAACGGGCAACCCGGCATCTTTTAGGGCTTTGGCCGTACCGCCGCTGCTGATGAGGGTGAAGCGAAATTCTTCCACCAGCGCGCGGGCTAATTCGACGATACCTGTCTTATTTGAGACGCTTAGCAGGGCTAGCTTATCACTCATCTTGTTTTTTTCTCCTCCGCACGCTCGAGCTACCGCCTTGCCATTATGAAGCCTCAACTCTGATTCTCGCTGCAAGTACGCCCCAGGCTGCTAGGCTGTTGGGCGGCGGCAACATCTGGCAGTTCGATGAATCCCTACGCACGCTTTTTATTCCCCCGGCTGCTCGACTGGTCGATGTCCGGCGAGATAACGGCCCGCTATCGCCGTCAGGTCTTGGCTGAGCTCACGGGTAAGGTGCTCGAAATTGGCTGCGGCACGGGCCTCAACTTCCCGTACTATCCGGCGACCCTGCGGCAACTGGTCGCCAGCGATCCCAATCCGGGCATGTTGGCGATCGCGCGCCGACGCCAAGAGAGCCTCCCATTTCCCGTGGAGCTGACGGCTGCCGGTGCCGAGGCGCTGCCTTTTGCCGAGGGTACCTTTAGTGCAGTCGTCAGTACCTGGACGCTCTGCAGCATTCCTGACGCTGCGGCAGCCCTTGCCGAGATTCGCCGCGTGCTCGAGCCCGGCGGCCGGTTTGTCTTTGTCGAACATGGCCTCAGCCCCGAGACCAACATCCGTGCCTGGCAAAATCGCCTGACACCCTTGCAGAAGCGCATTGCTGACGGCTGCCACCTCAATCGCAATATTGCCGAACTCGTCGAAGTGGCAGGTTTGGCAATTGCGTCGTTGGAGCACTGCTACATGCCGGATGTTCCCAAAGTATTGGGCTACCTCTACTTGGGCAGTGCCTCGAATCCAGACCGGTCTCGTGTTTAGTGACTATCGCCGAACAAACAGCGCGCGGCTGCTTTAATGCGCGCTAGCGGCGCAATCGCGCGGGGCAAGGCCGGCAACCTGACGACAGTCAAATCGCCAAGGCGCTCGCGCTCGACCTCTCGTCCGGCTTCGTAGCGATTGTGCACCAAGAAGCGCTGGCTGACACCGCGCGCGTCGAGGGCTGCTACCATGCGCTCGGTTTCGGCCAAAATCGCCGAGTTTGCCTGCATCGTGCCAATTGCCTCGGTGTGGGCGGCCTCTTGGAGCTTCTTTTGGGTGGTCGTCACGCGCTTGCGCAATTGGCGCAACCGCGTCATGAGTTCCGTATGGCCGGCAACATCTTGGTATTTCAGCCAAAGCTTGAAGATCCAGCCGAGCCAATCGGTCAGGGCCTCGGGCATCTCTAGAAAGCGCAACAAATGGCCCGTTGGTGCCGTATCGACAACAATTAAGTCGCGATCGCCTGCCTCGAGCAAATCCACGACTCGCAAGAGCGCCAAAATCTCATCGACCCCCGGCAAGGAGTGAGAGACCATCTGCCGCCAGGCGGCCGGGCCGTAGGCAATTTGAATGCCATTGAGAGCGTCTTCAGCGCTCTGGCCGCTCATCATTTCGGCCAACTCCCACAAATAATCTTCGCGAAACTCCTGCAGCAAAATTTCCGAATCGATTTCTTGAGCGCTCAGATTTTCGGTAATTTGGCTGGTTTCGTGGCCGAGTTCGAGGCCGAGGCTATCACCTAAAGAATGGGCCGGATCGATCGACATCAGGTGAATCTTACGGTCTGGGTGGCGCTGGGCCAAGCCCCAACCAATCGCAGCAGTGACGGTGGTTTTGCCGACGCCACCTTTGCCACCCACCAGCAGCAAGCGGCGGCCATCGGCAATAAAGTCACTCAAATGAGGCGCAATGGGTGAGGGTAGCTCCAAGGTGGGGGCGCTCGCCGCACCCCTAGTAGGCTCGATCGGGCCGATATTGGCAATCAAGCCGTCGATCGCAGCGGAGCCTATCGGCTCGGCTGCCTGAAAAAATGCACCCAGCAGGCGATCGCTCAGGGGTTGAAATTGCCCGATTAGCTCCTGTTGCTCGCTGAGACGGTCGCTAAGCTCGGGCGTAGGCGCGGGCAGCTCTGACACCAAGCGATTCAGCCAGATGCCACCGGAAGGCACCTGCAACCGCTCGAGAGCCTGCAAAAAATCTTGGGTTTCCAGCAAGCTCATGGGCTCGGCGATGGCCACGGCCACGCAAGCCGTCCGACCGGGATCTTGGAGCAGCGCGCGGCCTTTAGCGAGTTCGGTGCGGCGCTCTTCAATAAATAAATCGGCCGCATCGTTGTTGCGGTATTTGCCCGCCAGGGTCCTAACTAGAACGCGATGCTTCTCCTGGAAGCCATCGAGCGCTTCTAGGAAATTATCGAGAAAATCCATCATGCCGAAAAGATTCAAGCTATGGCCGCTCGGAGCCATATCGACCACGATGCGATCGACTTCTGCCATCTCGAGCAAGCGCTGAATTTCGAGAATTCCCATCAGCTCATCTAGGCCCGGCCACCCCATCTCCCAAGCTGGAGAGAGATCTTCACCGTCGACAAAGCTGCCGCGCTCGACGAGCAACTCTAAAACTTCGCCGTAGCGACCGCGAAATTCATCCAAGAGCTGCCGGGCATCGAGGGCGCGGACGGACAAATTGGGCAAATCGGGCAGGCTGGTGGGGCGATCGTCAACTTCTATGCCGAGAACATCTCCCAAGGAATGGGCCGGATCGGTCGACAGCAGTAGAATGCGTCGGTCGGGAAATTGTTTGGCCCAACGGCGGGCAAAGCCACTTGAGAGGGTTGTTTTGCCCACGCCTCCTTTGCCACTGAATAATGCCAAGCTCAGCCCGTCGTAAGTTTCTAACATGCCTGGTTGCCTGCAATTGCTCGCCTGCAATCAAGATAGCGGGGCTCGGCCAAAGTCCGATCGCGCGCTCGAGAAAATTCAATCAACCGTTCGCTCGAGCGCCAAGAGACAGTCGTAGATGCGGTGAGCCAACACGAGTTTGCTGCTCGGCCCAAATTCAACGCGATTGCCGGTGCGATCGAGCCACAGGGCTTGGTTGGAATCGCTCCCGAACCCTACCCCCGGCACATCGATGGGGTTAGCAACGATAGCATCGAGGTTTTTGCGCTGGAGTTTTTCTAGGGCTGGCGCGACAATATCTCCTGTCTGAGCCGCAAAACCGACAAGGGTCTGCCCGGGGGTTTTGCGGCGGGCGAGCTCGGCAATGATATCGGGTACCGGGTGCAGGGGCAAGGCCTGCGGCAAGGCTTGCTTGGGGAGCTTCGCGGGCGCGCGCGTCGCGGGCCTAACGTCGGCTACGGCCGCAGCCATTAGAATGCAATCAGCTTCGGGCAGCGCTGCGACCGAGGCAGCTTGCATTTCGGCAGCGGTCGTGACGGCCACTTGCTGCAAATTGCCATGAGGGGGCGGCAGGAGATCGGGCGCAATGGGTCCTCGGACGAGAGTCGCGCGCGCGCCGCGATGCAGGGCCGCCCGCACCAAGGCCAGGCCCATTTTCCCGGTCGATGGGTTGCCCAGAAAGCGCACCGGATCGAGAAATTCGCGCGTGCTGCCGGCACTGATGAGGAGGTGGCGACCGGCCAAGTCGCGCTTGCCGCCACTGCAGGCGAGCGATTCTATGGCCCACAGTAGCTCTGTGGGCTCGGCCATGCGGCCCTTGCCCACGCGATCGCAGGCGAGTAGACCGCTTGCCGGTTCGAGGGCGTGGTAGCGGGGATCTCGGAGCAGGCACGCCCAGTTGCGGGCCACCGCCGCTTGCCCCCACATATCAGTATTCATCGCAGGTGCCAGCAACACCGGGCAACGGGAGGCCAGTAAAATGTTCGTCAGTAGGTTGTCGGCTAGGCCATGGGCTAGCTTGCCGAGCGTGTTGGCCGTAAGGGGAGCCAAGACCGCCATCTCGGCCCATTCGCCCAAATCGATGTGGAGCGGCCGAGCGCCCTGCCAAAAGTCTGCGTCCGTGTAGGCCGTCTGGCGCGATAGGGTTGAGAATGTCAGGGGCGCAACAAACTTGCAAGCGGCTTGGGTCAGCACGCAGCGAACCGCCGCACCAGCTTGGAATAACTTCGAGACGAGATCGCAGACCTTGTAGGCGGCAATGCCCCCGCCGACGCCGACAAGAATTCGTCTGCCTTGAAGCATTCTGGCCTACGACTCGTCGTAGGTTTCAAAGTCGAGAAGATAGCGGTAGGGCTCGACGAGATCCCAGTCATGTAGAGCGATGGCCCGCAGCAGGTGCCAGTCGTTGAGCGCCTCGAAGGGGTTGCTGTAGTCGTCTATTTCCAAGCGCTGTGCCAGGCGCGCCACATCCTCAGGCTGCATGGCCGCAATGGCTGCTTCGGAGATCTTCGTATGCGCGACAGCACTCATGGCTACTCTTTCTCCCGATACCGCTTCTGACCAAGCCTTATCCTAGCAATCTTGCATCCCTCCGTGGGTCAGGGTAGGAATACATTTTGTAAAGGATCGGCAACTTGGGTAACTGGCTTTCTAGATCTGCCAAATTTTTTGCGGTTGCTGGCAAGGTCGCTTGAGGGCGTATCCTGCCCCACTTGCCGCCAATGCGGGAAATTCGCTTATCTCTTAGGATGTGAACGGTAAAACGTCCGTGGCGACTCCTGGGCGCTCGCTCATCGTCAGAAACGATATCTCGCAAACTACACAATGACACGCGCTAAAGCTGCCATAGTTCCCGCCCGCCAGGCGATGCAAATTGAAAAAGCCATCGCCGAAGAGCAGATGAAAGATGCGCGCATGCAAGACGTGCAGTTGCTTTTAGAAAATCTCTTCGAGCGCGAGGAGGCGACCGTCAAGCTCGTGCTCGATTGCCTCTACGATGTCGGGTCGATCAACCTTATCAACAATAAAGTCGGCGCGCGCCCACTCAAGGGCCCCCTCAAGTGGATTGCCCTGACCGTGAAGCCGACATTTCGCTTCGTGGCAATTCGATGGTTTAAGAAAAATTGCCCCGAGCTGATTGTTAATTGGCTGCGATCGCAAGTCGAGTTTCCCAAAAGCTAAGCTGCTTGCAACTCCACGTATATATGGAGCGGCAAGCAGCTCGGTATCCTCGGTCGCCTTAGAAGCCCGTCCGCTTCACTTGGCGAGCCATATCCTTAAACATCTCCAGGCTCGGGCCGGGGCCGCGACGTCCGGGCTGGGTCAGTGGGAGGGGGAAATCAGTCGCGTAGTTCGACTCCGGCTCCTGAGGAGTTTCCGATGCGGCAGCAGCAGCGCTCTCGGCTAAGGCAGCTCGGATAATCTCTACAGGGTCGGCTGGTGCTGCTGCTACCTCCTGTTGGGGTGTCTCGTCGTCGCGTGCTTCGGGGGGGGTAGCCTTTTTGCCCTTCCCAATCAGCCAAACGCCCTGCTCTTCATCAAGTTGAATAAATTTTTCCTTCTGCCGATCGTTCATCTGGGGTCGCGCTCCTTGGCCTATTGGGGTTTGCTCGGAATTCCTGGAGCATTGTACTGGCTGCAGGTCTCGCAAACAATGTTTACATTCTCTCATCTAGGAGCCGACAGTCGGGCATTCTTGCAGGCATTTTTCCTAAGTGAGCGCTAAGAGCTGCGGGCAGAAGACAGGAAGTGGCGGCGATACAGCCCGATTGCCCCAGCAGCCACGGCACCGGCTGAGAGGATGTGAACGACATTAAAGGGCGTCCCCGGAAAAAACCACGAATCCGCGCGCAGAAACTCAATAAAAAAGCGACCCAACGGGTACCAAATGCAATAGCCCAGCAGAATATCGCCAGGCTCGAGCTGCCGCTCGAAACGCCGAGACAGCCCCCACAGCACCCAAAACCCCGCAAAATTCCAAAGCGACTCGTACAAAAATAACGGCTGGAAAAGCGTCTCGTCCGGGTAAGCAGTCGGGTCGTTGTAGGGCGGAATGCGGTGGCGGGCATCGATGCGCAAGCCCCAAGGCAGGGTCGTGGGGGGGCCGTAGAGTTCCTGGTTGATGAAATTTCCCCAGCGCCCGATGGCTTGCCCCAAAGGCAGACCCAAGGCAATCGCGTCGAGATAAACGAGCGTCGGTAACTTTCGCCAGCGCGTGTAGAGCCACAAGGCCAAGCTCCCGGCTAAAAATCCCCCAAAAATATGAATGCCACCCTTCCAAAACTGCAGGATCTCGATGGGATCGCTCAAGTAGCGACCGATGCCTGCCGCCGTTCGCGGTGACTGCACGAATACGTAGTAGAGGCGCGCGCCCACAAAACCCGGCACTACGATCCACAGCAGCATATCCCACAGATTGTCGCTGTCTTCGCCACGCCGCCGCAGATAAGTACTAGCAATCGTCGTCGCCGTGAGAATGCCCGCCACCATCAGCACGCCGTACCAGCGCAGGGTAACCGGACCGATTTCAATGAAGGGGCTGATGGGAGGATACATCTAGGCTGGCTTTTACTCGATCGAAGGTGTTCTCGGAGACACCGCCCTGGGGCCAGGCTCGGGCGGCCGACTGAACCAACGATAATAGGTAGACGTGCAAAACTCCTTAATCGGGAAGATCAAATACGTCAGCGGGTCGATCGTAACGATGATGTTCCGCGCGTCGCGCCGAGCTGCATTGGCAATCTGCTTGGCAACCCACTTGGCGTCCATGACACCGATGGGGTTGAGGTTGCTTTTGAAAGGCCCCAAGATAAGCTTGCGAATCGTGCAGGGGGCATCCAGCCGCCGCAGGGTAACCAGGTTGCCGAGGGTGCGCTTGCTAAGTTCGTAGAGCGGGCTTACTGCGGGCAGAACCTCAGCTTCGGAGGTATTGACCCAGACTTCCTTGCAGGCCATGTCGCGATTGCTGCGGACGGTTTTTAAAAATGCTTCGAGCAGCCGCCAACTGGAGAAGGCATTCACCTCAAAGGACTCCCAGACGGCCGCTTCGGTGCGATCGCCATGGACGTTAACGCCGTGATTGAGCACCAAAATATCGATATTTTCGAGCCAGGCTGCCAACTCGCCCTCGGCACCGACTTGCCAGCGCACGGTGTCCACCGGGCCAGTGGCAAGCTCTAGTGGTTGCTCTCCCGAGGTCAGCGCCGTCACCCGAGCGCCGTGCCCCTGGAGTTGCTCTAGGAGCGCGCGCCCCAACGTGCCCGAAGCTCCCGTGACTGCAATGCGCTTGCCCGCAAGCGAGAGTGCCGTTCCCATGAGTTTGTCTGCCAGCGTTAGCACGCCGCCATAATAAGCTGTCTGGTTATCGAAGTGATGGCGCCAGTGGTAGGCGCGATTGACCAGCCAGGGCGCGGGCGCCGCCTCAAAAGGCCCCGGTCGGTGCGTGGAATCGGTCAGCTCGTCGGCACCAGTAACGCCCACCCCACGGGCGATCGCCCCTGCCAAAAACATCCCTGCATAGGCCATCCCGAGCCAGGCCAGGCGGGCGGAGCCGAGTTGTAGGGCTGCCCAGAGAGGAGCGGTTCCCAGCAGTAGCATGACAGCCGCTTCTGGCACATCGTTATACCAGTTTGCCTGACGGTAAATAGCAGCATTCGTTACGGTCAAATCTTTGCGGAAGGCGCGATGGTGGCAGGCGTGCCAACGATACAGGGGTGCCCAGTGGTGGGACAGCACGTGGTAGAGGTCGCGTACCAGCTCGACCCAAACGATCGAGCCTAGCCCCCAGGCGGCACCTGCCAGCCAGCTCTCTATCATTGGTGCCTCGCTCTCCCTTGCATACTTGCTTCCACAGTACTTCCCAGAAGCAAAGGTAGCAGAACTACAAGAATTTTCACAATCTTCGATCCAGCTTAGTATGGTTAGAGCCGGCCAATTTGAGGAGGTTCAGAACTTGCCCGAGAATTCCTGGTTAGAACCAGATCCAGACAATAGTCTCGATCCCCTCGCTGGTTTCCTGCCAGAGTTGCCAGATTGGCCTGCCGATCCTGAAGAGGAGGAAGAAGAATTTCGCAGCGACTTCTTCCAGGGGTTGGGCGGACGCCGCCGCAAGGCTGCCTTTGCCATGATGATGGCTTGGTCGGTGACGATCGCGCTGCACCTGAGTTCTTGGGGCACTTGGATGGTTTGGCTGCTGAGTGCGGTTGTCGGCGCGCACATTCTGCGTGTCATCGCGGCCCGCCCGCAGATTCTGCTGGCAGCAGCTGCGAGCGACGCCACCGAGCAGACCGTTGCCGCCGTTCCAGATTACCCAACTTTTTCGTTGCTGGTATCGGCTCGCAACGAAGAAGCGGTCATCGGCGATCTCGCGCGCCAGCTCTGCCAGCTCGATTACCCGCGCGATCGCTACGAGGTTTGGTTTGTCAACGACAACAGCACCGACGAGACCGGCGCAATTCTCGATGGTTTGGCCAGAGAATATCCCCAGCTCAACGTGCTCCATCGCAGCGCCGCCGATGGTGGCGGCAAATCCGGGGCCCTCAATCAAGTTCTCGCCAGAACTTCCGGCGAATTTGTTGCCGTTTTTGATGCCGATGCCGGTGTTCCCAAAGATATTCTGCAGCGAGTGCTACCCCTGTTTGCCGAGCCCGCGACCGGAGCAGTTCAGGTGCGCAAGGCCATTGCCAACGCCTCTGAAAATATTTGGACGCGAGGCCAAGAAATTGAAATGGTCCTCGACAGCTACTTTCAGCAGCAGCGCATTGCAGTTGGCGGCATCGGCGAGCTGCGCGGCAACGGTCAGTTCGTGCGACGCAGCGCTCTGCTGCGCTGCGGGCGCTGGAACGAGCAGACCATCACCGACGATCTCGATTTGACGCTGCGCCTGCACCTCGACACCTGGAGAGTTGAGTTTCTCACCTACCCAGCCGTGGGAGAAGAAGGGGTCGCATCGCTCGGGGCCCTGTGGCACCAACGCAACCGCTGGGCTGAAGGTGGCTATCAGCGTTACCTCGACTACTGGCGCTGGATCGTCCGCAACCCCATGGGATTCAACAAAACCCTGGATCTGCTGACCTTTTTGCTGCTGCAGTATCTGCTCCCGATTGCTGCCATTCCCGATTATTTGATGGCCCTCTGGCGACACCACCTGCCCGTACTGGCCCCCCTTTCGGCAATTGTTTTTTGCTTCTCCTCTCTAGGGATGATTCTGGGGACGCGGCGGGTCTGTCGGGTCGAAGGCCTGCCGACAGAGAGCTTGGGCGTAGCCTGCACGCGCGCCCTACTGGGGTTTGCCTACCTCACCCATTGGCTCGTCATTATTCCGGCAATGGCCGCTCGCATTGCCGTGCGGCCCAAGCGCCTCAAGTGGGTTAAGACCGCTCACCAGGGCAACGGCGCGCCTTCAGTAAACTAGTAGGACCGCTTCCTTGGGGAACGCAAGAGCGGTCGCAGGGGTCGCGGTGATAGAATCGCTTCGGTACACGCTTAATTTTTTCACGACCGGCCCATTATGACGACAGTTCATTCGCTCCGTCGCATCCTGATTTTAGGCGCTTTGCTAGCAGTTCCTTATCTCGGGACGGCTCGCGCCCAAACTGTTGAAGAACTCCCCCCCGCTGCAGAAGAAGAACCCACCGAAACAGTCGCCCCGACGCGCCCCTTAGAATCCGAGGCCAGCCTGCTGAGCCTACAGGGTGGCGATCGCCTAGTTAAAGAAGCCGAGCTGGCAGTCGAAGCGCAAGACTACAGTCTCGCCGCTCAAAAGCTTGGCTCGGCCCGTCGCATCTACAACCAGCTCTCGAATTTCTACCAACAGCTCTCTTCTAGCTTCCAGGGAATCGACCTGCGCATCGCAGACAACCATCGCTCCCTTGCCCTAGAGACGGCTCAAAAGCGAGACGAAGCCACCTTCCAGCTCGCTCTGGTGCACCGGGCCAACAACGAAGAGGCTCTGGCCGTGCCCCTGCTCATTCAGATCGTGCGCTCCCAAAACCCCACGACCCCTCTAGGTTCTAGGGCCTACCAGCAATTGTTTGACTTGGGGTTTGTCGAGACTCAATTCCCGCGCAACCAAGCAACGCCCAGGTGAAAATCTTTCCTTCGCTACACTCTTAAGTACCGAGCCTTCAGATCTTACGAACGGAATCGTCCGGATTCTCAGACGTCTATGGTTACCCCCCAGCAAGTTGAAGCTTCTATTGTTGCGAACCTTCCCGATGCGATCGTGCGCGTCAGCGACCTCACCGGTGGTGGCGACCACCTCGAAGCGGTCGTCGTCTCGGCTGCCTTTGTAGGAAAATCAAAGGTACAGCAGCATCGACTGGTGTATGGTGCCCTGGCAGACGCGCTGGCTTCCGAGGCAATTCATGCCCTGGCCCTCAAAACCTTCACGCCCGATGCCTGGCAGCAAGCGGGCGGCTAGCTCGCCAGCCAAGCAATCGGCCGGACACTCGTCTCGAGAAACAGCAACGCAATTTTGGTGAAGATATTATGAATTTGAATCCCGAAACGAAAGCCCGTATCGAGCAGCTCGTCGGGCAAAGCAAGATCCTTCTATTTATGAAAGGGTCGAAGCTGATGCCGCAATGTGGCTTCTCCAATACGGTGGTTAACATTCTCAACAGCCTGGGGGTGCCCTACGAAACGTTCGACGTCCTCGCCGATGCCGAGATTCGCCAGGGGATCAAAGAATACTCCAACTGGCCGACCATTCCTCAGCTCTACGTCGATGGTGAGTTCGTTGGCGGCTGCGATATTGCCATAGAGATGTATCAAAATAACGAACTCCAGCAGATGCTCGAGGTTGCCCTCGCCTCCTAAAAATTGGGTCCCACCCTCAAAAAACCTCCGCTTGCGCTTGCAAGCGGAGGTCGGTTGTGTCTGAGGCCGAATGGGGTTTGGCGTCTAGTAGCGTTCGTACTGGACCTGAGGGGCCGACATCTCGAAGTTTGAGGGATCTCGGAGGAACCGGAGGGCTTCTTCTTCCAAACGGTGAACTTGGTAGGGCTCTACTACATTGGTGTCTCGCAAACAGGCCACGTAGCCGTCTAAATAGAGCCTCAGGTAGTCAAACCCGTAACCGCGATGCCAGAAATCGACAAGTGCGTCGGTCAGGCGTTGATAGTGACGGATAGTTGGAGCATCTTGCAACATATTGACGCGCTTGAGTTCGACTGAAGCAATAGCTGCTTTGTCCTTCATTCTAGCCAATCCCGATTGGGGCGCACCTCAAGGAATGTCCCACAGCGAGAACGGCGCGAATCCGATTAGGATTGGCGAGGGAGCGCGCTGCGGTGTGTCGCTCGAAAAATGCTTTCAAAAGAGGACGACGTGACGCAAACCCATCGAGACTTGGGAGGCCCCGCTCTAGCTGCACTGCTGGTTTCGGCCCATTACGGCCTGGGATTCTTGCTGGGTACGGGAGAGCGGGCAGTGACCGCCGGGTTTGCCGGTAGCGTCTACGGTGTCAGCATTGCCCTGGGGACGTGCGTGTTGTTGGGGCTCGCTCGATTTTATTGGCAGGAGGTCGAGCAGCTCTGGACGATTCTGGGCGATCGCTATGGCGAGGTGCCTCGGCTGACGATCGCGATCGCCTGCTGGGCTTCGCTGGTCGGTGTAGAAGCAGTCCAGATTATCTCGGGGGCATCGATTCTTTCGATTCTCGGCTGGCCCCTCCTGCCGACTGCACTGGGGCTGGCTGTGGTTTTTGCCGGGCTCTCGTTATTGCCCATCGCCCGTCTGAGCGGGCTCTTTAGAGGCTTGCTGGCCTTCAATGTTGCCGCACTCCTCTTTGCCCTGGTGGCCTTGCAAGGTGTGGATTTGTACCTCCGGGCGCCGGTTGCTTTTTGGCCGGCGGCAATCGAGCTGGGCACCGGCGAGACCGTCGGCATTAGCTTGACAACAATCATGCTGGTTCTGGTGGACATGAAGTACCACCAGTTTCTGGTGCGCGCGCGCGATCTCGGCAGCCTCTACCGAGGCTGCACCCTGGCAGCCGGGATTTTGTTTGCCCTGGCCCTGCTGCCTGCTGCTGTGGTTATGGCCGCCTTGCGAGCGGGAATTTTACCGGCGGGTCTCGAGAGCAAGGCCGTCGTGCCCTACATCTTGACCTGGCTCGGAGGCGGGGCGACCCAGCCCCTGGGGATTCTGCTGGCGATCGCCGCAATCGTGCCAGCCTTGGGGGTCGGCAGCAGCGTTTTGCGCCTGCAGACCAAAACCGTCATGGATTTCAAGCTTTTACCTGACAAGCCGGCATCGCGAGGAGCAGTGGCAGCAGCCAATGGGCTGTTGGCCATCGTCGTGGCCCTCAAAGGCGCCTCGATCGTCGGGACGATGGTTTGTTTCTATGCGGTTTATGCTTCGGTGGTTTGGGTTCCGTTTGGTGCTCATCTGTGGCGGCGAGAGCAAACCACCCGAGCCAGCGCGCGCAATGCTTCGATTCTCGGCGGCGCGGGGGCCTTGAGCACCTTGGTACTCCTGCTATTTTGGCCCCAGTTTGCCCCCTTCGGCCGACCGGAGCTAGGAGTCATCGCAACTGGCACGGGCTTGGGAGCAATCGGGCTCTTCGGCACCCAGATGTGGGAAGCGATTTCTCTGTCCCAGCGGGGTCTTTCGAGCCACCAGTAAAACTTGCAAGCAACCGACTATGGATGAGCCTCCCGTACCCGAATTTGATAGCTGGGTCGATGGCGAAGACGCCGCACCACCACAGGCGACCGCCGTGCCAACAGCATCGCTCCATGCCGAGCCGCGTCGCGCGCGATCGCTGGCTCTGGTGGAGTCGGCCTTTTTCGCGAGTACGACCAGTCTGCTGTGGTTGGTGAATGCCTACGTGCCCCCGGGGCCGCTGTTGCGCTTTACCTTCCCACTGCCGATCGCGCTGGCCTACCGGCGTTGGGGCCCACGTGCGGCCATGATGACAACGGTAACTACCCTGTTGCTACTGTCGGTCCTGATGGGCCCACCCCGCGGCTTAATTTTCCTGCCCTACGGCCTGATGGCTCTGCAGTTGGGCATCTGCTGGCAGCGGCGGGCGGGATGGCCCGTGTCGATTGCCCTGGGCACGCTCCTGGCCATGCTCGGGGTCGCGTTCCGCTACTGGATCGTCTCTCTGCTGCTGGGAGAAGATGTTTTACAGTATGTCGTTGCCCAGATGGCAGGGTTTTTAGATTGGCTCTTGGGCAAGTTGGGCCTCTTGAGCCAACCGAGCTTTGAGATTGTTGCTGGTTTGTTGATTGCCTCTGTCGCCCTGAGCAGCCTGATCTACATGCTGGTCATTCACCTGATTGCCTGGTCTCTCTTCGAGCGCCTCGGCAGTCCGATTCCGCCACCACCGCGGTGGGTCGGGCGGATTTTTGCCCGTTGGTGAGCGTTTTGCCCTTTTCGGACTAAACTAGGAAGCCTGACACTGCCTAGCACCTCGAGAAATCAGCCCTCTCATGACTGATGCCAACGCGGCCACTGCCGCCCGCCTCCAACAAGTGAAAGCGGCCAAGCAAGCTGCCTGGCAGGCCCGACGCGGCAACGAAAAGGGCCTGTACCTACTTTTTACCGGCATGGGCAAGGGCAAGACCAGCAGCGCGATGAACTTGGCCTACCGGCACCTCGCCCACGACCTACCGGTGGCTATCGTGCAGTTTGTCAAAAATGCGCGGGCCTACCCCGATGGCGATCGCCTCTTGCTCTCCAAATTGCAAGCGATGGGATGGCCGGTGACCATTTCTACTCTGGGGGGCGGCTTCACGTGGGAGACCCAGGACCCCGAAGCCGATCGCCGCATGGCTGCCGAAGCGTGGGATCGAGCCGCCGCAGCCATTGCCGACCCGAATGTTGCCTTGGTCGTCCTTGACGAGATTCATATTGCCCTGCACAAGGGCCAGCTCGACCTAGAAACAGCGGTAGCGGGCATTCAAGCTCGGCCGCAGACCTGCCACGTGGCCAGTACCGGACGCCGCGCCCCCACAGCCCTCATCGAAATTGCCGATTTGGTGACGGAGATGACTTGTGTCAAGCATCACGCCGCCACCCAGCAGATTCCCGCCCAAATCGGGATCGAGTACTAGAGGATATTGCCAAACGCCTGCGAATGCGGTTATCTGGCAACAGACGATCTGCAGGCCCCCGCTATGAGTATCGCGCGTACGATTTGCCTCGGTTTTCTGAGCGTGATTGCTGCTGGCACTCTCTTGCTGCTGTTGCCTGTCGCAACGGCCAGCGGTCAATGGAACGGTCCGATGGTCGCTCTATTTACAGCAACATCCGCCGTCTGCGTTACGGGCTTGGTGGTTGTCGATACGGGCAGTTATTTCTCCCCCTTCGGCCAGGGCATCATTTTGCTCCTCATCCAAATTGGCGGGTTGGGCTACATGACCACGACGACCTTTTTGATTCTTTTGGTTGGCGGCCGCTTCGACCTGCGCCAGAAATTTGCCCTGCAGGAAACCTCCAACCGGCCGTTCATGCAGGGGAGCCGCAATCTGATCGTGTCGATTGCGATTGTGACGGTCGCCTTTGAGTTGGTGGGGTTTTTGCTGCTGCTGCCCTTGTTTGAAGGGCGCAGCGATCGCCTTTGGCAGGCTCTATTTCACAGTGTCAGCGCCTGGAACAATGCTGGGTTTAGCCTCTTGTCCGATAGTTTGGTTGGATTTCGAAGTTCGCTTTGGGCCAACATCACCATTCCCCTACTCATTATTTTTGGTGGCTTGGGCTATCAAACCATCATCGAGCAGGTCTTTTGGCTCAAGAGCCGCTTCGCTCGCGGGCGCGAGCGCTTCGCCTTTTCTCTCAACTCCAAAGTTGCCCTCAGCACGACAATATTTTTGCTCCTGGTTGGTACCCTGGCTTTTAGCCTGACACCTTTAATTCAGACGCTTTCTCTAGGGGAGAAGCTGATGGTGGCTTGGTTTCAGGCCGTTACGACCCGCACGGCCGGGTTCAACAGCATCGATATCGGCCAGATGTCGGAGGCCGCGCTGTTTCTTTCCATCGGACTGATGTTTGTGGGGGCAAGCCCCAGCGGTACGGGCGGTGGCCTCAAAACCACAACCCTGCGGCTGTTGGCTGTCACCACTCGCTCGATTTTGCAGGGCAAAACAGACGCAATCCTCTACGAGCGCACCGTGCCGACGGCAACGATTCTGAGGGCTCTGGCTGCTTTGTGTGGCTCGGTGCTGGCGGTGGTCGTGGCGGTGGCCCTGCTCGGGCGTACCGATCCGCAGTTTGAGTTTATTTTGATTCTTTTTGAAGCAGTTTCGGCGTTTGCCACCGTCGGCCTCTCTACGGGTATTACGGCTGATTTCTCGGTGTGGGGACAATTCGTCTTGATTGCCACGATGTATGTCGGCAGAGTCGGGATTTTGCTCTTTATGACCGCCGTGCTCGGCAGTCCGCGCCCCAGTAGCATCCAGTATCCGGCCGAGGATTTACTCGTTGGCTAGGAATGTTAAGGTTAGAGAACGCTTGTTTTTGGAGCCAAATCACTGTGAGCCTGCGATCTCCAATTCGCTTCCTGAGTAACATTCGCCGCGACTCCCATCAGGTTGCCGTCGTGGGTCTGGGGCGCTTCGGGCGGGCGGTTTGCTCGGAGTTGCACCGTATGGGGTACGAAGTGATGGGGGCCGACCGCGACGAGCGCCTGGTTTCGCGCGTTTTGGCCGAAAATATGGTCTCCCGCGCCATCCAGCTCGATTCTACCGACCCCAATTCCCTCAAAGAGGGCGGGATTTTTGAGTTTGACGCTGTGGTCGTCGCGATCGGCAACTACGTCCAAGAGAGCATCATTACCGCCCTCAATGTCAAAGAAGGTGGCGTCCGCCATGTTGTCGCCAAGGCCTCCTCAGAAATCCACGGCAAGCTCCTCAAGCGCGTCGGAGCCGATCGCGTCGTCTTTCCCGAGCGCGACGCCGGCCGCGAGCTCGCCTTTTCTTTGATGAAGCCCACCATCCTCGAAGGCCTAGAACTCGACGAAGACCACAGCATTGTTGAGGTGGCTATTCCCAAAGAATTCAACAACAAAACTCTCGAAGAGCTACAGCTTCGCAATCACTACGGCCTGAATGTCATTGCCGTCGAGTGTAGCGGTCGCTTCGTCATGAACCCGGAGCCAACCCAGCGGCTAACTGCGGGCTCGGCTATGGTTGTCTGCGGCGGCAACAAAGACATCCAGCGCCTCCCGAGCGTGGGGAACAAGCACGTGCAGCAGGTCTTGCCCGGCAACCCCAACGCCTCTCGTGCTTGAGCGGCAACGAGCGCGCTACGATGGGGTAGCAAAATTGCCGCAGCTGCCACCATATGGATATCAAAAACGGTTTTGTCGGAACCGTCGGGAACACCCCCCTCATTCGTCTCGAGCGCTTCAGCGAGGAAACCGGGTGCGAGATCCTAGGTAAGGCAGAATTTCTCAATCCGGGGGGCTCGGTCAAAGATCGCGCGGCGCTCTACATCGTGCGGGATGCCGAAGAGCGCGGCCTCCTCAAACCCGGGGGCACGGTCGTCGAAGGGACGGCCGGTAACACCGGCATCGGCCTCGCCCACATCTGCAATGCCAAGGGCTACAAATGCGTCATCGTCATCCCGGAGACCCAATCCCAAGAAAAAATGGACGCGCTGCGCATGCTTGGGGCCGAAGTTCGCCCGGTTCCGGCCGTGCCCTACCGCGATCCGAACAACTACGTCAAAGTCTCGGGTCGCCTTGCCGAAGAGCTGGATAACGCCATCTGGGCCAATCAATTTGACAACATCGCCAACCGCCGCGCCCACTACGAAACCACCGGCCCAGAAATTTGGGCGCAGACCGAGGGCACCATCGACGCTTGGGTGGCTGCCACTGGCACGGGCGGGACCTACGCAGGCGTAGCGCTCTACCTCAAAGAACGTAACGACAACGTGCGCTGTGTCGTTGCCGACCCCATGGGCAGCGGCCTCTACAGCTACGTTAAAACTGGCGAGATTGCCCCCGAGGGGCGATCGATTACCGAAGGCATCGGCAACAGCCGCATCACTGCCAACATGGCGGGTGCTCCCATCGACGACGCGCTACAAGTGAACGATCCCACGGCCATTGCGGTGGTCTATCGTCTGCTGTGGGAAGAAGGCCTATTTATGGGAGGCTCGGTCGGCATCAACGTCGGCGCTGCCTATGCTTTGGCCAAGCAGTTCGGCCCCGGCCACACGATCGTGACAGTTTTGTGCGATGGCGGGGGGCGCTATGCCTCGCGGTTGTTTAACCCTGAATGGCTTGCCGGGCGAGGACTGACGCTACCAACTCCAGGTGCGCGCCTCTAGACGGGCATCTAGACGGGCATTTACCCGGGCATCTACCCATAGGCCCGGCCCGCACCACTGCCACCTTCTTCTTGGCGGGTCTGCATGCGCGCCTTGGCCTTCTGAGCGCTGCGGCGCAGTGCCTGCAGGCGCTCTTCATACTTGCGGCGCTGGCGGCGGTTGGGAGTTTGCTCGATGATGGTCTTCAGAGCGCTCCCCAGACTCTTGTAAGCATTGGGCAGCGTGTAGCCAAAGCGCGTGGCCAGAGCAATTGCTTTTTCGTCAGCGTCGATTGCTTCGCGCAGGGTCTTCTCGCCGTTATTTTTTTGCCAGAGGCGGTAGCCAGAGACACCACAGAGCCCCAGAGCCAGCACCAGCAGTAGGCCGTCTTGGACCCACAGCTCGCCGACCGCCCCGCCCAAGCCAATGGCCAAAGCAGCCATTTCCCAGCCTTCGCGGGGGATCGTATCGTTCTGGATGCGGGCCACCTCGTGCCAGAACATCAGATTGCGCTGGTCGATGGAGAGGCTCTCCCACTTGGCAAGGTCGATTTGGATCTCGACTTCATCGCGGCCGAGTTCCTCACAGCGCACCAGCGGCGGATTGACTTCTGCCGAGCCCTCAACCATGACCCAGCTCTGCAACTCCGGCGGCAGCAAGGTTTTTAAGCGCCGCAGTTCGTTCATCTCTGCTCTAGCTGAGGTTGCGTAGGAAGCCATAATTTCAGTCTTAACTGATTTGTAAAGTTCGCATGCATTGGGTATTCTTTGGATTTTAACTGGATTTCCCCAACCTCGACTGGCCAAAGGCTAACGAGACCTTGCCTCAAGTCCCGTCAAACCGGATCGCCGTGCTGGCGGTACCAGGCGATGGTGTTTTTGAGGCCGTCGCGAAAAGAAACCTCGGCCTCGAAGCCAAACAGCTCCCGCGCGCGCGCGGTATCTAGGCAGCGCCGGGGCTGACCATTGGGTTTGTCAGCTTCCCAGACAAGTTCGCCATCGAAACCCATCAGTTCGCAAATTGTCTCAATTAGGGCCCGAATAGAAATTTCCGTATTGGTGCCCAAATTGACCGGCTCGGAGCCATCGTAGTGCTGGGCGGCCATGACGATACCGCGAGCGGCATCGGTAGAGTAGAGAAATTCCCGCGTCGGGCTGCCATCGCCCCAGACGGGAATGGTTTTCTCGCCGCGCAACTGGGCCTCGTGCACTTTGCGAATCAGGGCCGGAATGACGTGCGAACTCCGGGGGTCGAAGTTGTCTTCGGGGCCGTAAAGATTGACAGGCAACAGGTAAATACCGTCAAAGCCATACTGCTGGCGGTAGGCTTGCAACTGCACCAGCAGGGCTTTTTTAGCCACGCCGTAGGGAGCGTTGGTTTCTTCTGGGTAGCCATTCCAGAGATCGTCCTCTTTGAAGGGAACGGGCGTAAATTTTGGATAGGCGCAAATCGTGCCGACGCAAACAAACTTGCGGACCCCTGCTTCCCAAGCAGCGTGAATGAGCTGCGCGCCCATCATCAGGTTGTCATAGAAAAGCTCGGCCGGCTTCTCGCGGTTGAGGCCAATGCCACCAACGTGCGCGGCCAGATGCACGATCGCATCCTGGTTGGCGGCGAGCCGCTGGCAGTTTTCTAGAACCCGCAGGTCGCAGTCGCGCGATCGCGGCACGGAGATTTTGTTGGGGTCGGCCCCCGCACGGATGAGACAATCGACCACCTGGCGACCGAGAAAGCCCGCGCCACCCGTGACGACAATACGCTTATCGCGAAGATCTAGCATGGGGGAGATGCCTCTCTATTTGCTCTACTGCTTTGCTGCGTGCTATCGGGGGCGGTGAGGGGGCGTGCTGAAACTTTCAATCGACGATGGCATTGAGGCGCTGGCGGACGTAAGCCGCATCGCTGGCTCGGCGATCGCTATCTTCACGGCTAGCAGGAGGAGCTATTCCTAACGCGGCTAGGTCGGCATCGACCATCAGGCGAACGAGTTCTTCGAAGGTCACGCTGGGAGCCCAACTCAGCTGCTTGTAGGCTTTGCTCGCATCGCCAATCAAGAGATCTACCTCGGCCGGGCGCAAGTAGCGAGGGTCGAAGCGCACGTAATCTTCCCAGTTGAGGTTAACGCGTCGGAAGGCCACTTCCAAAAACTCGCGGACGGAGTGGGTTTCTCCTGTCGCCACAACGTAATCCCCTGGGGTGTCTTGCTGCAGCATCAGCCACATGGCACGGACGTAGTCTTTGGCGTAACCCCAATCGCGCTTGGAGTCTAAGTTACCCAGATATAGCGCCTCTTGCTGTTTGGCCGCGATGCGGGCGACCGCACGGGTAATCTTGCGAGTTACGAAGGTCTCGCCGCGCCGAGGCGACTCGTGATTGAACAAAATGCCATTGCAGGCAAACAAGTCGTAGGACTCGCGGTAGTTAACCGTTTGCCAGTGGGCGTAGACCTTAGCGCAGGCGTAGGGACTGCGCGGGTAAAATGGCGTGGACTCTCGCTGAGGGATATCTTGAACTTTTCCAAACATTTCTGACGAGCCTGCTTGGTAGAACCGAACCTCGTTACCCGTGCGGCGTTGGTAATCGCGAATGGCCTCTAGCAAGCGCAAGGTACCCATGGCAACGGTATCCACCGTGTACTCGGGAGAATCGAAGCTCACGCGAACGTGGGACTGGGCACCCAGGTTATAAATCTCTGCGGGTTCGATTTCCTCTAGTAGCCGACGCATGGTGGTGCCATCTGTGAGGTCGCCGTAATGCAAGAAAAGACGAGCATCTTCGCTGTGAGGGTCGACGTAGAGGTGATCGATGCGATCGGTATTGAAAGTTGAAGTCCGGCGGATAATGCCATGAACCTCGTAGTCTTTCTCGAGCAGAAGCTCGCTGAGATAGGAGCCGTCCTGGCCGGTAATTCCCGTAAGTAGCGCTCGCTTTTTTACAGCCACCATAGTCTTTGAAGCCCACTCCTGCAAATAATTTGACCTCAAGCAACCTAAGTGTTCGACACCCGGTAGCCTCTTTGAGGCCTTCACGCTGCGCGATCTCTTTACCTGTGGCAACTCAACCGCCACATTTAAGCCGAAGTATACTACCGAAAAAGACTCGGTCCTGACAACATCCGATCGCCACGCCCGCCCCAGGTCTGCCCAACTCGAAGCTAGAACGCGGCCGCAGAACGGGATTGGGTCGAGCTGCGGAAAATTACTCGAATTCTAGAGAAGCATGGTGAAGATTTTATATTCAGGGTTGCCTCGGGTCGGGTATACTTCCTGGGTGCAAAGTACCGTCAGGTCGCCACGGCTTCGGGGGAGTTGGCTAAATGGCTTCGAAATCGCGATCGTCTCAAGGGCAACCTTCTCGCAAGCTCGAGACGGTCATCTACACGCCCGAGAGCCGCCTGAGGCACCCGGTCAAGTTTTTGCAAGAAATGTGGGCCGACCTGTTGGCATCTAGGAATCTAGCCCGGCAACTGCTAATCCGGGATATCAAAGCGCAATACCGGCAGTCGTGGTTGGGCTACATTTGGGCTTTCGTGCCAGCCATCACCGCAGGTGCCGGTTTGGCAATCGCAAAGTCTTCTAACATCATCAACGTTGCGGAGACAGATATACCCTACGCGGCCTACGTGATGTTGAGCATGACACTTTGGCAGACCTTCACTCAATCCATACAAGCTCCTATCGCGGGGATTAGTGGAGCCAAGGCAGTGCTAGCAAAAATAAACATTCCACCCGAAGCGCTCGTCCTTGCTCGCATCGGTCAGGTGCTGTTTAATTTTTGCATCAAGCTCATCTTAATCGTCAGCATCTTCGTGTGGTTCAGGATTCCAGTTAGCTGGGGTACCTTGGCAGCTCCCGCTGGCTTGTTGCATATGATAGCTCTAGGAACGGCGATTGGCTTATTTCTTACTCCCATCGCAAGTCTGTACACGGATGTTAGCAAGCTTTTAGGCTATGCCATCAATGGATGGCTTCTGGTGACACCAGTAATATACCCGCAACCAGAGACGGGGGTTTTGGCGGCGATCGTGCGCGTGAATCCGGTTGCCGACCTGCTCGTAACAACTCGAGAACTGGCTACGGGCTTACCGCTTTCAGATCCGGCCGGGTTTTGGATTACGAGCGGTGTTTCTTTCTTAGGTTTGTTCGTTGCCTGGATCTTCTTTCGACTGTCGATGCCGTTTATTATCGAGCGCATGAGCACCTAGAAACGAGCAGCTGCCTATAGATACTAGAGTCTTCCATCGCGGCAAAGGTCATACAAACGCAAGCATTATGACATCAATAAACTCTACTGAAAGGCCGGAGGCTTCGTTCCAAAGCAGTGACACCGCTGGTGAGGTTCTTGTTGAGGTAAGCGGAGTTTCTAAGAAATTCTGTCGAAGCCTCAGAAAGGCATTGAGTTATGGCGTACGAGACATTGCTTCTGAAATCTTGGGAAGGAAGTATGAGCATCGGCTTCGACAAGATGAGTTTTGGGCAGTCGATAATGTTTCTTTTACAGTCAAGCGAGGAGAATGCTTAGGTATAGTTGGACACAACGGTGCTGGCAAAAGTACGCTCTTGAAGATGTTGAATGGTTTGATAAAACCCGACAAAGGCAGGATCGCCATGCATGGAAGGGTCTCAGCACTAATTGAGCTAACGGCCGGCTTTAACCCGATCCTGACTGGGTTGGAGAATATTTATAACCGGGCTGCGATTTTAGGGCTTTCAAAGGCGGAGGTGGACCGAAAGCTGAATGATATCATTGAATTCTCTGAAATCGGAGACTTTATCAATGCCCCCGTGCAAAGCTACAGCAGTGGCATGAAAGTAAGGCTCGGCTTTGCTGTAGCCGCACAAATGGAACCAGATGTGCTGATACTCGATGAAGTTCTAGCGGTTGGAGATGTTGGCTTTCGAGCTAAATGCTTTAATGCAATTCAAAACATGATGCAGAGCACAGCAGTGATCTTTGTGACGCATTCGATGCCACAGATCTCTAGAGTTTGTAGCGCTCTTCTCGTGATGGATAGAGGTAGCTCTGTCTATTTAGGCAAAGAAGTAAGCGTCGGAATTGAAAAATTCTATACATATTTCAAGGAGGAAGAGCCTTGTGTTTTAGTAAAGAGCGATAAGGCGCTGCTACGCAAATTAGAGATTGAGATTGATAATGGTTCAGTCGAATATCTTGATGAACTGATAATAAATTTGGAAGTTGAGGTCGCTAGAAATATCCCTAGTTTTATAGTAAATTTACAGATCGCGAACCGAGAGCTACAGATTGTAGCAATATGTAGCTCCTTCGTAGATGGTTTTTTCATCAGTAACCACACAAGCCCCATGAATTTGAGAGTTAATCTTGGCCGAGTCAATTTATCCCCTGGTCGATACTCTCTGACAGTGGGGATAGCCGAAAGACACGGAGGTGAGATTTTGGCAAAATACCACAATTGTGGAAAGTTTCTCGTTAAAGGGAAATTCTATTCTGCGGTACCGATTCAAATATCTGGAAGCTGGAGTTTAGCATCCGAGTACCCGGAGACAGAGGGAGTTTAATAGCTAGGGTTTTGGCTTGAGCAGGTGACTTAGAGAGAATTTCAATCATGCATACAGACAGCTCCGGACTGTTTATCCACGTAGGTTACCCAAAGGCGGCAAGTACCACACTGCAAGTCAACCTATTTTCTAAGCATCCTGAGATCGACTACTTAGGCAAGCATTACGCGAGTAGCTGCAAGAATGGGACTTGGGCAAAAGATAATATATGGACAACAGTCGAAAACAAGATCCTACTTAAAACCGAGACTCAGAAAATTCACTGGAAAAATATAAAAGAAATATATTCAAATTCAAAAGATCTGCCCCTAATAAGGGCCGGAAGTGAAGCAATGGAAGGAGAAGCTCGTAGCATTCACGATCTTCATCGAGCTATAGTTTTGAGTAATGAAGGATTCCTCAATGGAGCTTGGCAACCTGTCGAGGAAGTACCACAACGATTAAAAAAATACTTTCCAAATGCATCTATTCTTATCGTAATAAGAAATCAATTTGACCTATTAGAATCTCTATACTTTCAACTGAACAAGCAAAGTTATCTAGACAGCGTTAGGAGGAAGCTTTCATTCAGAAATTGGATGGAGTTGGAGCTCAAACACATAGATAAATCGTTTATTAGGACGCTCAGGTACAAGGAATTTATTGATAAATATTTAAATAGCTTTGGCAGCGAGAATGTCCACATCTTCTTGATGGAAGAATTACAAAATAATTTACCGTCCTTCTGTCAGAAAATCTCGAATGTACTAGATGTTGATGAGGAGAAAACAATCGAGCTTCTGAGTCTTCCGCGCCAAAACTCGTCTAAATTGAAACTCGGCATCCTTGATAAATTTAGTAGGGCAGTTGGACTTTCTGCTGCATCTAAAGTGAAAGGAAGACCCTTCACAAAATGGAAGCCCGAGCATCTGCTTGAGTTAGAAAAAATCTTTAGTAAAACCAACCGAGCCCTACAAGAAGCACGCCTCATAAATTTAGAGCAATACGGTTACATTGTCTAATAGCGCGGGAATAAAGCACAACGTTTCCTAATCAGAATGAAATCAAGAGATGCCGAGCATGAGTATATTAAGTGAGCTGAAGTTTTCCTGCGTTGTCGACACAAAGACTATTTATCAGGCCCAAGCATACATATGGGCTAGTATCCTAATCAATCATCTAAAAATAAACCCCAGCAATATTTATATCCACTTGGTAGGAAACAGTTTCAGCCCCGCTTTTACTGAGTGGCTAGAGCACATCGGGGTGAGAGCGATCTGGGTAGAGCCATTCGATTCAAGAAGTCCCTACTTAAACAAGCTTCAACAATTGCCAACCTTCAGCCAGTTGGGTATTAAGGGTCATGTGGTTTTTATGGACTGTGACACAGCCATCTATTCTTTGGAAGGGTTAAGTCTTGAGTCTGAAATTTCTGCAAAAATAGTTGACTTCCCTCAGCCTTCACTACTCAACCTCGGTGCAATCTACGATCGGGCTGGGTTAGGGAAACCTCAACCAACTGAGACGACTTTCTCACTTGCAGATGAGAAGTTGACAGACCGATATAACTGTAATGGCGGCGTTATCTTTGTTTCAATTGAGAAAGTCTCGGCAATCGAGAGTGAATGGAAGAGATATGCTAATTGGTGTCTTGAAAACATAGAATTGTTCGAAGAAAAGTCGCAATACCATGTCGACCAAGTTAGTTTTGGCATGGCCCTGCGAAATTTGGAGCTTGAGATCGACTATCTCGGCTTGGAGTGGAATTATCCAATTCATGTTGACAAGGAACTGCTGCCACCAAGCATTGAGCCTCGAATCCTTCACTATCACCGGCGTTTAGACAGATCCCTGAGGATTGAGAAGCTTGGAGTTAAAAAAGTGGACTCGGTCATTCAAGAGCTCAACGAAGTCATCGCGCGAAGTTTCCAGGATTCATTTAACAATCAAGTATTTTGGGATCATCGTTACTCTGTAGATCCCGATTTCGGTAGTGGCGTAGGCTCTAGAGGAGAGGTTTTAGCATACAAGCGGAGGCTGCTTCAAAGTATACTATCTCAGCACAAGGATTTGAGTATTCTTGATGTAGGTTGTGGCGACATCGAAACAACCAGGGAGTTGGCGTTTTCGAATTACACAGGAATAGATCTTTCTGCAGAAGCCATTAGGATAGCTCGGGAGAAGAGGCCTGAATGGAGCTTCGAAATCGGCAAACTGCAAGATCTCAATCTTGGGTCTTTTGACGTCGTCATCTGCCTGGATGTCCTCATTCACCAACAGACAAAGCAAAGTTTCTTCGATCTGTTAGATACCCTGATAGACTCTTGTAAAGGTAAGCTTGTGCTGGGTGCCTACAACGAAATACCTATATTCGAGTCCTCCATAACATTTTTCTACATGCCCATAGTCGAAGCCCTTAAAAGTAGGGGAGTCTTCGAGAAAATTGAAATCGTGGGGAAATATCGGGATGTCACACTGGTTGCGGCTCAGAAAAGAAAGGAAACTTGCGAGGTTCTTGACTTGTCCCATGCAAGGGACATATCGAACTCAGAATTGCTCCAAGCCTATCCACTTTGTCCCGAGTCGGGCCTACTAACAGAGCTTATCGATCTCTCACGATTGCATTTGGGTTTTTTCACGAGCCAATTTACGAGATCGATCGAGTATCCTTGGGTGGCCAGTAAACTCAGACTTGGGGGCGGGAGTAAAACCGTTCTTGATGTAGGTGCTGGGTTGAGCCCATTGCCATTTTATTTTGCAAAGCATAGTGCCAAGATGTATACGGTCGACAGGCATGCAAAGGTTCGGACCTTGAGGACGCGAGAGTCTTGGAATGAATGGGGTTTCCTGGACTACTCTGCACTGGATGACAGAATTAAATCTAACAACGTAGATATATTAAAATTCCGTTGCAGCCGTAAGTTCGACTATGTTTACTCCGTCAGCGTTATAGAGCACCTGCCGGCAGCAGCCAGAAGGAAGATTCTAAAGCACCTTCGTAAGCTCATGGGAGGCAATGGTTCTACATTATTGCTGACAGTAGACTTGGTTCCTGAAACAGACCTTTTGTGGAATCGTTCGGAAGGAAGACAAGTCGATCTGGAGAGCGAACATGGATCCGTTGACAACCTGATCGATGAGCTACGTTGCTTAGGATTCTCTATAGAAAGTCAGGAGATAGTGGATAAAATACCTAACTCTCGAACAGATGTTCTCTTCGTAGAGGCTAAGCTTAACAAAGGCAATTCAGAGAAAGTTGCCGACAAGCTTGAAGCTATAATATCCAAATCGATGTCTTGGGTGCTGAAGACATTCGCACGGGCTGTAAGAAAGTTAAAGCAAACTTTCGTGAGGTCGACTTGATGTCTAATGTATTGTGCATTGCAGGAATGCATCGTTCGGGAACGTCTCTGACTGCTTCGTGGTTGAAGAAATGCGGGCTGAACGTCGATGCAGGTTCGGTAGTCGCCCCTTCTCCCTGGAACTCAAAGGGGCATTTTGAGGATCGCGATCTCGTCAGGCTGCACGAGGATGCTATCAATGCTCTCAAGCCTAAGGCACAGGGGTGGAAGTTATATCAAGCCAAACATCTTTCTTTTCAAGAGCCTCAACTAAGAAGAGCCAAGGAGTTGATCTCCTCACGGAGTCAAATCAGTGGAGCTTGGGGATGGAAGGATCCTAGGGCGACTCATTTTCTCCAACAATGGAAAGAACTAATCCCAGGCTTGAGGGCGTTAATCGTTTGGCGTCCGGCCGCATCAGTGGTTGCTTCTCTAGTTAAGCGTGCTGTAGAGAAGAGAGCTACGGGCAAACCGAACATACTCCAGATCGGAACCATAAATGCTGTCAGGCTGTGGCTGTCTCACAATCGATTGCTCCATGAGTTCCAACAAAGATACCCAAACGATACCGTGCTGTTGCCGCTAACCGTGCTATCCAGGCGCGATCGAGATGTGGTAAATTTGATTAGAGAAAGGTTGGCAATCGACCTGGACTATGTTCCATTTGATTCGGTTTTCGAGCAAAGGCTGCTGAGCGACCCAGAATCCCTAAAATTCCCTGTTTCATTGATTGAAGACATACCTTCCGTGTCATTTTTAAAGGCAAAACTCCTAGATGCTTCTGATTTCTCTATGAGTATTTGAGATTGTTACTCTCGCCCGAACTAGTTGAATTCTCTCACTTCCCCGACAATAGCCATCAAGTAAAGTTAAAGAGCTATGGGTACTCAGCTTCTATTCGGATACTTCGGACACCACAAGTGTGCCTCGAGTTGGATATGGAATATTCTGAGAGATGTTTGTAAGCAAGCTTGCTTTAATCATGAGGTCGTCCATAACCCACCAATGTTTGGCAATAACTTGTCCTCTTTTATAGAGCGCAAGGGAGTGGAGTTTCTCTCCTATACAAATGCGGACATCAGAAACCTGGAAGATATCGATATTCATCGAGGCTTTCATATTATTAGAGATCCAAGGGATATCGTCGTATCGGCTTATTTCTCTCATAAATACTCGCATCCTACACGGCAAGCCCAAGAACTCGTTCCATTAAGAAAGAAGTTGCATGAAGCCTCACTCGAAGAAGGTCTGTTTATAGAAATCGATTTCCTGCAGCACATATTCGAGCAAATATATTCTTGGGATTACAGACGAGAGAACATACTAGAAATGAAAATGGAGGATCTAATTGCAGATCCCTACGAGAAGTTCATAGACATATTTTCATTCTTAGGGTTGGTATCTGGGGAGAGCCCCAACTTCGTGTCGCAGCTGAAGGATAAGGTTAAGAACATGGCTCGCTTGGGAAATAGTGTCGGCTCTGCATCGTCTAATAGCCGCAAGCTTGCTGTGAAAGATTTTTTGTACCATGTGTATGAGAATCGCTTCTCCAAGAAATCAGGAGGTCGGAATCAAGGGCAAGAGAATATTGAAAATCATTATCGCAAGGGCACGTCTGGAGACTGGGTTAACTACTTCAAAGATGAGCATAAAGAACATTTCAAAGAGAAGTACGGGGATTTTTTAGTAAAGCTTGAATATGAGGAGGATGGCAGCTGGTAAGCCAGTATATCATTATGGTATTAAGAGCTCGTGCCCGCGAAGAATATGCTAAATGCTAGGTTAATAGCCTTTTACCTACCCCAATATCACCCCATTCCAGAAAATGATAAGTGGTGGGGGAAGGGGTTTACGGAGTGGACGAATGTTACAAAGGCTAAGTCCTTATATCCGGGCCATCACCAGCCCAATCTGCCGGCCGATCTGGGATTTTACGATCTTAGGGTTCCAGAAGCTAGGGTCGAGCAAGCCGAACTTGCCAGGCAACATGGGATTGAAGGTTTTTGCTACTGGCATTACTGGTTTGGGAATGGAAGGCGCATCCTAGAACGCCCATTTCAGGAAGTTCTAGACTCTGGAGAGCCTGATTTCCCTTTCTGCCTAGGTTGGGCGAATGAGTCTTGGACTGGAATTTGGCATGGTGCATCGGATAAAATTTTGATCGAGCAGAAGTATCCGGGAGAAGATGATTACAAAGAGCACTTCTATGCATTGCTAAATGCTTTTAAAGACAGTCGATATATTACTGTCGATGATAAAAAACTATTCTTGATATACAAGCCTCAAAATCTTCCGGATCAAAAACAATTTTTAAAGTTCTGGAGAGATTTAGCTGCCAGAGAATCGATTGGTGATTTCTTTTTTGTCGGCGTTAGTGGCAGGACATCGATAATCGAGCAGGGCTTCGACGGTGTTATCCCGCATATGCCGCATCGAGTGGTCAGTAAGCTCCCGCCGATTAAAAAAGAAAAGAGCTTATGGGATAGATTATTCTCTCGTACGCAGAATGAAAATGGACCAAAAGTGTACGACTACAAAGATTGTGTCAATTCATATCTTTGTAGTCCTTTGTCTGACTGCGAGTACCCAGTCGTGCTTCCCAACTGGGATAACACACCTCGCTCTGGGCTGAATGGGATGGTATTGCAAAACTCGACCCCAGAATTATTTGGTGAGATGCTCAACAAAGCTTTGGATTGTGTCGAAGGACGAGGCAAAGAGCGTAAGTTGATTTTCGTTAAGTCATGGAATGAGTGGGCGGAAGGCAATTATTTAGAGCCAGATAGACGTTTTGGCCGCATGTATTTGCAAACAGTGGCTCAATGCCTTCTTAAGTAATAATCTGTGGTGAAGCGAATCCAAGTAAACTTCGAGAAAGTTATCGAGCAGTAAAGAAATAATTCGCAAATAACCCTAAGTCCTACCAAACATAGGTCTGGCAGAAAAAGTCTTTTATGCCTCAATTATGAGGATATCCCAAACAGTACGACTAGTTTTATCGAACAGTTACTTAATCGCCAGTGAATTCTCTAACTCTGGTAAAATTATGGTATTTTAGTGCGTAGTTTGCGTTGCCCATCACTTGGCAAAATTGTGCGCATAGGAGCGAGCTGCCTATTTGATTCGCAATCGCGCGTACCTTCCTCCCACTCCTGACTTAAGGTCTCAAAAGCAAATAAGCACTTGCTTAAAGGCTAATTTCGGAAATTTGAGCTGTAAGAACTATGAACCTCAAAAAAATTTTGGCTAGTAAACTAAATCATCGCCATAAAGCACTAGCCAAAGCGTTGCTAACGTACTTTCAAGGAATAGATCCAGATCGAAAAGAGGAACAAAACACTGATACCAATTTTAGTTCAAGGGTGACCTACGAGTTAAAAAATAAAGTACTGGTCGGCACTCATCACAAGGCAGGCACAACCTGGATGCGTGTTATCTTTGAAAAGATCTCCAGAAAACATTCACTAGTATTTCATAACCTTTCTAAGGACTCACGCTATCCAGATGAGTTCGATCTCCTATTTGAGACCCATAGCAAATTTGAACTTGGATCCATCCAAACCCCCTTTCGTGGCATGCACATAATTCGAGACCCCAGAGATGTAATTATATCTGGATGTTTTTACCACCAAAAAGCAAAAGAGTATTGGCTCCACGAGCCCAGGCAAAAATGGCAGGGACTGACATATCAGCAAAAAATCAACAGTTATAGAAACATAGACGATCGGATTATTTTCGAAATGGAAAACGTTGGGAAGGGATATGTTGAAGAAATTATGCGATGGGACTATAGAAACCCTCATTTTATTGAAATTAAGTATGAAGATCTAATTAGAGACATCAATCTAACTTTATTTCATAAGATTTTTACTTTCCTGGGCTTTCCAGGCTCAGCAATTCCAGAAATATTGGATATTGCTTACAGTAACAGCCTATTTTCCGGCAAGGTCAATAGCGCTCATGTTCGTTCGGGCAAGGTGAAAGAATGGAGAAAATACTTTAAGCCGATTCACCGCGATCGATTTCTCGAACTGTTCGGTGATTGCCTCGTAAGGTTAAATTACGAAGCAAGTGATAATTGGCGTCCTTCAGTCAATGAAAAGTTATCTTATGATAGCTAAAAAATGAGTAAAATAATCCTGGTCGTCTCGCCAACTCCAACACACCCTCAAACTGCAGGGAATAGAGCTAGGATCTATAACTTGCTTTCTAGTTTAGTTAAAAATGGGTATGAGGTGCATTTTCTCTACATACAACATGAAAAGACATCAGATTTGTCTGAGATGCGTAAATGTTGGGGAAACAAATTCCATACCATAGAATATACCAAGCCAAAGTCGCGAAGCAATAAAGCTTCTACAGTCATATCGAATTCTAGAAATGGATTTTTCGCTAAGATAGTCAGAAAACTACTTAGTAAGTTTCAAAAGATTAGATATCGAATCGAAAAAGATCTAAAATATGTCTATTTAATAGATGAATGGTATGATGACTCGGCCGACCGAGTCCTGGCCGAACTCTCAAAATTCATTAATCCTGATGTAGTTATTGTAGAGTATGTATTCATCTCAAGAGCGCTCGACTGCTTTGGTCCAGAAACGCTCAAAATCATCGACACTCATGACATATTCGCCAATCGACATCGACTTTATTTGAAGAACGAGAAGACTCCCCGCTGGTTCTCAACGACGGTCAGGCAGGAAAACATCGGACTAAGAAGAGCCGATATTGTTTTGACGATTCAAGATAGGGAAGCCGATCTCTTAAAGCAGCGACTCAGTGGCAAGTCTACAAAGGTAATAACAGTCGGTCATATTGTCGACCTGGCTCACAAGGATATTCTTGATTCGAACTCCCATAGGATTATCTTCGTTGCCTCTGCAAACCCAATCAATCTCGATGGCTTATCTTTTTTCCTCAACCAGGTCTTCACAGATGTAAAAAAAGAACTGCCCAATGCTAGGCTAGTTTTAGCGGGGAGTATCTGTGAAGCAATCCCAGACGAGCCCTCGCGATACACCAAACTCGGCAAGGTTGATAGTTTGAGAGATGCTTATGAAACAGCGGACCTAGCAATCAGTCCAATATTATTTGGGACTGGCCTAAAAATTAAAAGTATTGAGGCTTTGGGCTACTCCATGCCACTCGTAACTACACCAGCTGGTGCAGCAGGCATAGAAGAAGGCGCGAACGAGGCATTCCGCGTGGCAGGATCGCCTGAGGAATTCGTCAAAGCCATTTTAGAGATTTTGGCTTCTCCTGTCACCCGCAGGCAACTGTCTCAAAATGCTTACGAATTTGCCAGAAGATGGAATCAACGCTCGATCCAAGCTCTCGAAGACGCCATTTTGTCCCGGGACTAGGGTGTATCCATCAGCACCGCGATCGAAAAATAGCAGCCCCGGCCGCAGTGTCAGATACTGCTCGCTCTCTCGAGCGAGAGTATCGGGAACTCATCTGTGTACGATGGGAAAGCATGACCTTGCAGGTGCTGCGATGCTTCGACGCAACATCCTCCTCACAATCGCCGCGATCGCGATCGTCGCCTTCAGTTTGGCGCCCATCCTTTGGCAGGTGGCCACATCTTTAAAGACCAACGCCGACATCGCCGCCGTGCCTAACGTCTACATTCCCCAGCAGCTGACGCTAGAGCACTATGCCGAACTCTTCGAGCGCCGTCCGTTTTGGCGCTACGCCCTCAACAGCGCTCTAGTTGCGACAATTTCCACGAGTCTGAGCTTGGGCCTAGGGGCACCGGCTGCCTACGCGCTGGCGCGCCTGCGGTTGCCGGGGAAGCGCTCGATTCTGGTCGGCATCCTAGCCATAACCCTATTTCCCTATGTGACGATTTTTTTGGGCCTACTGGAGATGGTTCGCGCCCTGGGGTGGGGCAATACCTATTTGGCGACGATCGTGCCCTATACAGCACTGAATCTGCCCCTCACGATTTTGGTGGTGCGCAGTTTCTTCGAGCAGCTCCCGCGCGATCTCGAAGATGCCGCTCGCATTGACGGGTACGGCCTCGGGCAAATTTTGCTGAAAATTATTTTGCCCCTGACAGCACCGGCACTCTCCACCTCGGGGATTTTGGTGTTCATGTTTTCTTGGAATGAGTTTATTCTGGCACTGACATTCATTACGCAAGATCGCCTCAAGACCATCCCTGTGGCGATCGCCCAACTAGGCGGTGCTTCGGTATTTGAGATTCCCTACGGGCCCATTGCTGCTGCGACCGTACTGGGCACGCTGCCGCTGGTTGCCCTCGTGTTGGCAGGCCAGCGGCAAATCGTTAAAGGACTCACAGCCGGAGCCGTGAAAGGCTAAACAGTAATCGACAATGGCAATCCTGACTCTAGCTAACCTGCACAAAGCCTACGACGACAAAACCATCCCCGTTAAATCTTTGAGCCTGAAGGTTGCTGAAGGGGAATTTTTGACGCTGCTGGGGCCTTCGGGGTGCGGCAAATCTACCACGCTACGCTTGATTGCCGGGCTCGAGCGCGCGACAAGTGGCGATATTTTCATCGGCGATCGCCGGGCTAACGACCTCTCGCCAGGAGAGCGCAACGTGGCAATGGTGTTTCAGAGCTACGCTCTTTACCCCCACATGAGCGTATTTGATAACATTGCCTCGCCGCTGACCCTACGGCGCCTGAGCCGCGCGCAGATCCGCGATCGCGTGACACAAACGGCCCAAACCCTCGGCCTCGAGCCGCTACTGCAGCGCAAACCGGGGCAGCTCTCCGGGGGCCAGCGCCAGCGGGTCGCTCTGGGGCGTGCTCTGGTGCGCCAGCCCGATGTATTTTTGCTCGACGAGCCGCTGAGCAATCTCGATGCCCTGTTGCGCGAGCAGGTGCGCGCCGAACTCAAGCAAATTTTTGCGCGGCAGTCGGCTCCGGTAGTCTACGTCACCCACGACCAAACCGAGGCGATGACCCTCTCGACCCAGGTAGCCGTTTTATTTGATGGCCACCTGCAGCAGCTAGCCGCCCCCCAGGAGATTTACAATCGCCCGGCCAATCAATTTGTGGCGGGGTTTGTGGGGAGCCCGCAGATGAATTTTCTCTCCCTCGACTGCCGCAATCGCCAAGCTGTCTGCGGCGACACGACAATAGTCGTGCCGCCAGCGGCTGCCACTCGCGAGCGGGTGCTGCTGGGCATCCGGCCGGAGCATGCTACGCTCGCCGAGCTGGATACGCCCGAGAGCCTGACGGGCGAGGTATTTCTTGTAGAACCCATCGGCGCGAGCACCCTACTCGACATTCGCTTGACCGACCCGGCAGAGCGCGTCCTGCGCGTCTCGATTCCGAGCGACCGGCCGGTACCGAGTGGCACCGTGGCGATCGCCTTGCCCGCACGCTACCGCCATTGGTTCGACCTGGAAACAGGACAGCGACTTGAGTAGCGAGCCCTAGGCGCTAAGCTGGGGAGGTCCGCAGTTGAATCCTCGTTTGAGCGCGCCGATCGCCCCCATTGCCCGCGAGCTGCTCGCACGCTACGCGAGCCTCATCGACGAGCCGCAGGCTTTCTTGGCTGCAGCTCGTCGCCCGCTGCCGACTTGTATTTGGGTCAATCCTCTCAAGACCGATCCCGCGCGGGTTCTCGCAGCTCTGGGGGCCGACGGTATTGCCAACGACCTCGAAGCCGTCTGCTGGCCAGGGGCAACCGGAGCCTATCGCAGTCGCACCTGGCGCAAGCCGGGCCGCACCATCGCTTTTGCTTGTGGTTGGTACTTCATTCAAGAAGAAATCGCCCTGAGCGCCGTAGCGCTACTCGACCCACAACCCGGCGATCGCGTCTTGGATTTGTGTGCTGCCCCCGGCGGCAAGTCTGCCCAAATTGCCGCTCGGCTGGCAGGGCGGGGGCTATTGGTTGCCAATGAGTTTAAAAGCTCGCGTCTGCCGAGCCTGCATGCCACCCTCCATCGCTTGGGCACGCCCAACATCATTACGGCGCGCCACGACGGTCGGACGATCCCGCTGCCGCACCATGCCTTCGATCGCATCTTGGTCGATGCTCCCTGCTCTGGGGAGGGCACCCTACGCAAGCACCCGCGCGACTCGTGGCGACCGGCCTACAGCAGCCCAAATAACCAGCAGCAGCTTCTCGATCGCGCCTTGCAGCTAGTTAAGCCCGGCGGCAGCATTGTCTACAGCACCTGTACGTTTTCTCCGACCGAAAATGAAGCGGTCTTAGACGCAGTCCTGGGAGATCGTGGTGCGATCGAACGAAGTGAGATACCGGGCCTAAAGGGCTTGCCCGGCCTCACGCGCTGGCAAGGGCGCGCCTACCGGGCCGATCTCGCCCATGCGCGCCGATTTTTTCCCCATTTCAACGATACGGGCGGATTTTTTGTGGCGCGTATCCGTCGCAGCGATGCCCAGTTAAACCCGGTCGATAGCGCGACCCCACCCACGGGCGTCAAGCTCTGGCAAGATCGGCGCGTTTTGGAAGGGTTTGCCACCCGCTTTGGCCTGGCAAGCGCCCAGCTCGACCGGTTCGCCCTGTGGGCTAAAGGCGAGAAAACCCTGTGGGCGGCTCCGATTGAGTGCTCTCCCGTGCCGGGCACGGAAACCTTGGGGTTGCCCTGCGCTCGCCTACAAACGAGCCAAACCTACAAGCCGACAACCACTTGGCTGCAGCATTGGGGACCGCAGCTCGCGGACCATTGCGTGGCGCTGCCCTCGCGGGAGGCGCTCCAGGCATTTTTGGCCGGGCAAGACCTAGCTCTGGCCGCTGCCGATTGCAGCCCGGGCTTCGTACACGCTCGCTACTGCGGCTACGAACTTGGCTGCGGCCATTACCGAGATAGCCTATTGCGATCGCAGTTTCCCAAACACCTTGGCGGCTTGGTGCGGCCGGCCGCGAGCTAGTGCAAGCTCGAAAAACTTGAGAGTGCTCTAACCCCCGGCAGCAGCTAATCTCGGTCTCGATCGGTTGCTCTTTCCGGTTTTAATTCAGGCGACAGGCTATCTTCGCGAGTGCCCACTACGCGGATCGACAAGCTCTGAGGCTGACTGACCCGTGCTTCAATGTGTTGCTCGAGATTTCGGTCGAGTTTTGCGAGCAAATTCGCCTCTAGGGCCGTCAGCTTGCGATCGAGTAATTCTGCTAACACGGGCTCGATCGCCCCTATCAACGCTGCTGGCAAGTCTCGCACCTGTGCCTCCAGTGCCTGCAATCGTGCTTCCGACTCGTCCGCACGCTTCTCTAGCGTGCTGCAGCGCTCCTGCAGTTGCCGCAACCCCGGACTCACCAGAATCTCCTGAAGTAGGCCAATTTCTGTGTCCGCTGCTGCCGTCGGCTCGACAGTAGGTGCTGTTTCTTGAGACTGCTCTGCTGGCTCGGTTGTCGTTTCCTCGCCCTCGAGTAAAGACTCGAACAAAGCTGCAACTCGATCTTCGGGGTCTGAGAAATTCACGGGCGTACGACCGGCCTCGGGCCACTCCTTAAGCCTGGCATTTTATCGCGGTTTATCAAAATTTACTGCTACCGGCCCGACGACAGCGATTTAAAAGCTATCCTGAAGGCCCCCAATGTAACAGCGACCCGCGCCGCTGCCCCTGGCAGATGTTGAGGCTCGACACGATCGCCGCTACGGCCACTGAAATCGAGCGCGCCCTCTCACGACTATTCTCTTCTAGTAGAAGCTCCAAAACCGACATCTGTCGCCATGCTTGACGCCCACTTGCAACGTACCCAAGCCCAGCAGGAAATTTTTTCCCGCCGCCTGCAACAGCTCCAGCGACAGCGCGATGCTGCCCGGCAAAAGGCAAAGGTCATTGCCGATTTTCAGGCAGCCTTTGGCCCGCTGCTGCAGGACTTACAGCGACAGCTCGAGCCCATTCGCCAGATAGCGCCAGAACTCTTGCCGGAGATCGAGGCGCTGCTGATAGAAACCCTCGCAGGCAGCGCGGATAGCGTGCCCCTGCTTCAGGAAAATCCCCAACCTCGGGCTGAGACACCAACTGCCAGTGCCGAGCTTGTCGAAGAAGCCCAAGCTGTGGAGGCCACGATTGTTGCGGCCGAGGTAGAAGAACTGCTGAGCTTTAGAACGGGGCCTCGGAACGATCGGAGGCGCCTTTAGCGCCGAGCTAACCGTGCCGCTTGCAATGTGAGAGCAACCCGAATCATGAAGCAAATCTCCAGACTCCGCTCTTTCGGTTGGTTGCGGCGGCAGCGAGCGCACGTCTGGTTCCTGGGTATGGTCTTAGCGGTGGCGATCGCCCTCGGTTGGAACCTCCCAGCAGCATCGCAAGTAGATCCCCCCGCTCTGACCTCTGATGGGGCGGTTGCTGCCACAGTGACTCTAGACGGCGTCGAGCTTTTTGCAATTTCCGAAAAACTGGGCTCTGCCCTGCCCGCCCAAAGGGCTCAGGCTACTCTAGAAGCCCTCCGAGCCGTTGCCAGCGATCTCAACATTGCCCCCGAGGATCTCGACATCCAACAGCAAGATGGGGACACCGCCGCAATCGCGGCCGGTCGCCTCATCCTAACGCGCGTTACGACTGCTGATGCTGCTGCTGCCAACACGACCCAAGATGCCCTCGCAGCCGAATATCTCCAGCGCTTGCAGCAGGCCATCCGGCAGTACCGCACGGAACGCAGCTTTGGCTACCTCCTGCGAGCGGGACTGCTCGCCCTGCTGGCGACAGCAATCTTTGCCCTGGCACTGGCTGCCTCCACGCTCTGGCTGCCGCGGCTGGCACGTCAGGGTTACGCGCGCTGGACATTCAGCCTGCGCGTTCGCGACTTCGAGTTGCTTTCCGCGCGTCAGATTGCTGACATTCTTGACAACACCCTAGACATTGTTCGTTTCATTTTCTCCGTGGTTTTGTTCGTGGTTTATGCCACGCTAACCCTAAGTCTTTTCCCCTGGACAAAAGCGATTGGATTTTCGTTTTCAGGGTATTTGCTGGCACTGGTGCAGCTGGCTCTGGCGGCAGCAATTGGCTATTTGCCTAATGCCTTTGCCATTTTCTTGATTGCGGCAGCAACCCACTATCTATTCAAATTTACGCGCCCTCTCTTTCGTAGCTTGGAGCGGGGCACGATCGCTATCCCTGGCTTCTATTCAGAATGGGCCGCTCCCACCTATCGGCTGTTTGAAATTTTCACGCTCTCTATTGCTGCCGTTCTAGCTGCTCCCTATCTACCGGGCTTTGGATCTAATGCTTTTCGAGGTGTCTCGATCTTTGTGGGGATTTTGGTTTCCCTCGGCTCGACGGCAGCGGTTTCCAATAGCGTCGCTGGAATTATTTTGATTTATACGCGCGCTTTTCAAGTAGGCGATCGCATCCGTGTCGGCGATACTTGCGGCAACGTCGAGGAAAAATCAATTCTGGTAACGCGCATTCGTACCTACGAAAATACGATCGTTACTATCCCTAATGCCCTACTTCTATCGGGGAGCATCGTGAATTTCAGCACTTCGATTCGAGATACGCAAGTACCAGTAATGCTTTCTGCCAGTGTCACCCTCGGCTACGACGTACCGTGGCAGGAGGTTTACCGCGTCCTGGTCGATGCCGCTTTATCAACGCCGTACGTTTTGCCGGAGCCGCTGCCTTTCGTACTACAGACAGGTCTGGGAGATTTTTCGGTCAGCTACGACCTCAAAGCCTATACCAATGAACCAACGGTGATGGAAACAATCTATTCTGGGCTCTATCAAAATATTCAAGATAAGTGCAACGCTGCCGGAATTGAGATTCTTTCTCCCACTTACTCTGCCGTGCGCGATGGCAATCAATCGACAATTCCAGAAAACTATTTGCCAGCAAGCTACAAACCCCCTGGCTTTCAAGTCAATCCGCTGGGAAATCTGTTTCAGATCGATCTAGCCCTCGGCAATCGCGATCGGAATGCATCTTCTGACAATGGCAATCCGTAATAGTTGGGTCGGCAAGCCTAACCATTCTGCTTTGGCAGGGCTTGCCTTTCCGAATCATCTCGCACGATTTCAAACAACACGCAGCGGCCGAGCCAGGGATCGCCATCAGGAGCGATATCCGGAGGCAAGCCCTCTTGCGCGATCGCTTCGAGTCGACGGCGGTCGATGCCGCGATCGGCAAGAATGTGTTGCACTTCTAGGGCTCGCTCCAGAGCCAGAAGGCGGCCGCTCGGTGCGAGCGCTCGTTCGGTTGGGTGTCGGTACCCAACAATGCGAATTTGTAGTGACGGGTTTTGGATGAGCAGCGACTCCAGTGGCAGAATTTTGCCACTAATATCTCGAGGCGGCACCTCACTAGAGTTGGGCGAGAAATACAGGCGCGTTGCAATGTGGGCCGGTTCGATGCGGGCGGTGCTGCGGATCGTGGCAACGCCAGGGATTGCTTCGAGATCGGCAACTAAGGCCCGCATCATTTCTTCGCGGTCGGTCAAGCGAGTCACCTGTCCGCTGAGGGTGACGGTGCCCTCTTCGTAGCGGCCGACCAGCTCGACGCCATCGCTACGGTTGGCAGCCGCCAGCAAGCGGCGAATTTCGGCGGCAATCTCTGCTGGGTCGCGGGGGGCGACCGCGGTGGCGTCTTCCAGGGTCAAGAACCCCGGCAGCGCCTGGCGAGCAACAGTTTGGGCCTCGTGGCGCAGGCGATCGCTCGGCAGCGTTCCGGTCAGATACGCGGTCGTCCCCCAAATTCCTGCCTCTAGGTCGTAAGTTGACAGACTAGGCGTAGTGGCTATGGCTCGCTCTACCTGGTGCGCGAGATGGCGACCCACTCCAGCCAAACTCAGGCCAAGCGTCCCAAGAATCGCAATGCATCCAACCAGGAGCTTGCGGGAGCGTCGCGATGAGCGCGTCTCATCAGCCCCGCCCACCCGCGTGAGGGTCGCCAAGGTTTCTTGAAGGGCCGGAGGTATGGCGGTGGCATCGCCCGCAAACGTCGCGATCGCCCGGTCGTAGCGCTGGCAAATTTGAGCTAGGGCCTGCTGCAGTTGCTGCTGATAGGCGGGTGGTGGCTCCGTCGTCGCGATCGCCGCCAGATAGCAGCGATCGCCACTCGCCAGCAGAATTTTATACGGTCCGCTATCGCGAATGAGAACGGGGGCCGCAGAAAAGGCAAGATGAGGGGCCGCACCGCGCACGGAGGTTAAAATGCCTGCCCGTTCCTCAGCGCTCCAGGGCTTTTCGCCAGGCGGGCGGGCAATGGCAATCGCGGTTTCCGAAGCGCGATGCATCAGAGCAACAGCACAAATTGCTAAAGAGCGGCGATGCGCCGCCGTTGTTTCTGAAGGCACCAAGCCCAAAGAGCGAGAAACCGTGGCGTTCATCGCCCGGACTGTCTCGCTCAGGTATTCGGCGATGACCGCCTCAACGACCGGCTGCAGGGCCGCCAGAATCGCATCTCGCTCCAGGGCGATCTGCTCGGCGATCGCAGCTTCCATGTCCGAGCCGAGAGCATTAACAATCTCGCCCCGTCGCTGGCGTAGGGTTTCGCGCAGGGCTTCGGCAATGGCAGGCAGTAGTAAGCGCACGAGCTTGTTGGGGTCGTGCAGCTGCGATTCCAAGCCGCTCACGAGGCCCCGCAACTGCGAGAGCTGCCCTTTGACCGCTTCACTTTCGATACCCGTCAGGCGGGGTCTCTGCCGAGAAGGGGTGTTGCTTGCCGTTGGCAGAGACCCAGGCAGAATGGCTGGTGGTGCGGGGGCTGGAGAGGCTACCGGTTCCTGTGGAGGTGGTGGTGCCTGCTCCTCTGGGACGATCTCGGCAACCGGCGTGGCAGCGACATTCCGAACCGTCATCGGCGGCGGCTGAGTTTCGCGGTCGCGCGTCTTCGCTTCATCAGCTAGCAGTGCTGCGAGCAAATCGACAAAGGTATCGAGTTCTTCTTTACCTGTGGCAGGTTTTGATTCGGACATCAGTCGGGACCCCCACTAAACGGGAATCTGGAGGGTGGCGCGAAGCTTACAACAGACACTTGCGGCTTGCTATTCAGAGGGGAGCGCATCGGGTTCTGTGGCCCCCTCCTGGCTGCCAGCTTTGCTCAGCTCGGGTAAAAATTCAGTTCCCTTAAGACGCAAACCCAACTCGAAGAGCAGCTCGGCCATGTCATCGCGGGCTACTTTCGCACGGGTCAATTGGGTAACGGATCGACCCAACTCTTTGTAGAGTTGGTTTTTGAGGGCGAGGACCGCTTCTTGGAGCTTCTCGCGGGTTTCTAAAAGGTCGGCGCGCAGTGAAGTGTTTTGTGCTTCGATCGTTTCGTTTAGATTCTCGGTATTACTGTGCAAGCGCTTGCTTGCCAGGTCGATTTGCTGGCGCAAGCTGCTCTTTTCCTCTTCTTCACGCTGGCCGAGCAGCTTGAGCTGGCGAGCGAGATCGTCAGTGGCTTCTTTGATTTCACCGGTAAGTTTTTGCTGGGCTTCGTCTGTGGAGCTGGCGATACGCTTACTGAGGTTGTCGAGTTGCTGGTGAATTTCAAATTTCTCCTCTTCATCCTTGAGGCCGGAGGAGCGCAGCTTCTTCTCAATTGAGTCGGCCGCGGTTTGAAGTTCGCTCGAGAGCGCTTGTCGAACCTCGTCCGTTCGCGATCGCAGATCCTGCTGTAAGCCAGACAGCCCTTTTTCAACTTGCCCCAGGCGCATGTCGAAATCTCGCAGCTGGGATCCAAAGAGAATGTCGCGGATCTGGTCGATGTTACCTAGGCGCTCGCGTAGGTCGGCTTTGGTCAGATCGCTCACGGGTCTTCCTCCTCAATATTTACCTAGAGCCACTTCGCTCTGCGAGCCCCGAGCGATGGCGAGGCCACAAGTTGAGTTCATTTTGGCGCATGGATTGCCAGAAGCTTGTAATAGGTGCGGGAAATCGATAGAAGTGTCAGAAAATCTTGATATTCGTGCGCTAAATACCGACACTCGCAGCTTGGAGCGCACTCGAAACAGGACTAACTTTTTTGTAGGCAGTCTCTATTTCTGCCTGTATGTCTTTGATGAGAATATATAGGTCTTGATATGAGGAAAAGATCTATAAGCCAAGCTTGTAAAATGCCCCGCACGCGCGAGGAAAACTTGCGTTGAAACAAAGAACCAGTCGCAATACGAGATTGTAGAAGGCTAGCGGTCTGGAGAAGTCCACGCACCTCAGCTGTAGGAAGTTTGTCAATTGCTCGAGCACCCAACTAACGGGTACTTCGATTAATAGCCTATCCCTGTAATTTTCCATAAAATCAGCTCTTGA
>CAYTBI010000031.1:0-2024 GCA_964435975.1 uncultured bacterium
CCCGCAACTTCCGCCGTGACAGGGCGGTGCTCTAACCGGTTGAACTACAGACCCACTTCGAGCGCAGTCACCAATATAGCGATCGCATCGGGTGGTGTCAAGACCGAACCCTAAGACACGCTGCTGGCCTTGCAAGGGTCCTGCAAGGCATTGGGGCTCAAGGGCACGAGCGTACCGGCGTCAGTCATGCCCAAGAGCATCGACTCGCGACAGGGAATGAGCTTGCCCGTCAGAGCGCAGTGCAAGTCTTGTTGAGCGATAGCTGGGAAAGTTGCACCAATCTCTGGTGGGTGACGATCGCTTTGTTGCCGCACGAATTGCCAGAGGACATCCCGCACCAAAGATTGATAGCCGCGATCGCCTGCGATTTCCTTGAGCTTGTCTTTTAGGTCGCGCTCTAGGCGGATGCTGGTAACCTCCATATCCGTGGTGGCAATGCGTCCCATGTTGTTATCTCCGAAAAACATCAAGAAAAAATCATTAAGGCCTAGACACGGCCTGTAGTATTAGTGTAGTATAAGTTCTAGCGCTTCACAAAATTACCAAAAGGTGTTTGAAAGCGCTAAGCATTCTTGCTCAAACTGCATTCAATTTTAGGGCCATGAGTTCCTCAATCTTCGCCGGCACATATTGCAACTGCCTCCGTAGCCAGCCCAGTTCTTGCGAACTCGGCATGGCGGCGTTTGGCTGCGAGGAGATATTGTTAAATCTCCAGGGCCTGTCGGGCAAAATCCAAAGGAGCCCCCTGGCTATTTGGAGAGAAACGGTACGAGATTTTAGGCTTTCGAGCGGGCGATATCGGCACCTGCCCATATCGCATTAGGACGACACCAGCATAAAAGCTGTTGCCCCCGCTCTCCACAGTTGAGAGCGGGGGCAATTTTTTTGGGAGCAAGCCAATGACAACCCAATCCCTAACACCCAATATTTTGCAGAACTCCGTTGTGGTTCTCTCGCAGGCTTATTTGCCCTTGGCGCGAGTCAACATCAAGCGCGCGATCGCGCTGCTGGTTGCCGGTCGGGCCGAATCTTTAGACCTTACCGATAGCCAATATTGGACGGTGCGATCGGCTCATTTGGCCCTCGACGTTCCGGAGTACATCCGTCTGTTGCAGGGTAATACCCATCGGAATTGGAAGGTACCCCCCGTCAACCGCCGGAATGTTCTCAAGCGCGACGGCCATACCTGTCAGTACTGCGGTAGCACCAAGCGGCTTACCCTCGACCACGTCGTTCCGCGTGTCAAGGGCGGTCCCCATACTTGGGAGAACGTTGTCACCGCTTGCGAGGACTGCAACAGCCGCAAAGGGGATAAATCTCTGGCTCAGGCAGGCATGAAGCTCCAAACCAAACCGAAGGCTCCCGCTCACCCGGCGGTGGCTTTTGCCGAGGAGTTTTGGGCCGCGCGCGTGTAGTGGATATACTACACGCCGAATAATTTCTCGAACGGTCGCTGCAGGCTAGTGTCTCTCAATGAGGGCTCAGTCTGCGGCAGCCAATACAGCGAACTGCAAGAGGCTTCCAACCGTGTTGAAATTAAATTACACCGAATTGGGCTTGTCCCTCGAACGGGTTGGCATCACCCCCGATGTCTGGATCGCGCAGTGGGTGCAGCTTTCTGTCCGTACTGGGCGCTCGGTCCACATTGAAGCGAGCCGAGCTTCTTTTCTGGTGCCTACCGGAGAGGCGCTGGGCGCGCTTAAAGAAATTCTCGCAGCTGAGTTTGGTGACGTTCGTGTCGTTCCTGTAGATGAAGACACTGCCGAAGTTAGCTTGCGGGGTCTTTGGATCTCTCAGGAAATCGAAGCTGAGGAGGGAATCTTTGTCGTGGCTCTGGCGGAGCGGGCGGAGTTGGCGATTGTCAATCTGTGGCAGGTTGCGCCGTACTATGTTTCGCACGTGGCTTGAGTGTCTGGGCTTTTTTTGCCATTGCTGAAAAACCCGGATGTGGGGGGGGGGGGGGGGGCCCCCCCCCCCCCCCCCCCCCCGGGGGGGGGCGGGGGGGGGGGGGCCCCCCCCGCCCC
>CAYTBI010000031.1:2034-44153 GCA_964435975.1 uncultured bacterium
TCTGGTTCTGGCTTTATTTCGCCTTCCCTTAAAACCTGGTTGGGGGGGGTCTCCGCCCCCCCCCCCACGCCCCCGCGCCCGGGGGCAAGCTGCCCCCGGACCCCCCGCAGGTCCATTTTCCAGATGGTTATCTCTTTGTCGGTGCTGTCTCTCTTTCTACCGAGCAGAACGTTATCAATCGGTGATAGTGAGGTCATGTCACCAAGGTAAGCCATCGGTCAAGACTGCGGACCTTTGACAGCCATGGGTTCTGGGAACGAGACATGGCCAGAATCTGCCATACGAATAGTGTTAACCCACTCGAATTCGGTTTCGCAAGACACCCAAAAACCTGTAGCTAGCAACCATACTACACGCCCAAAGCCTGGCCCAAAGGCACTCTCAAAAAAATTCTCTCGAAAAGGTTGACACTTGTAGCATGCTGTATTACATTTGAAATATGGAAAGCAAAGGGGCCTTCCCCCAAGCCTTCCTAAAAAGATTCTTCCGAACCTTGAAAACTGAATAGATTTTTTTGAGGGTGTAGCTCAGTTGGCTAGAGCGCCTGTTTGTCAGACAGGAAGTCGCGGGTTCGAGTCCCGTCACTCTCGCCAAGAAATAGCCGTGTGGACGACTAGAAAAGTCGCCGGGGTTCTCAGCTCCGGAGAAGCGGGTGCAACTCCCGTCGCGGCTCCCATATCCGGGTAGCCAAGCGGTCGAAGGCGAGAGCCTGCAAAGCTCTTTTTCTCGTGGGTTCGACTCCCACCCCGGATTTTTGGTGGAGCGTAGCTTAGTGGCAGAGCCCCGAGCTCATAACTCGATCGGCGCGAGTTCGAATCTCGCCGCTCCAACCATTTTTTGGTGGCAATAACTTGCAGAGATGGTGTAACTGGCCAACACCTCGGTCTCCAAAACCGAAGACTCTGGGTTCGAATCCTAGTCTCTGCGTCTGTTGCGTGCCCTTACTCTCGAAGCTTACAAACGGTCTGTTGGTTTACTGCCAATGTAGGTTCGAATCCTACAGCCTCCGTCTTCTGGAGGCTGAAAAAATAGCTTCCCAAACTTGCATGTAGCAGTTTCTATTTTCGTGGTTGCGAAAATACATTCCCTCGTAGGCAAATGGTTAAGCCGCCATGCTTTCAACATGGAGATTGCGGGTTCAAATCCCGTCGGGGGACCCAAGGGTCGGCTCGCCTGTTGGTGAAGGTAACGGTCTGTAAAACCGTCGCGCATCGCTGCGTGGGTTCAATTCCCACTCGACCCCCCATTGAGAACGTTTATTTTCTGGAGAGATGGCCGAGCGGCTTATGGCACTTCACTGCTAACGAAGCGTGGTAATCCCACCGAGGGTTCGAATCCCTCTCTCTCCGCTTTCCCCAGGTAGCTCAATCGGTAGAGCGCTCGCGCGAAGAACGAGAGGTCGTCAGTTCGACACTGGCCTGGGGGACTTATTGCCGAGTGGACGACTTGGAAAGTCGCCGTGACTCTGAATCATGGAGATGCTGGTTCGACTCCAGCCTCGGCATCTTGCGATCCTCTGTGGTGTAATCGGCAACATCTCGCTCTTTGAAAGCGAAGCGTCCAGGTTCGAATCCTGGCGGGGGAATGATGCTCCTATGGCCTAATAGGCAGAGGCGGTTGTCTCAAAAACAACTTGGTATGGGTTCGAATCCCATCAGGAGTATGTGCTTCCGTAGCCCAACAGGAAGAGGCGCTGGTCTTAGAAACCAGAGGTTGTGGGTTCGACTCCCACCGGAAGTATGGGCCTCCATAGCTCAACGGATGAGCGCCGGTCTACGAAATCGGAGGTTGTAGGTACTGCTTCGCAGAAGCAAGCTACGAATCCTACTGGAGGCGTGGGCATCAATTAGTCCAAAAATATCCGGGTGTAGCTCAGACGGCAGGAGCGCCTGGTTTGGGACCAGGAGGTCGCAGGTTCGAAGCCTGCCACTCGGATTCAATACCCTCGTAGCCCAAGAGGCCCCGGTTTGAGAGACCGGGTCGTGCGGGTTCGATTCCTGCCGGGGGTACTGATGGGTCGTTGGCAGAGCGGATATGCAGCGGACTTTTAATCCGTATTATCTGGGTTCGACCCCCAGGCGACCCCCCCACAACCAGTTTTTGGGCGTTTGGCAGAACGGCGATGCACCCGACTCTTAATCGGGCATAAACGGGTTCGACTCCTGTAGCGCCCCCCAATATTCGCCCCCGTGATGAAACGGGTAAACATGTCTCGCTTAAACCGAGAATTCTGCAGGTTCGACTCCTGTCGGGGGCATGGCAGAGTGAGTGCTCTGCATATTTAATAAGCTCAAAAACAGGAGGTGAAGATCGATGAAACTAGCAGAGGCCCTGATTCTACGGGCCGACCATCAGAAGAAGATTCAGCAGCTACGTCAGCGCCTGAGTCGAAGCGCTAAAGTTCAAGAAGGCGATCTTGCTCCGGAAAATCCACAAGATTTGCTGGTGGAGTTAGACGCGATTGCGGCCGAGCTGACGCAATTGATTCAGCGTATCAATAAAACCAATTCAAGCACAGCCTTGGATGCAGGAAACGAGACGCTATCCGATGCACTTGCGCACCGAGATGCGCTGTTTCTAAAGCGAGAAATCTTGGATAACCTCATCGGGGCGGCAGCGATTGCCCACGGTCGCTATAGTCGTTCTGAGGTTCGGTTTGTTAGCACGGTCGATATTGCCAACTTGCAAGGTCAAGTCGATCGCCTATCTCAAGAGCACCGGCTCTTAGATTCGCAGATTCAGGCACTGAATTGGCAAGTAGACCTGTTGGATGCCTAAAAATAGTCGGTAGCGAAATGTAATAGAAGCGGATGTAACCCGCCAACTGGGAAAGTTGGAAATTCGTCGCTCGTAACGACGCTTTGGTAGTGCGAGGGCCGCGCATTTGGGTTCGAATCCCACTTAAACGTTACGCCCAGCATTGTGACAAGCGCAAAACGTACTGTCATTTATTACTACCATGCATCGGTCTATTGGATTTCGTGAGGGTGGGTTCGGGGACTATTTGCGGGGATGGAGCAAGAGTGGCTTGGCGGTCTCATAAGCCGCACATCGGCGAGTGCAACTCTCGCCCCCGCGACCAAATATTGTGCTGGCGTAGCTCGGTCGCCACCCGACATCATTGCGGAAGTCACTTCCGCAATGTAGGTGGCTCAATTTGGCAGAGCGGCTGCCTTGTAAGCAGCGAGTTGCAGGTTCGATTCCTGTCGCCAGCCCCAGACTCTAACGCGAATGTGATGTAGTCGGTAGCATCCGAGCGCGCCACGCTCGACGCGCGGGTACTGCTTCGCAGAAGCAAGCGACGAATCCGACTGGGATCGCTGTGGGAGTGTCGCCTAAGGGAAGAGGCATCGATCTTCTAAATCGACTTGTGTGGGTTCGAATCCTACCACTCCTGCCACTTGTATGGGGGCGTAGCTCAACTGGGAGAGCGCCTGTTTTGCACGCAGGCGGTTAGGAGTTCGAGTCTCCTCGCCTCCACTTTCGATATGGCGGCTGAAGCCAAAGTGGTCGAGGCGCTGGTTTGTGAAGCCAGTTATTTAGCGGGTTCGAGTCCCGTCAGTCGCCCCTAAATGTAGTTTTGGAAGGTGCCGCTAAATGGTTGGCAACCGGTCTTGAAAACCGGGGTATGGCAACGTCATAGGGGTTCGATTCCTCCACCTTCCTTCTGCCACCGGAGGCCGAAAAGTGAGGCACCGATCGCGCGGCGTTAGTAGGGGCAGTGCGTGGTGGATATCCCTTGCTTGCGGGATGCAACGCTAGCCCTCCGAAGGCTGGTTGCCTGGTTCGACTCCAGGGCACGGGGTGGTTCGTTTCGGGGTAGCTCAGATGGCAGAGCGCGCGGCTGTTAACCGCGATGTCGTGGGTTCGATCCCCACCCCCGGAGCCAATTTTGTTTGAAAAATAAGGAGGCACAAACATGGTTCACGTTCGTTTTGAAGGCCGCTCTTATGACGTTACCGAGCGTCATGTCGGCATCAACCGCGAAATGGGCGATGGCGCGATCAAAGAGCGCGTCGCTCGTTATTTAGAGGTTCCCGCTCGCCGTCTGGAACCTTACGTCATCGACCGTCGCCCTGGTGGTGATACTATCATTCGTCCTGAGGCGGTTTACGGCTGAGAAATACTTTCTCTATCCATTCACATGAATAATCGCCATGAGCGAACATCGTTTGAGCGAAATTACCATCGAGCGCCCGCGTGGCGGGATGCGAATTAGTCTCAAAAAGACGACAGGTTTTAGAAAGGAAATGCGCGAACTAACGCAGGCAGCCTGCGAAGGCGATCTGCTGCGACCGTACCTGCTCAAACCTAGAAACCGGAAAACCAAGTATCTCTCCGACCATCTCGGCCCGCTGCGGCGGTTCTTACGATCGCGCGTCGGGCAGCCTTGGGATAGGGTATACCGCGAGCTGTGCGCCCGCCTGAGCGCGAATACGCTTGCAGGGTTGCACGTTCGCGGCCATATCTGGGATTTTGTCGAGTTGCACGTCGAAATGGTTGACGGGGTTCTCTGCTACGGTGGATCGAAGACGCCTTTAGGCTATTGCTATCGCGACTACTTCTACGTCCATCCCGAGACCGGGCTGTTGTGCGCGTTCGAAAAGAGGCCGCGCAAGCAGCCTCAACGAACGCGATACCGAGAGGATTCTCTATTTATCGATGCTTGCCATCGATATCTTAAAATTGACGAGATCTGGTATTCGGTCACTTTCCGCGAATTTCCACAAGCGCCACTTACCAGGGTCTTTGATGTCTTGAAAAAGGCATTTGTCACGCGACAGATTCAGGGGGCGAATGCGTATGCTGCCAGCAAAAAGCAGTGTAACAAGAAAGAAATTCGCTATATCCGGCGGCAGCTCGCGCGGCGTGCGCGCGGCGACTAATCTTCCCCCTCGTGCCCCAACTGAAGGAGCTTACATACTTGCCAAATTGGAAAAGGCACTTGACTCATAATCAAGGATATGCGGGTTCGAGTCCCGCGTATGCAACCGCAGCTTTTTCGACTCGCACGAGGGAACTAATGTTCGGCAGAGAAGCCCCTATGAGCTTGACAGCTAGTCAGCTTGTCAGCGCATTTATGGCGCGATTGCTGGGCATCGTGCCCTAATTGCAAGAGCTTACAGACTTCCATACTAGAGCAACGGTAGCTCGCTTGACTTGAGATCGAGAAGATGTGGGTTCGACTCCCGCGTATGACTCCAACAGCTTTTGCGACTCGCACGATGCTTTTTAAATTTTTTGGCAGTTTTGCCGCGCCCTAACTGGCGAAGCCTACATACTTCTACCAAAGAGGGGAGACCCTCGCCTATGGTGCGCCTTAGAAGTAGGCGCTGCGAGCCCGAGACCGATAGCGGGTAATGCTTCTCCGACTCGTGCGGCACATTAAAGAAATAATCTTTAATCGTGCTTCGATTGCGTGCAGAATCTGCCTCCAATAGTCCGACTGGAGGTCGAATGATGACAATGAATACTCAAGAGCGCGATTTACGCCTCGAAATGCTCAACAGCTTGCTAACGACCCCCCACCGCAAGCTCGAAGAAGTCGCAGAGACCCACCAGCTCATTTCCGAGTTGGACCCAATTTTTTACGGTCATCTTGCCGTTTGGTACCAGCGCCACGGCGATGTCCGAGACCACAAAGAGGTCTTTGTCGGCTACTTGCTCTCCAGTGAGGTCGAAGCCCACCGCGATGCGGGCTTTGTGATGCTCCAAGCACTGCCACCTTATCAAGTCGCTCGGGTTATCGACTTCATGAAGCGGCACCGGGGCAAGGTCCCGCGCTCGACGCGGACGGCCGTGCGGCGCTACTTGGCCGCCCGCGAGCAAAACCCCGCGCAGTTCGATCGCGCGGCACTGCGGGCTCGCAAAGCCATGAAGCATCTCTATGCCACCTTGCACGTCAAGCCCGGCGATCGCGCCAACGCGATTTTGTTTGAGAACCGGCCGCCGGTCGATTCTCTCGCCGCTGGCTTGAAGCAAATTGCCCGCGCCACCAGCCCCGCCGAGCAGGCCCGCTTAATTGTCGAATTCAAGGTGCCCTACACCATCGCAGTCGGTGCGGTCGGTCAGGTGACCCCAACCGTCCTGGCTGCACTGGTCAATGCCATGAGCCCTCAAGAGGTCATCAACAACCTCAAGTCTCTCCAGGCGCGGGGCGCGCTGGACCATAAAGCGCTCAAAGCTCTCATCGACGAAAAGCTCGAACGCGCCCAAAAGAGCGATCGCGTTTCGGCCTTTAAGGCACGGGTTGCCGCTGATGCAAGCGATCTCGATGCCGAGACGACCGCCAAGCTAGAAAAAATTACCGACGAGCAAGTGAAGCGGCGCGGCACCATTAAGCGCCCGACGGCACTTCTGGTCGATAAGTCTGGCTCCATGAGCTGCGCGATCGAATTGGGCAAGCGTCTGGCGGCCTTAGTCTCCGGTATCACCCAAGCTGATTTGTTCGTTTACGCCTTCGACACCATGCCTTACCCGGTGAGAGCCGACGGCACCGAACTCAGCGATTGGGAGCGAGCCTTCAAGCTCATTCGAGCTGGCGGCGGCACCAGCTTGGGCTGCGCTCTAGAGGTGATGCGCAAGCGCAAAGAATGTGTCGAGCAGATCGTCCTCGTGACTGACGAAGCCGAGAATGCCGACCCTTATTTTGCCAATGCTTATGGCCGCTACAGCCGCGACCTGGGTTTAATGCCCAACGTCGCGATCGTGCGGGTGGGGTCCGCGCGAGACTGGGTCGAGCGGGAACTCAAGAAACGGCAGATACCTGTCGAAACGGTGACCTTTCGGGGTGACTACTACGCACTGCCCAACTTGGTGCCCATGCTGACGCGCCCTTCGCGGCTCGAGCTGCTGCTGGAGATCCTAGAGACGCCCCTACCGGTGCGGGAGGATAAGTAAAGGCAGGTCGGTCTTAACGGGCCGGACCTGCCCGGCGATCGCAATTTCCGAAGGCCACAATAATTTTTTTTAACACTAGAGGAAAATCCCATGCCCCACACCCAACTCAATCTCACGACGCCAGCGCCGGTGTTTTCTTGGGCAAACCACGAGTTGGGACCCCAAGAAACAGCGATGGCAAAAAACGTTGCTACGCTACCTTTTGTGTACAAGCATTTGTCTTTGATGCCCGACGTACACCTCGGCAAAGGTGCCCTCGTCGGCTCGGTTTTGGCTACCAAAGATGCTATTATTCCAGCCGCGGTTGGTGTCGATATCGGCTGCGGCATGGCAGCGGTCAAAACTCCGTACGCAGCCGCCCAACTCGAGGGCAAGCTCAAGAAAATTCGCCAGGACATCGAAGCTGTCGTCCCCGTCGGCTTCAATGCCAATAAAACTGTCGAAAAAGCTGCTAGTAACTGGCAGGGCTGGAATCAATTCAAAGATTTGCATCCTGGCGTCCAACGCCTGCAGCCTAAAGCCATGAAGCAGATGGGATCGCTTGGGGGCGGCAACCACTTCATTGAGGTTTGCCTCGACACCGAAGCAAATGTCTGGTTGATGTTGCATTCTGGCTCGCGCCATATCGGCAATATGTTGGCCCAGTGTCACATTGCCACAGCCAAAGAGCTGAGCAAACTCGCCCAACTGCGCCTGCCCGACCCCGATTTGTCTTACTTCGTGGGCGGCACGGCCGAATTTGATGCCTATTGGCGCGATCTGCAGTGGGCGCAAAATTACGCTCGCTTCAACCGGGATGTGATGATGGCTCGCGTGAAAGCTGTCATTGAACGGCACGTGGCTGGCGGCAAACCCTTCAAACCCTTGATGCAGGTTAACTGCCACCACAACTACGCCGAAAAGGAGGAGCATTTTGGCGAATCCGTATATGTCACTCGTAAAGGAGCCGTCCGGGCTCAAACGAATGACTACGGTATTATTCCCGGTTCGATGGGGGCAAAATCCTTCATCGTTAAAGGCAAAGGGAATGCTCGCAGCTTCTGCTCTTGCTCTCACGGTGCCGGTCGCTTGATGTCGCGGGCCAAGGCAAAGAGATCCTTTACTTTGGACGATTTACTCGAGCAAACCAACGGCGTTGAGTGTCGTAAAGATCCTGGCGTTATCGACGAGATCCCTGGTGCTTACAAACCCATTGATGAGGTCATGAACCAGCAAACCGATTTGGTCGAAGTTGTAGCAACTCTCAAGCAGGTCGTTTGCATTAAAGGCTAGATGTTTAGTCCCAGTGCTGGTTTACTCGATAGTCAATCGGTCAAAACCACTGATGTAGGAGGACCGGAGCGAGGCTGTGATGGCCGTAAGAAGCGGATGCTGGCGCTGGAGGTCACCTCCAGCGCACAACAAAGCAGTCAACGGGCGCAAGCGTCACCTGCTGGTGGATACTCTGGGCCTGATATTAGTGGCGATTGTCCATGCGGCAAACCAAGCTGACGTCACTGCAGCCCGGATGCTGGTGAGCGATGCCAGCTTGAACCAGCCAACTCTCAAGCATATTAGTGCCGACCAAGGGTATCAAAGCAAGCGCTTGCAGAAGATAGCTCGGGACAGCGGCATTACTCTGGAAGTTGTACGGAGACAAGGACCAAAATTCGAGGTTCAGCCCCGTCGGTGGGTGGTTGAAAGGACCTTTGCTTGGTTAGGGAAACAGCGCCGCCTCAGCAAGGATTATGAGCGGTTACCTGCTGTTAGTGAAGCCGTTGTTTACGCAGCTATGATTCCTTTGATGCTTGAACGGCTTCTAGCTTAATTGTTTCTTTGCAGATACCCCCTAGGCAGATCCCAGCGCGCTCCGACCTTTGCAACCATTGCTGTAACTGCACAGTTGCTGGCCCTGCATGTTGGAGTGCCTAGCCCAATTCTTCTGGGGATAGATAGCGAACAAATGTTCCTTTGTCAGCCAGAAATTGGATTCTAGCCTCGACCGGTGAGGGCATTTCTTAGTCCCTTTAGGTATGGCTTTACGTGTCGCTTTAGACTCCGCATGAACTGAGTTTGCATCAATCTTTGAGGAAGGGGATACCGCATGTTGCGAATTGTCGGCATGATTGATTCATTGACAACGAAGTTGCCATCATGAGCGTCATACTCGAGCAGCTCCGCTTCAATCACGCGACTTTCCCAGCTAAAATTTAGGTTCTCTCGACTCTCGTTTTCTTCAAGAGTCTCCCAATCTTTCCAATTCCAATTGGGCTGCTTTCTTGAAAGCATGCTTAAGGTCGCCTTCCGCCAATTCTTAAAGGATTCATGACGAAATAGAGATTCTCTCAAAATGCTCTCGGCTCGAGCTTTAATTCTTCTTTCTATCTGCTGGGGAGAACGGTAGGAAAAATGACGACACAAAATACGGCGATGATAGGAGAACGAGCGCTCGGTCAACCCCTCAGGCCAGTCTTCCTTGCCGACCCACGGGTCCATTACCTCGTGTCTGACAAACCGAATCTCACTCCAGTGATTGAAATAGTAATGACATTTCTCTTCAACTGGCACATCGTCACCAAACTGAGCGGGATCTTCGCGGTAGCGGCGTGCTTCTTCGGTACTGAAGTAGTACTGAAGTGATGCGTGCCAGACGCAGCCTACTGAAGATGGAACCTTGCTGAGAAACTCGCGAGGATTCTCAACATAGAACTCATCGGGATCCAATCTGACCCACCAGTCCCCAGGCTCAGCCCGATCGGCAAAGTTGTTATAGATGTCCGCGCGCAGGCCGTCACGAAAAGGAACGGGATCCTGCTTCCAAGGAACGATGGCTGGGTCTCGCTCGGCAAGGCTCCGAACTATTTCCCACGTACCATCCGCGCTCCCATTGTCAAAGACATATATCGCATCGCACCAGGCTCGAGCCGCACTGAGGCCCTGGCGAATGATATCAGACTCATCTTTCACAATGCATAAACCGTGGATGCGCATCTTCGACCTCAGCTCCGAATCCTATACATCAGTATCAGCGAGTTCGATCGGTGGCTGCGCCGGACAATGAAGAGTAAATGGGAGAGCAACATCGGTGCAGTTCGCAGTAGGACGAACCGTACGCTCCGAGTCTTTACAAGCGTCTCCCGCACCAAAGATTTCCTGAGTATGGTCGGACAATTTTGGAAACAGCGGACTATCAGACATTTCGATATCCGAGCCAGACCTGTTGTGAGGCTACCCCGACCGATGATTCTGCACGAACAATTATAACCTCTAAGCACGAAGAGCGCGAAGAGCCCCGGAGGCGAGCTTCGCAGATGGCCATCCCATACAAAGGGAACGTAAGAACCCATCCCTCATGACTTATAGGTCAAGTTGGTTGACTCATCCAATATTTGGAGCCAGAACCACCATCGATATCCAATCACTTCTAGACCAACTTGAAACGCAAGAGCGAGACTTACTCACTCTTGCGTTTCTCGCCCCCTGCGTTCGCGGCGGGCGAGTTCGGACCCAGCTTGCTGGGTTGACTTACACTTTTTGGCCCGAGCCCCGTGACTTTGAGGGCTGGGGTATCTTTCAGCCCCAGGACGCTAGGACTGCTGAGTGTGTCAAAGCAGCTGATTTAGCCCAAATTGATCGATATTTGCACGAATTTGAAGTATTTCGCTTTTTTTTGGTGCGATCGCTGCAGCATCGGACCTGGCTGGCCTTTCCTGCCAATCTTGCCGATATGAAGCAGCGCTTGGGCTGGGCCAAACCTGTGCCGGTACACTTAGTTGACAACGGCATCAGCTTCGAGCCGATTGTCGCGCGCTATGACGGCCGCGTCTTTTGGTTCGAGAGCGGCGATCGCCGTGCGGACCCTCTCCCCAGCGAGGCCCTGCGGCAAGCCTTTCGCGAGTGCCTGCTGGCAGCGAATCTCAACTTTCGAGGGATCGCTCCCGAGATGCGATTCGCTTACGATTTGGCAACTCAAGATCTTGAGGCGTTCTCATCGATTTCCAAAGACGAAAAACGCCTCAGGGCAGCCCTCAAAATGGGCGGTGGCGAACTCAAAGAATTTCGCAACTGCGACGATTACTGGCAAGTGGAGTGGACGACTGCCGATGGCGTGCAACACGCAAGCGCGATTTCTAAAGCCGACCTCACCGTTATAAGTGCGGGTATTTGTTTGGACGGCCGCGATCGCGACTTCGATTTGCAATCTCTCGTCGGTGTCATCGAACGAGAAGTAGAGGATTGGTACCCATGACCGGACAGTTTTTTCACGAGCAGCGCTACCGTAGCGCGGCCGGAATGGCCAAATTAGAAAACTTCCCCGTTGTTGTCTGTGGTGCGGGCGCTTTGGGGGCAAACATCACCGAAACGCTGGCACGGACGGGCTTCGGTAAGCTAAGAGTCATCGATTTCGATCGCGTCGAAGCGCGCAATCTTTCGACCCAGCCTTACTACCGCACCGATGTGGGCGCCCATAAAGCCAAAATGCTGGCCAACGCACTCTATCGTGCGGTTGGGGTCTCAGTCGAAGCAGTCACCAAACGCCTGACAGCAGCTAATGCCGCTCCGCTTCTTGGGGGCGCGTTACTTGTTATCGATGCCTTCGACAACAGTAGCTCGCGACAGGCTCTCAAAGACTGTTGCGCGGTGCAAAATGTCCCCTGCTTGCATGTGGGTCTCACGGCCGAATACGCCGAAGCCATCTGGAATGCGGACTACCGCGTCCCTTCCGAGGCCAATGACGACATCTGCGACTACCCGCTAGCGCGCAATCTCGTCATGCTTGCCGTCGCGATCGCCTGCGAGCAAGCCACGCGATTTGCGATCGACGGCGCAGCCAAAAGCTACACCCTAACCCTCAAAGACCTCTGCATTCGCGAGTTCGCTGGCTGCAGCCTCTGATGGTGCCCCGCACGCCGATTCACGAACTAGCTTATTTTCCCGATCGAGCTTTGCTGGTTGCTGGCTCGCCACTCGTTTCGATTCTCTGCCAAATTTCTGATGCCAGACTGCTTTCCTCTGCATAGGATGCCAAACAGTACAAAATCAAAAGCGAACTCGCGTCGAAATCATCGAGAGAGACAGCATTTCTCCAATCTTGCAATGAAGGGTCGGATGTTCTAGTTTGCCAAAGCTTCTCTAGCGCTGCTAGGGTGTCTCGCCGCGTATCTTGAGGAAGTAATTCTGGAGGGGCACCCATTCCGGTAATGTTGTTAAATATAGTCCGGCGGCGTTTTTCGGGTTTGCTGAGTCTGGCTATCCTATTTACAATAAACCCGAAAATTAAGCCAGATATTAGCATCAATACGCAATATACATTATCGAAGTCTGTGAAAAATAAAAGTCCGCCGCCTAGTATCAAAGGAAAAGATATCCACCAGAATAAATAGGCAACTAAAACGCTTCTCCCGTTCGTGTCAATGGGAAAGCCGCGAACATTTCTGTAGCCGCTTTCCAAGCAATAATATGACTCTAGTGGAATTATAGGTAACCCTAGAATAAAAAACTTGGTGCGAATACCTTCTTTGCCAAGAGAATCGATGTCACCGAGAAATTGAGTTCCGATACGCATGATATCTATGTCAAGTTACTAAAGGTAAGTCTTTAGGGAGTAGCCTCAAGAGCTAGCCGAGCGTGCAGCGCAGAATGTCGATACGAATGGGCTTGAGAAATTGCATGCTACGGCTGCTCTTTAAGTTACAGAAGCGGCGAGGTGAAACATCGTTGTGGTTTCTAATTGGGTTCGAAGCGAATGAGTTTGCCATTGTCCTCATCTGTCAGGACATACAACAAACCATCCGGACCCTGCACGACCTCTCGCACCCGCTCGCCGATGGGGATCGATTCTTCGTTGACGACCTCGCCTGCTGCATCGAGTTCGAGGCGACGAATGTCTCGCGAAACCAATCCCCCAGCAAATAAATTTCCTTGCCACTCAGGAAACTTGTCACCGCTGTAGAATGCCAAGCCCGATGGCGCGATCGCAGGCGTCCAAAACAGTTTCGGATCTACCATGCCTGGCAGCGATGTTTCGGGTGAGATTAGCCCGCCCGAATATTCTCGGCTGTGGGTTACCAGCGGCCAACCGTAGTTTTCGCCCTTGACGACGAGATTGACTTCGTCGCCACCGCGCGAGCCGGGCTCGGTCGCCCAAACGCGGTTATTCGCCGCATCAAATGCCAACCCTTGTATGTTACGGTGCCCGTAACTCCACACTTCGGGCTGGGCCTCGGCATCTCCGACGAATGGATTGTCTGCAGGCACGGAGCCGTCGTCATTAATGCAGATGACTTTGCCTAAATGGCTGCCAACGTTCTGTGCTTGCTGGCGAATCAATTGGCCCGCTAGGTCGATCGGCGGATTACCACCATCACCAATCGAGGCCAGCAGCGTACCGTCAGGCAACCACACGAGGCGCGATCCAAAGTGTTGGCCGCGCGGCTTGGTCTGAAAAACCTCAAAAATAACTTCCCAGCCTCTTAGCGCGCTGCCGTCAAACTTAGCGCGGGCAATCCGCGTACGGTTGTTTTCGAGCGAGCCGTGGGAATAGGAGAAATAAATCAGTTGGTTTTCACTAAAGCGTGGGTGGGCGACGACATCTAGCAACCCCCCCTGGTCTTGGGCAAAGATTTGAGGCAGCCCGGGAATGGGCCCTGCGGACAGCCTGCCGTCGCGGGCTACCCGGACCCGCTCGGCCCGCTCGGCAATTAAGATTGTCCCATCCGGCAACCAAGCCAGACCCCAAGGACGCTCGAGATTGTCGAGAACGGTAACTGCCCGGTAATTAGCGTTACCCGCAGGACGACCCGCTGCGATGGCTGGATCTTGGGCGGTGGGGGCGCTCGTAGGTGGCAAAGAAGAAGTAGCGCATCCAGCAGCCCCACAAAGGGCGATCGCGCTTGCCGCCACAGCCAAGCGATGTACCCTACGAGCCTCCGATCGAATTTTTCGACTTAGCGTGCTGCCCATGTTTGGAGTGTCCGTTCTTACCTACTTCAACATCAATACATCAATATTGGACTCTGACAAAGCGGCTGAAGTTTGCGAGTTCCCGTTGCCACGCGGGCGCACTACTCTCCCTCTTGCAAGCGGTCGATATTATCGAGCATTTGCTGCTCGCGCTCGCGCTCCCCTGCGGTTGCAAATAAATCGGCGGCTTTTTGGTAGTCTGCCAGGGCTTCGACACGTGCCCCCAAGGCATTGTAAGCCGTGCCCCGATTGGCAAAGGCGCTGGCATAATCAGCTTTGAGCTCGATGGCACGGTCGTAGCTGGCAATGGCTTCTGTGTGGCGCTCGAGGCGCAGTAACCCGTTGCCTCGGTTGTACCAAGCAAGCGGCTCTTGCGGCCGCAACTCCAGGGCGCGATCGTAGCTGGCAAGGGCCTCGGGCAAGCGTCCCAGCTCGGCAAGCATGGCACCCCGGTCGACGTAGGCGCGGTGGTCGCTAGGCCTAAGAGCGATGGCTCGCTCGAGACTGAGAACTGCTGCTTCGCGATCGCCCGTGTTTTGCTGGATAAAGGCTTGGTAGTACCAGGCATCATAATTCTCGGGATCGAGTTCGAGGGCGCGCTCGAAATCGAGCGAGGCGGCCGAGAAGCGCCCGAGCCGGTACAAGGCACTGCCACGACCGGAGAGCGCCAGCGTGTTGTCGGGCTCGCGCTCTAGAACGCGGCTGAAGTCATCGATGGCGGCAGCGTGGTTCCCGAGCGCCGAGCGGGCGATGCCTTGGAGGGCAATTGCTCTGGTGTAGTCGGGGTTGGCTCCGAGGGCCAGCTCGAAACTCTCAATTGCCTCGTCGTAGCGCCTCAAGGAGGCCAGCGCCAAGCCGCGATTGAGCCAGGCAGCAAAAAAATCGGGTTGACTGGCTAAGAGGCGATCGTAGGTGACGATTGCCTCTTGAAACTGACCCGACCGGAGGAGTTCGTTGCCGCGCTCGAAGGATCCCACCGAGTCGCCTTCTCGGGCAACCGAGCGAGCGAGCGGTCTGGGTGTTTTGGAGGAGCGTTGCGGGAGAGCCACAGCAGGAAGCGGGCTTGCTACCAAAACTGATACGGCGACGGCAAGAGTACCGAGCCTTCGTGGTGTGAGTGGGAGCATTGGAATCACTAATCTGGGAAGGAGTGCGGGCTTAACCGGGATAATAAGAGTCTTTTGATAAAAGCCCCAGTTACGTCGCACTTAATTTCAAGATCGTTGGATTCGTTGCCGATGCCCCACGGCTGAGAGGGCGCGGGCTAAATCTCGTCGGGAATAACCCACTCGGTAGGCTGGGAGGTGCATTCGATTTGCTTTTTGCGCACGGCCTCTTGGGCCATGGCGAGCATGTCGTCGAGAGAGGTTTTTTCGATAAATTGAGAGGCTTCGGCCGCAAATTCGCGGTTGGGGCAAGCATCGCCCAGAACACAACCATTGACGCAGGCCGTCGCACAATCTACTTGTTGTTGGGCGCTCATATGCATTTCTTCTGGGGTGTCGCCTCCATCTTACAGATTTCCAATCGGAGTCACCCCCACCCGGGAGTCGAAACAAACCGTTACCCAAACAGCCTCGAGCTACGGCAGAGGCTCGCTGCGGCTCCTACAATTGACAAACCCCCCAAGACAACTCACATTTTTTTTCAGCCGAGCATGTCCCAGCCCACGATCGAATCAATTCTCCAGGAAAATCGCGTTTTTAAACCTTCAACTGAATTTTCAGAAAATGCTCGCATCAAAAGTCTAGAAGAATACCAGCAAATTTACCGGTCGGCCCAGGCAAACCCCCAGCAATTCTGGGCAGAGTTGGCCGCAAAAGAGCTGCATTGGTTTGAAAAATGGCAAACAGTCCTCGATTGGCAGCCCCCCCTGGCCCAGTGGTTTGTGGGTGGCAAAATCAACATTTCTTACAACTGCCTGGACCGACACCTGGCATCTTGGCGGCGCAATAAAGCCGCCCTGATCTGGGAAGGAGAGCCCGGAGATAGCCGCACGCTGACCTACGCCCAGCTCCACCGGGAGGTTTGCCAAATGGCTAACGTCCTCAAACAGCTCGGCGTGCAAAAAGGCGATCGCGTCGGCATTTACATGCCGATGATTCCCGAAGCGGCAATTGCCATGCTGGCCTGCGCGCGCATCGGCGCGCCTCACACGGTGGTATTCGGGGGCTTCAGCGCCGAAGCTCTCAAAGATCGTCTCAACGATGCCCGAGCCAAAGCCGTCATCACAGCCGATGGCGGCTGGCGCAAGGACGCGATCGTCCCGCTCAAAGTTCAGGTAGATAAAGCCCTCGAACAGGGCGGCGGTGCCCCCTCAGTCGAAAACGTCCTGGTGGTGAGGCGCACGGCTCAAAAAATTCCGATGGTGCCCGGCCGCGACCATTGGTGGCACGACCTGCAGGCGGGAGCATCGGCCCACTGCCCGGCCGAGCCTATGGATGCCGAAGCAATGCTGTTTATCCTCTACACCAGCGGCACCACCGGCAAGCCCAAAGGAGTCGTTCACACCACCGGCGGCTACAATCTCTACACCCACATGACCCTGCAGTGGACCTTCGATATCCGCGATACCGATGTTTATTGGTGCACCGCCGATGTCGGCTGGATCACCGGCCACAGCTACATCGTCTATGGACCCCTCTCGAACGGTGCGACCACGCTGATGTACGAAGGCGCACCGCGCCCCTCCAATCCGGGATGTTTGTGGGATGTCGTCGAAAAATACGGCGTTACGATTTTCTACACCGCACCGACGGCGATTCGCGCGTTCATCAAATCGGGCGAGCACCTGCCGCGCGCGCGCGATCTCTCTTCCTTGCGCCTGCTGGGTACCGTCGGCGAGCCCATTAACCCCGCAGCTTGGATGTGGTACCACGAGGTCATCGGCGGCGGTCGCTGCCCCATCGTTGATACTTGGTGGCAAACGGAGACGGGGGGATTTATGCTAACGCCCTTGCCTGGCGCAACTCCCACCAAACCAGGGTCGGCGACGCTGCCATTTCCAGGAATTATCGCCGATGTCGTCGATCTTGAGGGCAATCCGGTGGCTGCTGGCACGGGCGGCTACCTGGCGATCGAGTATCCTTGGCCGGGTATGATGCGTACGGTTTACGGCGACCCCGACCGCTTCCGCCGCACCTACTGGGAGCACATTCCGCCCAAAGACGGCAAATACTTTTACTTTGCAGGTGATGGGGCGCGCCGCGATGCCGATGGCTATTTCTGGGTGATGGGTCGCGTGGACGACACGATCAATACCTCCGGACACCGCTTGGGAACGATGGAAATTGAGTCAGCGTTGGTGTCCCATGAGTCCGTGGCTGAGGCTGCTGTCGTCGGCCGGCCCGATGAGGTGAAAGGCGAGGCCATCTGTGCGTTTGTCACCCTCGAAGGTGGCACTGCCCCGAGCGACGAGCTGCTCGAGAACCTGAAAGCTCACGTCGTCGCCGAAATTGGCGCGATTGCCCGCCCTAGTGAGATTCGCTTTACCGAGGCGCTACCCAAAACCCGCTCGGGTAAGATTATGCGCCGCCTACTGCGCAATCTCGCTGCCGGCCAAGACGTCGTCGGCGACACCTCGACCCTAGAAGACCGCAGCGTCTTAGATAAACTGCGCGAAGGGGCCTAGACCCGGGTGCGGTCGGTCAAAATCTCGTGCCCGGTCTCGGTAACGAGTACCGTGTGCTCGAACTGGGCCGACCAAGCCTTATCCACCGTGACCACCGTCCAGCGATCGGAGAGGACGCGGGTTACTTTTGACTTGGCATTGATAATCGGCTCGATCGCCAACACTAGGCCGGGGCGCAGCTCGACATTGGGCAGATCCCGCGTGCGGAAGTGAAAGACGGCGGGCTCTTCGTGCAAGCGCTCGCCCACGCCGTGGCCCGTGTAATTCTCAACGATGCTAAATCCGCTGCCAGCAACGGTGTCTTCGATGGCACCGGCAATGTCGAGTAGCGTATTGCCGGGCTTGACTCGATCGATGCCCGCATAGAGAGCGGCCTCGGCGACGGACATGAGGGCCTGGTGTTCGGGGCCGACCCGGCCGACTGCTATGGTGATGCAAGAATCGCCGTGGAAGCCATTTTTGTACGCGCCCGTATCGACCTTGAGCAGGTCGCCCGCGCGAATGCGCTTCTTGGGGCTCGGAATGCCATGGACGACCTCGTCGTTGAGGCAGGCACAAATTGAGGCGGGGAAGCCGCAGTAACCCTTAAAGCTTGGGGTCGCGCCCAGCTGGCGAATGCGCGCTTCGGCATAGGCATCTAGATCGGCAGTGGTCATGCCCGGTTCGACGCGCTCGGCGATTTCCTTGAGGACGATCGCCACGATGCGGGCGGACTCGCGCATCAGCTCGATTTCCGCGGTGGACTTGATGTGACCGTTACGCTGGCGGCGCGGTACGCGCGGCCCGGGAGATGTCAGCGGCGCCAGGAGATTGACCAGGAGATTCATGCAAGGTTTGGAGCGCGTGTAGGCATTGAATACCATACTAACGGGGTTCCCGACCCCCCGCAGGCCGAGAAACTGGCACTGTCGCGATCCCATAGCTCTACCTTGTCAAGGTCTTGTCAAGAACGCACACAGCAGCCTTTTTGTCAATATTCGGTCCTGGTGGGCGGAGATTGCGGGAGCAAAACGTAAGGTTACCACTGACCTGTAAACTGGAGGCGGAGCGCCAACGCAGAGTTTGCCCGCCAGGCGATTGCATGAATTGGTGAATAACTACAATTTTCAAGTCAATCTGCGCGGCATCATTGACTTGTTGGCCAATCATCTTTATAGCAGCCCGCAGGTTTTCCTCCGAGAACTCCTGCAAAATGGTGCCGATGCTATCCATGCCCGCCAGCAACTCGAGCCTAATTTGTCTGGGAGCATCGAGCTTGAAATTATCCCTGGCGAGCCCAAAACGCTGATTTTTGCCGACAATGGAATCGGTCTGACCGAAGCAGAAATTCACCAGTTTCTCGCAACAATCGGCCAGTCTTCCAAGCGCGGCGACCTGGTTCGATCCCGCAGCGATTATATCGGGCAATTTGGCATTGGGTTGCTCTCATGCTTTATGGTGAGCGACGAGATTGTGGTCCTGACGCGCTCGGCTCGAGACCCCAACGCCCCGGCGATGGAATGGCGCGGCCACAGCGACGGAACTTACGCGATTCGCGCGCGCGACCGCACGGCCAAAGCCGGGACTCAGATTTTTCTGCGAGCCAAACCCGGCAGTGAAGAATACTTCGCCGGCGATCGTCTTCTCTACCTCGCCCGTTACTACGGCAGGCTGCTACCCCACCCCATCGGGGTGAGCGCTGGCGCGGTCTGCCAAGTTGCCAACGAGGTGCCACCCCCCTGGCGACAAACTTTTTCGACTGCGACTGCTCGGCGCGAGGCTCTGCTGGCCCACGGCCAAGAAATTTTTGGGATGGAGTTTTTTGACTGCATTCCGTTGCACTCGAGTATCGGTCGCGTCGAGGGGGTAGCCTATGTTTTGCCGCAGGCCCCCTCTCTGGCTACCAAGACCGCTCACCGCGTCTATCTCAAAAATATGCTGCTCTCGGAGCGGGTCACCGACTTGCTACCTGAGTGGGCATTTTTTGTGAAGTGCATCATCAACGCTGACGATCTGCGGCCGACAGCATCGCGAGAAGCCTTCTACGAAGATAGTACGCTGGCTGCCGCGCGAGGCATGCTCGGGCAATGCCTGCGGGACTACCTGCTGGAGTTGGCCCGCAGCGATCGGCCGCGCTTGGAAGCGCTGATTGGCTTGCATTATCTGGCCATCAAGGGGCTTGCTGCTGCCGACGACGAGTTCTACAAGTTGTTTATTGACTGGCTGCCCTTTGAGACGACCCTCGGTCGCATGACTATGGCCGAGTGCCGCCAGCAGCCCAAGCTCTACTACGCGCCGACCCTCGACAGCTTTCGCCAGATCGCCCAAGTCGCAGCCGCCCAATCTCTCTGCACCATCAACGGCGGCTACACCTACGATATGGCCCTCCTCGAGAAGCTGCCGGGTGTCTTTCCCGAGCTAGAGATCGAGTGCATCGACGCCACCGCTCTGGCTCAGAATTTTACCGAGCTGACCTTCGCCCAGCGCGAAGCGACCTTTGATTTCGTGCGGATGGCCGACATCTCTCTTCAGGAGTACAAGTGCTCGGCTCAAATCAAAAGATTCGCCCCAGCCGACTTGCCCGCGCTCTACGCAGCCAGCGACGCGGGTAACTTGCAGCGATCGCTCCAGCAAACCCAAGACATCGCCAGTCCCCACTTTGCTGCCGTTCTGGGCAATCTGTCGGATTCGCTAGGCCGAGAACCTTACGCACAACTATGTTTCAATCTCGACAACCCGCTCGTTGCCAAGCTTGTGGCCCTCAAAGATCGCCAGCTTCAGAAGCTGGCCATTCAAATGCTCTACGTTCAGGCGCTTCTGCTCGGACACCACCCCCTCGACGCGCGCGAGATGCGATTGCTCAACGAAGGGCTGCTCGGGCTCATCGAGCTGGGGGTCGATACTCAGGAGGGATGCTAGGGGATCTGTAGCAGCTAGCTCGGGCACCCAATCTGGCAAACCCATGGCAGATTATCGCACCCAAATCGACGAACTCATTGCTCGCGCCGATCTCATGGCCCCCGGAGCCCCGAAAGTAGCGACAATCGAGGCTGCAATTCGCTTGGCGGACCTCCACAGCGACCTCGAAGAGGGCTTTTGGCTGCGAGACGAGCTGATCGACGCGGCCCTGCACGGAGGCTACCCCGAGAAAGCCCTCATCGCCTTCACTTGGTGCCTGGCCCAGTGCGATCGCGACCCAGATCGTTTCCCAGAGGATCTAGATTTGCTCTGGACCTACAAGTGGTTCTGCCAAGAGCTGCCCAAGTTTCCCGAGATTACCCGCGAGCAACTCAGCCAGACCTTTGCCGATATGACTGCCCGTTACCAGCGCGCCAGTCTGAGCTTGCGCGCGGTCTACCAGTTAAAAATGATGGCGGCAACAGTGATGGGCGATCGCGCGGCCGCGGCGACTTGGGAGCGAGCGTGGCAACAGGCAGACCCAGATGGCTCGAACGACTGCCCGGCCTGCGAGCTACACTACCGACTCGACTGTTGGCTCCTCCTTGGCAAGGTAGAAGCTGTCCTCGAGGCAGCGGCGCCCATTTTGCAAGAGCGACTCTGCTGCAGCGAGATTCCCCACCTTACCCTAGGCCTGATTTTGCTGCCGCTGGTCGGACAGGGGCGCTGGCAGGAGGCCGCTCGCTTGCACCTGCGGGGCTACCGGCTTGTGGCTCGCAACCGACGCTATCTAAAAACCGTTGGCGAGCACCTACTGTTTCTAACTCTGGCACGCGAGCTGGCCCGAGCGCTGGCTCTGTTGGAGCAGCACCTACTTTGGGCCTTAGAATCGCGCGATCTCTACGGGAGCTTCTATTTCTATCGGGCCTGCTGTCTGCTGCTGCGGCAGCTACGAGAGGATCGCACGCAGCTGCGCGCGCTGCTACCCCAGCAGTTCCCAAACCACCGTCCGGATGGGTGCTACGAGCCGACCGAGCTTTCGATCTGGTTTGAGGAGACAGCCGCGAGTCTCGCTCGGCGCTTCGATCGCCGCAATGGCAACGACTTCTTTAGCGGTGAGTTGCTGATGCTGGGGGACCTCAAGACACTTGCCCCCCAGCAGCCTCTGAGCTTCTAGAGCGAAGCTATGCGACCGGGTGCTATTCCAACTCCTTCAAGTGGTCGTAGGCACCAGGATCGAACAGGGGCTCGCGGCCTGGCTCGAACCATCGGCGCGTGAGCATATTCTCCGGATCTTTCTGGATCCAGGTAATGCGCTCTTTGCCCTTACGGATGTAAGTTCCTAACATTTGCCGCTCGCCAGCGGTCGCACCATCAGAAAAGAGATAGACATGCATCGACGTTGCCCTTTGAAAAACGTAAAGAATGGCGAAGCCCTGCTCCAGGACAACTCAGTACCCGAGCGAGAGACCTTCAACTTTGTGACTTGAATCATTATATCTTCGGACGATTGCTCTGTGTGTTCGTGTCACACATTTTTTGTGTATTTCTTCAACTTGCTTCACGATCGCACATCGTTCGCGAACCCGGCTCGAGACTTACCACGTAGATTGACTGAATTTATCTTAAGCTGCGGTTTGTTATGGGTTAGCTAGAGGTTAAGCCGGTCAGCTCATTCGTAAATTCTTGCAGCGATCGCCGGCCAGCTGACCTAAGCGAAACCCCGCAGGCTCTCTAGAGCATTGAGTTTTTCTGGGCAACCGGACAGTGCCCGTGCCAGAATCGAGGGAATTTAGCGCGCCACCGCGACCCACATGCAACTCGAGCCTGTAGAAGCAACTGTCTCCGTTCCCCTCCCGCAAACCCCCTACGAAATTCACATTGGGTCGGGTACTCTCGGCAGCTTGGGAGAGCGCCTGCGATCGCTGGGGACTAAAAATAATAACGATGGTGCGGATGTTGGCAGGCAAAAGCCCCTGGGAGAAAAAATACTCCTGGTGTCGAATCCCGAGGTCTATGGTTATTACGGCAAAGCCGCCCTCGACTCTCTGCAGGCTGCGGGCTTCGTAACGGGCTACCACGAAATCCCAGCAGGAGAGCCCCACAAGACGCTCCGTGCTATCGAGCAGATTTACGATCGCTGCCTGGCACTGCGGCTGGAGCGCTCCTCGACGCTCGTCGCGCTCGGGGGTGGCGTCGTCGGGGACATGACGGGGTTTGCGGCTGCCACTTGGTTGCGTGGTGTCAATTTTGTGCAGGTGCCGACCTCTTTATTGGCGATGGTCGATGCCTCGGTGGGCGGCAAAACCGGCGTCAACCATCCCCAGGGCAAGAACCTCATCGGTGCCTTCTACCAGCCACGCTTGGTCGCGATCGATCCGGCGGTTTTACCCACCTTGCCGGTCCGCGAACTGCGAGCTGGCATGGCCGAAGTCATCAAATATGGCGTTATTTGGGATCGCGGGCTCTTCGAGCGCTTGGAGAGTGTCCCCAGCCTGGCAACCTACGCGGATTTGCAGGGGGCAGGCGACTTGTTGCCTGAGATTTTGCGCCGTTCCTGTCAGGCTAAAGCCGATGTGGTCGTCAAAGACGAGCGAGAAGGCGGCCTGCGCGCCATCCTCAACTACGGCCACACGGTCGGCCATGCCATCGAGAGCCTGACTGGCTACAACCGGTTCGTCCATGGCGAAGCCGTGGCGCTAGGGATGGTCGCTGCCGGTCGCTTGGCCGTCGTTCTGGGCCTCTGGAGCGAGGTCGAAGCCCAACGCCAAGAGCGCCTGCTGGCCAAGGCACAGCTGCCAACCCGCATTCCTGAGAACCTGACTGCCACTGCGATCGCAGCTGCCTGCCAAACCGACAAGAAAGTTCGGGCAGGCAAAGTTCGGTTTGTCTTGCCTCAGGGCTTGGGAGTCGCGACCATCGAAGACCGGATCGAGCCAGCTTGCGTGCTGGCGGTTCTGCGCGATTGCGGGGCCTGCTAGATCTGAGGTAGAAATTCCTCGCGCCAGGCATGCTAGTTTAATGTCAACGTCGATCGCAAAAAAGCTGGAGCCCCGGAGCACTTTTTGGATAGGGATTCCACTTGTGAAGACCGCCCCGCTCGCAAGACTTGTGTGGGAGCCCCGCCTGACTAGAAGCGCAGACAGCCATTGATGGAGACACAAGATAGCCTCGGCGAGTTAGTCCCCCTGTTCGGCGCTGCCAGCCCGGAAGCCCTCGAATGGCTAGCCAGCCTTGCCGTCGAGCAAGAAATCGCTCCCGGCGAGGAAATTCTGGCAGATATCGACTGGGGAGAGGCCGTTTATTTTATTACTGCTGGCTGGGTTAGAATTCAGCGCCGACAAGGCGACCGCGACTATGTCTTGGCCCTTCGCGGCCGCGGTGACTTTTTTGGCGAGGCGGCCATACTCGACGAAGCTCCCCGAGCGACCCGAGCTGTTGCCCTGACGCCCACGCATCTTTTGAGCTTGTCGGCCCAGCGCTTTTTGCAAACTTTGCTCAAAGATCCGCCCCTGCAGCACAAGTTGCTCCAACTCAGCGTCAAACGCCTGCGCCAAACCCAGACCCGGCTGCAATTGCGTTTGCAGCCCGCCTCAATGCGTCTGGCTTATCTGTTTGTCAACCTGGCGGAAAGCTACGGCACCCCCGTCGGCGATGGGGTCGAGATTTACGCCGCGAGCGATCGCGAATTTGCCGATCTCGCCGACCTAAGCGAAGCAGAGGCAGGCCAAATTCTGCAGAAGTGGCAAGACAAAGGCTGGCTCGATGCGACCCAAGCGCGCGAGGGTATTTTGTGCGTTACCAATCTCAAGCAACTCGGCCACTTGATTGCCAACGCGATTTAGCCAGACGCGACCAGGCGCTTGAGTGAGATCGATCTCTGCCTGCCTTCGCACGCATTCGCCCGATTCTGTTTGAGATCCCCCATGTCAAATCCTGCTGCCAACGCCCAACCGACACTGCATTACCGGGTCGAAATGCCCGACCCGGCCTCGCACCTGTTTGCGATCGCGCTGCGAGTTGCTGGCTGGAGGCTGCCCCAGCTAGACCTGAAAATGCCGGTTTGGACCCCTGGCTCTTATCTGGTGCGCGAATACGCCCGCCACGTGCAAGACTTCACTGCTGCCAGCGGCTTGGAGCCAGGCTGCCCGCCGCTGCCCGCGCGCAAGCTCGCCAAAAACCACTGGCAAATCGAGACCCAGGGAGCAACTGAAATTGTCGCGCGCTATCGTCTTTATGCCAACGAGCTGACGGTTCGGACCAACCATCTCGACAGTACCCACGGCTATTGCAACGGGGCGGCAACATTCTTTTACATTCCGGGCTGGGAGCGCTGCCCGCTGCGGGTCGAAATCCTGCGGCCCGATCCCACCTGGAAGATTGCGACGGCCCTGCCACCTGCCGAAGATGCAGACGATACCTTCCTGGCGGCCGATTTCGATACGCTCGTCGATAGTCCCTTCGAAATTGGCCTCCACGAGCTGCACGAGTTTGAAGTTCGCGGCAAACCCCACCAGTACGTCATTTGGGGGCGAGGCAATGCCGATGCAGCCCGGATTGTCGCCGATACCCAGAAAATCATCGCCGCCGAAGCCGATCTCTTCGGCGAGCTGCCTTACGAGCGCTATCTGTTTATCTTGCACCTCTCGGCCGGGGGCTACGGCGGCTTGGAGCACAAAGATTGCTGCTCTTTAAACTACCCGCGTCTGGGGTTTCGCGCCAAAGACGCTTACCGGCGCTTTTTGCAGTTGGTCGCCCACGAGTTCTTTCATCTGTGGAACGTCAAGCGCCTGCGACCGAGCGCGCTTGAGACCTTCGACTACGATCGGGAAAACTACACGGATCTGCTGTGGTTCTTTGAAGGCGCGACCAGCTACTACGATTTGGTCTTTCCGCTGCGTGCTGGCCTCTACGATGCCGAGACGTTTCTCGAGAACCTCGCTAAAGATATTTCTCGCCTGCAGATGACGCCCGGTCGCTTGGTACAACCTTTGGCCGAGTCGAGCTTCGACGCTTGGATCAAGCTATACCGCCGGGATACCTACAGCGACAACAACCAAATCTCTTACTACCTCAAGGGCCAGATCGTAGCGCTCCTGCTGGATCTCAAAATCCGAGACCGCCACGATAATGCCCGCTCCCTCGATGATGTCTTGCGGCAGCTCTGGCAAAAGTATGGCCGCTTCGAAATTGGGGTTAGCGCCGAGGCGCTCGCCGCCACCCTGAGCGCCGTCGCCGCCACCGACTTGGGCGAATTTCTCGAGGGCGCGCTGGCAACAACCGCCGAGTTGCCCATTGCCGAGGGCCTTGCCCCTTTTGGTTTGGAACTCGTCCCCAACTTGCCAGATGACGCGCCGCCGTATTTGGGGCTCAAACTTACCGACGAAGCGGGCAAGACCGCCGTCAAATTTGTCGCCGCCGCCTCACCAGCTGGTGCCGTCGGTATCGAAGCAGGCGACGAACTCTTGGCCATCGATGGCCTGAGGGTGACCGCCGCCGCCCTCGACGATCGCCTCCGCGATTACCGCAGTGGCGATCGCATCGAGCTGGCCCTGTTCCATCAAGACGAGCTGGTCGTTCGCTCGCTCGGGCTCGCCGAGCCCGAACCCACGGCATATCGCCTCGTGCCCGTGGCCGACCCGAGCCCGAGCCAAAAGCAGCGCTATCGGGGATGGCTCGGTGCCGAGCTGGGCGAGCGATTATGATTGAATAAGAAAATTCCCGCACCCCCTTTGCGAGCCCCCCGCAATTCCGATTTCCCAACGAGCGTTCTTTGCAAAAAATGGTCCTACAACTTTTCCTGGGCGATCCGAACAACCGCAAGCTAAAAAAATTGCAGCCTATCGTCGCTGAGATTAGCCTCCTGGAAGAGGAAATCGAAAAGCTCTCCGACGACGAACTGCGCGGTAAGACGGCCGAGTTCAAGCAACTGCTTGCAAACGCCCAGGACGATGAAAACGAGCGCGATCTGCTAGAAGATATTTTGCCGGAAGCCTTTGCAGTCGTGCGCGAAGCAGGCAAGCGCGTCTTGGGAATGCGGCACTACGACGTGCAAATGATTGGTGGCATGGTCCTGCACCGAGGCGAGATTGCCGAGATGAAAACCGGCGAGGGAAAGACCCTGGTAGCCACCCTGCCTTCCTATCTCAATGCTTTGGCGGGCAAAGGCGTCCACGTCGTTACCGTCAACGATTACCTCGCTCGCCGCGACTCGGAGTGGATGGGACAGGTCCATCGCTTTTTGGGCTTAAATGTGGGCCTCATCCAAAACAGCATGTCCTCCAGCGATCGCCAGCGTAACTACGCCTGCGATATCACCTACACCACCAACAGCGAGCTAGGCTTCGATTACCTGCGCGACAATATGGCAACCGATATTGCCGAAGTTTGCCAGCGCCCCTTTAATTACTGCATCATTGACGAGGTCGATTCGATTTTGGTCGATGAGGCCCGCACGCCTCTGATTATTTCGGGCCAGGTCGAGCGACCGACCGAAAAATACCTGCAGGCAGCCGAGATTGCCCGCTCCCTGCAAAAAGAAGACCACTACGAAGTCGAAGAAAAAGGTCGTAACGTACTGCTCACCGATGAAGGTTTTGCCGCCGCCGAAGAACTACTCGGCGTCAGCGATCTCTACGACCCAGAAAACCCTTGGGCGCACTACGTCTTCAACGCAATTAAGGCAAAAGAACTCTTCACCTGCGATGTCAACTACATCGTTCGCAACGATGAAGCGATTATTGTTGATGAGTTTACCGGTCGCGTCATGCCCGGCCGCCGCTGGAGCGACGGCCTCCATCAGGCCGTAGAAGCCAAAGAAGGCATCACCATCCAGCGAGAAACCCAGACCCTGGCCAGCATTACCTATCAGAATTTCTTCTTGCTCTACCCGAAGCTAGCCGGAATGACAGGAACGGCTAAAACCGAGCAAACGGAATTCGAGAAGATTTATAACCTGCAGGTTACGGTCATTCCCACGAACCTGCCCTCCAAACGTCACGACGCTCCTGATGTGGTCTACAAGACAGAAGAAGCCAAGTGGCGGGCCGTGGCTGCTGAGTGTGCTGAGATGCACGAGCAGGGCCGACCGGTCTTGGTTGGCACTACCAGCGTTGAGAAATCAGAGATTTTGGCCGCACTGCTCAACGAGCAAAAAGTCCCCTACAACGTGCTCAATGCGCGCCCAGAAAACGTAGAGCGCGAGTCAGAAATTGTCGCTCAAGCCGGACGCCTCGGCGCCATTACGATCGCCACCAACATGGCCGGCCGAGGCACGGACATCATTCTCGGCGGCAACGCTGACTATATGGCTCGCCTGAAACTGCGCGAGTACTTCATGCCCAAGCTAGCCATCCCTGAAGACGACGAACTGATGGTCTCCGTGCCCGGAGCGATCGGCAAGCGCCCCACCAGAGGCGGCGGCTTCGGAGGAGCTGCCGGTGCCGACGCCCCCAAGAAGGTCAAAACCTGGCGGGCCTCGCCACAAATTTTCCCCACAGAAATTTCTGCCGGGACTGAGGCTGCTCTAAAAGCCGCCGTGCAAGCTGCCGTCGATACTCACGGGTTGCAAGCACTACCAGAGCTCGAAGCCGAAGAAAAGATTGCCGTTGCGGCTGAGAAAGCCCCCGTCTCCGAGCCAGCCCTCATCAAGTTGCGCGAGGCCTACCAGGCGCTGATGGGCGAGTACAAGCCCCACACCTCCAACGAACACGATCGCGTCGTCGAGATGGGGGGGCTGCACGTCATCGGCACCGAGCGCCACGAATCGCGCCGCATCGACAACCAGTTGCGCGGTCGCGCCGGCCGTCAGGGCGACCCCGGCTCTACGCGCTTTTTCCTGAGCCTGCAAGATAACCTGCTGCGAATTTTTGGGGGCGATCGCGTCTCGGGGCTGATGAATGCCTTCCGCGTTGAGGAAGACATGCCCATCGAGTCGAAACTGCTGACAAGTTCTTTGGAGAACGCCCAAAAGAAAGTCGAGACGTTCTACTACGACTCGCGCAAGCAGGTCTTCGAATACGACGAGGTGATGAACAATCAGCGTCGAGCCATCTACACCGAACGACGGCGCGTGCTCGAAGGGCAAGAGCTCAAAAAACAGGTCCTCGAGTATGCCGAGCAAACCATGACCGACATCGTCGGGGCCTACATCAATCCCGAGCTACCCCCAGAAGAGTGGGACCTCGAGTCCATGTTGGCCAAGGCAAAGGAGTTCGTTTATTTGCTCGAAGACCTGGAAGTTTCCCAGCTTGAGGATTTGACAGTCACCGAAATCCGAACGTTTTTGCACGAAGAGATCCACAAGGCTTACGACATCAAAGAAGCCCAAGTCGAGCAGATCCAGCCCGGGCTCATGCGGCAAGCCGAGCGTTTCTTCATGATCACGCAAATCGATAGCCTCTGGCGCGAGCACTTGCAGGCAATGGATGCCCTGCGCGAATCGATCGGCTTGCGGGGCTACGGTCAGCGCGACCCGCTCATCGAATACAAGCAAGAAGGCTATGAGATGTTTTTGGAGATGACCATCGACATCCGGCGTAACGTGGTCTACAACCTCTTCCAGTTCCAGCCCCAGGGCGCCCAGCCCCAACAGCCCCAGACGGTTTAAAGCAAAATCCAGCCGCTAGTAGGGTTTATCCTCCTTACGTCTGAAGCGCTCTGGCCCGAGTAGAAAAAGGCACAGCTATGCGGCAGATGTCCCATAGTGCTTGCTAGCGGGCTGCCGAGCCTCCCAGCGCGGCATAGAGGCTGGTGAGCGCGCTGTCTTCATCGGCGCTGATGGTGCGATCGAGCAAAGCAATGCCAATTGCGCGCGAGAGCACGAAGGCAGCGACTTCTGAGTCGAGGCCCTCTAGGAGCGGATCGAGAGTCTGAGGGACTTTGAGAGCCACTCGAATGCTTTGCAACAGCTCGGCATCCATGCCAAGAGCCGTAAGATTGGGCTGCAAGCTCTCCCAGTGCTGGCTGGCATCGGCGTCCCCCACCTGGATGATGTGAGCCAGCAGGCGAGTCGCTTTGCGACGCTGGGGCTCGGTCATCGTGGTATAGGTGAGTTCGCTGCCACCGGGGCTCACCTCTCCCTCGCTGGCGTTGAGATTGGCTAGAATCTGACGCCACTCGTCTTCGCTGCACTGCTCCGGACGGGCCACCGAAAGCGACACCTGGATGCGATCGCCGGCCACCTGTAGCTGCTTGACTTCGGCTTTAACCCCTAGGTAGCCCAGCCAGCGAGCGATGGTACCGACCAACTTGCTACTGGCGGCCTTCGTGCCAGCCAGGATTTGGATTTGGGTGCGAACCAGGGGGCGAACGAGTTGGGCCAGCATAGGTTAAGGATTGTTAAGTTTGAGATTTCTCACCATCTTAACCGGGGCCTACAGCGGCGATTGCGCGATCGCTGGCCGCGACCCGCGAACGAATAACCTGCGAGAAAAAAGAGACTGCCGGAACTCGCAGCACCCGAGTCCGTCGCTGCGTTGAAGATGGCCGAGGCCAACGCTGGAAAACAATCTTACGGTTCGACCTTGCCTGCAACAATACTTTTATAGTCCACAAGAAGGTACCGGCCGCGCCTATGGTTCATGTCAAGCGCGTGGAACTCTCCCGCTTCAAATCCTTTGGCAGCACCACCACAATCCCATTGCTGCCGGGGTTTACTGCGGTTTCTGGGCCTAACGGTTCGGGAAAATCCAATATCCTCGACGCACTGCTATTTGCCCTGGGGCTAGCTAGCTCTCGCGGCATGCGGGCCGAGCGCCTGCCGGATTTGGTCAATCACGACCGCGCGGGCACCAACGGCAACGGCAGCGGCCCGCGCGAGGCCAGCGTCACGGTCACTTTCGATCTCAACGACCTCGATCTCGATGCCGAGGCAGCCAGCGAGCTAGAAATTCTCACGACTGAAGCAGGCGACAAAGAACTGACCATTTCCCGGCGGCTGCGGATTGGTAAAGAAGGCAGCTACGCCTCAACCTTCTCGCTCAATGGCAAGACCTGCACCCAAAGCGAACTCCACGACCGGCTACAGCGCTTGCGTATCTACCCCGAAGGCTACAACGTAGTTTTGCAGGGGGATGTCACCCGGATTATCACCATGAATACTCGCGAGCGGCGAGAAATCGTGGACGAGCTGGCCGGCGTCGCCGCCTTCGACCGCAAAATCGAGCGTGCCAAGCTAACCCTCGAGAGCGTCCGCGAGCGCGAAGACCGCTGCCGCATTCTTGAAGAGGAACTCACGCGCGGCCGCGACCGGGCGGCAACCGAAGCCCAAAAAGCCGAAAAATACCAAGCAGTTAAAGCGCAATTGCAAGTTGCCCGGCAAGCCGAGAGCCTTTTAAGCTGGCAGGCAACCATACAGCGCGATATCGAGCTGCAGCAGCAAATTGCCGCCGGGCAAGCAGAAGCCCGGCAACTGCAAGCTAGTCTGGTCGCCCTCGGCGAGCGCGCGGCAGCAGCGGCCACCGAACTCGAAAAATTCAACCAGCAAGTAAAAGCCCTTGGCGAAGACGAGCACCTCAAGCTCTCATCACAACTCGCCGAGCGGCGGGCCCAGCGCGATCGCCTCAACGCCGAGAGCAAAGACTGCCAGCGGCGCCAAGCCGAGAGCCAAGAACGCGAAGCCCGCTCGATCGCCCAAATTGCAGCCTGGCAGCAGGAACTCCAGCAGCGCGAGCGCGAGCGGGCAACAGCCACCGCGAAGCTCCCCGCGCTCGAGGCGGCTTGCTCGGCCGCCAGCGAGCGAGTGCGAGAAGATAAAGCTGCCGCCGACCGCGTCGCCGCCGCCGCCCAAACCTGGGTAGCGCGGCAAACTCACCTCAGCCAGCAAGCCACCGCCTTGCAAGAGGCGCTCGGTCCCCTGCAAGCCGAGCGCGCGCAACTTGCCGAACGGGCCGCGCAGCTACATCTCAAAGCCCAAGAGGCCGACGCGCGCTCGGCTGCGCTCTCACCCGAGATTGGGGCCAAGCAAACCGAGCTAGCGGCCCTCGAGACCCAGGTCGAAGTCGCCCAAACGCAAGTGCGGGCGATCGCCCAGGAGCTGGCGGCTGTCGAAGAAGAGCGCAGCCTCCAGCAAACAACCCTGCAGCGCCTGCAAAAAGAACTGCAAGACAAACAACGCCAGCTCGACAAGCTCGAAGCCGCCAGCCAAGCCCAAAAAGAAGCCCAAGGCACCCACGCAACCCAGGTCATTTTGCAATCCGGCCTGGGGGGCGTCTGTGGCATCGTCGCCCAGCTCGGGAGCGTCGAGCCGCGCTACCAGCTGGCTTTGGAGACTGCTGCCGGCGGGCGCTTGGCCAACATTGTCGTCGAAGACGATCGCATCGCTGCTGCCGGAATCGATTTGCTCAAACGCGATCGGGCGGGGCGCGCGACCTTTTTGCCCCTCAATAAAATTCGCGCCCCCCGCCCGCCGGCAAACCTGCCCCGCTACCTACGGGGCCTTGTCGATACAGCTGCCGGTCTGGTGAGCTGCGAGCCGCGCTATGAAATTGTTTTTGCCTATGTCTTTGGGGGTACGGTGGTCTTCACCGACCTCGAGAGCGCCCGCCCGCACCTGGGCAAATTTCGGATCGTGACTCTCGAGGGCGACTTGCTCGAAGCGAGTGGCGCTATGACCGGGGGCAGCCGCAGCCAGCAGCGCGGCAGCCTTCGCTTCGGCGCTACCGCCGCCACCGATAGTGCCGAGACCCAGGAGTTGTCTGGGCGCTTGGTCGATCTCGCTCGCCTGCTCGCGCTCGGCGAGCAACGCCTGGGGGAGCAAACAGCCCAGGCCAAGCGCCTTGCACCCAAACTCGAGCGCGCCCGCCAAGAGCAGCGGGAGCAGCGCTGGCGCATTCAGCAGCTCGAGCAAGATTTGCAGCGCCTCAATCGGGAGCGAGAGGAGCTCGCAACCCAGCAGCAGGCCAGCAGCGTCGAGCGAACCGAACTCGCCGGGCACTTGCGGGCCCTCGAGGCCGACATTCCCACGCGCGAAGCCCATCTGCAGGCCATTCAGCAGCAGCTTGCCGAACTCGAGGGATCCCAAACCCACAGCCAGTGGCAAGCTGCCCAAGCGGCGATCGCCGCTTCCGAAGCTGAAGAGCGCGATACCCGGCAGGTCCTCGGTGGAGCCGAACGCGAGATCCAAGCCCTAGCAGCAGCCAGCCAAAGCCTGGGCGAGAAAATTGCCCTCCAAGAGCAGCGCCAGGCAGAATTTGCCCGCGACCGCGAGAATTTGGCCGCCCAGCAACTAGATTGCCAGCGCCAGCTCGCCGAACTCGAGACGGCGGTCTCTGCGACCCAAGCCGCCCTCGAGAAGCTGACCGAGAGCCTGGGCCAAACCAAGCAAGCCCGCGATCTCGCCGAAGCCGAGCTAGGCCAAGCCCAGGAGCGCTTGCAGCAGGCCCGCTGGCGCCAAGAGCGCCTCAACGGCGCAATCGAAGCTCGCCAGCAAGAGCGCCTCGAACTCCGCGATCGGCGCCAAGCCCAAGAATCCGAACTCCCGCAATTCGAGACGATTGCCTTTTGGGCGACCCCGCCTGCAGAAGATACGCAGCCGCAAGACACCCGGCTCGCCGAGCTGCAGCAGCAGGTGCGGCAGCTCCAGAAGCGCCTGCAGGCCCTCGAGCCGGTCAATATGCTGGCGCTCGAAGAGTACCAGCAGGCCCAAGTTCGTCTCGACGAACTCAATGGCAAGCTAGCAACCCTTGAGGGGGAGCGCACGGAGCTGCTGCTGCGCATCGAAGGCTTTAAAACCCACCGCCTGCAAGCTTTTCAAGAGGCTTTTGATGCGGTCAACGAAAATTTCCAGCACATCTTTGCAACCCTCTCCGAAGGAGAAGGCTTTTTGCAGCTCGACGACCCCGAAGACCCCGGAAACTCGGGTCTAAATTTGGTGGCCCGTCCCAAGGGGAAGCCCGTGCGTCGCCTGCATTCGATGTCGGGCGGCGAGAAATCCCTGACGGCTCTGAGCTTTATTTTTGCGCTGCAGCGCTACCGTCCGTCGCCGTTCTACGCCTTTGACGAGGTGGACATGTTCCTGGACGGGGCAAACGTCGAGCGATTGGCTAGAATGATTACTCAGCAAGCGCGGCAGGCCCAATTTATCGTTGTCAGTCTGCGCCGCCCGATGATCGAATCTGCAGATCGCACGATTGGCGTCACCCAAGCACGGGGAGCCTACACTCAGGTTCTAGGCATTACGCTCTAGGGCCCGCTGCAATCTGCGCTAGCCACCACCGTCCCGATTTGTCAGCGATTTGTCAGTGGCTTGATGATAGTTTGAGTGACAACTGCACCGCATTGTTTTGCTGCCGTCCGGGCGCAATTGCGAGGATAAACGAGTAAGCATGACCGCAGAACCGACCCGCCTTCGTTCCGAGTATCTCAACACCCAAGTTATCGCCAGCAGCAGCGGTCGTCGTTTGGGCATCGTGCGAGAGTTGTTCGTGGACGTCGATCGCCGCGAGGTGGTGGTTCTGGGGCTACGCGATAGTCTGCTCTCTCTGGCTGGGACGGGGGTGCCACCCCGCTACATGTATCTCAGCGAGATTCGCAAAAGCAGTGATGTCGCCCTCGTCGATAGTGAAGATGCCATCGAAGATCTCGATATTGATGGCCTCAGCCGCTTGATTGGTAGCGAAGTGATCACCGAAGCTGGAGAAGTGCTCGGGCGCGTCCGCGATTTCCAGTTTTGCATGGAAGATGGCAAGGTTTCTTCTCTGATTGTGGCTTCCTTCGGTCTGCCGCAGATCCCCGACCGCATCCTCAGCACCTACGAGCTGCCCGTAGAAGAAATTGTCAGCAGTGGCCCCGATCGCATCATTGTCTTCGAGGGCGCAGAAGAGCGCCTCTCCCAACTGACCGTTGGCTTGCTCGAGCGCGTCGGCATCGGCAAGCCCCCCTGGGAGCGTGACGAAGATGACCCCTATGCCACATCTACCATTCGACCAGAAAATCAACTCGGCACGGGCATGCCGGAGCGCCCGACGGTGACCAACGCCTCCCGTTCGGCAACTGAGGCCGCGCCACCACTGCAGACCGATGCCTGGATGGACGATCGGCGCGGCGGTGCAGAACCCGAGCCCGAACTCATCCCCCGCGAGGAACCCAGCCAATACGAACGTCGCCTGGCAGCAGAGCCGCTCCCGGAAGACCCAGAAGAAGAAGACAACTGGAGCGACGTGCCGGCCGCCCGCTATGAAGAATCTGCCGGCCGCTCCCGCGATCGATTTGATTTCGAGCCTGCGAGCCCGGCAGACATAAACGAGGATGTCTGGGACGAGACGCCCGAGAAGTCGGGCCAGCCGCCGCTGAATTTGCCGGAAAAATCTTCCAAAATCAAACAGCCCGAATACGAGGAAGAAACGGGCTACTAGCTCATAAAAAAGCCGCAATAGCCTCCCGTTTGCTAGCTCGCGCCACCTATTGCTGCAGCGCGCCCGCGCCCGCCTGCTTGCCGAGTACCAAGAACTCAACCGTCCGCAGCAGGGACGCACCTTCGTCGTCGCGCTTGGCCATTACGAAGACGAAGGCCATGTACCCAACCGTCAGGGCCAGATAGACGTAGAAAGTCAGCGGCGAAATCAGGCCAGCGGCAGTGACGCACAAGAAGATGCCCGAGCGCATGACAATTTCCCAGATGCTGCTGAAACACCAAATGCGGTCTTTGCCTTGAACCAGCAGCGTGCCAGAGCGAGAGAACGTTAGCAGATGGCCCACAACACACAGGAATTGCGTTGAGAGTGCCAGCGCGCCGAGGCTCTCCGGGTGAGCCAGACCATTAATCAGCTGTGCCAGCGGACCGAACATGAACAGCAGGTTGGCCGTCCAACCGGCAAGACCGCGCCAGCCTCGTCGCAACCAAGCATCCAGATACTCACTGCGATTGAGAACCCGTCGCCGCCAGCGATTGCGCTCCGCGAAAAACTCGGGGAACGACTCGGCCTGCTGGCGGATGAAGCCCAGCATCGCAAAACTAGCCAACAGACCCAAACCAGTCGCGCCCGGCCAGCGCGGCAGACCTGGGAAAAAAGCATCGTGAAGCTGCAGAACGATAAAAGCAGGCAGCGCGATAACGCCCGTGACGCGCAAACAATTCTGCCAGACGGGCCAGATGCGCTCCGACCAAGCCTTCCGCTCGCTCAAGAAGAAGTTGAGTGCGTTGACGACCAGACCGACAGCCAACGCAGTAACAAACGGAAAGAAGAAGACATCTCGCACCAGACCTGCGGCGTGAAGCTGGGCCAGGACGACCCCGGAAGTGGCCATGCCGACCCCCTGGATCGTCGCTCCCCAGGTTTCCTTCTCCCCCGCCAGGAAGCTCATCAGCAGCAAGTTGCCAAGCATGCCCGAGGCAAACCCGAGAGCTGGGATAACCACCAGTGCTGCTGCGGCCTCCGGGTCGCTGCTCCCAATCAGATCCGCGTTGCGTAGAATCTGAGGCAACTGAAGTGGCAAAAATATCAGTATCGATGCCCCGACAAGCACCTGGTTCCAACGGTTCCAGTTATTTAGTTGACCTATCATTGATAAGGGATTAGTAGTCGATTTCGATCAATTTATTGCACGAGCAAACTATTTGTAATCCCCTCGGGGTATTGCCTTTCAGCTTAGTGCCCGCAAATAACCTCTACCCTAGGGAGGATATTTCGAGCCTGCCGTACGCAGACCCTCAGATGCCCTGCTTAGAAGACGCCTTGGGGGAGCAAAACCATCACCTCGCTCTCGGCCGGGATCTGGGTCTGACCCACCGGCACGATCGCCAGCGCATTCGTCCGCGCCAGGTTAATCAAATTCCCCGAGCTATGGCTGCCTGCTGCGAGCCTGAAGCAATAGCGCCCCGCCACCGAGACTAAATTGCCCCAAAGATAGGTCTCTCGCTTGCCGCCGGCGCTGAGATCGTCGAGTGTCGGCACGCGCAATTTGGCCGGCCCCCAGGACCCGGTGCGCCCCGATTGCTTGCGCAAGGCTGGCCCCACAAACCGCCAGCAGCTCGCCAGCGCCGAAACTGGATTTCCTGGCAACCCAAAATACAGGCAGCGCTCGAAGGCTGCCACCGTTAGCGGCTTGCCAGGTTTGATCGCCACCGAGCGCACCCGCACCCGACCGCCTAGCTCGGCGAGGAGGTCTTCGACATAATCGTAGGCCCCCACAGAGACGCCGCCTGTCGAAAGCACGATATCGGCTGTCGCGATTGCCGCTGCCATGGCTTGACGCAACTGCTCTGGGCGATCTTTGACAATGCCGAGGCGTGTCGGCACCCCACCGCAAGACTCGACAAATGCTGCGAGCGCGTAGCTATTGGAATCGACGAGCTGGCCCCGCGCCAGCGCCACATCGGGTGGCACCAATTCATTCCCCGTTGCCAGAATCGCCACTCGAGGTCGGCGCACCACGGGAATCTCAACAATCTGGGCGGCAGCCAAAACAGCAATTTCTGCCGGCCCCAAGGGCACTCCTGCAGGTAGCAGTGGGTCGCCCGCTCGGTAGAATGCCCCCCGATGGCGCACGAAAGCGCCCGCTGCCTCGGGGGCGACCTCAATCCGCACGCGATCGCCCTCCAGGTGCTGGGTATTTTCCTGAATGACAATCGTGTCGGCCCCCGCCGGCAAGAGGCCGCCCGTAAAAATTCGTGCGGCTTGTCCGGGTTGGAGAGCGCGCGCGGGAACGGTCCCGGCCGGAATTTCTGCGGCGACTTCCAGGCTCGCAGGCACTACGCTTGCATCGGCAAATCGCACGGCATAGCCATCCATCGCCGAATTATCGTCATGGGGAAAGTCGAGCGTGCTGGTGACGGCCGCGCCCAGAATGCGGCCGCGCGCCGCCTCCAAACCCACAACTTCCCGGTCGCCGATGGGCTCGACTGCCTCTAGAATAATGGCTTCGGCTTCTGCAACAGGCAGCATGCGGCGATCTCGCTCCTAAAGCTTTTCTGCAACTTATTTTATTATTTGCCCGAGGACTTTTTAGACCCAGCTCAGGCCCGACTCAGATCTGGCCGGGAGAATCTTTAAATGGAAGGTGAATGTACCAATCAATTGAAAATATAAACGCTTCCGGCCCGACAGATTAGTATGAGGGGATCCCAGCCAACTGCTACTCCATTGGGCCACAATCTCCCTGAAAAATAGTTCTTGCATGCCATGGTTGCCAAAATTTTAGTCGTTGAAGACGAGACCAAACTCGCACAATTTATCGAGCTAGAGCTGAAATACGAAGGCTACGATGTTACCGTGGCTAACGACGGCCTGATCGGCCTGACAACAGCCCGCTCCGAAGAATTTGATTTGCTCTTACTCGATTGGATGCTGCCTGGGGCCTCGGGGATAGAAATCTGCCGGCGCTTGCGAGATACGGGCAACCGCGTCCCGGTCATTTTGCTGACTGCCAAAGATGATGTTGCCGATCGCGTCGCGGGCCTCGATGCTGGGGCCGATGATTATGTGGTCAAGCCCTTTAGCGTCGAAGAATTACTCGCCCGGGTGCGCGCTCAACTGCGACGCAACCAAGAAACAGACACCGAACAGCTCGAATACGGCGATCTGCGGCTCAATACCAGTACTCGCGAGGTGTATCGGGGCGACCGCGCGATCGAGTTGACAGCTAAAGAATTTGACTTGCTCGAGTACTTGATCGCCCATCCCAAACAGGTGCTGACGCGCGATCGCATCCTGGAGCGCATTTGGGGCTACGACTTCATGGGCGACTCCAATATTATTGAGGTCTACGTGCGCTACTTGCGCCTCAAGCTCGAGGCTGAGGGCGAAAAGCGCTTGATCCAGACCGTTCGCGGCGTCGGTTACGTCTTACGCGAGTAATCTTCTGATGGTCTCTGCCGCAGCTCGCGCTGCTTGGGTCGCGCGCCTGCAGGTGCGCTACGGCTCGGACGCACGCGGTCGAACCGTACCGTTGCACCCTTTTTGCCAGGCACCCCTCAAGTTACAGCGCCCTTTTTACCCCGAAGGGCCCCTCGGGACCTGCTGCAGCCTCCTGCTGCACACTGCCGGGGGCCTCGTGGGGGGCGATCGCCTCGATTTTGATATCCAACTTGGGAGCAGCGCGCGCGCGCTGCTTGCGACTGCCGCCGCAGGCAAGGTCTACCGTAGTAATGGCCCTGCCGCCGAGCAAACCGTCAAGCTTGCCCTGGCCGAGAGCAGTACCTTGGGCTGGTTGCCCCAAGAAACTATCCTGTTTGCAGGCGCGCGATTCGCGCAGACGACGCGCGTCGATTTGGCTGCCGATGCCCTGTTCTATGGCTGGGAGATCGTGCGTCTGGGGCGCACGGCCCGAGGCGAGATTTTTGACCGGGGCTGCTGGCAGTCTCATCTCGAAGTCTGGCAGCAGGGTGCGCCCCTGTGGGTCGATCCACAAAAATTAGTCGGGAGCCCCGAAACCTGGCGCAGCCCTATAACGCTCGCCGGACAGCCCGCCCTCGCTACATTTCTCTGGTTGGGGCGGCCCCTCTCAGAGGCCTCCTTCAGACAATGTCAGACGATCGGGGTACCCCCAAGTGGGCAAGGCGGTGTCACCCGCACTCTAGGCAACGGTTTGTGCGCTCGCTATCGGGGCACCTCCACAGCAGATGCCCGCGCCTGGTTTCGGGCACTCTGGCAGATTCTCGATTGCGGCACTGCAGCGCCATTGCGGGCTTACCTGCAACGGCTTTAGGTCGCAATCGCAGCTGTCGCGCTTCAGGATCTATTCCGGCAATAAAGCTGCGTCTGCCGAAAAAGTAGGTAACAACTGAAACTTGCCAACGGCAGGATCGAGAGAATTTGCAACCGGCGAAACGACGACCAGAGAACCGGGGCATTGCCGGTGAGTATTCTGGTGGTGCCACCGCTCATCAAAAATAGGTTGTAAGCAAGCGAGTTTAGAGTGTAAGTCGTGTTGCTCAAGGGCTCGGCGACACCAATAAAGGCCAGAAAGATCGAGATTGAGGCTAGAGCCAAAAAAGAACCCCTCCAAAGCGGCGAAGCACGCACCCAGTTCCCGACAGGTATTAAGGGCAAACAAAGCAACAGCATCAGATTCGCATACCAGCGAATCCCATAGGACCAGCCGGCGTAGTTATTCGTACGTAGAATATAGCTGCAAATATATAAAACCGTGCCGAGTAAAATAGCAAAATAGACATGCCGGTTCTCGTGCTTCGCCCCTAATATCGACACCAGAGCCCCGCAAAATGAAAACACCAAGACTGGCGTGTAGTAAAACAGTCCTCTATCTCCGACAAGCATGTGAAAAGCGTAACGAAGTTGCTCGCTGCCACTACTAGCCTTGGCAAGACCGGAAAGATTGCTCGCGCTAAAGATCGACCCCGGGTAATCCCATAGCTGAGGGTTCATGGCTGGTGGCTTGAAGCTGCCAGAAAAAATGAAGTTTAGTGTGAAGTAAATCGACAGGATCCCCATTGCTGCGAAGAAAAATGATATCTTGTCGCGCCAGCTAGCTCTGTAGATAGCGATCGCACTAACTGGAACGAAGATGAATATCGCAATGTCAATACTGCCAGCTAGGGAGATAAAAAGACCTGCAAGAACGGGAGCTAGAGACTCTTCTCCAATTCTTAGCAAGTAATAGAATCCAACTGCTAGCAAAGCTCCACTTGCTGCATGATTGATATAGATTGTTGAATAGGGCAGCATGAGAGTCCCCAAGCCACCGACCAAGACGATTGCGGTTGCCCAAGCTTTGTCCGCACCCAAAACCAGTGCTGATTTATGAAGGTAGACCAATCCAATGCTGGTGAGTAGGCCAACTGTCATCAGCACGATAGAGTAGTATGTGAGGTGCGGATTGCTGTCGAACGAAAGACCTAAAAAATTGTTAGAAATAAAGTAAATGACCGACGAGGCAAGCGCAAGAATTGGTGGCTTGTCAGAATAGTAATGGCCGTTGTAGAAATACTTATCAATTGTTGATATAAAAGCCGACCGGTCGATAATGAAGGTATTATTTTCGACTAATGATTGGATGACAGCTAGGCGCGAGTAGATGTTTGCATTGACGCCAATAATGGGATTGGTCAGGAGCGCATGTAGAAGGAAAAATCCCAGAAAGATGCACGGCTCCTCTTTGTTCGAGCGTTTCACGCGCTTCATGACAGCAGAGATTGGATTAGATAACATCATTCCCGATCTTGTCGTTGTGTCTTTGCTGAGAAGTAGGCCTACAAGCAAGCGAACGCATGGGGACTCGAGCTTGCGAAACCACAAGTGGCCGATCGGCTGTCTAACTGTCGTCGCCCTGGCTCTTCGTTGTACTAGATTGAAGTCTACAGAAGTTAGACGCTATTGTGGCCGGGGATCCCAGATTGCGAAAGTTACCTATAGATAGGTTAAAGAGAACGCGCGCATGACTGATATGGAAAAATGGCTGCTCCCAACCCCGAGTGGCGAGCTAGCGATCGGCGATTGCCTGCAGCCCGGCGCTGCAGGGGCATCAATCGAGCTTTCGGTCGTGCTTCCTACTTACAACGAAGGGAAGAATATTGCCAAGGTGCTGGACCTACTGTCGGGGCTACTCGATGCCTATCTCCCCGGCGCCTACGAACTCATCGTGGTGGACGACGACAGCCCCGATCGAACCTGGGAAATCGCTCGGGATTTGATGGGAGGATTCCCTCAGCTGCGTGTCATGCGGCGTACCGAAGAGCGCGGGCTCTCCACCGCTGTTATCCGAGGCTGGCAAGTCGCTCGCGGTGACGTACTCGGAGTCATTGATGCTGACTTGCAGCATCCCCCGGAAACATTACTAGAGCTTCATAAGGCGATCGCCGACGGTGCTGACCTGGCGGTTGCCAGTCGCCACGTTGAGGGCGGTGGCGTTAGTGACTGGAGTTTCATGCGCCGCCTGCTATCGCGAGGGGCGCAAACTCTGGGGCTCATTATCTTGCCAGGGGTCATCGGACGCGTTAGCGATCCTATGAGCGGTTACTTCTTGGTGCGGCGGCGGTGCATCCGTAACTGTGTCCTGAGCCCCCTGGGTTACAAGATTCTGATTGAGACGATCGGTCGCGGGCGCGTCGGGCCGATTGCCGAGGTCGGTTATGTCTTTCAAGAGCGTCTCAAAGGCGAAAGCAAGGTCACCCGCAAGCAATATGTCGATTATATTCGCCACCTGTTGAGGCTGCGGTTCGCGCGCTGGCCAGTCGGGCGCTTTCTTCGCTTTGGCGTCGTCGGCTTCAGTGGCGTCTTTGTCAGCTTGGCTTGCTTTTTTGTGTTGCGCGATCCGAGCATGCTGGGGCTGCCTCTGACTCGCAGCAGCATCATCGCTGACGAGCTTGCGATCGTCAACAACTTCTTGTGGAACGATCTTTGGACCTTTGGCGACATTTCCCGCACTCAAAAAGGCTGGCGAGCCCGAGTCAGGCGTTTCGCAAAATTCAATGCAATCTGCTTGGCTGGCGTGGTTCTCAACGCGCTGCTGCTGAACTTGCTGTTCAATATTTTTGGCCTGAATGAGTACGTTGCCAAACTCATCGCGATTGGTGCTGTCACCTTCTGGAATTTCTGGCTCAACCTCAAGCTCAGTTGGCGAACGACAGCTTCCTAGTGCTTTCCATTGACATTGTGCTAGGTGTTCTCCGCGTTCTGAGGCCAGCCGCGCCGCACCAAAATTGCCTCGATCCGCTGCTCGAGCGAGACATCGCCACGATAAAGCTCCAAAGCTGCCAACGTTTGCTGGACTTCAGGTTCTTCTGCTTCACTCAAGAGCCCCAGCAAAAAATCTACTGCCGCCTCCGATCGCAACATGGCAATCGCCAGCAAGCCCGTACCGCGCAGCTCTG
>CAYTBI010000032.1:0-42825 GCA_964435975.1 uncultured bacterium
TTTTTGAGCTTAGGGGCGCGGTCTGAAAACTCCAACCCTGGTGCCCGAGCGTCCCCTGCAGCGAATTATCAGGCAGCGCCTAGCCGAATGTGACGCTGACTCTTCAGGCGGCAGGCACGCGAACGTATTCGATCTCAGAACTGGGAGGTGGAATCATCTCGCCATCGGCATCAAGCCCTTCAATGTGCAACTCGATCGCCTCCTGGATAAGCTGGACGGCTTCAGCCCTGGATTCACCCGCAGCAATACAGCCAGGAAGATCCGGAACGTAGGCTCCCCAGCTCTCAGCACCTTTCTCCAAGACGACCACGTACTGCATCTGTAGATCCCTCACTTCAAGCCTGCTTGCCTAAGAATATTGTTTAGTGTACCGGGCGGGACATCAACGCCGGGCTTGCCTGCCACTGTAACTGTGCCCGACTTGATGGGGTGCTTGTACTGTCGGTGGCTTCCCTTGGTCCGGACAAGTTTCCAGCCGTCGTCCTCAAGAGTTTTGATGAGGTCTCTAACCTTCATTTCCCGACCTATAGATGGAAGTGATGTAACTGTGAAGCCTAACGTTTTTGAGCTTAGGGGCGCGGTCGAAAATGCGAAACCCTATTGCGCGCAAGCCACCCGCATCCGCTGCCAACTATTGCTGCGACTTTACGCGTACGTGCGGGATATTCGGGCTATCTGGGTTAACAGTTAGCTGCCGACGGCCAGGATTTACAATTAAGTCCATGTCTTCCATCGGGACAGCCCCAAGCAAGACCTCATCTCCTAAGACAAGTGCTCCCACGTAGCAAAAGCGTTTCCCAAAGGTGACTTTTATGGGGCCAATGTATGGAACGTTGGCACTGCGCCCATCCGCAACGCTAACTTCCCTTAGGGATTCCGCTTCCAGGTTTAGCTGATCTGCTACGCGATCGGGCATGCAGAGCATTAGCGCGCCAGTATCAACTAGAGCCGTAACCGCGATGGCATCAAAGTCAGGCTCGCGAGGATTGCTCAACTCAAGTTCTGCAAAGACATGTCCCATCTTGTCGGCACCCGTAGAATTTGACATCTCCAAGCCTAACAATGGTTAGCATCTCTCCGTTCTGGGATCGCACATCGTCGAGGGATCTTCTCCGGGACCTTCATAAGTCAGATAGCTGGAATTCGCTCGCACGTAACACCCCCGATCTAATAAAAACCAGGGCGATCTGTTGCGGTCATTGGCAATAGTCTGCGGGAAAATGCCAGTGTCTTGAGGCAAAATCACATCAACTCGATAGTTAAGACCGGGTCCTTTTCGACAATTAAGACCGGTTGCAATGACTCGGTAAGGTGCCTGCGGATATAGCAAGTCGTACTCGGCAAGCACGGGTGTCGTTGCGCTCTGACTATTCGGTCGGTGGTCAGCTCGGGCGGGAAGTGCATAGAGGCTGCCGAGCGCGATTGCGGTGGCAACTATCAGGGCGCGTCGGCAAAGTTGGCGGTACATGGCTGGGTAGTGAATTTCAAGGTCGCCTGTTACTAAAGGCAATCGTGCGGGTTTTCCGAATTTCAGCGGGCTAATTTTTGTCAGGGCAGAGGGCTTGGCGATCGGGGGCACTCGGATCGAACTGCAGATAATCATCAAGCCAGACACAAGCGCGCGCGAGCAACGTTTCGATATCCGGATGCAACCGGAAAAAGTTTGCATCGCTTCGAAATTGGTGGAGTAATTCGCCCTCTCGGCTCCACAGCAGCATCCCCGCACCAGATCCCGACGCGGTTAAGGCACGACCGTCCGGCCCGAACTCGACACGGCTAAGTTCGCCGGTTTGCCCGGCGAAGGTTTGGATTGCCCGACCGCTCTCGAGATCCCACAACTTGACGGTGCGATCGCGGTGGGCAGCGGCCACTATCTGGTTGTCGGGGCCAAAGCTGATGTCAACGGCGCCGGGGAGCGTCTGCCGAATGCTGCCATCGCGGTTATAGAGGGTGATGCCGAGATCGCTGCGCGCTCTAGCTGCCAACACGCGCCCATCGGGCGAAAGCGCGATTGTCTCCATGAAGCCCTTGTGGTCGCCGGTGAAGTGGAAAAGATGCTCCCCCGTCAGCGTCCAGGCCCCATCTGCCGTGACGATGGTTTGGCCGTCAGCAGTATACTGCGGGCGCACAAACGCCCATTCGCTGGTAATCTCGCTCGAGAGCTGGCCGTCCCGGCTCCAGACTTTGAAAGAAAGATCGTCAAAATCGAGAGCGATCAGGCTTTGACTGTCTGGGGCAAAGATGATGGCAAGGACTTCCTCCCTGTGACCGCTTAAGACATGCAACAGCCGTCCGTCTCGACTCCAGAGCTGGATCTCGGCGTTGGCAGATCCCAGAGCCAAAATGTCGCCATCTGGGCTCCAGGCAACGCTGCCGGCTGTCGCGGCTGCCAGGGGTACCAGCTGACCGTCGCGGTGCCACAGTGCCACGCGCCCAGCAAGCTCGATGGCGAGAATCTGCCCGTCCGGACTAAATCCCCCTGCCCCGAGTAAGGTGGCGTTCGCAGGGGCAGTTTGCAGGGGCTGCCCGTTGGGCTGCCACAGGCGGACTCTACCACCGGCAACCCCAGTAACGACCTGCCCATCAGGGCTTGGGTAAGCTTGCGCGAGGCGATCGCCCCGGGCCGCTGTCAAGCCGAGGGCTTGGCCCGGGCGCGGGCGTAGGAGCGACACGCTCGTATCGGCAACTCGAACTTCCACTTGCCCGCTGGGGTCGGTGGCGAATCCCTCGCGCTCTTCCCAACGCCACGAGACGAGCGCTGCTGTCTCGGGAGGGACGATTTGGTTGTCGGTAAAGCGCAGGGTTGCAATGGACTCCGAGCCGGTGTAAGTGTCCAACAACCGACCGCTCGCACTCCAGAGTCGGACGTCTCTTCCCCAAGTCACCAAGGTTTGGCCGTTCGGACCAAAGCGAACGTCGCGGGGGACCGTGCCGACGTTTAGTTGGTGTTGCAAGCGACCGTCTGGGTCCCAGAGCTTGACCGTATAGCTATGGCTGGTGGTTGCCAGAAGTTGGCCGTCGGGGCTAAAGGCGATCGCGCCAATGGGGTTATCGTACTGACCGTCGTGGTTGAGGACGCCGGGGGGGGCGTCGGCATCGAGAGGGCGATGGTCGAAGGTTTGCAACAGTTCGCCAGCGGGGCTCCAGAGGTTGACGAGGCCATCGCGGCCTCCTGTTGCCAGCAGCTGGCCGTCAGGGCGGAACGCGACGATTTCAATGCGATCGGTGTGGCCTTCGAGGCGGGCGTACTCACGCAGGTTACGGAGAATATCGAACAAGACGGCAGTGGTTTGAATGCGTCGAACGGGTGGCAGCTGCCCGCGCCGTGCTAAAGCCTGGGCGCGGCGGCCCATTTCGACAGCTTGGAGCAACGCTTCCAACTCAGAATCTCCCGCCACCAAGCGTAGGGCCTGCTCCCGGCTGGTTTGCAGTTGGGCTAATGTCTCGCGCTGCCGGGCTTGCTGGGTTTGCCGTAGGGCGACAATGGCCAAACCACTCGTGAGTACGGCGATTGCCACCGAGACAGCTAATACGAGCTGCCGCCGCCGCCGTCCGCGCCGTCGTTCCACTTCGGCCGCCCCCTGGCTTGCCAAAATGAACGCGCGATCGCCAACTAGCTCTGCTTCCCGGCGCTGCAGCCAGTCCGTTGCAACCGCCAGCTCGGCGCCTCGGAGCAAGTAGGTCGGATCCCGATCGCTCTCTTGCCATTGGCGCTGGCGCGATCGCAGGCGCTCTTGCCAAATACGAAATTCGCGGTCGGCCTCCAGCCACTGCTGCAAGCGGCGCCACGCTTGAATGAGAGCTTCGTGGGCCAGTTCGATGGTGGTCTGTCCGGTGGCGTCGGTCCCGATTGCAACCAATCGATTGGCTTCGGCGTTCAACTGCGTTGCGAGCTGCCAGGCGCGATCGTCAAGCTCCGCGCGCGCGACTACATTGCGGGTGTCGGCAACGCCTTCGCCGGGGCGCACGAGCCGCCCGAACAACTGTCGGGCCACTTCGCGCTGCTCGGGTGTCAACCCGGCATAAACTGCCTCGGCATGTTGGGCCAGCGCCCCCCGCAGGCCGCCGATATCTCGGTAGGCCTGGCAAGTCAGCACGCCTCGCACCATGCGAGGCCATAGCTGGGTCAGGGCAAACTGCAGCAGGGGCAGATTCTCCTCGCGATCGCCCGTGTCGGCTAAGAGTAATTCCACCAGGCCCGCTTCGAGCCGCACCCCACGCGCCAGTGCCGGTCCGACGATCGCGCGCTCTATGGCTTGGGGAAGCATGGGGTACAGGTTTAGTTTGGCCCGGTCCAATGTGCGGTGAAAGGTGACATCGGCATAGAAAGCCCCCAAAAAATCAGCGCGAATCGTAGTCACGAGGCGTAATTTCGGCGAATCTTGCAAGGCCGCGAGCAGATTTGCCAGCAGAGCCCGCCGCGCTGCCGGATCTGTTGTTAGAGTGTAGATTTCTTCAAATTGATCGGCTACCAAAAGCAGCCGCTGCTGGGGCAACCCGTTCAAAAATTTGGTCAGGGCCGTATCGGTCTGAGGCAGGTCGAGGGCCAAGCGCGTCTCGGCCCGCGCGATCTCGTCGCGATCGCCGCCGCTAACGGCAGCTAGGGTAGCAGCCAAGGCTGCTGGGGGATCCGAGCCCGGTCGAAACTGCACGATTTGCCAGTTCCCTTGGCGGCGCAGGCGGGGCAACAACCCGGCCTTAACCAAGGAAGACTTGCCGCTGCCGGAGGCTCCCACTACGGCGACAAATAACTCCCGCTCGAGGCGGCCGGCCAAGGTCTCGGCTTCGCCCTCGCGGCCAAAAAATACTGCTGCGTCGGTTTCTGCGAAGGCCGCGAGGCCCCGATAGGGACAAGGGGGAATGGCATTGCTCAGGGCCAACCAACTCGGGGGAGTCAGAGCCGGGTTTTGCACGATCGCCGGCAGCCAGCTCGCGCCGGGATATTGGGACTCGAAGGTTTGCAGGTGCTCCCGGGCGCGGCGCATGGCCCCGTAGAGCGAGCCCTCGGTGGCGTAGGCGTGCAAAAAGCGCTCTAAAAACTGCTGGGCCACGCGGTCGGGCACGGGCTCGCGCATGACGATGGTCTGCGGGATGTGGAGCTTTTCGAGGGCCTCGGCCAGGCCCAGGCCGTCACAGGAATTAAAAATAGCGACCTGCAAACCCCGCGCGACGGCGAGTTGCAGATAGGGTTGCAGCTCGTCGAGGGTCAGGCTCTGGGCAGCGGCAGGCAGCGTCGGATCGGGATTGAAGAAGATCCGGCCCGTTCCAGCTTCGGTTTGGCTGTGGCCGGCAAAAAATAGCAAGTCCCAGGCGCGATCCCATAGAGTGGGGTCTTCGAGCTGAGGGCGATCGGGCCGCCGCAGCTCGACAATTTCTGCGGCGGGAAACTTGGCTTTGAGGTGACTCCAATCGACCTCAATGTCGATATCGGCCGCGTAGCCTAAAATCGCCAGAATGCGAACGCGGCCGCGCTCTTTAGGGGGCAAAGGTGGCGCCTGAAAGTCCAGAGCCCCCAGCGCCACCTCGGAATTTGGATACTGGGCCAGCAGATCCCACAGATGCCAGGGCAACCGCCGCAACTCGCTCGATTCGGTCCGAATGATAACGCGCGCCTCGGCGCGGGCTTCGGGCAAGCGATCGCACCAGGCTGCCAGGAGTGGCGCGAATGCTTCGGCCTGCAGCCAACGATTGAGGGCTGCTGCGAGTTCTCGGGCCTGCTGGCTGCCGCGCTCCTGCAGGCGAGTGCTGGGGTTGGCCGCTGCCCGGTCCCAGGCGTCGCGGGCGATGATGCGAGCGCTGCCGGTGGCGAGCTGGCGATAGGTTTGCTGCCAGCGGTCGTAGGCACGCGAGACCTCTTGAGGTGAGGGCAGCCACCCCGAAACCTCAACTTCGACGGGTTGTTGTTCTGCAGCGATGGCGAGGGTCGCGCGAATGCGATCGCCGACGGGGTCGAGTTTGAGGGTGACGACTGCGGGCATTGACTCTCCTTAGGGTGGCTGATTGGGGGGAAATTCCACAGCAAGGCGACGACCCCAGCTAAGGAGGCTGTTGGGCCTAATTTATCGTTTTGCTGTATGGGGTTTGCCTCGGCAATGGCTGGCCGTTCTCGATGCTTTTTTAATCGCAAGCAAAGCCACCCAATTCGACGCGAAAATGACACCCGGCGTAATCGATTGCGATGAGATCTCCTCTCACCCAACCTTCAGCACCGGACTCTACAAATCTCACTCGATACCACACGTAGCCGTCATTTGTTGTCGTGCTCCGGTCGAGAACGGTCACCCGATCGCCTGGGAAGCCATAATGTGGCGCGGAGCTGGCCACAGAGGGACTAGACCGGATGTTGATTCTGCTGCTGGGGTCGCTCGCTCGCAGATAAGCGGACTGGTTTTTCCACTCGTCATCGGTGTTTTGAGTGATGTTTTGGGCAATCGAGACCTCGGCTGAGGATCTATCGGGCACCAGTAGCAAGGCGCAGGCAGCAACCGAAGCTGCCGCGATCGATAAGGCAGCCCATCTGGAGAGGATTCTGTTTGAAAAACCTAGCTCGGACACGGTAAATAATCTCCAGTTGTGAAAATGGCCCGATTGGACTCCCGCAGGCGCAACGAAGGTTGCCAATCGATTGAAGCTTTATCGAAGCCTTTTTGAGGGGCGAATTGCAGGCAAGCGGTGCGGCTTAACTTCTATGCCGCAAAATATTCGATAGCGATCGCGTTTTCCAAGCGTAATTCTAGAGCGAATCGCTCTCCCGGCTCGACGCTAAAGTGCAGTCCGGCCCCCGCTTCGCTCGCTTGCGTTTCCATCACCGAGGTCCCCGCTGCGTCTAGGAGCACCAGGCGCAACCCTGCTGGCATGGGCAGATCTCGGCACGGACAAGCCTCCAGGGTAACGGCAATAGTGCGGTCGCTCTCTGGGCGCAGAGTCACGACGAGTGCGACGGCCTGCCCTGCCCCTAAGTCGATGGCGCGAACCCGTCGCTTGGGGCTCTCCGCACCAGCCGCCCGGCCCGACCGGGCGGCCGCAATTGGGCTGAGTACGGCCGCCCATTGCGGGGCGACGAGGTCTTCAAGGGCCGCCCAGCCGGTCTCAAAGACTTCCTCAAACCATCGTGCGAGCTGATAGGTCGCTCGCACGCTCGCTAAATAGTCCGGCAGGGCAGCCATCGATTCGAGATCGAATACCGAGAGCGAATTGCCATTGACCGAGCGCGCAAAGCCCAAAATCGTTGCCGCGCGCGTATCGGCAAGGTCGATGCAGACAACGGCATAACCAATGCGATCGTCGTCCTGGGCCTCGGCCGGAACCGGACAGGTCGCCTCACCCGGCGCGATCGGACGGCACTCCAAAATCCCTTTCCCGGGAAGGCCCACATCGGCCACATCGAGAATTTGGCGCGCGACAGGGCTCCAGCATTGGCTCTGGGTGAGATCTGTGGCGTACCCGAGGGTCTGCAAATACTCTTTTACGGTGCTCGCAGCCAGTAGATTGCGGCAGATTCGGCGCGCGCGCGGGGCTTCGCTGCGGGCAAGGCCCACGGCCATTTGGCGCGCCCATTCAGGGATGGGGACGGTCGCGCTTCGGTCGTCGAGGGTTGCGAAATTGCGGGAAGTCATGGTGGGGTTTGATGCGATCGCAGATTACTAAAGCAGCCCACAGCGTTTTTCTTAAAACTGCAGCCACAATTTTTCGAGGGCCGGGACGCACTTGGTCTTGAAGAAGTACCCCAGCTTGGCAACGGTGTTTTTAAAGGCTTTTTTGTCTTGGGGCGCCGCCAAGCCAAGTTCGACGACCAAACCCTCCATAACCTCGTTGAAGCTGATGTTTTTCCGGCTATTGCTGGGGTCGTCGCGCTCGTAGCGGAGGTAGCGCGCGCAGAGCACCCGGGCATTAATGCCGGCATAGCCCTTGAGCTGCAGGCCGGCCAGAGCCCCATCGCGATCGGCTTCGACAGTGGCAAGCAACTGGTGCCATCGCTCGCTGGTGGCTTCCGCCTCAGCCGATACAGACGTGTCTTCGAGAGTTTGGGCTAAGATTTCCGGCGGCAAGGGAATCGCCTCGGTCTCCGGCTTGTGCTGGGCTTTCAAGCGCTGCAGGATGCGCCACAGGTTGTTACCCACCCAGGTCGGAAAATTAATTTGGACGGGGCGATAAATTTCTGAGGGCCAGGCTACCAAACTCAGCCACACCAGCACCCGCTGGCGCGATCGCTCGTTGTCTTTGCGTGTGTCTAGAGCGGCCAGCCAGGTGGCAATCTGTGGAATGCGCGGGTCTTGGGGGCCGCGGGTGGCGAGAAACCGATCCCACAGCTGTTGGTAGTCTTTTTCTTTGACGGCCCACCCCGAACGGCGCACCCGATCGAGCAGGGGAGCAAACTCGGCGCGATCGAGGGTTGCTGGCGCGCGATCGCACAGGGCCAAAAACGCCTCTCCCAAGTCTTGGAGTGCCGGTTCGTAGCGCTCGGGATATTCGTAGCAGGAGTAGGTTTTTGCCTCGATGAGGGCACTTTCGTAGCAGTAGGCGTAGCCCTGCTTCCAGGCCGGGTTGCCAATGTAAATCCCGGCGCGATCGAGCAAGCGAATGAGTTTGTCGCTCTCTTGGCGGCGGCGAGCTTTTGCCGGGAGGGCTTCCAAACTGTACTGACAAACCAAGACAACCTGCAGCCGCAAAGTTAGCTCTTGGAGCTCGCGAAATAGCGGGCGATCCCGACATGCCGGGAGAAGGGCACCACAGAGCGCCAAGCGCCGCGCGATCGCAGCTAGGCGCGCGCGATCTCTCGGGTCGAACTGGGTCTGGCGAGCGGCCTGCAAGTGCCCTCGCAGGGTGGGGCCGAGCTCGCCTAAAGTTAGGTCGATGGCTGCGAGGGCCTCGCCGTATTGGGCGTGGCGCTCTACCCCTGACAGAGGCTGCAGCCTAGAAATCGCACCGCAGAGTTTGCTGAGACGATCTAGACGCGCGATCTCGTCGTTTGTCGGCTGCTGGAGAGCTGCGGCGAGCAGGGCAATAGCCTCGAGGGTTGGCGCGTCGAGGCTCGCTTTGGCGAGCAAGAGGCAGTCGTAGAGGCGATCGAGCGCGGGTTGGCTGCTCTCGGGATTATTGGCAGGGTCGGCGAGACGAACGCGGGCCGTGGCAAGGGCATCATGCAAGGCTAGGCTGGCGGAATTGGCCATTACACGTACTCTCTCTCCTGCACTCGTTGCCCACCGGGACCTTTACTAGGTGTAGGGGCGATCGAGTCGATTGGCGCGAAATCTTTCTAATTTTTCTAGCGTTTGCCCCAGAGGCGATAGGTTGCGATGGTGCGAACCGTACCATCGGAGCCAATGTGCGGGGCTTTGGCTGGGGTCCCTTTTCGAAAAACCCGTTGGCGCAAATCCCCCACAGTAGCGCGCGCGTGGCCGAAGGGCGCCACGAACCCTGGAAACCACAGGCGATCGCCCTCGACCCAGTCTTCGGATTGCAAGGCATAGGTCCCGGGGGCAAATTCCCGCTTGGTGGTAGGGGTCAACCACGCCCGATTCACAAAGCCGATTCACAAAGCCGATGGGTTGCCCCTGACGCTCGTAATCGCGGAAATTCCCGTGGAGCAGGCTCGGAACGATGCGCTCTTCGAATACTGCCATCGGATAGTTAAGATGCAACGGCGAATGCATCATCAAATGCACGATCGAGCCAAGTAACTGCAGGCGCTGCCCAACGGCCGGGAGTCGACCGAGCCAGAGGGATGCGGTCATGAGTCTGGGCCTCAACAGGGTTTGCCGGTTACTAAAGGGCCCCAGGCAGGATTTCTAAAAAAAATCCCAGAACTCGCACTCGGCCGGGAGTTCTGGGGTCGGGCCGTCGCTGGTTGGGCTAATGGGACAGCAAGCTAGTAAAACTTTGGCGCTGCCGGGGGTCGCCATCCTCGACAATGCAGCACTCGAAAGAGGTGCCTTCTGCGAGAGCTACAGTAAGCGTCTCGGCAACCAAAGGCGAGATCGCCGCCAACAGAGCTTTTAGTTGGGGTGTCTCTGCCGAGGTCTCGTCGGCCAGCCGCCCGTGTAAATGAACCAAACGCTGGTGCGTGGCCTGTAGCTTGCGGGCGAGCTGCTCGAGGGTGGCCGCTTGCTCGAGTAGCTCGGTGGCGGCGCTCAGTCTTCCTAGGGCTAGAGCTTCGTCGAGGGCCGGTTCGATGGCAACCTCTTGCCCGTCGAGGGCGCGCACCCGTGCGGCCGCTCCCCAGTAGTGTGCTCGGTCTCTGGCGGCTGCAGTCACCGTCGCCACGGCCTCGGGGGTCACCTCCGGCAAAGCCTGCAGCTCCGTTTGCAGGGTCTCGACTTGGGGGGCGGGCAGCTTTTCGAGTTCTTCGACCAGCGGTGCCAAGCAAGGCGGCGGCAGGAGACCCTGCTCGGCTTTGGCGGCAATCTCGAGGGGGATTAGCTCCGACTGCATGGCCGTCCAGCCCCCGGCAATGGCTTTAACGTCCTTCTGGGTAAGACGATCGCCCTCTTTGGCGGCTTCGCCTACCAGGCTGCGAACCTCAAGATCGGCTTTGGCGGTTTCCAGCAGAGCGGCCTGACTGAAATTGTTCAAACTTTGGGGATCTAAGACTCCATCGGCGAGGAGTTCGTCGGCGCAATCGGCCAGCCGAATGGCGCGGTAAGCTCGGGACTTGCTGAGATCGCGGGCCTGCAGCCAGCTGGCAAAACTGGTTTTTCCGAGCTTCTCGCGGTCGCGCACCGCACGCAGGATGCGCCCGCGCCAAATCTCGACTTGCAAATCTAGCCGCTCGCAGCGCTGCCAAGCGCGGTCGATGCGTGCAAAAAAATCGGCCTCACTCAGGCGATCGTCGGCTGGGTCGGGAAGTTCGAGATGCAGATCGAGGGGCTCTTCGAGGGCAACAGCCAACTCCTCTGCCGAGAGAACTTGCAATATGGGCACCTTCACAGTCTCCAGCTAGGTGTGTGGGGTCTTGGGGTTCTATAGAGGCTATTGCCCTTGCGAAAGTGCCACTAGCGATTGAGATCGCGCTTGAGGCGGTCGAGTTCTTGCTCGGTCTCCCAATCGTTAAATTTTGCTTCGAGGGGGTCGGTTGCGGGGTTGCCGCTCCCCCCAAAAGGGCGATCGCTCTCGGCGGCGGCGGCTGCCTGTTGCCAGCCGCGAGAATCACTGCTGGCGCGGTCAGCGGCTTGTTGCTGGGCTTTGAGCCGCTCGATTTGGCTGCGAATCTCTTGCTGGCGCTGCTGGATTTGCGCCACCAAGGTTTTGGATTGGGCGATGCGCTCGCGGGTGCCCTGCATTTGGCCCCAGCGCTGGTTACCCTGAAACAAGAGGGCAGCTTCTCGCTCGCGAGCGGCCTGGGCGAGATCGAGGCGCCCGGCAGCGCGGGCTCTCTCGCTGCGCTCGTGCCAGCGCTGGATGTCGCGTCCGATCTCGAGGATTTGCACCTCGAGCTGTTTTTGCTGGGCCTGCAGCTCGAGAATCAGCCGTAGCGTGTCTTTTTCCTGCTCTCGGAGCTGCTCGGCGAGTGCCTGCAACTCGAGCTGGGGATTTTGCCGGAGAAATTCTTCTAGGCGTTGCTCGAAAAACCGACCGACATCATCAAAAATTCCCACCGCACCTGCGCCTCGTCTTTCCGGAACTAGAGCTGGTTGCCGACGGCAACGGTCCGCTCGCGACCCGCGCGATCGCGCAGGACGACCTGCCGCGGCGCGATGCTAGCGATGCTCCATCGGGTCCCGGGCAAGCTCGCGCCAGCGCTGTAGCGCTCGACTTTGCCATCAATGCCAATCAACGCAATAGCCCGGTCGTCGATTTCAATCGAGCCGACCACCTCTAGCACGGGTTCTGGAGCGGGCTTGGCCGCCGGCGTAGGTGCTGATGGAGGTGCTGCTGCAACGGGGGCAACGGCGGTGACTGGCTTGGGTTCGGCTGGTGCAACCGGTGGTGGCGGCGGGGCCACGGGTACCACCGAGGCAACTGGCGGTGGTGGCCCCTGAACGACAATCTGCGGCAACGCGACCGGTGGTGGCGGCGGTACGGGCACGCTTGCGGCGGCGGCCGCTTCGGCCGCCTCGCGCTCGGCAAGCTCCCGGCGCTCGCGCTCGGCCCGGGCGGCGGCCAGCTGGCGGGCGTGGCGCTCGTCGCGCTCGATCTCGGCGAGGGTTGCTTGCAGGTGTTCGATTAATTCTTGGTGAGAAGCCGATGCTGGGGGCGACGGAGCCGGCGGTTGAGTGCGCCAATTCCAGACGAGGGTTGCGAGTAAAAATCCTGCAGCTCCCAGAAAAGCCCAGCGCTCCCAGGCAGGGGATCCAGATTTAGTCCGAGTGGGAGGCTCGCCGACGGGCGGCGGGACCGGAATGAGGTGGCGGTCGGACAAGACCAGCCCGCTGACATCACTCGCCCGAGAGGCAGGCTCGAGCGAGAGCGGGCTGACTGCATCGGTGCTAGTAGCCTGCGTGACGAGCTTCGCAAAGAGCGTATCGGCAAGCCGCTCGGCGTCGCGCTCGGCAGCAGCCCGGAGTGCTTCTGAAGAAGGGGCAGGAGATGTCGTCATAGCGGCACAGGGTTATTACAGGTCCGACCGCCACTAAGAATAGAGACTTTTACCTTGGCGTGCTACTAGAAACGACGACCTGCTGTAGTTTCTACGCATTCCGTCAGGCTTCTATACAAAATGTTGCACGAGCCGATACCGCGCTAGCGACTGGGGGCTGCCGACTGCACGCCCGGCACGATCGGGGTCGCCTTCCAGGCTGAGAGGGCATTCAAGGCGCGAGCGTACTGAGGGTCGCCGCTGATGGTGCCGCGTAACTTGGGGTTGTCTTGCCAGCGACGGCGAGTCAGGCGATCGAGGCCGATCTCGACATCGGGAGCGATGCCACGCTTATTAATTTCTACGCCACTAGGTGGGTAGTATTGAGAAATTGTCACCGCCAAGCCCGAACCGTCAGAAAGAGCTTGCACCGACTGTACCGTGCCCTTGCCAAAGGTACGAGTACCAACGATGACCGCGCGCTTGTTATCTTTGAGAGCGCCTGCCAAAATCTCGCTAGCACTGGCCGATCGCCCATCGACGAGCACGGCTAGGGGCAAGTCGGTAACGGCCGTTTGATTGGCCAAAAAGGACCGGTCGCCGCCTTGGCGATCGCGGGTGCGCACGATCTCGCCGCTGTCGTACCATAGCCGGGCAATTTCGATGCTGGCAAAGAGCAAGCCGCCGGGGTTGCCGCGCAAGTCGAGGACGAAACCGTCGGCATCCCGAGCGCTCAACTCAGCAATTGCCGCGCGCATTTGCTCGGTGGCATGACCGCTAAATTCGTCGAGTTGGATGTAGCCGACGCGCTGGCCGCTGGCTTCCTCGCGCAGGAAATAAGTGACGGCGGGGAGTTCGATTTTGGCCCGCGTCAGAACGACGTCAAACTCACCGCGATCGGCGCGTGACAGGCGCAGCGTTACCTGGGTGCCCGATTTGCCACGAATTTGTTCGGAGGCTCCCTCAAGCCCCAGATCGGCTGCAGGCTTGCCATCGACAGCCAAGATCGTGTCGCCAGCAGCGACCCCGGCAGCGGCTGCAGGAGAGTTGGCAATCGGTTCGACGACAATCAGCGTCCGGGTTTGGGTATCTTGCCCCAAGCGGATGCCGACGCCCGTGAGTTCGCCGGATGTCTGGCGGTTGAGCGCTTGGAACTGCTCTGGGTCGAGAAAGCGCGTGTAAGGATCGTCAAGACTCTTGAGGGCCTGACGAATGGCGGCATAGGCCTCTTCCTTGGAGCCATAATCGCGCGAGAGCAGCTCCATGCGAGTGGCTTGCCAATCGCCTTGGTCGAAATCGCGATTGACGTAATTAGAATTTACAATTTGCCAAACTTCATCTACGACTGCTTTGGGGCTCTCTTCGAGGGCTGCAACCGGCTGCTTGAATCCTGGGACGAGGAGGGAACCGGCGGCCATGAGGGTGGCAGCCGCACCGAACAGTGCTTTTACTCTTCTAGCTCTCACAGTCATGGGGATTTTGTAGGGAATGTGTTTTGAGAAGTGGCTTTCTTAGATTAGCAGGCGAGCTCTCAAAGCTGTTGTTGCTGGCGAACGTAAACTTCCAGACGGTCGCCCTGGGTGTCTGGAACTCGCTCGACTTCTAGGCGGCCCTCAAGACTCACCGATTTGCCAACGGCAGGCGGTGTCCCGCTCGGGTCGAGAACCCAGATTTCACCGCTACTATCTTTAAGAAGATAAGCGCTGCTGCTGACCAAAGGAACGACCGCCACGACCTGGCCCTCCAAGCGGACGAGGCGGCTGGGCTCTCCGGTCGCACGCGCGAGGCTGCCAATAGGTGCCACAGTGTTACCGCTATTGCGAGCAGGCGGATCGTTGATGGCTGGAGGTTCTGAGACGCGATCGCAACTCAGCAACAGGGCACCGCCGAAGACCAGGGGAAAGAGAATGCGACGCAGCGACACTCGACGTACCTCCAGAGCAAATTTGCTAACTTGTCTAACACAGACGTCGAGCCCCTGAATTGGGTTCGTCAATGTCGCGATCGTCTGCCGGATGTTTAGCCCATGAGCGCCCAACTCCTCGACGGGAAAGCCCTCGCCCAGCGCTGCCAGCGCCAGCTCGCCGAAAAAATTCAAGCGCTGGTTGCTGGTGGGGCGCGTCCTCCCGGCTTGGCGGTTTTGATGGTCGGGGATAACCCCGCAAGCGCCGCCTACGTTCGCAACAAGGAGAGAGCCTGTGGCAAGGTCGGAATTGCCTCCTTTGGGCGTCATTTCCCGGCCGACATCTCCCAGAGCGCCCTAGCTGCTGAGATTGACGCGCTCAATCGCGACGATCGCGTCGACGGTATTTTAGTACAGCTGCCTCTACCTGCCGGTCTCGATGCCGAGGCCTTGTTGGGGTCGATCGACCCCAACAAAGATGCCGATGGCCTGCATCCGGTCAATCTGGGGCGCTTAGTTCGAGGCGAGCCGGGCTTGCGCAGCTGTACGCCCGCTGGCGTCATGCAAATTCTCAAGACTTACGAGATTCCCGTGGCCGGCCGGCGCGCTCTGGTCATCGGTCGGAGCATTTTAGTCGGCAAGCCCTTGGCCCTGATGTTGCTGGCTGCTAACGCCACAGTCAGCATCGCCCACTCCCGGACCCCCGCACCCGTGCTAGCAGAGATGGCCCGCTCGGCGGACATTCTCATCCCGGCTGTGGGCCAACCGGGGCTGGTGGTGCCGGCGATGGTAAAGCCTGGTGCTGCTGTCATTGATGTAGGCATCGCCCGTATCGAGACCGAAGCGGGCAAAACTCGCCTGGCCGGCGACGCTGACTTCGCCGGGGTCCGGGAAGTCGCGGGTTGGCTGACCCCCGTTCCTGGCGGCGTTGGGCCGATGACTGTAACGTGTTTGTTGCAAAACACGGTTGCCAGTTACGAACGGCGGCTCGCCGACCATCGATCTGTTCGAATTGATCCCTAGAATAAGAGCAACTTGCTGTTGTGTTTGGGAAAAAGAGACTTTAATCGCGATGGTTTTAACCGACGGACGCGCAGTGCCGCAGCCCGAACGCGTCGAATTCGACATCGATGCCTACTTGAGTGAGCGCAAGGCCCGCGTTGAAGCAGCCCTCGCGGCTACGATCTCGCCTGGAGAGCCAGCCAAAATCTATGAGGCCATGCAATACTCCCTGATGGCCGGCGGCAAGCGGCTGCGGCCGATTTTGTGCCTGGCAACCTGCGAGCTGGCTGGCGGCACCATCGAGATGGCCCTGCCGACGGCTTGTGCCCTAGAGATGATTCATACGATGTCGCTCATCCACGACGACCTGCCCGCAATGGATGATGACGACTACCGTCGGGGCAAACCAACCAATCACAAAGTCTACGGCGAAGACATTGCTATCTTGGCCGGAGATGGCCTGCTGGCCTATGCCTTTGAATATGCCGCCGAGCGATCCGGCGGCATACCCGCCGATCGCATCGTGCGCGTGACCGTAGTTTTGAGCAAAGCGGTGAGCGCCCTGGTCGCCGGGCAAGTGCTCGACCTCGAATCCGAAGGCGACCCCACAACGACGGCCGAGACTTTAGAGTTCATCCACCGTCACAAGACCGGAGCGCTACTCGAAGCCTGCGTGACCGGCGGTGCGATTCTGGCCGGCGCGAGCGAGAGCGATCTGCAGCGCCTCTCGCAGTACGCTCAGCATATCGGGCTGGCCTTCCAAATTGTCGATGACATTCTCGACATTACGGCGACCCAAGAAGAGTTAGGCAAGACGGCCGGCAAGGACCTAGAAGCTCAAAAAGTGACCTACCCCAGCCTCTGGGGCCTGGATGCCTCCAGAGCCAAAGCCCGCGAACTCGTCGATGCGGCGATTTCTCAGCTTGCCCCCTACGGCCGCGAGGCAGCAGCTCTGGCGGGCATTGCCGAGCGTATCGTGACGCGTCGCAGCTAAGCGCTAAGGAGTTGCGATCGATGTCTGATATCGCCCAGGTTCTCGAGAATCAGGTGCTGATCGTTTCGCTGGCGGCCTGTTTTAGTGCCCAGGCGCTCAAATTGGTTGTCGAGTTCGTCCGCTGCGGCAAGTTTCACATTGCCGATGCGTTCACGACTGGCGGCATGCCCAGCTCTCACTCAGCACTGGTAGCCTCCTTGGCAACCTGCGTGGGCTTGAGTGTCGGCTGGGCCTCGCCGGAGTTTGCAATTGCGAGCTTGTTTGCCACGATTGTGATGTACGATGCGGCGGGCGTTCGGCGAGCGGCAGGCAAGCAAGCTCGTGCCCTCAACCAGCTCATCGACGACACCGCCCACGACCACGCCCTCAAGCAAGAGGCCCAACTCAAGGAAAAACTCGGCCACACCCCCCTGCAGGTTGTGGCCGGTTCGGCCTGGGGCATCGCCATCGCCCTGCTAGCAACGCCGCTGCTGCTGCAGCCTAGCTAGAGGCGGCCGCCTCGAGAGAGGCCAAGGGGTCGGGAATTTCGACAGAAGGCGCTTGAAACTCGCCAACGAGGGCGTACTCCAAGCGAAGCTTCAGCCAAGTAATAAAGCTTTTATTCGTCGAGATGATAGCAGCAGCAGGCTGGGGGCAGCGGGATCTCGCGTCAGCTAGCGCGGCGGCATTGAGAAACGCGGGCCGTGCCACGAGCCAGAAATCGACTTCTTTGTTGTTTTCTTGGTAATTGCGGCGGCGCTCGGTGAGAACTTCGTCGAGGGGCTCCTCCTCGAACAAAAACTTCTTGCTGGCGAGGATGTAGTAGTACGTCTGCATCGATAATATTCGTGATGGCGGATTCGCAGTAGGCTGCGTCCGTATTTTAGGGCTTCAGGGGCTAGCCGCGAATCACCGTCCCAGAGGGAGCCGTCCCGGACTCGTAGGTTACGGCATAGGCCTGCAGGAGGCTGCTAATTTGCTTGATAGCATCGCGATCGCCGGCACTCTTACCGAGCATCTGGCCGCCAGCATGCACGTGGAGGCGATCGAGATGGTGCCCGATGGCCTCGCGCACGCGTTGGGCGATGAGGCCTGAGAGTTCGTCGCGCGCGCGCTGGCGCTGATAGTTGGCCCCTTCGGTTGTCGTCGCATACAGCGGTGGCAGGCGATTGAGCGCAAAAGCAGCAATATCTCCCACATCGATGTAGCGATCGCTGGCCGCTTCAATCTCAGCGATCTGGAGGAGTGCTTCGGTGGTCACCAGCTCTTCCATGACGTTGATAAACTGCTTGCGGTCGGTGGTGATGACTCCTCCCGAGAGCAAGGCCTGCATCAGGCGATCGAGGGCCGCATATGCCTCCCAGGAGAGCCGGTCGGTCCCCTCACAGATTCTGCCGATTTCCGCTTCCATCGTAGGCGTCAGGCGGCCTTCCCCGAGCGCTTGTTCGACGACTTTTTCGATATCCATCGATTCACCTCGGCCGCGTTGAGAAACTTGAGAAGCCATGCCCGCATCCGATTGCGGCTAACCCTAAATCGGAGGGCGCATGGATTTACCTCTACGCTCTTTAGGCTAACGGCAGTGTAGATCCTCTGAAACCCCTCCCAGGGGAGAAAGGCAGTTCGCGGCTCTACTTGGGTGGCTCTCTAGCGGATGCGGCCGTTGCGCCAGGGCACCGGATCGACGGCTTGCCCGTGTACGTAGAGTCCCCAGTGGAGGTGAGGGCCAGTCGAGGCCCCAGTCGAGCCGATAGTCCCAATGCGCTGCCCGGCCCTGACGACCGTCCCTGGCGTCACCTCGATGCTGTTGAGGTGCATGTAGATACTCGTGACTCCCTGGCCGTGGTCGAGCCCGACGACATTGCCATGAACGTGGAAGCCTTCACTCTCGCGGCCCACCAGCGCGACGCGCCCGGCGGCCGGGGCGACTACCGGCGCGCCGGTGCCGGCCGCGTAATCCACCCCGCGATGGTAGTAGTTCCTGGCAAATTCGCCATTGTAGTAGCGGCGCACGCCAAAAATTGTCGAAATCCGGCCGCCACTGGGAGCCCGGAATTCTCCCTGCCAGTATTTCTCGGGGGTGACGAGCTTTTTAAATTCGGCGACTGCGGCGAGTTCTTTCTCGGTTGCCGGACGGTTTGCCGAGCCCGAGAGCCAAATGCGCTGGACCGGGAAGGTGCGATCGCGCAGCCACACCAAAAAGTGGCGCTTGCCGGGGCCGCTGCCAAATACCTTAAGGTCGATGCGGCCGGAGTCGTCTAGCGGGGTCGTCGGCACCAGAGCGCGGTAGCGGCTCCCGTTACTCCCTTCAATGGGGTAGGCCGGGTAGGCCCGGTCGCCGAAGGTAACTTGGGGCTCGCCGGGATTTTCACCATCGGGCTCGACAATAACTTCTAGCGTGTCCCCCAACTGCGGAGACTCAGGCACGATACGAACTTCTAGGGCGCGAGCGGGTAAGGCAGCGAGTACGAGCAAACTACCGAGAGAGGCTAAGTATCGCATGGGGAAGGAATTTTCTTGCTATACTGGCACGGCTTCATGCTTTGGGGCGGATGTAGGCAACCGCTTGGCGCAGGACGAGAACTGAGGTACCGTCGGTTTCTTTAAGGCAAAGGTAGTCGGGATCCTGCCAGAGAACTTGGCCTGTGAGGGATTCGCCAACGGTTAGCTTGAGTTCGACGGTTATTTTATCTTTGATAGGAGACTGCAGCCAGCGCGTGCTCGGCAGGCCGATATCGAGTGTTTCAGGCATGGGGCAAGGGCGGCTCTAAAGCTTCCGGGGGATTGCAGGGGATGGCAATTGAATTTACCAAATATCACGGGCTAGGGAACGACTTTATTTTGATTGATAACCGCCACGGCGATCGCCCGCTGCTTGCCCCCGCACGGGCCCAGCAGTTGTGCGACCGTCACTTCGGCATCGGTGGCGATGGGGTCATTTTTGCCCTGCCGGCAACAGGCGGGGCAGATTACGCCATGCGCATCTACAACTCCGACGGCTCCGAGCCCGAGATGTGTGGCAATGGCATTCGCTGTTTGGCGCGCTTTCTCGCCCAGCTTGAAGGCGCAGAAGATGCAGCCGCAAAAACCTACCGCATTCACACCCTCGCCGGGATAATCTCACCCCAGCTGCTGCCCGGAGGGCTCGTCCGGGTGGACATGGGAGAGCCTATCTTAGCGGCCGAAAACATCCCGACGACCCTGGGAGCGCCAGCCGAGAAAGTCGTGGCAGCCCCCCTCGAAGTTGCCGGCCAAACCTGGGATGTTACCTGCGTCAGCATGGGCAACCCCCACTGCATCGTTTTCGTCGGTGATGTCGCTGCGGTGCCCCTAGAGGCCATCGGTCCCCAGTTTGAGTGCCATCCGGCCTTTCCGCAGCGCGTCAATACCGAATTCGTGCGAGTGCTCGGCCGCGATCGCCTGAGGATGCGCGTTTGGGAGCGCGGCGCGGGGGCAACCCTGGCGTGCGGCACGGGGGCCTGCGCGTTGGTAGTAGCAGCCGTTCTGAATAATTTGGCCGATCGCGCCTGCACCGTAGAGCTGCCGGGGGGCAACTTATTTATTGAGTGGTCTGCAGCCGATAACCGCGTTTACATGAGCGGTCCTGCCGAGCGGGTCTTTGCAGGCACCCTAGCTGAAGAAGAAGCATTGAATTAGATAGCCGCTGCCATGCTCGAAGTCATTCCCGCAATCGATATCCTCGAGGGCCAGTGCGTGCGCTTGTATCGCGGCGACTATGCCCGCTCGGAGGTCTTCAGCGACGACCCGGTGGCCATGGCCCAGCAGTGGGCGGCGGCTGGAGCGACGCGGCTTCACCTCGTCGATCTCGACGGTGCCAAAAAAGGCGAGCCGACCAATACCGAGACCATCGCGGCCATTGCTCGCGCCATTGCCATTCCGGTTCAAGTCGGTGGCGGCCTGCGGGATCGCAATCGGATCGTCGCGCTCTTCGAAGCCGGAGTCGATCGCGCGATCGTCGGCACCATCGCTGTCGAGAACCCGGCGCGCGTTCGCACCCTTTGTGCTGAGTTCCCCGGGCGAATTGTTGTCGGCATCGACGCGCGCGATGGCCGGGTGGCCACCCGTGGCTGGTTGGAGACCTCAGAAATTGCAGCGCTCGATCTCGCCCGGCAGGTGGCTACCTTTGGGGCGGCGGCGATCGTCTATACCGACATTCATCGCGATGGCACTCTCGAGGGCCCCAATCTCGAAGCCCTACGGGAGCTGGCGGCGGGCGTTGCGATCCCGGTCGTCGCTTCGGGAGGCATCGGCAGCGTCAGCGATTTGCTGAGCCTTGTCCCCTTGGAAGGTATTGGCGTTACGGGTGCTATTGTCGGTCGGGCGCTCTACACCGGAGATATCGCCCTCGATGAGGCGATTCGGGCGGTAGGCCAGGGCCGCTGGCAGGATGTGCCTCCCGATTTTGGCTCTTCGACGTTGGCTTGACACCCAGAACGATTTGTGCGTTCATAGGCACTTAACCGTGTCGCCCCGTTCTTTACAAACCTTCACAATCCAAGCGCAAACGCCTGCCAAGCAATGCAAGACTTTCTGCCGATCGCCTATTTTGAAGGCCAGTTCGTCCCTTTTGAAGACGCCAAGATTTCGATTGCAACCCACGCGCTTCACTACGGGACCGGGGCATTTGGCGGCATGCGCGGGCTGCCCGATCCGAGCGACTCCCAACGGATTTTGCTATTTCGCCTCGATCGCCACAGCAAGCGCCTCAGCCAGAGCGCGAAGTTCCTCCACTTCGATCTGCCGGCGGACAAAATTCGCGGGGTCATCGAAGAATTCGTGCGCCGCAACCGGCCGCAGGTGCCCTTTTACCTGCGGCCCTTCGTTTACACCTCGGACTTGGGGATCGCGCCGCGCCTGCACGATGTCAAGAAAGATTTCTTTATTTACGGTATTCCCCTCGGTGACTACCTCTCGGGCGAGGGCATTAGCTGCCGCATCAGCTCCTGGTGCCGCCAAGAAGACCGTAGTTTGCCCCTACGCGGCAAGATTAGCGGTGCCTACATCACGTCTTCCCTGGCAAAGACCGAAGCCGTCGCCTCGGGCTTTGACGAATCGATTTTGCTCACAGCCGATGGGAAAGTCAGCGAAGCCTCGGGAATGAACGTGTTTGTCGTCCGCGACGGCCAGCTCATCACCCCAGGGACCTACCAAGACGTCCTCGAAGGCATCACCCGCGCGAGCATCCTTACCCTGGCACGGGACATGGGCATCCCAGTGGTAGAGCGCCCCGTCGATAAGTCGGAGCTGTTCGTTGCCGATGAGGTTTTCTTGAGCGGCACCGCTGCCAAGATTGCGCCGGTCGAGCGGATCGAAAACTACAAGCTCCCGAGCGATCGCCCCATTACCCACAAGCTGCGAGACAAGCTTGCAGCCATCACCGAGAACCGCGACTCCGACTACAAAGAGTGGGTCGCGATCGTGCCTTTGGGCTAGTTTGGGCGAGTTGACGAGCGCGGCGGGGCCGAGGCTGCAAAGGCGCTACCATGGACGAAGCGAATTTCTGGCAGATCGTGGCAATTTTGCAAGGCCTTATTGATTCTCTTCCCCAAGAGACCTTACTCGTCGGCGCGCTTTACCTGGTTTTGGGCGGACTTTACCTTTTGGTGGTGCCTGCAATTCTTTACTTCTACTTGCAGCAGCGCTGGTATGTTGCGGGGTCCTTCGAGCGCGCCTTTATGTATTTCATGGTCTTTCTTTACTTCCCTGGGATGCTGCTGCTGAGCCCCTTCTTAAACTTGCGACCCCGCCGCCGCCAGCTCGGCTAGAAGCCCGATTGGAGTTTTTTGAGGGATCTGCCCATGCGACGTCTGGATGCGATTGGGATTGCCTTCGGGGTCTTCGTTGCCGGTGGTCTGGTCTATCTGCTGCTTCAAGGTCTCGGCCTCGACGGAATTTCTGCTGGTATTTGGAGCCAGGCGCTTTTGGTGGGCGGCTTGATTGGCTGGGCAGCCAGCTACATAGCGCGCGTCTTACGGCAGGATATGACACTCAATCAGCAGTTGCGCGACTATCGCGAGGCCGTTTTGCAGAAGCGCCTCGAGGAGCTGAGCCCCGAAGAATTGGCCCGCCTGCAGGGGGGAGATACTGAGGGCGCTGCTGACCGGGCAGATTGAACCCGTGCGGGGCTCGACGATTAATCGAGCTAGAAAAATACCGCTCAAATAGCAATAGAAATTCTGAATAAGAACTACCGATATAAGAACTACCGATATAAGAACTACCGATGAGTGCCATTTCCGAACGGTTTGCGGCCCTGCGCCAGCAATCCCACTGTGCCCTGGTGCCCTTTATTACAGCCGGCGATCCAGATTTGGAGACCACCGCAGCAGCGCTAAAGGTTCTCGACGGGGCTGGTGCGGATTTTATCGAGCTGGGGGTACCCTACTCCGATCCGTTGGCTGACGGACCGACCATCCAAGCTGCGGCTACCCGCGCCCTGGCTCGAGGCACGACCCTCGCTGACGTGCTCGGCATTGTGCGGGAGGTGGCCCCGACCTTGCAGGCACCCATCGTGCTATTTAGCTATTACAATCCCATTCACGCCCAGGGACCCGAAGCATTCCTCGATCGCCTGGCGGCAGCCGGCGTCAAGGGTCTCGTCGTCCCGGATTTGCCCTTAGAAGAGGCCGATTCGGTTTTAGAGCCCGCTGCCGAGCGCGGCATAGAGGTGACGCTATTGGTCGCGCCGACCTCCCCAGCCGAGCGCATCGCGCGCATCGCCCAAAAGTCGCGCGGCTTTATTTATTTGGTAAGCGTTACCGGCGTTACGGGCACTCGGGCCTGTGTCAGCGAGCGCGTGCCCGATCTGCTGGCGTCGATGCGCGCGGTTACCGATAAGCCCATTGGCGTGGGGTTCGGAATTTCGAGCCCGGAGCAAGCTCGCCAGGTCAAAGCTTGGGGGGCCGATGCGGCCATTGTGGGCAGCGCGATCGTGCGCCGCTTGGCCGACGAGGGGCTACCTGCTGTCGAAGCTTTTTGTCGCGATCTCAAGCAGGCATTGGAGAGCTGATGCGACGGTAACGGCGCGCTCCCGAGCCAGATCGGACTTCTCAGCAGTCTCCAGTATCGTAAAGGGAAAACCGGGAAGCACGATTGAGATGTCCGAACCCATCCAGATTGCGATCGTCGGCGACGTTCACGACCGCTGGGAAGCGGCAGCCGAGTTGGCGGCCCTGCAAGCCCTAGGGGCTCGGCTCGTCCTCTTTGTAGGCGACTTCGGTAACGAAGCCGTCGAGATCGTCCGGGCGATCGCCGCAATCGAGCTTCCTAAGGCTGTGGCCTTTGGCAACCACGATGCATGGTACACCGCCTCCGATTGGGGGCGCAGGAAATGCCCCTACAATCCCGAAAAAGAAGACCGCGTTCGCGAGCAAATCGACCTCCTGGGCGATGCCCACATTGGCTACAACAAAAAAGATTTTCCCGATTGGCAGCTTTCGATTGTGGGCGGCCGGCCCTTTAGTTGGGGTGGCAATGAGTGGCGCAACGAGCGTTTTTATCGCGAACGGTTTGATGTGGGCAGCTTTGCCGAATCGACCGCCCGCATTGTTGCCGCTGCTGCTGCCGCGCGGGCCCAGCGGGTTATTTTCTTGAGCCACAACGGACCGCAAGGACTCGGAGCCGACCCGGCCGATATCTGCGGCCGCGACTGGAAAGACGAGGGGGGTGACTTTGGCGATCCGGACCTCACAGAGGCAATCGCCAAGACCCGGACCCTAGGCAAGCACATCCCGCTCGTTGCCTTCGGTCACATGCACCACCACCTCAAGCACCGTCGCGATCGGGTGCGGACGCGAGCAGTCATCGACGAGCTGGGAACGATTTATGTCAACGCTGCCTGCGTGCCGCGCATTATCGAAGATGCAGGCGGTGGCAAGCAGCGCAACTATACCCTTGTCACCTTGGGGGCAGGTGGCGTTCGTAACATCGAGCTCGTGTGGGTTGCAGGCGACGGTCGAGTCACCGACCGCGAAGCCATCATTCCCGTGCCGGTACCGGGCGCTCGAGAATAACACCCAAAGCACTCGCCCGGTCGCCAAGACTCTCATAGGGTTTTTCCGCTTCTTGCTAGCCCGAGTCTGGTTCTTGTGGATTTTGTGGAGTGGGCGGCTCATGTCGAATCCTATTGAGAGCGCCTAATTCAGCTCGGCTGCATTTGCGGGCGATGGCGCTGCTGTGGAATTTCCATCTTTTATGCCGAGACCCAGATTTGAACTGGGGACACGGGGATTTTCAGTCCGAGACTCAAATCGATAAAAACCATACTGGAGAAGAGTTTTGAGAGGTCAAATATTTTCTTCGACGCTATCTCCGACAATCTGACTCCTTGATAGACGCGAGGATTCAAAGTCCCCGCGTTTACTATCTGAAATACCCCATGTACTGTCGGAACTCTTGGGAGTGCGATCGCACTCGCCGAGGTGGGATATCCTGTGGTGGCTAATCTGACCCAACATGGCTGATGGCAAAATTACCCGAGGCAACCCTGACGACACTGTTTCGGCTGCAGCAGCAGATTGCTGTGGAGATTGAGGAAGCCTCTGCAGTGGAGTGGAGGGTGTTCCAGGATTTTGGCGAGACCGATGAGACGCTACCGGAACTAGATGAGTTGCAATCTAACCGAGAACGGCTTTTGACGTCCTTTTCTAGGCTATACGTATTGTTGTTAAGGGTTCTTGAAACTCAGCCGGTGGCCCCCTCTGCTATGTTGGAGGCATTGAGCTAGGCCATAGAACAGGGGGAGGCATCCCTAGCAGCCTGTAAGGCCGGTACGCGCGAAATCAAGCAGAACTGGAATTTGTCATGACTCAGCAATCCCGAATTCCCGATGCAGAGACCCGGAAACGGGAAGTTCGTCAGTTGCGCGAAGCCGGTCGGCAGTTGGATGCGTTCATCCTTTCGCTCGATGAGGCGATCGCGATAGCAGATGCAGGCCTACGCGAGCAACGTCGGGCGCGGCTGGAGGCCAGACGCATACTTACAGATTAATCAAGGCATGGAGCCCGCCTTCAGCTGAATTTGAGATTACGTAACGATAGGATGAGTCTTATGGGAGCTGGGGATTCAAGTTGAGCCAGAGCAAGAGATCGAGGGCGATTTAGTGAATTCCAGCCCCAACGCCGATAATTTCGGCATGACAATCCCTGCCCCTTGGATCGCGCCGGTAGGTCAAGAAAACTGCCCTGTCCCACAGTTCGCCTATGCTGTATCGCATTAGGATGTTGACAATGCCCACATAGTTCGGATTGTTCTTTGAGACGAACATGCGAACATCACTCTCAGCAAAAAATTGCCCACTTTTCTTTGTCACTGACCCACCCGATTGTTCGATCGCTTTCGCGCGGGGGTGCCGTATGCCAGCAGCACCCACCGAGACCTTTGTCGGGCAGCTACCGGAAACACTCTGAAGCCGATCGCCCTGTGTATAGAAAAGCATGCCATCAGAATCGGCATACACTCCCCTGAGCACGCGGGGTCCAGACTGCAGGGATTGCTGTGCGATAGCTGGGGCGCATGTGACAAACAACGAAATAACAGCCAATGTTAATTTAAGCTTCACTTAAGTTTTCTCCTTTTATATCGGGATGCTCCCGGACACGATCGCCCCAGCCTAACGGAACCTTTTTCGTGGGCGATATCATTAACCCTGAAGTGGGATCGCTCTGCAAGTTCGAGATTTTTATCGTCGAGAGTATTTAGCCCGCCACCGTCCTCGAATTATTTGCAGCTGGGCAATTATTCACCCATCACGCTCGTTTTTTCACATTTTTCTTCGGGTCGCTATTTGACGCCCGCTTGCGGCGACTGGGAGATTTCGGTCGCCCCTTCCTCGAAGACCCCGCATCCACGGTCCCTTTGCACTGGGGATAGGTCGAACAGCCCCAGAATTTGCCGTTGCTCCCGCTCCGCAGCACCATCTGGGCACCGCAGTTCGGACAGCCTTGCGGGGCTATTGCATCGCCCTCGCCGGCACTGACAATTCGCAGCTCCGGCTTTTGCCGCTGGCTTGCCGACAACTCCGCGATCGCTGCCTGCAATACAGTTTGCTGCTGCTGGAGGAATGCACTCAAATCCCCTTTCCCCGCCGCGATCGCACCCAGCTCCTCCTCCCATACCGCCGTCGTTGCCGGGTTGGTAATGCGATCTGGCAGCAAGTCCACCAACCGGCGACCCTTCTCGGTGGAGATGAGTTGTTTCTTCTTCCGCTCCAGATACCCCCGGAACAGCAGCGTTTCGAGGATGCCCGCGCGGGTTGCTTCCGTACCGATGCCAGCGGTCTCCTTGAGAATCTTCTTCGCTGCAGCCCCCTCGACGTACTTCGCCACGCTCTTCATCGCGGCGATTAGCGTCCCCTCGGTAAAACGACTGGGGGGTTTTGTCTGCTTATCGGCAATTGCGGAACGCAGATGGGATAAGATTGCACCCACCTGTAGCTGTGGAATCTTGCCCAGGCTATCCTCGCTGTCCTCATCCTCATCGGACTGGGCGATCGCGGCTTTCCAGCCCGGCACCATCACCACGCGATCGCTGGCGGCAAACCGCTCGCCTTCGCAACCGACTTCAACCTTTCTTACCCGGAACTCGCAATCCCCGAGGAATTGCGCGATGTAATAGCGGCGGATGAGGTCGTAGATTTTCCACTCGCGATCGCTCATTGCCGCCGGGTTTACGTTGCGATTGCGCGTGGGAATGATGCCGTGGTGGGCCGTTAATTTCTTGTCGTTCCAGACGGGGGACTTGAAGCTCGTATTGCACTGGGCTAACAGCGGCTGCAAGCTGGCATCGATCGCCCCCAGCGCCGCCAGTACGTCCGGGGCCTCGGGAAATTGCGATTGCGGCAGATAGCCCGTATCGGTGCGGGGATAGGTCGTGGCTTTGTGCTTCTCGTAAAGGGACTGCGCGATCGCTAGGGTATCCTTGGCTGAAATCCCAAACCGCGCGTTGGCCAGTTTCTGCAGGGCCGAGAGAGAAAAACAAGGCGGAGCGGATTTCTTCTGCCGCATCTCCTCAAACTTATCGACGCGCCCCTGCTTCCCGGCAATCTTAGCTGCAACTGCCTCGGCATACGGCCGCTGTAAGCAACGGCCATCTGCATCCGTTAGTTCGTCGGCAGCTTGCCACTTCGTCCCGAATTCTCCCTCGGAGCAATCGCTGAAGTAGGCCACCAATTCGTAGTAGGGCAAGGGCTTAAAGTTCTCGACGCAGCGATCGCGGTCTACTACCAGCTTCAGCGTCGGCGTCTGCACGCGGCCTACCGAGAGCACGCCCTCTCTCCCTCGGCCCCCAAACAGCACGGTGGTCGCCATCGTCAAATTCATGCCCAGCAACCAATCCGCCCGCTGCCGTCCGAGGCCCGCCCGATAAAGCCGCTCGGTTTTCTGCCCCGGCATCACCATGCCCAGTGCTTTGCGAATAGAAGCATCGTCGAGGGCGCGCAGCCAGAGCCGCTTCACGGTGCCGCGATATTTAAAGTGGTCGAGAATTTCTCGTCCGATGGTCTCCCCTTCCCGGTCGGCGTCGGTGGCCACCACCACCTCATCCGCTTGCTCGAGCAAACCCGCGATCGCTTTGAGTTGCTTCGAGACCTTGGGCCGTGCCTTCACCTTCCACACCTCGGGAATCACCGGTAGCACGTCTAAGCGCCAGGGCTTGAGGCGATCGCAGTAGTCTTCGGGCGGTGCTTGTTCGAGTAGGTGCCCCAGCGCCCAGGTAACGGTTATGCCCGAACCCGAGAGGTACGTCTCGTGGCGCTGCTTCGCACCGAGGACGCGGGCAATATCCCGCGCCTGGGATGGCTTTTCGCAGAGATAAAGGGTGGCCATTGCTGGTGGAGATAATTCCTTTTCCGTCCAATTATATAGATCTTTTGTACCATCAAAGTTCCAGATCGTCTTCTGCTTCTATTGCCTGCATCTGTTGCAGAAGAGCTTCGCAGGCGTGCTTCTGAGTCTCAACCCGCGATCTTGCCCCGTCAAGCTCCTCGGGGGCAAGGTTGAATTCTGAGACCTCGATTATCTGGCGATCTCGGATTGTCACGGAAAACAGGAAACGCTCCTCCTCCATAACCTGATAGAAGAGCCCTCCCAAGCCATTTTCTATCACGACCACAGCAAAAGCTCCTTGAAGCCTTGAATCCCCATATTGCCGCGCCGCATTCTCCATAGAAATCAGGCCGGGCAAAACACTGGCGATGAACCCGGCCTGCTCTTGTTCTGGTCCTACTGGACCTGATGGCATCGTCTCAGGCCGTACATTTTCTAGTTCCGGTTGTGGCTCCAAAACCAGGGGGACCACCTGCTCTAGAAGCTCGGGGATGCCTTTTATGACTACATTCCAAATGATATTGATGCGAATCTTATCGTATTGATGTGCTAGGATGTCGCGCATTCCAGCAATATCTTTCCACGGAACATTTACACGTTGCTCGCGCAAGTCAGCAGATAATCGCTTGACTGCTTCTCCCAGAACTAACAGTTGCTAAAGAACTGCCGACCCCTTTTCATCATTGGTTTCCAGCTCTGCCTTTGTTATGCCCTTGATATAACGTTGAATTCGGCGAGCTGCTTCAACAATATCGACTAGGGCTTGACGGTCATCCGGCAGCATAAAGCACTTGTGCAGAGCCAATGATATTTCTGCGTCGAATCGAATTATGGTTGCGCTTGAGAGTTTCCTTACAAACCAGATCTACATCTCGTCCAAACAATTCCATCAGTTCGTGGCGCATCCTGGAAAGCTCAAGAAGTCCCATGTCAGAATCAGGGGATTGGGTGTAGAGCACATCGATATCGCTATCAGGCCGGAAGTCATCGCGGAGCACCGACCCAAACACGGCAAACTCCGTTACATTCCAACGCTTGCAGAATGCCTCTATTTCTAGAATGGGGAGCTGTGTCGCTAGCGTTACTGCCATTGGTCACTGCCCATAATCTTTGCCTACATTAAGTCTAGTGCCGTGGAAGGTATGCTCCGCGATTTCTCGACGAGGTAAGGAGTTTCGGCGACGTTTCCTGCGATCGTGCTGACTGCCATCCAGGGCTCGCATCGATCGGACGTGCGGGTGAGGCGGGTTCCATGCCCGCTTCGCTCGCCCTTCAGGGCGATTTATAGCACTTTCGTACTCATGGAAGCACGATATGGCTACAGGATCTACCCCACGAATCAGCAGCAAACCAAGTTGGCTCGGGTCTTTGGTTGCTGCCGTGTGGTGTGGAATGATGCCCTGGCGTTGTGCCGTGCTTCCGAGCAGCTTCTCAAGGTTGGCGACCTCCAGAAACTTTGCATCACTCGAGCTAAAAAGACCGATGAACGTGCTTGGCTAGCCGAGGTGTCTAATATCCCTCTCCAGCAGTCTATTCAAGACCTAGGGCAAGCATTCTCCAATTTCTTTGGTTGGCTCAAGAAGAAGAAAGCAGGTATCCCTGATGGTCGCCAGAAGGTTCGTCCACCTCGGTTCGAGAAGAAGGATAACCGTCAATCGGCCCGCTTTCGGAAGGGTGGATTCTCCATCAAGAAGCGGATGCTGGCATCGGAGGTTGCCTCCGATGCACGACAGCACCAAGCTGGAAAAGTCTACCCGGCCAAAATCGGTAGTCTTAAGGTCCAGTGGTCTCGCTCGTTACCGACAGAACCCTCCTCGGTCACGGTCATCAAAGACCGAGCCGGACGGTACTTTCTGAGCTTCGTGGTAGATGTCGAGCCGATTTCAACTCCTGCAATTCGCGACGCCATCGGCATCGACTTGGGCATCAAGACCTTTGCGGCCCTGAGCACGGGAGAGAAGGTGGCTGCACCGGATTATTCTCAACTGGAGCGGAAGATGCGCCGTGCCCAGCGCCAGCTATCCCGCCGCCCGAAGGGCTCAAAGCGCCGGGCATGGGCTCGCCTGGTGGTTACCAAACTCAAAGCCAAGCAAGCCGATACTCGCCAAGATTTCCTGCACAAGCTGTCCACCAAGGTAGTCCGAGAAAACCAATTGGTCTGCCTGGAGGATTTAAATGTGTCGGGGATGAGGCACCTACATCCTGGAAGTGACTTCCAGGATGATGTCGGGTGCCGATTGGTGAAGAATCGCCGTCTAAGTCGGGCTATCTCCCAGGCGGGATGGCGAGCCTTCCGGGTGTGTCAACCCCATTCAGCCCAGGGGTAAGACCCAGGCGGTGAGGAATCCGCGTCGTTCACGGTGCGGAGGATGTCAATCGGTAAACCGCCAACGGGGCAACGAGCGAGCAAACGTCAGGTCGAATTACTTTCCTTTAGGTTGATGCCTAATGCTCTGCTGAGGCCCCCTCGCGAGCTTCACAAGCAGTCTGGGCATAAGCAAATTTTTTAACTCAAATAAGCCAAGCAAATCATCGCTCCCCCAGGCTGGCGGCGAGTCGATGGCGAGCGGGATTCTTCAAAAAAAAAGTAGATCGTTTGCACTTATCGAATTTTAAGATATAGTACTCCTATACTAAAAGCGATGACTGCCCCCGCAGCCTCACAGACCGGTCACAGAAATTTCCTACAGGGAGAAAAATCCACCATGACGACCGAGCCATTCCAGCCAGACAATCTGTTGCAGGCCCTCCAAGCGACCATCACCAGCGCCCATGACGATCGCGAACTCGAAGCGGCGATCTCCCGGTTGGCCGACCGCGTCTCTGCCACTTACGCCGATGCCAAGCTCGCCTACGCCTGCCGCCTCCTCGAGATTCATCTGCAGACGGCCCTACCTAACGCCCTTAACGAACGCTTCGGGACGTTCTGGCAGTCGGTCACCAGTGGCGCGCGCCAGGCTTTGGGCAACTCCGTTCGTCAAGATGCCGATACTGCCCTGCTGACCGAGCAGCAAAACCCAATGCCCGCCGCGACCCGCGCCCCCCAGTTCGACTTTGCCCACATCGACTTCCATGCCGCCCTAGCCGGAGCCCGCACCGAGTCGAGTGGCCTGCGACCCGTTGCCACCGGCAGCACCGAGCAGATCCAAACCCTCTTTGCCCTGGGCCGCACGGAACCCGAAATTGCCCGCGAGATCTTTGGCGATGCCGCGCCAGAGTCCATCGACCGCGTCAAACACGTCCTGCAACAAGCGGCATGATCCGACCCCTGAAATACGTGACACACGTGTAGCTATGAACGGTTACGATCGCACGCACCTCGAAGCCCTACTGACCCTCAATCCCCTGCGCGGGGAGAGCGAGCGGGAGCTATTGCTTTTCTACCAATGGATGCGAACCCATTGGAGTCGTTCTGCCTGGGACGCGCTGCGAGCGGAGTTCGACCTCGACTTGCGCAGTCGCTCCAATCGCTTGGCCCTAGCCCGGCTGGGGGTAGAGCGAGAGCTGGTCTACTGCCATCCCGACTCTCCCGCCGCGGCTAATCTGCCCTACCCACCGCGACAGCTCGAGCTTGTGGCCGCCGCGCCGCCCGCTGGCAAGAACCCCGCCCGCGCGAGTGTCGAGCTGATGCAAGCTGCCATCGACGAGTTGCAGGCCTCCCTGCAACACCTGCAAGAAGCCGTCCGCGGCCTCTTGCCCGAAGGCGAGCCCCTCAACGGTACAGAAGCGTCTCCTGCCATGCTAGTGCTAGGTAGCCCCACCAGCCTGACCGAGCTCAACTGCAGCAGCCAGCATGGCTACCAAGAGCTGCGCGCGCGCGAGCACCCCGACCGCTCGCCCTTCCCCGCTGCCGAAGCCCAAAAACGCTACGCCGCCATCGAGCTGCTCCATCGGGCAGCTTGCGACAACTGGGATGCCGTCCGGCCCACGACCGAGATCTCACCCGATGACCTACACCGGCGTCTGGCAGCCAAATTGCCCTTTGGCTTAGAGCCAGCAAGCTTCGTCCAACGCCAAGACAAGCCCTGGCATTCCGAGCGCGCCCACCAGTGCTCCCGCTGCGGCGAAGACCTCGATGGCAGCGATGCCGTTTGCTTCAAAGGCATGAAATCTCGCTGGCTCTACCATCGCAGCTGCTTGGGGCTCGAAGACACCTCCCCGGAAACCTGAGGCGATCGCCTGCGGTCGGATGGGCCATAATGCTCTAAACTCTCGCCGCCGAACCCATGACTCTAACTCCCGCCGCTGGCTCGTCGATTCGTTTTAGCTACGCGCGCGTGCTGCTGGGGGTGGGCGCGGCGCTGGTGGCTCTGTTCGGGGCGATCGCCCTGCTGGCTCCATTGATGGTGAGCTGGGGGTGGCTACTCGATCCGTCGGACTCATTGAGCTTTCCGATTCACGCACCGCCGAGCGCCGAGCATTGGTTGGGCACCACCCGCCAGGGGTACGACGTACTCTCGCGCACGCTATTTGGCTCGCGGGTCGCCCTCCAAATTGTCGCCTTAGCCACGGGCCTGAGTCTGGTTTTGGGAGTGCCGCTGGGATTGGCTAGCGGTTATTTCGGGGGCAAGCTCGATCGCCTGTTGGTCTTTTTTATGGATGCGACCTATGCTCTGCCCGGGCTGTTGCTCTCGGCGACGCTCGCCTTTGTCGTCGGGCGCGGCGTGGTTAATGCGGCGATCGCCGTGAGCATCGCTTACGTGCCGCAGTATTTTCGCGTCGTTCGCAACCATACCACCAGCGTTAAGTCCGAGTTATTCGTCGAGGCCGCTCAAGCTTTGGGCGCATCGCCTTGGCGGGTGCTCGCTCGGCACATCTTCGGCAATGTCGTCCAAAGCGTGCCAGTTCTTTTTGCTCTCAATGCGGCCGATGCCATATTGATCCTGGGGGGCTTGGGCTTCTTGGGGTTGGGCGTGCCGGAGTCCGTGCCGGAATGGGGCTATTCGCTGCGCCAGGCCCTGGATGCTCTGCCCACGGGTATTTGGTGGACGGCCTTTTTCCCCGGCCTGGCGATGACCTTACTCGTCGTGGGGATGTCGCTGTTGGGAGAGGGCTTGAGCGAGTTTTTTGTCGGTCCCGCGCGCCGTCGGGGGACCTAGGAGCCGGAAACCGCTCTCCCTAGGTCTTGTTGCTAAGGCTCGCCTAGCAACGACTCGGCCCGCGCGACCATATTCTCCGCCGTTAGGCCATTAATTGCCATCACCTTAGCCGCGCTCGCTGCCGTTTCGCCGCGCTTCCAGGCGAGAACGTCGCGGGGGCAAGCGCTCCGCAGCATCACTGGCTCGAGCATGGCACTGGCGGCCCCGGTGACCCCCAAGAGGGCATCGCCCCCGAAGAGGCGATCGAACCCCTCCCCGTCGAGGAAGCCGCCGTCGATTTCGCTACAAGTATCCCAGGCGACATCGCTCGGACGATACAGGCGACGCGGGCTAACAACCGACACGACCTTCGACCCAATGCCGGCGGCTTTGAGCTGCTCGGCAGCTTCGAGGACCGGAATCAGGGTCATATCACCAATGGTTGCCAGGACCACGGTTTTATCGCCAGGGATTTCCTGCAGGACGAATGCCCCCTCTTGGAGGGCCTGGCGCGTTTGCTCGAAGGAGCTGCGAATCGGCAGGGGCGTCTTACTCGCAGTAATCGTGATGCCCTTGTTGAAAGTCGTCAGCGCCCAGTCGTAACAGACCTGGATGCTGTTGGCATCGCAGGGGAACAGCGGAAAGATATTGCCATTGCGCATCATGGCTGCGAAGTAATTCTCAATTTCCGGTCGCTGGTGGGTCCAGCCATTGCGGCCCTGCTCGAGGGCGCCAGCGGTAAATAGCGTAACGGTCGAAGGTGTCGGACGGCGCAGCTCGGCCATAGCCTGGGTTACGGTTTGCCAAATCGGCAGGCCATTGATTGCAAACGACTCGTAGGAGCACCACAGTGTGCGCGCTCCGAAAAGCGCCAAGCTCGCCGCCAGGCCCGCACAGGCATCTTCACTCAGGGGCTCGTAAACTTGACCTTCTGGTCCCTGGAAGTAGTCCTCATCGGGGGTGGGGTGGACGATCTTCAGCGCGACGTTAATGTTGTTGATGCCCGAGGCCGCATTGCCATCGGCATTGGCAACCACGAAATTCGGATCCCTTTGCCCGACACAGGCAGCCAGCTCGCCCATAGCGGTTGTGGCCACCTTTTTCTCGCCATCGATGGGGAACTCCTCGAGCGGGAGCGCGCCCAAATCGGGCAGGGGTAAAACTCGCTCGGTAACCACCGTCTCGGCAGCTGGGCCGCCACCAGCGCGACTGTAATTGTCCCGCACGAGCTGCCAGGCAGCCGGAGTCAGGGCGCGAGCCTTGAGAGCGGCGACGATGTAGTCTTTTTCGAGGGTGTCGCCGGGGTAGAGGTTGTGAGATTTAGCGCCGCGTTTGTGGACGCCCGCCCCTTTAAGTTGCTTGACAATCAGCACCGTCAGCTTGCCACCTAGGGCAGATTTGGCCGCTCTATCGGTTGCCTCGAGAATGGCCTGGGTGAAGGCCAAGCGTTTCTCCAAAGAAAATTCGGTGCTATCGACATAAGCTCCCGGCTGGTTGGCGTCGTCGAAGTCTTTGGCATCTACCAGCACGATCTCGGCGAAGCCATTCCCCTGCCAATAAGCAATCATCTCAGCATTGGTCTTAAGCGACACCATGCTGTGGTGCTCTTGGGAGAAGCCATTCCAAACCAAAATCGGCAAAAAATTGGTGGCTTGAGGGAAGGCGGTGTGAAAGTGACCGAAACTACTCATGATGTAAGGTTCTCCCAGGCCGCCATCGCCGATGGTCACGGGGAAGAGAACGCCTGGATGAAGTTTGGCTCCGGCCATAGCAAAATGCTGGCCTTGGCCGAGGGGACCGGCTGGATTGAGGAGGCCGGGGATCTGGCCGGAGAGGTGCCCCAGGAGGCCATCGGTTTCTCGGAACCGCGCGCACAGCTGGGCGATGGTTTCGATGCCCATGGCTTCGAGGGAGCCATCGAGAAATTTATTGCTGTAGAAGCCAGGGGCGTGGTGGCCGACTTCGGTAATCAGGTTTTTGTAGCCCAGCATCACCAAAGCCGCAATCGTGTCGGCAATACTGGCAAAGCCTCCCGGGTGACCGGACGCCTTTGAGGCGGTCATCTGCACGGTCAAGTAGCGCAGGGCGTCAGCGGCCAAAAGTGTCTGATAAACGCCTGCTGGGTCGGCAGGAGAGGCGATCGCCGTAGCGCCCGCGGCAATGGCTGGAGTTTGGCCGTATTTCTCAAACTCGGGCAGGCTCTCAGCAAAGTTTTGAATGCCTTGGCAGAAAGTGGGAGTGGTGGCTGCTGTCATTGGGATCGAATCCTTTTGGCGCTCGGCGAAACATTGAGTAAATCTTACAGGCCCGCGCGATCGCAACGGGAGACTACTCCCCATGAACGATCGCTTTATCGAAGAACGCCGGCGTACCCCCCCGATCGCTCGTGTCGAACATTACGCAGTAGCCGAGATCTGAGTCGATAGCCCCAGGCCGACGGGCAGCTACCTTGGGTTGTCCTCCCTGCCAATAAAGGAATTCCGACCGAGATTGCATGCTTTACACAAAAGCAGCCCAAGGTGGCACGGTGCGACCGCGACACTCAACCGCATCTCCTAGGGGGGAGAATGACAAGTATTAACATTCGGGTTGAGTTGCAGCCCGGTTATGTCTACCTGCACTAGCCAGGGCAAGTTCGAGCCCGATGCTGCGTTGGCCGTGTGGGAGCGAGCGTTTCGCGCGGCAATTGAAGCCGACCGCAAGGCAGTACTAGTCGATGTTCGGGAGGTGGGCGGTCGAGTGCCCAGCACCATGGAGCGGTATCAGCAGGGGGAATACATCGGCACGCTGCAAATTGAGCCAGACACAAAAAAAGAGGCCGCACCAATACTGGTATTGGCGCGGCCTCTTCTATAACTCGAGCCCTCTTTTAGGAGTTAGAAGGTGAAGGTCGTACGCAGCGCGCCGATGAAGACCGTATCGTTGTCAGAGTTTTGGTTGGGAGAGAACAGGACGATGAGGCCCGGGGTCACGGTGATGTTCCTCCGGAGTGGGAACTTGTAGCTGCCCTCTAGGCGGAAGGGAATGTCGTCGCCGACATCATTGTCACCCGGAGCGCCGTCGAGGTCGATCTCCTCGCCGTTGAATTCTAGATCGGTGAGATAGGGCTCGGCACCAAAGCTCAGGGCAGCCAAGCTCCCCTGTCTTATGAGGTCTTTGACCACAAAAACTGCCGACCAGCTCAGGATATCTCCGTCGGCATCGTCACCAAAAAAGTCAGCATCGGTAAAGCTGACCCAACCGCGAAGGCTGACAGTGGGCGTGACGTCGAACAACATCTGGAAGCCGAAGCTATCGGTGCTGACGGCATTGTCAAACAAGCCCAGGTCCGTGCCGCCAGGGCCGAGCGTGTCGTCAGCATCGTTATCAAAGTTTGCCAGGTTGGTTCCAGTGGTGGCAAATAGACCTCGGTCGATGTCGAGGCCGCGGATATAGGTGAGGCCCACGCGCAGGCGACCGTCGAGGGGCGCAACGGATAACTGACCCAGGGCCGAGAAGCTACCGTCAAAGATGCCATTGCTATCGGACGGATCGGAGCCGTTAGGCGCTAGATAACCAAAATCAAATCGGAAAATATTGTCGGGATTGTAAGAAAAGCCAATGCCGACAGTCGGAACGCTAATGCCAAGGCGGTAAAATGGGCTCCGCTCGCTACCAGCACCCAGAGCACCATTAGCCCCACCGCCAACCTCCAGGCCATCATTGAAGGTGTCAGCGTAGAAGTGGTGACCGCCGAGTACCGCCATCGCCACGGCTGTGAGGTCTTCTGTAATCGGGAAGCGATAGTGCAGGCGATCGAGGGCAACTTCCAGATTTCCGGGAGAGCCGTCAAAGGCAAAGCGGCCTTCTCGAGTATCGAGTTCGTCCTGGAGGGTGTTTCCAGTCGTACCGGCCGTGAGACGAGTGAACAGCTGGTCTTTGCCCGTAAAGCTCGTGACAAAATTCAAGCGGATGCGCCCGGTGAAGAAGGTCTCGGAGATGTCATCATCGTCCGGATCGAGGCCGCCACTGCCCCCGAAAGAGTCGGCTGCCGTGAAGGCAACCTCACCAGAGAACTTAGTGGTCGTCGAAAACTGGTTGGCTTCTAGGGTGTCAACGCGACCTTCGAGACCGTCAACGCGGCCGCGCACCGACGCGACCTCGGCTCGGAAGTCTTCTAGCAGGCTAAAGAGCACGCGCAGATCTTCGGTCGTGACTTCGGCTCGCCGTTCCGGAACCTCCAAGATCTGCTCGATCGACTGCAAGCAAGCATTAAGCGCGGCAGCAAATTCGAACCGGCTCAGTGACGTGTCGCCCCGGAATGTTCCATCGGGATAGCCCCGGATGCAACCGTAGCGCTCGACGAGGTTCCTGAGCGCGTCGAAGGCAAAGTCGTCGGGCGATACATCTCGTAACTGATTGACGCTGGTAACCTGGCTAACGGTTGGATCGGCCGTGCCATCCGGATTGAAATCGTAAGTCTCGATGGGCAGGGCAGGGGTTGCCGAGGGCTCGGTTGTAATTTGCTCTTCAGCAAAAGCGGTGCCCGCGCTCAGCGTCGCACAACCCAGGAGAGCCGCTAGGGTCCCCCGCAGTGGATTAATCTTCAATTTTCCTTCCTCTCACACCAAATACAGACAAGACATCAGACCCGAGCAACAAAGCTCGTTGATTTGGGTATATTCGCAGATGCACTTTAGCATGCATGTATTCCAGACTACATATTTTCAGATGAATTTTGCAGATCGAGTATCGATCTGAGGACAAAACTACATTTGACAACGAGCTAGGGCGTTGAATTGCGTGTTTTCTCGGCCTCTGTCTGAAACCTGGCCGCACCGGCTGCAGCCAAACTAATCGCTCCGATAGCTACCACCGCTCGCAACGACAGCTTTTCTCCCAACACGACCCAGGCTGCTAGGGCTGCCGCGACGGGTTCGAGGCTCAGCATGACTCCAAAAACCCGCACCGGCAGCGATCGCAAGACCTCCAGCTCGAGCGAATAAGGAATGGCCGAAGACAGCAGGGCCACACCCGCCCCCAACAGCAAGACACGCGGCTGCAGCAGGCTGCTGCTGCTAACTCCCACTGGCAGCAGTGCCAGCGCCCCGACACTCATCGCCCAGACCAAGCCTTCGCTGGCCGGAAACACCCGCCCGACCCGCGCGGCCAGCACCACGTAGGTCGCCCAAAAGCCGCCTGCGAGCAAGGCCAAGCCAACACCAGTGCTATCGAGGGCGAAGCCCCCCAAGGGAGTCAGCAACGCGATTCCTGCTGCTGCCAGCGACACCCAGACCCCATCGAGCCAGCGCCGCGACAGGCCGACCGCCAACCCCAGCGGCCCGACAAACTCGAGGGCTACGGCGATGCCGACGGGAATGCGCGCGATCGCGCTGTAAAAGGAAAAATTCATGGCTGCCAGCACCAGGCCGTAGGCAACCACTAAGCTCGCGTGCTGGCGCACCAGAGGCCGCCAGCGCGGCCGCCAGGTCAGCCAAAGGGCAGCTGCCCCGAAGCTCAGGCGCAGGCAAACAACGCCCCCCGGCGTCGTGAGGTCGAATAAAGACTTGGCCAGCGCCGAACCAATTTGAATGGAGACAATTGCCCCCAGTAGCAGGATCGTGGGGGCAGCCGCCCGGCGAGATACGGGAGGATCTGGAAATTCCATCTCAAGCGACCAGCATCGAGCCGATGCCAGCATCGGTGAAGATCTCGAGTAGCAGCGCGTGGGGAACGCGCCCGTCGATGATATGAGCGGCACGAACGCCCTGGGCGAGCGATCGCACGCAGCACTGCACCTTCGGGATCATGCCGCCACTGACAATACCCGAGGCGATGAGATCGCGGGCTTGCTGGATATTGAGGCGATCGTAGAGCGTGTCGGGGTTGTGGAAGTCTTTGAGAATGCCAGGGGTGTCGGTGAGCAAAATGAGCTTCTCGGCCCCGAGGGCGGCTGCAATCTCGCCAGCAACGGTATCGGCATTGATGTTGTAGGCTTGGCCGCTTTTGTCGGCAGCCACGCTCGAGATTACCGGCACGTAGCCGCTGGCTGCTAGAGACTCGACCAAGCGCGTGTCGATGGCGCTAACCTCGCCAACATAACCGTAGCTCTCATCACCCTGGGGGCGCGCTTCGATGAGACCGCCATCTTTGCCGCACAGCCCCACAGCTCGCGCTCCAGCATTATTAATGCGCGCGACGAGATCTTTATTAACCCGGCCCACCAGGACCATCTCCACCACATCCATCGTGTCGGCATCGGTAACGCGCAGGCCATTTTTAAATTGGGGTTCGATGGCAAGTTTGCCCAACCAGCTATTGATTTCTGGCCCGCCCCCGTGAACCACCACCGGCCGCACCCCCACGCAGGCCAAAAACACGATGTCGCGAATGACGCGATCTTTGAGTTCTTCTTCTTTCATGGCCGCGCCACCATACTTAACGACCACGGTGCGACCCGCGAAGGTTTGAATGTAGGGCAGCGCTTCGCTAAGGACGCGAACGCGCTGGGAGTCTTCGTAATGGAGGGGTTCGACCATGAGCGACCGGGGGCTGTTGATGGCTGTTACGGGGGGTTTGAGCTAAGGTTGCGGTGTGAAAACTCCCCATCAGGATAACTTCCCGGTAGCGGTTCATGCCCCGCAAACCCAGGCTGTGGTTCGATCGCGGCACCCTCATCCTGCACCCACCCCCACGCGGCAAAGCCTGGATTGATTTTGCCACCTGGGACGATCGCGTCGAGAAGTTTCGCATTCCGGCGCTGCATTATGGCAATCTGATTGCTGCTCTCGAGTCGGAGCGCACCGACTTTATTGATGCGGCCGGGGCGTGGGAGCCCCTGGCAGGCTCGGCCCAGCTCGCAAAAACCCCCTACCCACACCAGCAAGCGGCCCTCGAGTCCTGGCAGCAGGCGCGCCAGCGCGGGGTGGTCGTTCTGCCGACGGCAGCGGGCAAAACCTATCTGGCGCTCTTGGCCATTGCCGCCCTGCGGCACCCGACGCTAGCGATCGTGCCCACCCTCGACTTGATGCACCAGTGGTATGCCCAGCTAAAAGCCACATTCCCCGAAGCAGAAGTGGGGTTGCTCGGTGGCGGCTCGCGCGATCGCGCGGCAATTCTGGTGGCCACCTACGATAGCGCTGCCATCCATGCCGAGGCCCTCGGCAGCCGCTACGGGTTTTTGATTTTCGACGAGTGCCACCACCTGCCGACAGATTTTTATCGCAGCATTGCCGAGTTTTCGATTGCGCCCTATCGCCTGGGCCTGACAGCCACGCCCGACCGCAGCGACGGCGCTCACGCCGACCTAGACACGTTAATTGGCCCGGTGGTCTATCGGCGCGAGGCCCTAGAACTCTCCGGGCAGGCGCTCGCGCCCTATGATGTGGTTCGCATCAAAGTCGAGCTTGCCCCCAGCGAGCGAGAGCGCTATCAGGCGGCGCTGGGCGAGCGCGATCGGTTTTTGCGGGAGAAGAAAATTTATCTCAGCAGCTTGCAGGGCTGGCAGCGGTTCGTGCGCGAGAGCGCGCGATCGGCGGCGGGTCGTCGGGCGATGCTGGCCCACCGGGAGGCTAAAGAGCTGGCGCTGTGTACTGAGGAGAAATTAACGGTTTTAGCCGAGCTGGTCGAGCGCCATGCCCCAGAGCCAATCTTGATTTTTACTAATGACAATCGCACGGTCTATCGTATCTCTGAAGCGTTTTTAATTCCAGCGCTCACGCACCAAACCCCCGTGAAAGAGCGCCACGACATGTTGCAGCGCTTTCGGGAAGGCCAATACACCACGCTGGTGACTTCCCACGTGCTCAATGAAGGCGTGGACGTGCCGGAAGCGCGCGTGGCGGTTATTTTGTCGGGGACGGGTTCGACGCGGGAGTTCGTGCAGCGTTTGGGGCGAATTTTGAGAAAAGGGAGCGACGCCAATAAGCGAGCGGTGCTCTACGAGGTTGTTGCTGCCGACACCACTGAAGAGCGCACTGCCGAGCGCCGCCATAACGAGACTGTAGTGGAGTTTGAGGAGTACGCCAAGCGAGCCGCCACCCCTAAGGCCGCAGAACCACGGGGAGAGTATCGGGCCAAGCCGCCAGACACTTGAGGCAACCAATTGCCCCAGTCAACCGCCCCAGAGCGGTTGACTGGGCATTCGGCACGTTGCAGCCGAATGCAAGGGACGGTACTGTGAGAGCCGGGCCCCGTAGAGACTGCAACTCACCATTACAATTCAGCACTATCGCAATGTTTTCTATCGAGCATCCCGATTGTTTTTTGGACTGAGGTTTATCCACTTACACAAAATTCTTGACAGTGCGATTCGTTCGGGACAAAACGCTAGCTTCTTATGGCTAAAGTGTAACCCCGGCAGGGCTCTCAGCCCCTCGTATAGGCTGAACCAAAACCCTGACAACTTGATGACCATATAGGTGAAAGACCTATCCTTCAGGTGCAGAAGTGACAGCATATCCCCTATCTAGAGACTAGCTATCAAAAGGATAAAGCGGGGATAAACGGCGGTAACTGGAAGCCCAATCCGGAATCCCGTCTAGCAGGAACCCACGAGTAGAGTAATCGAAGATACGCTTGAACCATCGTGAATTTTAACCAGTGAAATAAGGCTGGAACACTGGAGCCAAAAGGCATGGGATACGGGATTGGCAGCTTGTCAACCGACCAATAAGCACTCCCAAATAAACCCGGTGGAAAGTATCACTCTAAAGGTTCGAACAATGGTCATCAGGAACGAAGTAACCCTCGCCAATACTCTCGGACTAAAGGTTGATGATCCGAGTAGTCAGCTAAGACGCAAAATCTGGGTTTCCAGGTATGGCGAAGGAGAGATTGGGTCAGAAGCGAATGCCCTGGATAATACCAGGGATAAGCTGACGGACCCACGACAGCGTGGAAGATAGAGCCACAAGTATCAGCTATATGTCTAAAGCCGACAATCCTGTCAGGATGGAATGGAAGATAGACGCTAACATTGTAACCCAATCGAGGACAACTATCGAAAGATGGAATGAAATCGATTGGAAACAAGTAGAGCGTCGCATCTTTAAGCTGCAAAAGCGGATCTATCGAGCCTCAAGTCGTGGTGATGTTAAGGCAGTTCGCCGACTCCAAAAGACGTTGATTAGGTCTTGGTCCGCCAAGGTACTAGCGATTCGAAGGGTAACACAAGGGCACCTCGAAAAATTGGCATAGCTGGCCGATGCAGCGCCTGAAACCCCTGAAATCTCGTTATCAAGCCCTGCTACATCCGAATAAATCGAGGTGCCCACAAGATAACCAGGGTAAAAAGACGGCAGGAGTGGATGGAATTAAATCTCTATCCCCAAAAGCGCGTCTGAATCTGGTAGGGCACCTCAAGCCTGGGAAAAAAGCCAAACCCGTTCGGCGGGTTTGGATACCAAAACCAGGGAAAAATGAGAAACGTCCATTGGGAATCCCCACAATACACGATAGATCGCTGCAAGCTCTGCTCAAGGGTACTTCGATTAATAGCCTATCCCTGTAATTTTCCATAAAATCAGCTCTTG
>CAYTBI010000033.1:0-41415 GCA_964435975.1 uncultured bacterium
AACCTTTGGAGCCCAATGCCGAGGGCCGACTGTGGAGCGAACAGCTACAGCTATTCCTGGGCATTCGCGAGCAAAAACTGCGCTTTTTCAGCCCCGAGGGCAAATTGGTGCCGACAACAGAAGAGGTGGCCGAGCGGGAAGGCCGCAGAGCTAACCTCGCAGAAGCAGAGAATGCCCGCTTGCGCGAACGGCTGAGAGCCTTGGGTATTGACCCCGACCGAATGTAGCTTGCCAAACCTTTGGATGAGTACAGAAAAGTCAACACCACGCCACAATTTGCAGAATTGGTATTATCCTTGCCTCGGCTCTTCTTAGGAGTTGGCGCGAGCGATAAGCCGATTGAGGTGAAAGCGTTTATCTTTGCAGTGAGCCCAGAACAGGGAAAGATCTAAAGATGGCTGAAGCAGATAGCAAAGTTCTCGAGCGACTGACGGCACCGGGGCCCAAACGGATACTGGCCCTAGATGGTGGCGGCATTCGTGGGGTGCTCTCCTTAGGCTTCTTGAAGCAAATTGAGAGTCTGCTGCGCGATCGCCATCAAAACCCCGACTTGCGACTGCGGGACTACTTCGACCTCATTGGTGGTACCAGCACGGGCTCGATTATTGCCGGCTGCCTGGCCATCGGTATGGCCGTTAGCGAGATTGAGAAGTTCTACTTCGATCTTGGTGGCAATATTTTTGGCAAGAAAAAGCTGCAGCTCTGGAAGTCGTTTTATGATGTGACTCCTCTCAAAGAAGCGCTCGAGGGGGTCTTTGGCGATCGCACCTTAGCCGACCCCTCGGTCGCGACGGGTTTGTGCATGGTGCTCAAGCGCATGGATACCGGCAGCACTTGGCCGATTTTCAATAACCCGCGCGGCCGCTATTTTGAGGCCAACAGGAATATCCTGCTGCGCGAAGCCATCCGAGCCAGTAGTGCCGCTCCGCCTTTCTTTGATGCCGAGGTTATCGAAGTCTCCCCCGGCCAACAAGGTGCGTTTTTAGATGGGGGAATTAGCACGGCTAAGAATCCCGCCGTTACGCTGTTGTTTTTAGCAACGTTGAAGGGATTTAACCTGAACTGGGAGACCGGAGCCGACAAGATGCTGATGGTCTCGATCGGGACGGGCACCTGGAAAGACCGCCTCGACCCTCAAGAAATCGTGCGCGGCAACATCCTAGACTGGGCGCAGAAAGTCCCGGAATTGCTCATTCAAGCCACCGACTTGCAGAATCAGCTTCTGCTACAGGTGCTCTCGAAGTGCCCGACACCCCGCACGATCGATCGCGAAATAGGCGATCTCTCTGAGGACTCGATTACGCCCGAGCCGTTGATGACCTATCTCCGTTACGATGCCTGGCTCGAGGCGGAAAAAATTGAGGAGCTGGGCTTGCCCGAACTTGCCCCTAAGGCCGTTGAAATGCGCGATATTACCAATGCTGCCCTGCGCTTCGATCTGGCGCGCGTCGCCGAGAAATCGGCCCAAATACAAATCCGCGAAGAACATTTCCCTAAGGCATTCGATTTGCCATAGCCCATCACCAGGAATTCAGACGTTATGCTCGAACCCCGCAAGGCGATCGCCAGCAAACCCCTGCGACTGTCGCTCGCCGCACTTGCCATGGCAGCGACAGCATCGGCTTGTGCGAATGCGCCACCTCCCGAGCCAACGGCACAAACCAGCCCGACCGAGGCACCTCCGACTTCAACCTTTCCAGAACCCTTTTCGCCGGCGAGTAACTTGCTAACTCTTGACGGCGCGGCAACCGGCATTCCTGCCACCGTCCGCTACCCCGACACGATGGCTGTCACCAGCAGCAGCAGTAGCGAAGGTGTCGGTATTTTCTTTCGGTTCGAGCCCCAAAACAATGCCCTCGACGAGGCGGCGGTGGATTTCTTCTTGCCTGCGGGTGTAGCAACGGTGGCTGAGTTCGAGCCCCTCATTACTGGCGCCAATGGCCTCATTGCCAATAATGGCTGGACCCAAGTTGGTGAGGGCGATCGCGCCGAGTTCCCCTATGGTTGGGTCGAGAAGGTCATTAGCTTCAGTGCCGAGGGCGATCGTGCGGGCATCATTCTTCTGGGCCAACAGGGCGGTCAAGCCATTCAAGCCGTGTTGCGCCAGCCTACGGAAATGGCCGACATCTATTGGTCGGCCGTCAAGCCCATTCTGAGCAGCTTCCAGCTCCAGGCCGACCTCGTGCCCATTAGCAGTAGTAACCAGGCAGAAAATCCGCTAGCCGGTACGGAGTGGCGCTTGGTCGAAATTCAGTCTGTGGATGATGCCACCGGTACCACCGTCCCCGAGGATCCGTCGCTTTATACCCTGCGCCTCAACGCCGATGGCACGGTCAATATGCGCCTTAACTGCAACCGGGCCACCGGCACTTGGTCTGCCAATGCCAGCAGCAATGGCGAGAGCGGCAGCTTTGAATTCGGGCCCCTGGCAACCACCAAGGCCCTCTGCCCGCCGCCGAGCCTCGACGCGCAAATTGCCCGCGATGCCGAATTCGTTCGCTCTTACTTGCTGCAGGATGGCAAGCTGTTCTTGAGCCTCTTTGCCGATGGGGGCATCTATGCCTGGGAGCCCAACAATCCCCAAAATAAGGCGAGCGCGGCAAGCTTCGAGACCGAGCCCGATGCAGAACTCGAAGCTGCCATTCTCCAGGCGTCGCCCGAATACACCCGCGAGCTTGTCGAAATCAGCAGCAGTCCCGCTCGCTACCTCTACAGCCGTGTCGACCTGAATGACGACGGCAAAGAAGAAGTCCTTGCCTATATGCTGGGGTCTATTTTCTGTGGTTCTGGCGGCTGCAATCTCCTGCTCTTCACCGAGGCCGATCTCGGCTACGCTTTGGTCGATACCTTTCCCCTCAGTCGCACGCCGATCGTTGTCTCGCCTGAGAAGACCAATGGCTGGAGCGACCTTTTCAAACTAGAATCCGGGGGCGGAGCACCCGCTTCCTATCTCAGGTACGCCTTCGATGGCCGGCAATATGTCGAGCAAGAGCGCCTGCCGGCCGACCCCGCTCCCGCTGGCAAGCAGCACTTCGATCTTGCTGGGGATTTTACCCTTAATGATGGGATTCCGCTGCAGCCGGAAAACTGACTCGAATCGCCAGCTTCGGACGGACCGCTGGGGCCTTGAAGATCCAGGTACCAGAAACCCCGCACCCCGATTACACCCCGTCGGGGTCGATGCCGAGGGCGCGCAGGCGATCTCTGAGTCGGGCAGCCTCTGCTTCGGCGCGGGCCCGCTCCCGAGCCTCGGTTTCGGCACGATCTCGCTCGCGGGCGGCCGTAGCTTCGGCCGCGAGCGCAGCCTCGTCGGGGGTCGGTACCAGCTCGCCGTCGGGGGTGAAGTAGCGCAACAGGCCCCCTCGTACGCCCAAGAACAACTGCAACCGCTCGCTCCAGCACCAGCCATCGGCAGTAGGGGCGATCGCCTCGTACGCGCCGTCAACTAGCTCAAACCCGGCAAACTCTAGCGTGTTGGGGTCGAACCAGAAATACTCGGACGTGCCAAAAGTGTTTTGGTAAAGCTCCTTCTTGGGTCCGCGGTCCTCATCTGCTGTCGTGGGCGAGAGAATCTCCACGATAAGGTCGGGATACTGGCCTTCTTCCCAGACAGTCCAACTGTTGCGCAGTCGTTTCTCCGTGTTGAGGACCACAAAGAAATCCGGTCCGCGAAAATCGCGCTTTTTGGTACGGTTGGGGCCATAATACACCGACATATCGGCAGCAGCATAGTAATCGGTGCGATCGCGCCACAGGCGATCGAGGCAGGCGAGCAGCAGAATGATTTGCCGCAGGTACAGTTCGCTATCCACGGGGGGTTCGTCGCTGTAGAGATTGCCGGTGGGGAGCGTGGTGCCTGTGGCGGCAGAGTGGGAGAGGGTCACGGCCGCACCTCGGATCGCATTGGCTCTATTCTAGGGTGGCGGCGCGATCCCTCACGGCACCAGGATCTGCGCGATTGTCAGGTTGAGGGCAGGAAAGCTCGGGGACTCGAGGCGACCGGCACGAAGTTGGCGATCGCCGTACCTTCCGTCTGCGAGTACGCAGAGGGTGAGGCAGCCCTCTTCAGGGTCGAGGATCCAATATTCGGGGACGCCGCGATCTTCGTATTGCTGGCGCTTGGCGATGTAGTCGCGCGACCGCTGCAGTTCGCCGGGGCTGACGACTTCGACGACCAAGGCAGGTGGTGCCATCTGCAGGCGTAAGGTGTTGCGTTGCTGGAGTTGCTCGATGTGTTCGGGCAAAATAACGGTTAGGTCGGGGAAGCGATTTCTCGGTTCGCCGCGCACTTCCAGCTCGAGCCCTTGCCCGCGCACGCGGTCTGTCCCGACGAGAAGAGCGAATTGAAAGAACAAGCGGTTGGCAATCTGTACGTTGCGTCCCGATTCTGGTGGCACGGGAATCAGCTCTCCGTTGAATAGCTCGCAGAGGCGATCGCTGCCGTCGTCGAAGGCGAGGTAGTCTTCAAAGCTGACGAATCGCTGCGCTGCTCCAACCATTGACCGTCCCGATCGCACTTGCACTTTTTTACTGTAGCGGGAGCGGCGCGGACTCCTTAGGGCAGAGAAGCAGGTTGATGCTCCCTAAATTCAAATCGATAGATTGAAGTTACGGTTGGAAGCGGATTATCACGCCACCAAAATCTGCGCGATTGTCAGGTTGAAGGCAGGAAAGCTCGGAGACTCGAGGCGACCGGCACGAAGTTGGCGATCGCCGTACCTCCCGTCTGCGAGTACGCAGAGGGTGAGGCAGCCCTCTTCGGGGTCGAGGATCCAATACTCGGGGACGCCGCGATCTTCGTATTGCTGGCGCTTGGCGATGTAGTCGCGCGACCGCTGCAGTTCGCCGGGGCTGACGACTTCGACGACCAAGGCAGGTGGTGCCATCTGCAGGCGTAAGGTGTTGCGTTGCTGGAGTTGCTCGATGTGTTCGGGCAAAATAACGGTTAGGTCGGGGAAGCGATTTCTCGGTTCGCCGCGCACTTCCAGCTCGAGCCCTTGCCCGCGCACGCGGTCTGTCCCGACGAGAAGAGCGAATTGAAAGAACAAGCGGTTGGCAATCTGTACGTTGCGTCCCGATTCTGGTGGCACGGGAATCAGCTCTCCGTTGAATAGCTCGCAGAGGCGATCGCTGCCGTCGTCGAAGGCGAGGTAGTCTTCAAAGCTGACGAATCGCTGCGCTGCTCCAACCATTGACCGTCCCGATCGCACTTGCACCTTTTTACTGTAAATCGATCCCGGCGAGCCGATTTTGCGATATCACCAGCGTGCCGACTTGGGGATTTCTGCAGCTCGTGTAGTGTGCCCGCTTGGCAAACTCATTCAACCGTAACGGACTTGGCCAAGTTGCGCGGCTGATCGACATCTAGGCCGCGCCGCGCGGCAATGTGATAAGCCAACAACTGCAATGGAATCGTTGCTGGAATGGGCGAGAGAATCTCCTCAACCGCCGGAATAGGCAGCACGCGATCGAAAGTTTCGGCCGCATGCTTGTCTTCAATTGCCGTAACGCCAATGAGATGGGCGTCGCGGGCTTTGGCCTCCATGGCGTTGGAGATAACCTTTTCGTAGACGCCCCCCGGTAGCGCGATCGCCACCACCGGCACGTTCTCATCGAGCAGCGCGATGGGACCGTGCTTCATTTCCCCGGCGGGGTAGCCTTCGGCATGGATGTAGCTAATTTCTTTGAGCTTGAGCGCGCCCTCGAGGGCAATTGGAAAGTTAATCCCTCGGCCGATGAAGATAAAGTCTTTTGTTTTGGAAAAATCGTGGGCCAGCTCTTCGATGTAGCGCTCCTGGCTCTCGAGAATAAGCTCGATTTGCGCGGGCAGCTGATGCAGGCCATCGAGGACTGCTTGGCCGCGCTCGGGAGAGATTGCCCCCCGGCGGTGCCCCAGGTCTAGGGCCAGAGCGTAAAACGCCATTAGCTGAGCCACAAAGGTCTTGGTGGCGGCAACGCCAATTTCGAGGCCTGCGTTCGTGTCGATCGAAGTATCGACGAGTCGCCCGAGGCTGCTTTCAGTGCGATTGGTAATGCCGAGCAAGCGCGGGCGCTCGGCTGGGTCGAGCGCGTTGCGGCGCTGTTTTTCGCACTCCAGCGCTGCGAGCGTGTCGGCCGTTTCTCCCGATTGCGTCACGCCAATGGTGAGTGTATGGGGGGTTACCGGGGCCGGCGCGTAGCGAAATTCCGAGGCATATTGCACGTTGGTAGGAATGCCGGCGAGCTGTTCGAGCAAATACTTACCCACCAGTGCTGCGTGCCAGCTCGTGCCGCAGGCCAGAATCTGGATGCTCTCGAGCCCATCGAGCAATCCTGCCGGCAAGCTCAGCCGCACGGGAGCGCGATCGCCATCGCCGCCGCTACTGGTGTCACCCAGCCAATCGCGCTCGAGATAGGCCTCCAAGCAGGCTCGCACCACGCCCGGCTGCTCGTAGATTTCCTTGAGCATAAAGTGCCGGAAGCCTTGTTTTTCGACTTGAATCGGGTTCCAATCGAGGGTGCGGGGAACTTTTTTGAGGCGCTTGCCGGCGCGATCGTAAACCTCAACTCCCAGAGGGGTCAGCTTGGCCACCTCGCCGTTTTCAAGGGCCAGCATGGCGCGGGTGTGGGCAATGAGGGCTGGGGTATCGGAGGCGCAGAAAAATTCTCCCTGCCCGAACCCCAACACGATGGGGGCTTGCTCGCGCACGACGACCAACTCATCGGGGTAGTCCGCACAAATCGTCGCGATGGCAAAGGCACCTTCGAGGCGCTCGACGGCCTTGAGAACCGCTGCCAGCAGGGGCGACTCGGCCGATTGAGTTTCCTTGAGAAATTCCGCAATCAAATGGGGAATTGTTTCGGTGTCGGTGTCGGAGACGAAAGTGTGGCCTTTGCTCTTGAGTTCTTCGCGCAGCTCGCGGTAATTTTCGATGATGCCGTTTTGTACTACCGCCACGCGCTGGGCCGTGTCGAGGTGCGGGTGGGCGTTGTACTCCTCCGGCCTGCCGTGGGTTGCCCAGCGCGTGTGGCCGATGCCGATGGTGGCAGGAATATCGTTGGCCTCAACTTTGGTGCGTAGGTTAGCAAGCTTGCCTTTGGCCCGCGTGCAGTGGAGGCTGCCCTCGGCAATGGTGGCAACCCCAGCCGAGTCATAGCCTCGGTACTCGAGCTTTTCGAGACCCGCGAGCAGAACTCCCGTTGCGTTTTGAGGCCCGATGTAGCCGACGATGCCGCACATAGCACTCCCTACTCCACGTGGTTTTCTGACCCAAAGATTCTAGTCTAGGCTGGGAAAGCGCTGCCGGGGTTCGCGATGGGATCTTTACGGCAGGGCGCCATCAAAAACGCTGCCTAGCCCCAAGGAGAAAAACCCGTCATGAAAATTGCCATCGAGCGCCAGGTTAATGCCAATCGCCTTGAGGAACTTGGCGTTTCATCCTGGCCGATCTGGACCAAAGAAGCCTCAGAGTTTCCCTGGAGCTACGATGAAGCCGAGACGTGCTATTTCCTCGCCGGCGAAGTCACGGTCATCCCTGAGGGAGGCGAGCCCGTCACTATGGGCCAGGGAGATCTCGTTACTTTTCCGGCCGGGATGTCGTGCATTTGGCAGATTCGCAGTGCCGTTAAGAAGCACTATTGCTTTGGTTGAGGCGCTCTCGAAAGTAAATTACGGTTCTCCGGTGGGTTTTAGGGTTTTCGAGGCGACTGCTTGAGCTACAATGGCTGCGGGCTCCACCAGAGTTGCCTGAGGATGGGCAAGGAATTACCACTCGCGCCGCGTTGCCTTTGCACCCTAGCTCTACGCAGCAGGGAAACGCGAGCTCGCGGAGCGCGCGCCACTAGCGAATTTGGGTTGAGAGGAAGTCAAAACAAATGACAGCAGCACTCACGCAGCAAATCGACCTGACCGGTACCAACCAGCGCCTTTCTGAGGCAGATGCTAAGGAGGTGGTGCGCTGGGCGGTTGGGGCTTTCGGCAGCGGTTTGGTCTTAAGTACGAGTTTTGGCATTCAATCTGCCGTGATGCTGCACCTCGTGACGCAAGTAGCACCCCAAGTTCCGGTTGTCTGGATTGACACGGGCTACCTGCCCCCAGAAACCTACCGGTTTGCCGACGAATTGACTCGGCGCTTACAGCTTAACCTCAAGGTTTATCAGTCGCCCCTGAGCCCGGCCCGGATGGAGGCCCTGCATGGCAAGCTCTGGGAGCGCGGCGACGTCGATGCCCTCAATCTCTACGATCGCATTCGCAAAGTCGAGCCCATGCAGCGCGCCCTCCAAGAGTTGGGAGCAACGGCCTGGCTGGCTGGCCTGCGCCGCGACCAGACCGCCCACCGCCAAGCGCTCTCGAAAGTAGTCCTTCAAGATGGTATTTACCGGGTCTACCCGATCTTGGGCTGGCATGCTCGCGACATTTACTACTACCTGCAAGCCCACGACTTGCCCTATCACCCGCTGTTCGATCTCGGCTACACCACTGTCGGTGACTGGCACTCCAGCCGGCCTTTGAGTGCTGGCGACGACCACGAGCGCAATACGCGCTTCAACGGCCTCAAGCAAGAGTGCGGCCTGCACTTGCCCAGCAGTCCGGGCGAGGCCCAGAGCCTAGATTCGAGCACGCTATAATTAGCGCGACGCTCGGGAAGGCAGGCGCGCTAGGTGACCCTCAAGATTCTCCACCTCTCCGACATTCACCTCGGCAGCGGCCTGGCCCACGGTCGGCTCAACCCGGCTACGGGAACCAACACTCGCCTAGAAGATTTTGTGGCCGCTTTGAGCCACTGCATCGACCGCGCGATCGCCGAGCCGGTAGATCTGGTCTTGTTTGGGGGCGATGCTTTCCCCGATGCGACGCCACCCCCTTACGTCCAAGAAGCTTTTGCCACCCAGTTCCGCCGCCTGGCCACAGCCGGCATCGCTACAGTCTTGCTGGTGGGCAACCACGACCAACACTCCCAAGGACGCGGCGGGGCAAGCTTGTGCATTTACCGCACCCTCGGGGTACCGGGGTTTGTGGTCGGCGATAAAATTGCCACCCACCGCATCGAGACGCCGAATGGCCCCGTGCAGGTCATTACCCTACCCTGGCTGACCCATTCGGCCCTGCTGACGCGCCCGGAAACCGAGGGGCTTGCCATCGGCGAGATCGAGCGCTTGTTAGTGGAGCGATTGCAGCCCATTCTAGAAGCCGAGCTGCGCCGCCGCGATCGCGACGTGCCCACTATTTTGCTGGCTCATCTGATGGCCGAGCGCGCCTCCCTCGGGGCCGAGCGGTTTTTGGCGGTGGGCAAAGGCTTTGCCGTGCCGCTGTCGCTATTGGTGCGCCCGGAGTTTGCCTATGTCGCCCTCGGCCACGTTCACAAACACCAAAATCTCAATCCCACCAACGATCCGCCCGTGGTCTACCCCGGCAGTATCGAGCGCGTTGACTTTAGCGAAGAAAAAGAGGAAAAAGGCTACGTTCTGGCGAGCATCGCCGGCGATCGCACTGAGTGGGAATTTTGCCCCCTGCCCGGGCGGCCCTTTCGCACCTTGGCGTTGGATGTCTCGACGGAGGCCGATCCCCAACAAGCGCTCCTGGAAGCCATTGCAACCACCGAAATCGACGCAGCCGTCGTCCGCCTGCACTACAAAGTGCGCTCCGAGCAACTCGAGGCGATCGACGCGGCAGCCCTCCACCAGGCCCTCGCCTCCGCTCATAGCTTTACGGTGCGACCGGAGCTGGTCAGCCAATTAGCCCGGCCCCGCGTCCCCGAACTCAAAGCCAGCAACAGCCTCGACCCGATTGCGGCCCTGCAAGCCTATCTAGGCAGCCGCGAGGACCTCCAAGACATTGCCGAGGAGATGCTCGAAGCCGCCCAAAAACTCCTAGCTAGCGACAGCCCGCCGCCCCTACCCGCAACCATCCCCAGCTCGTCGGAGCCCGTTGCCGAGGCGGCCCAAGAGTCTCCCGTGTCGGCCAAACCGCCCTCCCCCGAAGCCACCCCCATACCCGAGCGAGTGCAACTGCGCCTGCTTTAGCCTGGATTGTTCGCGATTACTCAAGAGGTGCCCGTGACTGGCAACCAAATCATTCAGGTAACCATGCAGCAATCGCCTTGCCTATTTCATTGGGAGAATCTTCCTGAATAAAATGCGCACCTTTAACGGTGACTTCCTTAAGATTCGGCCACGTGCGAACGAAGTCGCGTGCGTACCCTACCAAAAAGGCACCCGGATCCGCGTTGATAAACAACTTCGGTACATCCTTTGAGTTTGCAAGATAATCTGCATAGCTAGCAATCAGCGCCGCGGTATCGGCAGGTTCGCCCGCGATCGGTAGTTGGCGCGGACCTGCTAAGGTAGGTCTTCGATCTTCGCCAGCCCTTAAGAAGGGGCGGCGATATTCCGCATGCTCGGCTTCGCTTAAAGGCCGTAAAATTGCACTCGGCAATAAGGTCTCAATAAAGAAATTATCTTCCAGGACCATTTTGTCCCCTTGCGGCGAACGCAATGTACTAATGGGTTCGTGGAGTTCTTGCGGAAAGTCATCCCACGTCGGAAACTGCGTAACAATTGCCTCCATAAAAGCAATGGCTTTCACGGCATCGCGATGCTGATTCGCCCAGTTGAAGCCGATACCGGACCCCCAGTCATGCAGCACGAGGGTCACATTTTTATTTATGCCAAGAGCGTCTAATAGCGCAAAAGTATACGTGCTATTCTCTGCTAGTGAATAGCTACCGTCGCGAGTGCTATCTAGCTTGTCAGAATCGCCCATACCAATCGCATCAATGGCAATCAGACGGCCGCGCCCTTCTAGGTGTGGCATAACGTTGCGCCATAGGTAAATGGATGTGGGGTTACCGTGCAAGAAGACAATGGGATCGCCCGTGCCTTCGTCAACATAAGCCATCCGCTTGCCCAAAATGGTCTCGAACTGCTTTGTGTAACGTAGGGTTTCAGAATCGGGGTTCATCTTAGTGCGTTGCTCCATGATTTACAGTTCCTGTTTGGGGTTCTTGGCGGAGAAGGACTCGACAAATTCCGCCAGCTTGCCGTTTGCCAACACGGCTTTTTTGAGCTTGGGGACGCGGTCCGAGAACTTCAACAAAGCCTGGTGCATTAATCACTCGCGTCTCCTGTAGCAAGCGTTAGGCCAGATCCTAGCTGCAGCACTACAAGCTCAGGAGAGTGAGTGCAAAGAGCGCGCTCTCTACGACATCAATTTTCGCCTCAACTCCCGAATCGCCACGCTTGTGTTGCGTGTGTATGCAGTTTTTAGACACCAGGCAACAATTTCTTGTATGTCTATCCCCGGAAAGAACTGACTTCGAGCCTTTTCCGTGTATGCGTTGTTTTGTAGATGGCACACCTGTAGCTGCGCGCGACGCAGGAGCCACACCTCAGGAACCTCGTACGGAAGATAATCCTCCACATTCGAGTAGCTCGTCACGTCTACCTCTAAGACTAAATCTGGAGGCGGGTCCGAACCCCAGCTGATACGCTCCTTACCCGAAATAGCCGCCCAGTTATCGATATAGAAGCAGTAGTCAGGCTCTATCCCGCTCTCACGGGCGATTTCCATGGTCACTGGCGTGAAGGAGTCATACTCGTCCCCCGCACTGTCTAGAAGGACTTTAATAATGTCGGCAACCAAGCTGACGTCTCGACCATGCCCAAGCAGAGGGGACATCAGCAGAACCTCACCATCACGATATTTAAGCCGGGGGATAGCGCGATCGCCGCGTTGACTGCACAGCAATTGGTACTCCTCCCACGTTGCCGGCAGACGAACTAGCGCTCCAGGAGGTAACTGGATTGTTTCTGTGGAAACCACCGCAAACATGACGCACCCTCAGCAGAGCCGAGTAAATTTGCCCCCCAGTGTAGCTCTTCTGCTGTGCTGAAGAGTGATTGTATGGCATTGGCCTAAAGAATTCATGTAAGCCGAGAAGACGAGCCCATCACCCTCGCAATCGATCTGGGGAAATAATAAGTCCGTCGCCTGCCACTTCGATGTCGCGACCCAGACGGCAGAGTTCGAAACCATCTACACCGCACACGATGCAAAAGCTACTGCAGGAGCGGAGTTCGGTAGTCGTCTGAGTCGGGGACGATAAGATCGAACGGATGCCAGAGACGATGCCAGTCGCCCCCGAGAAACGGCGGCATTGACAATTCGAATAGTCGTTACTACAGGATTCCAATCGAGGCAGAGCCTAACGTAAGATACAGTTTGCTCTGAGTCGCGAGCACTCGGTCCCGTCCGAGCTATGCTGCTGTCTCTACGCGTACGACGCGGTACAAATGAAACTCGTTTCGCGCCAAGCCTTCCCAATAGGGCTTGTCTGGGTCGAACCCAGGCTGCTTCAGAATCGCCTCGAAGGCCCCTTGGCTCTCCCATTGCCCGTAATTGAACATGCGGGTTCCATCCAAACTGCGATGGAAACTTGCCGAAATGAGCCCCGGTGAATTGCTCATTGCCCGGTCGAGTTCTATTGTGGTTCGCTTCACCATTTCCGGTTGATTGGCAGGCATCATGCGAAACTCGGCCAGATGGGTAATGAAATGACCGACTGCAATCTCAACTTCTGCCGACACCGACCGGCTCGCCGACACCTCTAGCTGCACCGAGTCCGGCGGAAAAAACTCACCGAGCATTGCAGGGCGCGGCAAACTGCGATGGTCGAACCTAGGTTGCCATTGACTGTAGGTGAAGACGCGAACTCTGTCTAAGCTTTGGTGCACGCTCGCCGAGACGAAATAAGGATTGGGCTGCCAGGATGCGATCTGCTCTGCGATCGCATCTACCAATCCTGATTGGTGCCGCTCGGCAACAGCGTACAAATCCAAGCCAACAATCGCAGAATTCGACCGATCGATACGAACCATAGGAACGCCCCAGTTGCTGTCATTCGCTCGGAATTACGACTCGCCTCGCGCCTACTGCTGCAGGAAACACCCGACCGAAATACTACCGGACGCGACAAAATTAGTCTATAAAGAGCCGGAGATAAGCCATGAAATTAGAGACAGCTACCTTCGGAGCGGGATGCTTTTGGGGAGTAGAGGCCGCATTTCGGCAAGTGCCCGGCGTCGTTGCCACTTCCGTCGGCTATATGGGCGGCCACTTTCCCCATCCGTCCTACCTCGATGTCCTTGCACGCGTCACCGGCCACGCCGAAGTCGTGCGGGTCGAGTTCGACCCACAGGTAACCAGCTACGAAGCACTCCTGGAGGTGTTCTGGGCATGTCACGACCCGACCCAACTCAATCGCCAAGGCCCCGATCGCGGCGAGCAGTACCGTTCGGTCATTTTTTATTATTCTGGGGCCCAGGCGGCGGCGGCGCGCCACGCCAAGCAACGCCAAGAGAACTCAGGACGGCACGAGCGGGCGATCGCCACTCAAATCGAGCCAGCCAGCGACTACTACCCGGCCAGCGAAGAGCACCAGCAGTACTTCGAGAAGCATTAGCACCACTCCAGAGAGGCAGCTGCAAGACGACCCGCAACCGGATTCCACTTCGATATCTTTTCTTTGTAGGTATCTTCCAGAAGCTTTTTTTCGCACAAATGCATTCTTGCTATCGAAGTCTCTCTAAAGAAACTTCGACTCCTGCTTCTTGGCAAGGAGCCCAATCAACCCTGGTATAGAGCTTCTTCTCTGCCGAGATCGATTGCATTTAATCTGCGCTTGGCGAAGTTCGATTTTGGATCGATTTCCAAAATCTGCACGCAGAGAGTGCGTACTTTGGAGTAGCTGCCAGTGCTGCTGTAGCAAGTTGTTAACCGCTGCAATGCGTTAACGTTCCTCGGGTCTCGATCGAGAATCGACTCGTTAACGGCTACTGCCAGCTCTGCCCAATCCCTGGCCCTAGCTAGCTCCTCCGCACGGGCAATTAGAGTGCTTAGGGACTCTTGGCTTTTATCCACGAATCGTACCTGTATTGTTGGATCGTTAGGTCGGACATCGTACCGAGAAATAGAACTGGTTTGCCGGGCTCCGAAAGTAATGACCGGGCTCTCGATCTCCCGAACTAGTAGCCGCGAGAGAAATTGCCTCCCCCTCTACGGCCGCCTCCAAACGAACCGCCGCGATCCTCACGAGGCTTGGCCTTATTGACCTTCAGCTGACGACCCATCCACTCCGCACCATCGAGTGCCTCAATCGCAGCAGCTTCTTCAGATTCCGCACCCATCTCTACAAAGGCAAAGCCGCGCATGCGACCGGTCTCGCGGTCTGTAGGAAGCTGGACTCTCTTGACAGAGCCATACTCGGTGAAGACAGAGGTCAGATCCTCCTCAGTAGCGTCGTACGACAAATTGCCAACATAGATTGACATGAAATATCTCCAGTAAACGATCGATTATGAAGAGTAACAATCCGAAGAGATAAAGTTTGTCAACAAAAAAACGAGGAGATCGTTAATTTGTGAGAAACAAATATTACTGGCCGATACTTACCTCACGGTGCCCATAATAGCACGACAGAAAAGTCCTGGAACTTTTTGATGCGCTGGATTCTGTAGGTCGAGCCTTGACTCCTATTTTGCAAGCGGGCGGCTATTTTCGGGCAGCCACTTTCTTGCGGTGGCTTCGGTTCGAGCGTTTGCCCTTCGGGGGATTTGCGGCCGGCGCGGCTGCATTGGATGGCTCGTATCCCAGAATGATATCGGTCGCGATTTTGCGCTCGAGCAATCGTTCGATCTGCGTCAGGGCTGGATATTCGTCCGCGCAGACTAGCGAGATCGCTTTTCCTTCATTTCCCGCACGGCCCGTACGACCGATCCGATGGATGTAGTCTTCAGGGACATTAGGTAGGTCGAAATTGACGACATAAGGGAGGCGATCGATATCTAAGCCACGAGATGCCACATCCGTTGCGACTAAAACGCGGACTTTTTCTTCTTTGAAGCTTGCCAGGGCGCGCGTGCGAGCCGCCTGAGTTTTGTTGCCATGAATGGCAACGGATTTTAGCCCGTCCTGCGATAGCTGCTTTGCCAAACGATCCGCGCCATGTTTGGTGCGCGTGAATACTAATACCTGTTGCCAATTGTGGAAGCCAATCATGTAAGAGAGAAGCTCGCGCTTGCGCTCGCGATCGACCGGATGCACGATCTGAGTGACGCGCTCGGCAGCTGTATTGTGGGGCGCTACTTCAACTTGGGTGGGGGAGTGAAGCATCGCGCCAGCTAGCTTACGAATGGCTCTCGAGCAGGTGGCGGAGAATAAAAGCGTCTGCCGCGAAGTCGGAAGCACTGCCAGGATCTTGCGAATGTCGCGGATGAATCCCATATCCAGCATGCGGTCGCACTCATCGAGCACCAAAATCTCTACTTGGGAGAGATCGGCCGTATTTTGGCCCACATGATCGAGCAGGCGTCCCGGCGTGGCCACAAGGATATCGATCCCTCGATCGAGCCGCTTAATTTGCGGCACGATGCCAACCCCGCCGTAAATAGCTGTCGAGCGCAGGGGGAGATACTTGCCGTACGCTTCAACACTGTCGTTGACTTGATCTGCTAGCTCTCGGGTGGGGGTGACAACCAGCGCCCGGGGCAGTCGGCACTGCTGCTGTGGGTGCCCGGTGCTGAGAAGCTGCAAGATGGGCAGTGTGAAACTAGCTGTTTTTCCGGTTCCCGTTTGGGCGCTGGCAAGGACATCCTGCCGCTGCAAAATAGCTGGGATCGCCTGCTGTTGGATGGGCGTTGGCTGGCTGTAGCCTTTCTCAGAAACAGCGCGAAGCAGGTCTGCTGAAAGACCCAGGCTGCGAAAAGTCATAAAAAAAATTGATGGCTCCGAGTAGCGCTCTCACCCCAGTTTGGGAGGCTGGGACCAGTCTCAAGAGCAGAAAACTTATCTGTCTGGCTAAAGAAGCTCAACGAGTAGGCCCGACGCCAGCAGTGCCAACGACAGACTGAGTTGGCTCTTCCCATCATATCGGGGAAACCGTCGAATCTGTGAGGGCGTGCGGATTTTCCGGCCAGACGACTCAAAAACTAAGCTCCCTGGGAGCTTGGGGCCGAAGTTTTCGCATTTTCGCCCGAGCCTCAGTTTGGCTGCCGATCCAGCTGAATTGCTCGCTCTAGGGCCACCTTCTCCCTCGCTCGTCGTCCGTAGGGCCTCAATTGCTCTGGCGTCGAGCCACTTAAAATACTCAAGTCTTCTAGATTCATCCCCTTCACAAGCATCTCCACGCACCAGGTCTGTCGCGCTTGCTCGATGCGGGGCGCGCGATGGTCGGGGGCCAGCAGGCCGGCCGTTGCCTCCTGCCAAATGGTTTTCAGCTCGGATTCTGACAATGACTGTCCCCGATCTGACAAAAACAAGGCGGCTTCCTCATCTTTGCGGCTTTTCAACCACTGACTCAGGGGATTATTCCCGTAGGAGCCATAACGCTTGCCCATAATCCACTGATTGATGGGGACTTGCCGAGTGGCCCCTCGCGTCACGTGCAGCAGATGCTGGTTGGGGGTACAAACATGGTTCGATTTCTTCAATCCCACGACCTCTTCTGGCAGCAACCCCGCACCAAAAAGTAAATACACCAGAGCGTAATGTTGCGCGCCTTGTTTTTTAGCCTGCTTTAAAATTTTCTGAACTAAATCGGCAGGTAAATCGGCGATGCTGAGTGCCATCGGCTTCGACGTTGCGTCCGTCGGGGACGCAGAAAGCTCTGACCCTGCCGGCAGAGACGCTTGCGAGCCAGGTAATACTGCTCCGTGCAGGTAGACCTTCACCAAACTATCCAGAAAGTCTTCGCGATCGTGCCAAAACCCGTCGGTCAGCCCAGAGATGAGATAGCCAAACAAAAGATTATCGAGCAGCCCGGCAAACTGTTGGGGAGACACTTGCATTTCGAGCTGCTCCCGTTCGATGAGAGTAGCAAAGTGCCGAGCAACCTCCTGCGAGCCCCGCACGAAGGCTTGCGAGAGAGTCCGTCGCTGCTCGCCGGAGTATCGCCCGGCCTCCCCGACGAAAGCCCGCAGCAGCTCGGAGAGTTCTCCTAGGGTACGGAGGCGATCGCGCGAGTAATGACTCACCGCCTCAGAGAGCGACCCAATCTCGACGCCAGACGCACCTAATGCTTCTGGCGGGCGCTCAAACGCGCCTGAATCTGCAATGACCGCTAAAAGCAGGTCTTGCTTGCTTTTGAAATTGCGAAACAGTGTGGCTTCATTAGCGTTGGCCAGATCGGCAATTTGTTTTGTGGTCGTCGAGCCAAATCCCTGCGAGGCGAATAATTCGAGCGCTGCATCGATGATGCGTCTCCTGGTGCCGGAAGAACTTCGAGGCATGGATTCCTTGCAAGCGAGACTTGCAAATAATGATTTTTACTGCTAACGTGCGACGTATGCAAGTAAGACTTGCGAAATCTTCTTTACCCTAGCACTCTCCCTCCGCAGGCGAGCCATTTGAGATGCCACAATTCGATATGACGGTCGCGATGACACCCGATGGGGGCGGGGCCCCGCGGCTCAACTGGGGCAAAATTGCAATTTTTGTGGGGTTCCACGGGCTAGCGCTACTTGCACCTTTCTTTTTCTCCCGGTCGGCTCTGGCCGTCACCTTGGGGTTGCACTGGCTGTGCGGCAGTATTGGCATTTGTTTGGGTTACCATCGCCTCCTGTCCCACCGCAGCCTACAAGTCCCCAAGTGGTTGGAGCGCTCGATTGTCACCGTTGGCGCGTTAGCTCTGCAGGGGGGGCCCATACTATGGGTTTCGGCCCATCGTCGCCACCACGCTCACACCGAGGATGTCGAGCGAGATCCGCACGCATCGTCTCGAGGGTTTTGGTGGAGCCATATGACTTGGCTATTCTACAAACGCCCGCAGTTCTTCGATTATGGTCGCTACAAACGCTACGCTCCCGACATCGATCGCGACCCATACTATCGCTGGCTAGATCGAAATTCTGCTTTCCTCCTTTTTCAGGTTTTGCTCGGTCTACTGTTGCTCGGTTTAGGAGGTTGGTCGTTTGTCATCTACGGCATTTTCCTGCGGACGGTACTCCTTTGGCACAGCACTTGGCTGATTAACTCTGCCACGCATTGGTGGGGATATCGCAATTTCAACTGCAGTGATGACTCTCGCAATCTGTGGTGGGCGGCGCTCTTAATGTACGGCGAAGGCTGGCATAACAATCACCACGCCAATCCTCGCGTTGCACGGGCTGGGTTGCGTTGGTGGGAGCTTGATGTAACTTGGCAGGCCATTCAAGTGCTAGGACTATTGGGCCTGGCAAAGAGAATCGTGAAACCGGTGGCGCTGAAATAGACCTGGAGATGTGTTCCGGGGACCGCGTTGGGTCATCTCTAATTCGGCAACCCCAGGACGCCACCCTCGCCCGCGACAACTTCGCCAATTTCCCAGGCTGCCAAGTCGCGAGCGTGCAGCCACGCCAACCACGCGCCAACACTCATAGGCGGCACCACTAAAGCAAGACCGATACCCATATTGAAGGTGGCATACATATCGGCTGGAGCGACATTGCCTTGGGTTGCCAGCCAAGTAAAAATCGGGGGCACCGCCCAAGCCGAGGGGTCGAGGGCGGCGCTGCGGCCGGGGCCGAGACAGCGCGGCAAGTTTTCTGGCAAGCCACCACCAGTGATGTGGGCCATGCCGCGCACTTCGAGGCCGCTTGCCAGAGCTGCCAGAATTGGCTTGACATAGAGCCGGGTTGGCTGCAGCAGGGTGCTGCCGAGGCTGGCACCGCTCAATTCGGGGGGGCAATCGTGCAAGGGGTGGTTGCCCACTTCGAGAATGCGGCGCACCAAACTAAAGCCATTGCTGTGGAGGCCGCTGCTGGCAATGCCAACAATCTTGTTGCCAATTTCGACTTGCGAGCCATCGAGCAGGCGATCGCGCTCGACAATACCCACGCAAAAACCGGCCAAGTCGTATTCATTGGCCTGATAAAAACCGGGCATTTCGGCCGTTTCTCCCCCCAGCAGGGCACAGCCGCTCTCGCGGCAGCCGGTGGCAATACCGGCAACAACCCCTTGCAGTTGCGCGGGGGCAAGCTTGCCCGTCGCTAAGTAATCCAGGAAAAATAAGGGCTCGGCTCCCAGGGTCAAGATGTCGTTGACACACATGGCCACCAGGTCGATACCAACAGTTTGGTGGCTGTTGAGAGCTTGGGCGAGCTTGAGCTTGGTTCCCACACCATCGGTTCCAGCCACCAGAACGGGCTCGCGATATCCTGCGGGCAATCGAAAACAGCCGCCAAAGCCACCCAAATCGCCGAGCACTTCCGGTCGTCGCGTAGCCGCCACCAAGTCGCGAATGCCAGCAACGAAGGCTTGCCCTGCTTCGATATCGACCCCTGCCTGCCGGTAGTCCATTGCCTCAACCCGTGCGACCCCAACAATCTTAAGCTCCTCTGTAGGATTCGGTGGCAAACCGTTAAGCTCTGTGCTAAAGTTTTGCCTGGTGTAATAAGTCGTACTGGTTTCGACTTGAGGCCACGCAAGCATTTATGCTTAGCGCTGCCCCTTTGGTGTGAGAGGAGTGTCAAAGAATAATGAAAATGAAACAGAGCGCCCTAGGCGCTGTGCTGCTTCTGGCTGCCAGTTTGGTGCTGCCTGGCGGAGGAGCCGCTCGGGCCCATCACACTGCCCGCGTGCCCCAGAATCAACAGCTTGCCAAGATCCGCCAAGGCATCGCCTCTTGGTACGGCCCCGGGTTCCACGGTCGCCGCACTGCTAACGGCGAGCGGTTTGACTCTCGCGGCATGACCGCCGCTCATCGGTATTTACCCTTCGGCACCCGCGTGCGGGTCACCAACCTCAACAATGGCCGCTCGGCGGTCGTCCGTATCAACGATCGCGGGCCGTTCGCGGGCAATCGCATCATTGACCTTTCTGCCGGTGCGGCTCGGGCAGTCGGCATGGTCAGAAGCGGTATCGCACCGGTTCGTCTGGAAATTCTGAACTAGGCCGAGTGCGAAACTCGCTGCCTGCGGCCCTCATGGCTACTTGCAGCGAGTTTTGTTTATACTGCTTTTAATACCTGGTATTTTCGGTCTTCTGTAGAAGCTATCAATGAGCGATCGGAACCCCTACGAGAAATTGGGATTGAGTGAAGACGCCTCCTTTGAGGAGATACAGGATGCGCGCAACCGCCTCTGTCAAGCCGTGACCTCTGGTGAGGATGGCATGGCAGCAGAGAGCATCGAGGCGGCCTACGATGCAATCTTGATGGAGCGCCTGCGCCTGCGCCAAGAGGGCCAGCTAGAGGTCCCGCAAGGAATCCGCTATCCGGAGCGCGCCGTGGCGACCACCGAGCCAACCCCCCCCGGTGAGGCGAGCCAGCTTCCAGAATGGCTGCAAGGGCTCCTCGATTCTCCTGATTCTTCGGAGCTGGCAATCTCGGGAGGGATTTATGCGGTTTTTGCCCTGTTGACCCTGGTTCATCTGAGCGGTGGCGGCACTTCGCTCGCACCCGAATCTTGGGTTCTCACCAGCGCGTTTGTCGCGACGGCGTATCTGCTCAACCGTAAAGAGAAGCGCTTCTGGCGATCGCTTCTGCTTGCGTCTCTGGGCTTGTTCGTTGGCTTCGGCGTGGGTGTTCTGTTGGCTCCCGTGGCAGCGAATGGCTTGCAGGCCGAGTATTTTGCTTCTCTGGTGACGCTCTTTTTCCTGTGGGTGGTTGCTAGCTTCTGCCGCTAGGGAGAAGTTCCGGCGCTAGCTTTCGCGCTCGGAAGACTGCGGGCAAAGTGTTCGTCTGGTTGCTGGCATGGAGACGCGCTGTCAAACGGGCTGGTCGGTCGGCACGATGAGTAATCGAGGAATCAGCGTGGCGTCGGGCTGCTCTAGGATGAAGCGCACGCTGTTGGCAACGTCTTCAGGCCGCAGGGAGCCGCCAGACATAATCCAATCTTTATCTTCTTGGCCCCAGCGATCGTAGAGGCCCGTATCGACCGTGCCAGGAGCGATCGCCGCCACTTTGATGCCAGTGCCTGCTAGTTCCATGCGCAATGAATCGGTGAAAGCTTCGACGGCATGCTTTGTGCCGTTGTACGCCCCGTATTGAGGCTGAGTCTTGAGCCCAGCAATGCTAGTGATGTTAATCAAGAAGCCGCTCTCGGCTTTTTTAAAGTGACGCAGAGCAGTATAAGAAAGGCGATAGACGGCTTCGACATTCAAGCGAACCATCTGACAAATCGCCTCGATGTCAACCTCTTCAATCGGGCCAACGGTCATCACGCCAGCATTATTAATTGCAAGGTCTAGTCGTCCAAAAGTTTTGAGGGCAAGATCCACAAGTTTTTGTGGCGTTGCCGGGTCGGCGATCTCGCCTGCAAAAAAAACGGCATCTTGCAGAGTTGCGACGAGCTGCTCTAGTTTGTCTTGCGATCGCGCCGTCGCAACTAACTTCATCCCCTCGGAGTCAAGCTCCCGAGCAATTGCCTTGCCAATCCCGCCACTGGCTCCAGTAACGATCGCGACCTTGCCACACAAATCCATATTACCCTGGCTCCAGTCGATAGTACTCTACAGAAAGCCGATATCTACATCGACCAATCCAGGCAACAGTAGCATAGCGCTCTTTTGGTTACCAAAAGGATACCGAAACAGGCCCATCTCTAGGATTTTTGCAGGGCTAATGGCGTACAATCGGACATGATTGACCCAGAGAGATCGCAAGCGAAATTTTCCTTTCGGAGCGAGCCTCACGCCCTAAGGGAGGGAGAGCGCACTCAGGAGAGATTTAATTACAAACAATGAATCAATCAAATTACTATTGCCCGGTCGAAGTAACTCTTGATGTCATTGGTGGCAAGTGGAAATGTGTTGTTTTATGGTGGCTTCGAGAAGGTCCAAAGCGTTTTAGTGAGTTGAAACAGAGCGTCCCAGGCATCACCCAGAAAGTTTTGACCGAGCAATTGCGAGAGCTTGAAGCTGATGGGCTGGTTCATCGAGAGGTTTATAAGGAAAAGCCCCCTAGGGTTGAATATTCGCTGACATCGTATGGCGAGACAATTCGGCCGATAACCGATCTCATGTGCGAATGGGGCAAATCTCATCTACCGGGATATCAATTTGGTTACTCAAATGAAGACTGAGCGACGCGATCGCTCTCGAGTTGATGGCCCGCGAAATAGAAAAGCCAGTAGATGCCCTCCCGCTTTCAGCCATGACAGGGGGTTGGTGGCAGTCCATGCGAAGTTACTGCCGCAAGAGGCCAGGCTCGCATCTTTATGAGTTAAGTAATGGCGAGGTCAAGCCACTCGTAAAACAATCTTGCCAACTTGTTTGTTAGACTCCAACGCCTGATGTGCGGCGACCACTTCATCTAAATCAAACATTTCGCTGATAAGAGGCTTGAGGCGGCCATCTCCCAAGCGTGGCAGCAGGAAATCTCGGGCTTCGGCAACGGCTTCGGTTTGCTGTGGCATGCCGAATTCGGGATAGCCCGTATAAGCAAAGACAGTGTAGCCGTAGAGAGTGAGGTTTTTGGCAAGGACAGACATAGCCGGAAGAACGGCATCAGACATATCCAAGACGCCATACATCACGTAGCGACCGCCGATCGCCAAACTGCCGAGCAGCGCTGGAATGCTTTTCCCGGCGATCGCATCAAAAACTACTTTGACACCACGACCGCCGGTAATCTCTCGTACCCGGCTTTCTAAATCTTCCTCATCTGTGACGATCGTGTGGTCTGCCCCCGCCTCGGTTAGCATGGCTGCTTTCTCGCGCTTGCGCGTCGTCGCAATGACAGTCGCTCCCAGCTGTTTCGCTACCTCAATCCCCGCGAAACCAACACCACCAGTCGCCGCCGTCAGCAGCACCGTATCGCCCGGACCGAGATCGCCGATGGTCTCGAGCGCAAAATAAACCGTGGTGTATTGCACGCCGACACAGGCAGCCGCTTCGGCCGAGAGTCCTTCCGGCCAAGGCCAGAGGGCATTGGCCGGCACGATCGCTGCCTCGCCATAGACGCCATACTGTGCCTGAGAAAACGTGGGAATAGTCAGTACGCGATCGCCGACAGCTACGTTGGTGACATTTGCTCCAACTGCCCTAACGGTCCCGGCCGCATCGTAGCCGAGCTTGCTAGGAAGCTCGGGGGTTTCAATGTATTGGTTGCGACGTAACAGCGCGTCGGCACGATTGAGACCAATGGCTTCAATGGCAATACGCACTTCATTGGGGCCGGGGGGCGGCAGCTCTAGATCGACAATCTTAAGAACGTCAGGCTCGCCAAATTCTTGAATCAGTACGGTGCGCGCCATTATTACCCGCCTCTTTCAGAGAAGTTGATGTCGGAACACTTAGAGCCAGAAGCGCTTTACTTCCGCCACAAACTCATTGGAGGAGAACATAGCATAGAGGGCTTTAGGTTACCAAAAGCATACTAAACTCAAATTTCGCAGTCAGCGATTCTCGACCTTCGTAGTTATCGCAATTGGATCGGCTAGGCTCAGTACGACAGCCACAAGCAATGGGTAAACCCGCACAAAAAGAGCCTTTGCTCGTGCCTAACGCGGATTGCTCAATTCAAGGCGCTTGCGCTGGCAGAGTTCGGTGTAGAGCGCTTCGAGCCGCACGAGATTCCGAGATAGGGTGTAGCGCTCCAGAACCCGCTGGCGAGCCTGTCGGCCCAGTCGAGCGGTCCAGTCGGGTCGATCGCGCAACTGAGGTAAGACCGCTTGTAGCTGCTCGGTGACCCGTCGCGTCTCGAGTACGATCCCCGCACCATCGGCGAGGACTTCACCATCAGCACCAGCATCGGTTGCCACGCAGGCCGCACCGCAAGCCATCGCCTCCAGCAGCGAAAGGGATAAGCCTTCCACTAAAGAGGGCAAAATAAAGCCATCGGCCGCTCGCAAAATATCGATGCGCTTGTGGGCATTGGCAACGTATCCCAACCACAAAATATTGCCCTCGCTGCCGTAGAGGCTCCTGAGGGTGCTATGCAGGGGGCCGTCACCGACGATCGCGAGCTTGCAGCGATCGCCCAGGTTGGCCTGCTGCCAAGCCCGCAGCAGGGCCGCCACGTTCTTTTCCACCGAGAGCCGCCCCTGGTAGACAAACAACCGATCGGCCCCAAAGTAAGACTTGAGGTAGGTCATAGCTGGCGAGTAGAGCCGCTCGTCTACTCCATTGGGAACGATCGCCAGCCGCTCGGCCGGCACGCCCCGTCGCAATAGTAGGTCTCGCTGGAGTTCTGAGAAGACAATCGTCCGGTCGTAGCGAGCCAAGAAGGGAGCGTAGGTCTGGTAGGTTAAAAACTGCGTGCTGGCTTGCAGGTGGCGCGGGTTGCGGTCGAAGGGAGGGTGAAAGGTTGCCACCAGCGGCAGCCCTAGTTGCGCGCAAATCTCGGGCAGATTGAAGTCCAGAGGCGAGAGCGTCAGCGACGCATGCACCAAATCGGGCTGCAGCTCCCGGAGCGATCGCACCAGGACCTTGGCGGCATTGAGGGTTGGAATCGTGTAAATCTGGGACTTGTACCAGCAGGGGATGACAATTTCTGGGCAAGCCGGCCAATCATCTCTGGCGAGGGTGCAGGGCGGCTGGGCGAGGGGTTGGGCAAAATGCAGAAAGCTGACCTGGTGGCCGCGCGCGAGCAGCGCGCTGACGATCTCCCGACTATAGGTCACATTGCCGCAGAACGGCGCCTTTTTCCCCAGCCACGCAATATGCATTCAACTTCGATCGAACGTCGGCCCGACTGCAGCAGCGAGCCCGAGAGTTTTCGAGCCGTGCCAACCGCGAGCACTCCCGCACCTCCTGCGACCGAGTAAAACCACCTAGACGCGCCACCGAGTTCCAATTATCGAGGATAACACGAGTTTTTACCCCAAATTGGGCTCTGGTCCCGTCCGTGCCAGCAGGCCAACCGCCGCCACAACAATTGCCAGACCCAGTAAAACCCCCGGCAGTCCCAGCCAGGCTTCGGCCAAGCTAGCTAGCACCAGGGGCAAGCTCAAGGCAATGTTGGTGGCATTGTTTTGCAAGCCAAAAACCTTGCCACGCATAGCCTCGGGGGTTTCTGTTTGAATGAGAGTCTGCATGGGTATGCCAATAAAGGCGGCAAAAAACCCGAGCAGGGCTGTCGCTGCCAGCGCCCATATCAGCTGCTCCGTGTTAGCGGCGATCCCGACCAAGGCGGCTGCCATTCCCAGAGCGCCGATCGTGCTGGCGCGGTCGCTCCCGAGGCGCTGCCCCCAATTTCCCACCAGTAAGGCCCCCAAAGCCATGCCAACGCCCGCTGCAGACAAAATAAACCCAAACTGCTCGGCCGAGATGGTAGGAATTGCTTGGGCCAGTTGCACGGCCAGTACGGCTAAGGCTGCAAAAATACAGAACAACACAACCAGTCGCACCATTGCCGCCCGCACCCGAGGTTGCCGCTGCAGAAAACGGGCCCCATCGCGAATATCCGACCATACCGAAGGAGTGTCGGCCGATGATGGTTTGGCAGGCTTGACTCGCTCGCCAGTTTTCAGCGCTAGCAGTAGCACCCCTGCGATTGCGTAGGCCCCACCGACAACGGCTTCGCGCGCGAAGCCGCTGGCAATCCCGAGCTGCTCGCCCACCGCATGGGCTACCTGCAGCAGTGGCTCGCCAATGGCAAAACCAACAATGACCGACGCCATCATGGTGGTGCTGTAGAGCGAGTTAGCCGAAAGGAGCTGTTCGCGTCGAACGATTAGCGGGATGACTGCTTGCTCGGCGGGGGCAAAAAATTGCGTCAGGACGGAGACTAAAAACACCATCACCAGCAGCAGCACGAACCCCAGCGGCACCCCGGCAAAGAGTTCGAGATCGCCCGCACCGGCGATTGCCAGAGGAATGAGCCACACCAAGCCGCCTCGCAGAATGTTGGTGCTCACGAGCACGGATTTTTTAGCCCAGCGGTCGACAAAGACGCCCGCCAGCGATCCGAAGAAAATCGCTGGCAGGGTAAAGGCAATCATAATTGCCGAAACCCAGCTGCCAACCTCGCGATCTGGCTGCTGGAAATGTTGGGTTACCAGGGCAATGGCCAGAACGAGGTAGATTTTATCTGCAAGCTGCGAAAATACTTGGCCGCCCCACAGAGTCAAAAAACGCCGATTGCGTAAAACGGCGCCAAACCCCACGGCGAGCTTGTCTGGAGCGTTGGGAGTCGCGGTCGAGTCGGATTGGGTGGCAGTCTTCATCGTGTCTCGGGAGCGGTAAGCGGATTGTTACCCTTTGTAACCTCCGCTGTCGATAGTACCGTATCTACCAGCTTGGCGGAGCGAATGGCCCGCCCAAATTGCCGTTGGCAATAGGCGCGCAGGAGCTGCTCGATAGCCTGCCACCCTGCGAGGCCGGTGATGGGCTCGACTAAGGTAGGGGCGGGGAGCTGCTGCAAGCAGCCGAGTTGCTCGGGGCTCAGGCGCGCTCGGACATTGGGGTAGACAATCGCCGGATCGGTGGCAGGTGGCGCGAGGCGCTTGGCCACCACGCCGCCACCCTGGAGGCTAAAGCCCACTTTCCAGACCGCCGCGTCGAAGTCTCCAGAGATAGCCTGTTGGGTCACGCAGCAGTGATGCACCTGGGGCGCGACGCCCCCTACGGCCAAAAAGTGGTAGATCCCCTGGCATAAGTGAGCCAGCCAGGGCGCAACCTCCTCGGCCGGGAGAGCCTCAAGGCGGCGCAGGTGCTCGAGAAATAGTTCGTAGAGGCCCTCTTGCCCCGGCTCGTCCCCGGCGAGACTGAGGAGAACCTCCGCCCAATACTGGGCGGCGGCCAACTTACCCAAATCCGAGCCAAAGGTATGGGTGCGAACCGTGGAGATTTGGGAGATGCGATCGAGAGATTGACGGCGCACCATCAAAATTTCGCCCACGGTGAAGGCCTCACAGCGACCGCACAGGGGAGATTTGTGATTGCGCGCTCTCGGCGCGATCGCCCGCAGCAGGCCCCGCTCGCGAGTCAGCACGAACGCCAGGCGATCGGCTTCGCCACAGGGTCGCGTATTGAGAATGATGCCGGTAACTTTGTAGAGACGATCGGCCATAGCTAATTGCTGGCAAGCGAGGCCAGTTCGGGTACGCGGCGGCTCTGCTCATTTGCCATCTAGTTACCATTGTGCCCTGCAGCACCGATCCAGCGAGAGCTCGGATGGGGTGCGGATTCCCCGCAGCTTCCTACAAGCTCCCTACATTGCCAGCGCCGCCTTGAGATGGGCTCGCATCCGAGCAAAATCGGCGTATTTGACGCGCAGGCTGCCCCTACGCAGTTTTGCTAGGTGTTTGTAATAGAAAGGGTTGATGGCGTTGTAGGCAACTGTAACGGCTGCGAGGAGGGCGTCGGTCACGCGCGCTCCCCGCGCTCGCCATAGCTCGAAGGTATCCGGGTGGGTCAAATCTGCCCGTTCGAGCCGAGCCAAGAAAGAGCCCACAAGCGTGTCAATTGGGGTCGTGGCCGCACGCCGATCTCGCACGTTGCGATCGCTCAGGTAGATCGAAGATTCAAAAGCGCGATCTGCCTCGGCAAGGGCCCGCTCGATTGCCTCGCTGTCATTGCCCAAGTAAGCGTGGCACAAGGCGATCGCGCAGCAGGTGAAAATATCCTTGGCCACGGCGTCCATACAGACATCCTTCCGCCACCCCTGAGCGGCAAGCTGATGGGCTTTCTGGTAGCTCTCGTGGGCCACTTGCAGCCGGGTTAGCGCCTTGCCGACGGCCGAATGCTTGCCAGCGGCACTCTTGTCTGCAAAATCCAGGGCCTTCCGAGCCGCGCCCAGCTCGTCTGAGGCAATTGCCGCGAGCGCGCTCCGGAGACCGCCTCCTTCGATGTACGCCTCTAGCGCTGGGGGGCTTTGGGCAGCTTGAGAGAGCCTCTCAAAGTGGTCGGCCATCGCCATTAGTCTCCTGCTAAAGCTGTCATCAATTAAACCTAGCTAATGTTTTGGGGACGATCGCCGACTGCAATGCAGCCACTGCGAGGCGGCAGAGCGAGGACGAGCGTATCTTCGGCGCTCTCGGCGCGAGCGCCCTCGCCGTACAGAACTCGTACCGGCGGCCGCTCGAACTCGGTCGGCGGTGCTAGCGCAATTCGAGCCGCTGTCGTGCTGGCATTAATGGCCACCAGGACCGACTCGCCCGCCCCCTGAGGGAGCACGCGCGCGAAAACATAGGTCAGCCCTTCGGCATGGAGCACGCGATACTCGCCGGTTTGCAAGGCCGGGTACTGGTGGCGTAGGGCGATGAGCTGGCGATGGCACCCCAGCAGGTCGCGATCCCAGCGGGCTTCTGCTGGGAAACCACGCCGACAGTCGGGATCGTTGCCGCCGGCTAAGCCGACCTCATCGCCGTAGTAGATGCACGGCGCGCCCGGAAACGTCAGTAGCAGCAAGGTCGCCAACTCGATGCTGGGGCGATCGCCCCCCACCAGCGTCAGCAGCCGGGCCGTATCGTGGCTGGCCAACAAATTGAGTTGGGCGTGGCGAGCTTCTGGCGAGTACATCTCCAGGAGTTGCTCGATTTTGCGAGCGTATCCGGGCGCGTCTAGAGCGGGATAGGGCTCGTAATCTTGGCGCTCGGCATACTTGCGCGCCACCCGATCTCCGGCGACGAAGGCAATCGTTGGGCCGGCGAACAAATAATTCATGACGCCATCAAACTGGGTGCCGTCGAGCCAGGCTCGAGCGTCGCCCCAAATTTCTCCCACGATGTAGGCTTCTGGGTCGATGGCTTTGACGCGCGCGCGAAATTCTTGCCAAAATCCCGGCGCGCGGATTTCCTCCGGTACATCCAAGCGCCAACCGGCAATGCCTTGGCGCATCCAGTATTCGGCAACCCCCATCAAATACTCCCGCACGGCCGGGTTGTCATGGTCGAATTGCGGCAGGGCGCGGTTATTCCACCAGCAGCTGTAGTTGGGGTCCTTGCGCGGGTTGTAGGGGGCAAGCGGCCAGCCTTGGACCTTGAACCAATTCAACCAAGGCGAGGATTGGCCATTCTCAAGGATGTCGCTGAAAGCAAAAAAGCCGCGGCTGGCATGGTTGAAGACGCCGTCGAGGACGATCTTTATGTTGCGGTCGCGCGCGGCAGCCAGGAGTGCCTGGAAGGCGCGATCTCCTCCTAGGAGGGGATCGACTCGGTAGTAGTCGTGGGTGTGATAGCGATGGTTGCTCGCGGATTGAAAAATGGGGTTGAGATAGAGGGCTGTGATTCCCAGTTCGGCTAGGTAGTCGAGGCGGTCGCGAACGCCCCAAAGATTGCCGCCTTTGTAGCCGTGGAATGTCGGCGCTGCGTCCCAGTCTTCCCAGGTCAATCCCAGGGCTGGCTCGTCCGGTGGAGCGACGCCGCGCGCGAACCGGTCGGGAAAGATTTGGTAGAAGACAGCCTCTCCAACCCAAGCTGGCGCGATTGTCTCGGACATCTACTCCGCACTCCCTAGCGTGACTTCCTTCGAAAGGGAGACGGCACTCCCTCTGGAGAGAGTCTACAATCTCATTTAAGAAGGTAAAAAATTTAACACTATTTGGGGCCATACTTTCCCTGTGAAGGCGATTTCCCAACAAACGTCTACGATCCGAGTCCTGGTGGTAGAGGACCACGAGCTGACTCGGTATTGCCTCCAGCTTTCCCTCGAGCAATGTGGCGAACTCGAGCTAGTCGGCATGGCCAGCGATGGCCTGGAGGCCATTGAAATGGCAAAGCACTATCGCCCGGACGTGCTAGTCATGGACTTGCAGATGCCCGTTTTAGACGGGATCGGGGCCTCAAAGCAGATCAAGGCTGTTTTGCCGGATATTAAGATTGTTGCCTATTCTTCTCAGGAGAGGGCTGCGACGGATTTTTACACCGTAGTCGATGCCTACTGCCTGAAGGACACGCCTGTTGATGTTTTGATTGGCGAAATCAAGCACCTCGGACGCAAGAAGCGATAGTTTCGATACCCGTTCGGTTCGATGCTCCACATCACCATCTGCGGTACTAGAAACCGCATTACGATTGCTAGGGAAACTTTAGATTTTTTAAAGAAAAAGCACCGAACGCTGCTGCACTATGGTGAGGAGTCGTTCGGGCCACCTGGGTCGGGCTCCCAAATCCAGAGGGAGCCATCTTCGGCGGCGCCGACAAGTAGCGACCCATCGGGGGCAAAGGCAACCTGCCGAAATGCCGCCCCTTCGAGGGTGCCGATCACCTGGCCCGAGCGCAGGTCCCAAAGGCGAATGGTTTTATCGGAGCTGCTGCTCGCTAGGGTGGTGCCATCAGCCGAGATGGCCAAATCAGAGACAGCCTCGGTGTGGTCGCGGAGCGTAGCGCGCAACTGGCCGGTGTCGAGGCTCCAGAGCTTGAGGGTCTTGTCAACGCTGCCGCTAGCAAGAATCTCGGTTTGCGGATCGATAGCCAGAGCATTGACCGGGCCCTTGTGCCCCACGTACCCCCGCAGGCGCTCTCCCGTCGCCGTTTCCCACAGCCAGAGGCCACCATCGAAATCGCCCCCTACCAAGTAGCGACCATCGGCGCTGAAGGCAACTGAAATGAGTGGCACTTGCGTTGGGCTCGAGAAAGTCCGGACCAGCTCTCGCGTCTGTGCGTCCCAGAGCTTGATTTGGGCTTCGAGGCTGCTGCTGGCAATGTAGCGACCGCTTGGGTCGAAGGCCAACTGTGAAATTTGCCGCTGATGAGCCTCGAAGGTTGCGAGGGTCCGGCCATCGGCCATGCTCGAGAGTGTTATCTCCCCGGCATAGCTTCCGCTGGCAATCGTCTCGCCATCGGGACTGTAGTCTGTCGCATCAAAGGCGTTGCGCTCTTTGATGACGACGAAGGCTTCTCCTGCCGGCAGCCGCCAAAGTTTGCCCGAGCGAGCGCTCCCAGTGGCGAGGCTCTTGCTCTTGGGGTCGAAGGCGATCGTGTTGATCGGAACTTTGTGGGCCTCGGGAATGACCCGCACGACTCGCACGCGCTGCCAAGGACTGGGTGGGGCTGCCGGCCGTGTTTGGGGTGGGGGTGGGGGGTCGGCTGTCTGGGGGGCCTGAGGGGCCGGCTGGCAACCGACCAGCGCTGCCGCGAGCCCCAGCAGGCCGATAGCAGCGGCGCTAGGAAGAGTTCGGATGCCAATCTCGAATCGCAGCAAAGGAAGTTGCATCGGTATTCGCAGGAGAAACTAAGGCGAGGCGGGTGAGACCTCAGAGAGCGTGCGGTCGAATTGGGCGCGGGCAACCTGCCGTTCGAGGTGTTGTGTCGAAGAGAGCAGGTCGCCGAGGGCTTCAATCAGCTCCCGGATGCTATCGCGAAACTCCTCGCTGCCCGTGAGTTCGTTGACATCGGCCGAGATCTTGAGAACGTTCTCGAGGGCAGCCTGAGCCGAATCGACGGTTTTCTGGAGTTGGACGATGGTCTCGGGATCGTTGAGTTCGCCCGTGACATCGCGGACATTCGCTGCGGCTGTGGCGGCATCGCGGGTCAGGGTTTCAAAATTCTCAACAATCTCGCTTTGATTGACCTGCACCAGCACTGGCGTCAGCTCCCCGATCGCATCCTGGAGCCGGTCGCTTGTCACCATGATGCTAACCAGAGTCGTTCTGAGGGTGTCGCCTTCGGTGCCGATAACTTCGGCAATGCGATTGGTTGTCGAATCCAGAGATTCCAGGCTGGCAATCAGAGGCGCCTCGAGTTCGCCGAGCAGATCGTCGACGCTGCTGGCCGCACCGGTGACGGCATCGAGGGGCTTCTCTAAAGGGTTATTTTGCAAAAGTGTCAGCAGCTCCTCGCTCAGGTCGCCAATCTCGGCAAAGGTAACCGAGGCATTGCGCGACACGGCATTGAGATTGGAGACAAATTCCGGCGAGCCAATTAGGTCGGCAATACGCAGCACCGAACGGATCAACGTATTGATGTCGAGTTGGTCTTCACCGACAAGTTCCGAGCCGTCGCAGATGATGATGCTGGAGTCGCAGTTCGGATCTAGGGGCAGTGCCAGGGAGGCTTCGTCGAGGTCTTGCAGCGGCACGATATCGATTGCCGTCTCGCCGATGAGGCCAGATTGGTTGGCTTCAATGCGCGAATTGGCTGGAATGAGCAGCGTGCCGGGGGAGATGCCGATCTCGATATCGACGCCGTTGGGCTTAGGGGAGACGCTCTCGATTTGGCCGACGCGAACGCCGCGATAGGAAACCGATGTGCCGGGCTGCATGCCCCCCGCACTCTGAAACTTGATGACGGCACGATAGCTGCCACCACCGGTGCGGTAATTCCACAGCGCTCGGCCAGCCCAGCCCAGGACCCCGAGGGTGATGAGTGCTAGTAGGCCGACCGTTGCTTGGCGCATCGTGCGCGAGAGTGCCATGGTGTTTCGCTCCTCGGTAAATATCCTCGGTAAATCCTATCTGCGGCAAGTTCTCTATCGAACTCGTGCTAGTGGCGGCGTGGGCAGAACCAATGCGGGCACCCTCAAGATAAGACCGGAACGGGCCCAGTGACGCTTGCATCGAAAAATTGCCGCAGATAGGGGTCGTCGCTCTCGTAGGCCTCGGCTCTCGGGCCGTCCCAGCGCACCTTGCCACCGTAAACAAAAACCAAGCGATCGCCGGTGTTGCGAATGGTGCTGTCCTGGTGGGTCACCACGAGGTAGGTACTGCAGCCTTGCTCGGGGTCGTGCAAGCGCCGAATGACATCTTCGATGACCGTCGAAGACATCGGATCGAGGCCAGCGGTGGGCTCGTCGTAGAGCAAAATGTTCGAGCGATCGGTCGGGTCGGTGGGGTCGCTGGCGATGGTGCGGGCTAAGCCGACGCGCTTGCGCATGCCCCCGGAGAGTTCGGCCGGGTAGCGATCTCCGGTATCGGGTAAGCCAACCATGGCCAGGCACTCGTCAACGATGGCGCGGACGCGATCGGAGGCGAGGCGCGAGTGGCGGGTCAGAGCAAAGCCAACATTCTCAGCAACGGTCAAAGAATCAAACAGGGCCGCTTGCTGGAAGACCATGCCGACTCCCATGGCATCTTCACCCTCATCGAGGGTGCCCCGCCGCTGGCCCCGAACGTAGATCTCGCCAGAATCGGGCGCCTGCAAACCTGCAATCAGGCGCAGCAGCGTCGATTTCCCCGTCCCTGAAGGTCCGACGATGACGACGGCTTCGCCTTCGTAAATCGTCAGGTCGAATCCGTTCATGATGACCTGGTTGCGCCCGAACTTGAGGCTGACGTTCCTGAATTCGATGACCGGCTCGCTCATGGGCTCTACCTTCGCCGCTGCCCCAGCCATTATGGCAGATCGGCGAAATAAACAAGCTGGGACGGAGCAGGCAGGGGCGGAACGCTTGCCGCTTCTATGGTGGCTCTTACCCGCACCCCGCAACTGCCGCCGCACTCGCTCGAATCAGGCACCCCGCAACTGCCGCCGCACTCGCTCGAGTAGCTTGCCCAGCTCGTTGCGGCCGGTGCCATCTTTGCCACACCCCCAAAAACAATCGCGGGGTGAATTTTCTACTAGCTCGGCATCGCCAGTTGCCAGCAAAATCTCGCGAATGTCCCGATGGCGAGAAAACTTAGCCCAAACCGCGCGCTCCATCACCACAAGCTTGGCAGTCGGCCAGTCGGGGCGAACGACGCGGCAAGGCTCGCGGCCGATCGCAGCCGCCCCTTCCGGCGTGTCGGCCTTCCGGATGGTCGCCATCAGGTGGGCATCGGTCGTTCCTAGGAGCTTGTGGGCTTGATAGAAATGCTCTACCGTCGGCCAACAAACCCCATCAACTTCGATGGGATGGGGGGAAAAATTCGAGAAGCACCCATAGGGGCCGTCAGCTTTGTAGAAGTAAATCTTCATCGAGCTACTAATTGCGTCCCCAGTCGCTCTAGCGCTTTGCCCACCACATCCGAATATTGCAGCTCGCCGCAAAAGACTTTGCCCATCGTCCGGCTGGCGCTCGGACGCTTGATCGCGTGTTGGTAGCTCCAATGGGGAAACTGATAAAAAAACCGAGCCAATCGCCGCGCCCAGATCATTTGCGCCCCCCAATCGCGGGCGATCGCGGCCGAATAATCTGCTAGTGCGGTGCTGTCACCGCCGAGGGCGCAATCGACGGCCTCGGCAGCTTTCATGCCACTAAACATGGCAGGACGAATGCCTTCGGCTGTGAAGGGATCGACGACGCATGCCGCCTCGCCCGCCAAGACGGCCCGGTCGCGGTGCAGGGGCTGGTTGCCATTCCACAAACTAATCGGGTGACCGCACTGCAGTTTGGCGTCTCCTAGCTCGATGCCAAAGCTGCGAGCGTAGTCGGCTAGAATCTGGCGCAGGTTTTGCTTGCCGCGGCCCCCAAACGCCCCAATACCGAGTGAGTAGCCATCGGCTTTGGGAAAATTCCACAGATAGCCCTGCTTGACCAAGCCGAATTCAAAGTGAATGCGGCGATCGCTTTGTTTGGCCACAGGCACCTCTGCTTCCCAGGCACCTGCGAGCAGGCGCTTGCGCCGCTCGAACCCCAACCAGCGGGCCACCGGCCCGCGACCGCCATCGGCAGCAATCAGGTAGCGAGCCCAGACCGGGCCATTGGCGGTTTGTACCCTCACGCGATCGCTTTGGCACTCGACGCCGGTCACGGGTGTTTCGGCTTGCAGGGTCGCGCCTTGCTGCTGGGCTTGCTGAATGAGGAAGTAATCGAAAATGTCGCGCCGAACCATCCAGATAGGCCGCTGCAAATCCAGCTCGACATCGACCGGATCGCCACAGTTCCAGGTGTAGCGGTTGGTGTGGGTCGCCACCGAAACAGCAGGCGAAAAATCAAAATCGAACCAGGCTTGCACTGATGGTGCGACGCCCCCACCGCAGGGCTTATGGCGTGGCAGGGCCTCTTTTTCAAGGACCAGTACGGATCGCCCGCGTCTGGCAAGATGGTAAGCCGCCGTACCCCCACTCGGGCCCGCTCCAACAATCGCGCAGTCGAAGATTCGGCTCATCCAATCGCCCGACCCTGCATGGGTGGGGCCTCCTTACAAGGGTGCAACTACTGGTGCAATAGAATCAGATTGTAAAACGAGTTAACCGCCCATGCTCCAGCTCCAAGACGTGGAATATCATCCCCCGGCGGTACCGACGCCAATCTTGCAGGGGGCCTGTTTGACGCTGGAGCCCCAGCAACTCGGGCTGGTTGTGGGTCCGAGTGGCTCGGGCAAGAGCACGCTGCTGGAGATTTTGGCGGGTCTGGCCGAGCATACCGGCGGCAAGATCCTTTGGCGGGAGCAATCTCTAATCGATTTGCACCTACAGCAGTTGAGCGGCCTCGTCTTTCAGTTTCCCGAGCGGCACTTTTGTGGCAGCACTGTCCTCGAAGAATTGCGCTTCGGCCATCCGGAGCTCACCCCCAGCCAGGTCAAAGACGCCCTAGCCGAAGTGGGCTTGGCCGATCTGGCTTTTGACGCGCGCCCCCACCAGCTCAGCGGCGGCCAACAGCGGCGCTTGGCCCTGGCCGTGCAGCTCGTGCGCCAACCCAACATCCTGCTGCTTGACGAACCGACCGCCGGTCTCGATTGGTCGGTGCGCCGCCACATCGTGCGCCTGCTCGCCAAGCTCAAGGCGCATTGGATGCTACTGGTGGTGACCCACGATGCGAGCGACTTGGTCCCCATTGCCGATTGTTGTTGGCGCATTCGCGACGGCCGCCTCGAAACGGCCACGCCCACAGAGCTAGCAGGCGAGCCTCCCAGAGCGAGCGCTGCGACCGAGCGCTCCGCAGACGGCGACTCTCTCGATTGGGACTGACTCCCCCAATTGCCCCGGGCCGATTGCCCGCAGTGAGGGCAAGCAGGAGTGGCGAATGAGCGGCTGCTTATTCATAAAAGTTTTCTTTTGCTGTCCCCTGCGGATTTGCAGTTTAGGGCACCACACCCGCAGATAAACAAAAACTTTTTCTAAAAAGCCGGGCAAGGGAGTTTGGCAAAAGAATCCTAGAAAAGCAGTTTCTGGCAGCCTTAACCATTGTCAGCGGTCCAGATATTATCTAGAATTAGTTGCAATAGAACGGCGCGGGCAGAGTTCGTCGTAGCCGCGCCCCTAGTTGAAAATTTTTGCTAGTTAGGGAGCGACCGCGAGAGTGGCATTTTTGTTGAAACGCAGCACCAGGTCATCGCGCCTGCAACTGAGCTATTACGGAGGTTCCCCGCTCGTCTGCCACCGCCCGCGGCCACAAGCTGACGATTTGTTGCCGCTGAGCGATGCCAGCCCTGGCGATCGCCTGCAGCTCGACGCTGTCGCGGGTGCCCTGCCGGCTGATTGCTGCCGCCGCTACGACTTACAACCGGGGACGACCATCTGCGTTCTCAGCGTTCGCCCGAGTGGGTCGGTTATATTTGCTGTCGGCTCTCCCGACGGTCCTCAAATTGGCGTGGGGGCAGCAGTTGCTGCCGAGATTTGGGCGCGACACCAGCCCGCTCCAGCCCCGACCGATCCCCTCGCCACTCACCTCCACGAGCTTGGCATCGGGAGTATCGGCCGGGTGGTCGGGTACGAATGGGTCTACCGCGGTTACATGGGCAAGCTGACAGGTATGGGACTCGTACCGGGGGTCGAGTTCGTGCTGCGGTGCGCGCGCGGCAATAGCTTTGAAATCGAACTGGCAGGCACGCGGCTGACTCTCAACAAGTTAGAAGCCACCGCTTTGGCAATTGAGCCTGCCGATCTCGATTAAGTTAAGGGAGCTAATTCTACCTGGCGATCGAGGCTCTTAATGAGTTGAAAGACAAAATATGTCCCTAGCAATGGAACGATCGCGAAAAAGTAAATCATCGGCTGACTGAAGAGCCGCTTTCGGGCAAAGGCAGAAAAATCGGGGGTAAATAAATCACGGGCGGAGCGCCCCAAGGGGCGGGGAATCTACCCAGGAGAGATTGAAATCGTAATTGCGCGTCTTGAGCCATAATCCCTCAACGAAAACTAAATAAATGGATATGCCCGTCGTTAGTACGGGCCACAACAGATGGAAAATTGCCGTGAGTGCAAATTGCGCTCGCGACAAAGCAACAGTATCACTGAGGAAATCCACGTTATTCTCCTCTAGCTTCGTCGATCGGTATCAGCGCCTGATGGTAGCCCGTGATAATTCGGCTGCCATCTTCGAGTACGTGAATCTCAATTGCGTCGCTGGCCCAATCGAGGCACTCTCGCAGGGCGGGATTAAAGACGCGCACGTTTTGATTTCGGGAAGACACTAAAGAATCAGAAGAGTTTATGGCCTGTTTTTCTACGAACGGACCGTCGATGAGGATATCGAGTTCGGCAAGCAACTCCTTTGCCCCGGCGGGTGCGCGGTCGGATTGCAGGTATTCCAGCGTAAAACCGCTAAAAGCCATGACCGTCAGACCGCGTGCTTTGACGCGCTTGGCAACTTCTGCCAGGGCAGGAGCCTGCCAGAAAGGTTCTCCTCCCGAGAAGGTTACACCTTCATTCCGAGTATTACTAATGATTCGTTCGACCAAAGCATTGATTGCTATGAGTTGGTTGATTGCAAAGGAGTGAGAGCTGGGGTTAAAACAACCGGAACAGTCCTGCAAGCAACCCTGGACCCAAACAACTGCCCGACAGCCGGGGCCGTTGACTTCCGATTCATCAACGTAGCCCATGATATTGAGATGGCCGGCAGGAATTTTCTGCAGTTGCAAGGTAATGTCGGCATTTTGCTGCATCGTTAGTAACCTCATCGGTACGCGCGGTCGAAAAAACTTGCTGTAATCGTGGGGTTGCTAATCCCCTTGTGAGGCAGCCACCACCTGCCATTCAACAACCACAGGTACAGGAACCTTCAATGCTGTCGGTCCCCCAGCGACCGGGAGCGTTAGCTCCAGAGCGCTGTCGCTGGGGAATTGCGGGAAAAGGCCGGCGAGATCGAACTGGCCGACGTTAGGGGCAGGGGCTTCGGTTGCGAATAGATCGGTAGCTTGCCAGACGCGATCGCCTGCTGCCACGACGAGATCCTGCGGGTGCTGGAACTCAGCTCGACCGGGAAAGCCAACTAGTCGTAAGTTTAGGTCGGTGGTGCGGTCATTTTCGACACGTTTGAATAGCACCACTTGCCAGGTGTCACGATTGCTATCCCGCAACGCGTGCCGCGATTGATAAAGAACTTGTCCTGGTGCTTCGATCTGCTCTTGCAGGCGGGCGGCTGCCGGGGTCGGCGCGCCCAACCAGAGGCCGAGAAGGGCAATCGCGCAAACAAACCACTTGAGCATGAGAGCATTCCCCAATCCTGGATAATTTTGCTACGGCCCGACAGGCATTGCCATTAAGCCTTAATTATCATCAGGAATGAATGCGGCATAGGCGCCGCGCAAATCGCCAACGGTAAAATCGCAAGCCCGATCGGCGGAGTATTTCTGGCGAACGAATTCCGGGCGATTTTCTTTGCCGCCGTGGCAGACCAAGCAGCTCGCTTGCACGTCTGGGCAGTTAATCCCGATTAGCCGTACCTCAGCTTGAAGGCCAAGATAGTCGAAGCCAGTACGAATGTGAGCGTGTTGGCTGCCACGATGGGGGTATCGTGCTTGACCAAACCATAGACCAGCCACAAAAACACTCCCGTACAGAATGTCAAAAACATTCCCAAGGAGATGTCTTTGGCAGATTTGGTCTTCCAGGTTTGGATGACCTGAGGCAGAAAGGCAATTGTCGTCAGCGATCCGGCTGCCAACCCTAGGAGTTCGATCGCATTCATAGGCTTTTGCTTGTTTGAGTCTTCTTAGAATGGGTAGCCTCAAGCAACGGCGCGACTGCAGCCAGAAGAGTGTTCTCACTCAGCAGTTGCCCGGGGGCTTGCACCTTACTCGATTTCGATAGAAGTTGGCGCCTCGCCCTCAGGTGCGGAGGCGTCGTCGCTCGCACCCAGGGGCTTGCGGAACTCGCCATAGAGGCGATCGCGCCACTCGAAAAACGGCGCGTAGGTCTCGTTGTCGCCAATACCTGGCAGACCGCAGCCGGCAAGATCGTCTGGGATATCGAGGTAGCCTCGCTCGGGAAACTTCAGCAGAGCGCTCAACCCCGCCACGGCCAGATCGGCTAGGGTCGGTGTCTCGCTCTCGAGCAAATAAGCGCTATCTTGCAGCAGCAGGCACAGCGCTTCGAGGTCTTGCTTGAGACCAGCTTCAGCTTCTTTGAGGCCCGCGCGCGCCACCCCCAAGCTATCGAGCCAGCCAGAGGGCACGGCTTCTACCAGGCTCTTCAGAAAATCTGGCGTCTCCTTGGGCAACAGGGCAGCGCGCAGATTTTGGTTGCGCCCGAGCGCACCGATGAAGGCCCAGCGACTCTTGAGGCCGATCGACTCGTCGGCCCACTCCTCGAGTGCCAGACACAAGCCGCGAGCGCGCGGCGCTGTCGGGACGATGGGACGCTCGGGATACTTGCGATCGAGATAGAGGGCAATCTCGGTCGAATCGGCAATGACCGTATCGCCGTCTTTGAGCACCGGGACTTTCGGTTGGCCGGATAGCTGCATCAGCTCGAATTGCCCGACACCGGGAGTCACCTCAATCTTGCGATAGTCGAGTTCTTTGTAATCGAGAATCAAACGAACTTTTTCGCTGTATTGCGATAGCTCGAATTGGTATAGCTCCAGCATCGGCAGCTCAGGAAAACATCACCGCCACTCTAGCGCTGACGACCGCGTCCCCGGGGCAATCGCCAGGAAGTTTTAGGGTTCTCGCGACGGTGGGGAATCGCGGCGGAGAATGCGAATTTTCTCGAGGCGCGGGCCGTCGGCTGCAACGATCGTAAATTCCAGATCGGCATACTGCCAGGTTTCGCCGGGGGCGGGGATTTTCTGCATGCAATCGAGTAAGAATCCGGCGAGGGTTTGATACTCTTCTGTCGTTGGCAGGTCGACATCGAGCAGTTCGCCGAGCTCTTCGAGGTCGATCTGTGCGTGCACCAGATAAGTTTGCTCGTCGAGGATTTCGACAGTAGGGCTCGTGTCGCGGTGCTCGGGCTCCGAGCGATCGCCAATGAGTTGGGCGACGAGATCTTGCAGGGTAACCAAGCCTGCCGTCCCGCCAAATTCATCGACAACCATTGCCAATTCTTGCTGAGATTTTTGCAGGACCGAGAGCACCTCCGGCAAGGGGGTCGACTCTTGCACGAAGCGCACTGGGCGCACCCAGTCTCCGATGTGAGTATCGGGGTGGAGCTGGCCGCTCTCGAGGGGAGAAGCCAAGCTTTTGAAGTCAATCAGGCCGACAATATCATCGAGGGATTCGCCGGTCACCGGCAGGCGAGAATGACTGGTCTCTACGACGGCTTTCAGGAGTTCCCCGAAAGTGGCCGTTCTCGGGATGGCATCTATTTGGGTGCGGGGCACCATAATTTCATTGACCTGGGCCTCGCCAAACTCAAAGGCATTGTTGAGCAGCTCGCGCTCTTCTACCTCTAGGCCAATCGACTCGCGCTCTGTATTGATGATGAGCTGCAATTCTTCCGAGGTGACTCGACTGTACCAGTCGCGCTCGTGGGATCGCACCCCGAACCCTCCCAACAACCCCCGAGTCGAGCGATTCAAAATCCAGACAAAAGGATGAAAAGTGCGGGCAATCGCCAAACTTGGCGGCCCCAGCCACCGAGCGAGTTGCTCGGAGTAAATCAGCGCGAGTGCCTTGGGGCACAGCTCGCCCAAAACAATCTGCAGGTAAGCGATGGCAGCAAACGCCAAGGGAACGGCCAGCGCGCGCGCGGCCACACCAGACTCGCTCGCCCCCGACAGGTGTAGATACGCCAACCCCAAAGAGATCGGCCGCGCCAAAGCCTCCTCGCCAATCCAACCCAGGGCCAAACTCGATAGCGTGATGCCCAGCTGCATTGTCGAGAGCAGGCGCTCGGGCTTAGACTGCAGGGCCTGCACGGAGCGGGCGGGGGCATCTCCTGCTTCGACAAGCTGCCTGATGCGCGAGCGGCGCACCGAGACCATAGCAAATTCTGCCGTCACGAAAAAGGCGTTAATTACAATGAGCACGACGATCGAACTCAGGCGCAGCACGATCGCGCTAGCAGTGAAGACAGGCGGTGGGGCAGTCACGATTTTTTTGGCTCTCTCGGGCGCCTCACGCCCTAAGAATCGGGGTTGCTGCCACTTGCCGGAGCTCCGTAACTGCTGTAGTCGGTGATTGCATTGACGCGCTCCAAGATGGCGGCCTCGGTCAGAAGTTGCGCGCTTCTCGCTTCACTGCTGCTATCTGCCTCCTCTTGGCCTGTCAAAGGCGACGACTCCACCGAATCATCCGGCAACTTTACACTGCCGATTGATTTGTGGCTGAGGCGATAAGCCTGCCGACCGCAGTAGACACCCGCTCCAGCGCAAAGAGCGAGCAGTATTGCTGCTAGAGAAATCGAGGTTCTGAGTTTCATAAACTTTAGCGACTCGCCACAGTGCGAGGGCCTTGGTGTATCAAGCTATAATACTTTGACTTCGGGCGTGGCGACACCGCGACCAGGGTTGGCCGAGCGGTTTAGGCAGCGAACTCATAATTCGCCTCAGGCAGG
>CAYTBI010000034.1:0-41062 GCA_964435975.1 uncultured bacterium
GCTATTCGTATGGCAGATTCAGGCCGTGCCTCGTTCTCAGAGCCTGGTGTTGCTTAGGTTACGGAGCCCGGACGATCTGTAGCGGAGACTAAGAGAATTGGTATTAGCTCTCGCAGTCGGCATCGATTTCGATAGCCAAGCTCTCAGTATCGATGCGAACGAACAAGACGTTTGGGCGGCAGCACACCTGGCAATCTTCAACGTAAGATTGCTCGGCACCGGCACTGAGGTCGACGAAGGCGACGTTTGGCTCGCCACAAAATGCACAGAAGAATTCAGCGGTTGTTTGCATTGCTTGTGGGTTTCGTCGGCACGCCGAGCTAAAAAAAGAGCCCCCCGGGGAGCTCTATGGCTTTAACTAACTTTGAGAAAATCAGACCGGGCACATTAGTTACGCGAGAGCCACTTCTGGCCGTTGAGGCGCTGAATCATATAAAGCACCAGCAGATCGAGGGTGATTTTCCGTTCGTCAATCATGAAAGACTCGAAGGTGCTCGGGCGCTCGCCCTTTCCTGCTACGCAGGAGAAGGCCTTCGGACCTTTGATATCTTCTTCCAAAAAGTAGAGACAGAACTGCCGGTCGCTCCACTTGCCCGTTACCTGCCAGCAGGGATCCCCGGTCTCGGCACCCGGCACGTCGATGTGGTCGTTGCTGAAAACCAACTCCACATCGGCAATGCCTTCGCCGGCTAGGGCCTCCTGCAGCGCCGGAATGAAGTGCTGCTCGACAAATTCCTGAAACGGCTTGTCTTCGAGGGCGGGCGGCTTTTCTTTTTTGGGCTTAGCGGCCGATTTGCTCGCATCGGTCATTAGTTTTAGCCTCCTGCCACTGCCGGGACGATGCTCACCTCATCGCCCTCTTTGAGGGCCGTCTTATCGTTGTCAAGAAAACGAATATCTTCGTTGTTGACATAGAAGTTGACGAAGCGGCGCAGTTGGCCGGCTTCGTCGCGCAGGCGGCCTTTGATACCGGGGCAAGATGCTTCCAAGGTGTCGAGCAGCTCGGAGACCGTTGCCCCTTCACATTCGACTACCGCTTGGTCGCCCGTGTGCTTCTGGAGCACGGTGGGGATCAGTACTTTTACAGCCATCGTTTCCAACTTGTCTTTAAATTGATGCGGTTGCCAGAGCTTGCTTTAAGTCCCCAGTCTAAACCAGAACTTGCTGCCACTCCAGGCGCTCGAGGGTGCGGGAGCGCTCGAGGGCGCGCTCGAAGCTGGCCAGCTTCGGATCGATAGTCAGAGGCTCGCCGATGTAGCCTTGGACGGCTTCTTGGGTCTTGAGGCCGTTGCCAGTAATGTAGATGACGGTGCTCTCGCTGGGGTCGATTTTGCCGGCTTCGACGAGCTTCTTGAGAACGGCAACGGTGGTGCCGCCAGCGGTCTCGGTGAAGATGCCTTCGGTCTCGGCGAGCAGCTTGATACCAGCAACAATTTCGGCGTCGGTCACCGACTCGATGTGGCCTGCGGTCTTGCGGGCGACATCGAGGGCGTAGACGCCGTCGGCAGGGTTGCCAATGGCAATGGATTTGGCAATGGTGTTGGGCTTGACCGGGGTAATGAAGTCGCGGCCCTCGTGGAAGGCCTGTGCGATGGGGGAGCAGCCCTCGGCTTGGGCGCCGCTGAAGCGGACGGGCTTGTCTGCGACTAGGCCGGTCTTGATGAATTCTTGGAAACCCTTGTAGATCTTGGTGTAGAGAGAGCCCGACGCCAGCGGCGCGACGATGTGGTCCGGTAGCTTCCAGCCGAGCTGCTCGGCAACCTCAAAGCCCAGGGTCTTGGAGCCCTCGGAGTAGTAGGGGCGCAAATTGATGTTGACAAATCCCCAGCCGTGGGTGTTGGCCACTTCGCTGCAGAGGCGGTTGACCTGGTCGTAGTTGCCCTTGACGGCCATGACCGTGGGGTTGTAAATCAGCGTGCCGAGAACTTTGCCCGCTTCGAGATCGGCAGGAATGAAAACGCAGCAGTCGAGACCGGCGTGGGCGGCGATCGCTGCGGTGGAATTGGCCAAGTTGCCAGTGCTCGCGCAGGAGACAGTAGAGAACCCGAACTCGCGAGCGCGGGTCAGCGCCACGGAGACGACCCGGTCCTTGAAACTCAAGGTGGGCATATTGACAGCGTCGTTTTTGATGTAAAGCTCTTTGAGGCCCAGTTGGCGCGCCAGGCGGGTAGATTTGACCAGCGGGGTCATGCCGGTGCCGACATCGATAACGTCATCGCCAGCAACGGGGAGAAAGGCACGATAGCGCCAAATCGAATTGGGACCGGCAGCAATGCTTTCGCGGCTGACCTGGCGGCGGATCGCGTCGTAGTCGTAGGCGACCTCTAGAGGCGCGAAGGTCTCTTCACAAACGTGAATGGGCAGCAAATCGTACTCGGTGCCGCCCTCTTTCGAGACGAGCTTGGTGAAGGTGGCAGCAGCGCTGCGCTCGGTAGTAGCGTCCCGTACGGTGGCATTTTGTATCTGGGTCATCGATTCTCTCTCCCGCGTTGTTAGTTGGGACCGATGCTAACACGGCCGTCAAACCCCGTCAAACATACCCGACTATTTTTGTCGGGATTAGTCGAGCTTGCCTCAGAGCCCAGAGAGTTCCGGCTTCGATCGTGAAATCCCTGGGCAGTTCGATGGGGTACGGATGGCATTGCGCCCCGGCAGGATCCGTGCTGTAATGGTAGGCCTGCGGTAGCGCGCGACGCTGCCTCTAGGGGGCGTGGCGGAATGGTAGACGCTGCGGACTTAAGGAAAAACTTGGGCCTTGCCAGAGAAATCTTGCAAGTGAATGCTCTCAAACTCAGGGAAACCTAAATTTGCCCGGTGAATTTTCTCGGGCGAACAGGGCAATCCTGAGCCAAGCTCTGCCGAAGCACGGCAGAGAAGGTGCAGAGGCCCGACGGGAGCCACCCTAACAGCGCAGCAGCGGTAGCACCGATTACCGCTAATTGCGGCTGAGGGTGAAGGGAGGGTCCAATTCTCGAGGCTGGGGCAACTCGGCTGCGGCGAAAGCCGCGGGAGGATGAAAATCCGCTGACCGCAAGGTCGTGAGGGTTCAAGTCCCTCCGCCCCCATCAATCATCGCCGTACCAAGTGTCCCGGTCGATTAGCAGCTCTTCTAGGGAAACGACCGAATCTTCGGAGGATTCAGCGCGCTTGCGGCCGGCAACACTGGCGCTGCCGACTGGCTCCTGCTGGTGGAGTGCCCTCTCGCTTGGTTCGGAGTCATCGAAAGCATCCACTTCAAGTTCGATCGCCTCGAGGACCGGAGCGCAGTCGTCCCCACTAAGCTCACCGCAAATCAAGAAGCGTAGAGTGGGTCCCGATTTTCCAATCGAGATGGTAGAGTTGCTGCGCAGGTAGGTGCCATCAGCAAAGAACCCGTCGACATAGCAGCCGTTGGCACCCTCAACCTCCAGCCACCAGCCGCGAATATCGGATTGCAGCGTAGCGTGGTGCCGGGAGACGAGCTTGCTCGTCAGACGGATATCGCTGAGTTTGGAGCGACCGATAGTCACCTGCTGACAGCTCGCCTCAAACTGCCATTTCTGCAACACCGTTCCGTTGAAAGGATGGATGAGTTCTATTGCTATCACACTCACAAGATGCTGAGAAGGCTGGGCTACAGTTTTTCACCATTACCAATGTTATCCCGACCGACTCGTTCTATGAATCTGCCGGAGTGCGTAGGCAACTGCTTGGGGCCGCGCTACCCGGTCCTCAGAGAGCCTGGCGGGCCAAAAAATTGACGATCGCCGGGGCAATTTCCCCAGACCAATGCTCTTGGGGATAATGCCCTGCCTCGGGCAGCTCGAGCAACTCAAAATTAGGCGCAGCGGCTAATTTCTTCGCAAAGGCCCCATCGAGCCACGGATCGGCCATCCCCCAGACAAGCGCGACCTGGCCGGGCCATGCCGGCAGCCCAGCCTCGAGTTCGGCGGTGGCTTCATTGAGCCGGAGATTGCGAATCGCAGCCGTCAAAATGCGCCCGGCCATAGAGCTTTTTAGAAGCGGGCGACGATAAATATCGAGATTCTCATCAGCAATGACCCGACCGCTACCGGTTTCGAGGGCGCGATCGACCAGCAGCGGATCTTGGGTCTGCATCTCTCCTAGCAGCGGCCAGCCCCACATGCGCATCATTAGGGGCAACTTAGCATCCCCGCTCAAGGGCGTATTGAGAATGACCAAGCGCTCGACTCGGTCGGGATGGCGCAGCGCATACTGAAGGCCCGCCGATCCGCCCAGGAACCCTTGAACCACCAGGCTGAATTCGGTCAACTCCATCGACTCGAGGAAACGCCCCAGTGCGGCCACGAAGCCATCGGGGTTGTATTCAAATTCAAAAGGAGCGGGCTTGGAAGAGCCGCCGAAACCAATCCAGTCTGGGGCGATCGCGTGCCGGCCGGCTATCGTCAGGGCAGGCATGATTTCCCCCCAGCACAGGGAGCGAGACGGCAGCCCGTGCAACAGCACCACGGGTGGTTTTTGAGTGGGCTGTTGGGTTGGGGCAGTCTCTAAGTAGAACCACTCTTCGCGCTCGGTAACCCGAACGGTTTTCTCCACAAGCTTCAAGGGGCTGGCCTCTTTACTAGATGACGATACGCATGGCAGCTGCTTGCTAGTGTAAGCGGTTGCGCGCGAGGCCAAGACTTGCGAAGCTGGCAACACGGGCAAACGATTCTGCTGTTGTGTTGTCAGGCATGCCGACCGATGAAGCGGGCGATGGCGTCGAAGGCTGCCGCCGCCGACCGGCAAAATCTAGGAAAACTCAAAAACCCATGCACCATCCCCGGATAGTCGATCCACTCCACGGGCACCCCGGCTACTTGTAGCTTGCGCCCGTAGGCTTCGCCCTCATCATGGAGCGGGTCGTACTCGGCGGTGAGAACGAGAGCGGGCGGTAAATTGCTCGGGTCTCGAGCGAGCAGCGGCGAAAAAAAAGGATTGTAGATGTCTGCGGCCTTGCGGGCATGGGCGTCGATGAAAAAACGCATGGCAGCAGGCCGCAGCAGCGGTGCCTCGGCCAGGCGGCGATGGGAATCGCAACTGAGGGTGGCATCCACTGCTGGGTAAATCAAAACCTGATAATCGATAGGAGGTCCGCTGCAGTCGCGGGCTAGCAGGCAGACACCGGCAGCCAAATTGCCCCCGGCGCTGTCGCCTGCTACGCCCAGGCTGCCGTCGGCAGCGCCGAGATCGAGCCTGTGTCTGGCAAGCCAGACCGTTGCGTCGTAGCAATCTTCGAGGGGAATGGGAAATCGGTATTGGGGCGCGAGGCGATAGTCTACTGCGGCCACAATCGCGTTGGCTGCGCGCGCGAGAGTCCGGCACATGACATCGTGGGTCTCGAGGGTACCGGTCACCCAGCCACCGCCGTGAAAGAAGACGACCAACGGCAGGCGATCGCCTGTATGTGGATAGTAGAGCCGGATGGGAATATTGCCGTGACGGCCGGGCAGCTCGCGATCGACGACTCGCGGCAGATCGGGGCGCGCGCCCAAAAAAATTCCAGCTTGCCAGGGGGGAATGGGTCGGGCGTTTGCCGCTTGGATTTGTGCGGGGGACATCGTCTCGATAGCCCGCCGCCGCCGGAGCGCCCAAGTGAGGAGGCGAATGCGCCAATCGGGCTTGATGGCGCTGCCGCTGCCGCCCCCGCTCCCGCTCATTCGCGCATCCGTCCGGCCTTGAGGCGCTCGGGATTCGGAATTTGGGCTGCAGCCGCGATGGGGGCAGCCTCTGCAAGTAGCTCTAGAGAGCGCCTGAGGGCGTCGAGACGCTCGTCTACCTGATGGGATGGCGGCAGCTTCTTGACAATTTCTAGACACTGAAGCCGCTGCCACACCTTGCCACTGGCTCCAACCAAGAAGATTTCTCGCTGCTTGGCTCGGGCATCTTTGAGCATCGTCTCGATTGCCAACGACGCGGTCACCCCCAACTTCGGTACGCTCCCGAGATCGAGTATGAGAATCTCGTAATCTTCGACGATTGACATCTGCCGGGAAATGGCTTTAGCAGCTCCAAAACTCATCGGCCCGCTGAGGCGGAACATCAAAACGCGTCCCCTGGCCGCTCTGAGGAGCGATCGCTCTTCGGCCGAGAGCCAGTCTTCGCCATCGGCTTGGGTTACGGCCTTGACGTTTTTGGCCTGTAAGTCAGTCAGGGCTTCGATCGTAAGTAAGTTAGCCACAAAGACGCCCGCTACCACCGCCACGATTAAGTCCATGAAAACGGTCAAACCCAAAACTAAGTACATGACCCCAGCCCCTTTGGTCGAGAGGCGGTGGGCTCGCTTCAAGAAGCCCCAGTCGATGATGTCGATGCCAACTTTGATTAAAATACCTGCCAAAACTGCGTGGGGAATGGGTTCGGTAAGTGCTCCAGCCTTCAGTACGACCGCTCCCAGGGCCAAAGCGTGAATGATGCCCGAAAGATGAGTCTTACCACCCGATTGCACGTTGATGACCGTGCGCATGGTCGCGCCAGCTCCGGGTAGGCCCCCAAAAAGACCGGCGATGCAGTTGCCGATGCCTTGGCCGATCAGCTCGCGATCGGAGTCGTGTTGGGTGCGCGTGATGTTGTCAGCAACCAGCGAAGTCAGTAGCGAGTCGAGTGCCCCGAGTAGGGCCAGCATCACGCCGTACCCCGCGATGTCTTTGAGATTGGCCCAACTCGCCTGCGGCAAGCGCAGACTGGGCAAGCCCGTAGGAATGTCGCCAATGCGCGGGATATCGCTTTGGGGGAACAGCCAAACGGACAGCAGCGTGCAGGTTACCAGGGCAATCAGTGGGGCAGGCAACAGGCGATTGAGACGGGGTGGGGCGGCAAAGACAATCGCCAAAGTCAGCAGACCCAAGCCCGTCGCGACGGGGTCTGCTGTTGCTACTGCATCGGGCACTGCCAGGAGCGAGTCGATCGCCCCGGCGGTGCCCGTTTTGCCCAAGAGCGGCCCGATCTGCAGAATGATGATGATAACTCCAACCCCCGACATGAAGCCGGAGATTACGGTGTAGGGCATCAGGGTGATGTATTTGCCCAGCTTGAGGGCACCCATCAAGATCTGTAGCAGTCCCCCCAACATCACCACCGTAAAAGCCATCGCCAAGCCGGCTTCTGGGTCGTCGGCCCTCAAGGAACCCAAAATCGAGGCCATGACGACGGTCATGGGGCCGGTGGGTCCGGACACTTGCGAGGGCGTGCCCCCACACAGAGCCGCGAAAAAGCCGACAAAAATCGCACCGTAGAGCCCCGCGACCGGGCCCGCACCCGAGGCAACGCCAAATGCTAGTGCCAGAGGCAGCGCCACGATTGCAGCGGTGATACCCCCGAAGAAGTCTCCTCGGAGGTTGCCGAACCTCAAAGTATCGATCGGGCTCTTCTGGGGAAACACAGCCATCGCGTCGTGTCCGCTCGTTACGTTGGAGGTCTCGCAAGCATCGCAATGACGCTCGGGCAATTGGCGGGCGGTACGGGGCCACTGGGCAACTAGAGCGTGCGAGTCCCCCCTAACGCCGGCAACTGAGCCGATAGTAGTCTAGGCTATGCGTTGCAAAGTTTGGCCCAAATGTGCCTGCGAACTTCACACCTATGAACCAAATCTGTAGGTGCCTCAACGCTTCTGCGCGCGCTGCCGGGCAAACCAGGCTTGCAACTGCTGGCGGCACTCCCGGCCGCGAATGCCCGCAATGACCCTCGGGCGATGGCAAGATAGCGGACTATCCAGAAAATTAGCTGCCGTGCGGATGGCTCCTGTCTTGGGGTCGTCGGCACCATAGACCAATAGGCCCAGGCGAGCTTGCACGATCGCACCGGCACACATCGGGCAGGGCTCGAGGGTGACGTAGAGAACGCACTCGTGCAGGTGCCAGTCTGCGCGCTGTCGGCCTGCCGCGCGCAGAGCCAGCAACTCGGCATGGGCGGTTGGGTCGCCTTCTCGCTCTCTGCGGTTGCCAGCCGCCGCGATCGCGACCCCCGCGCTATCGGTCACGATGGCACCGACGGGCACTTCCCCGGCGACTGCTGCCAGGTGGGCGAGGTGCTGGGCCTGCTGCATCCAGTAGTGGTGGCGGGCGTAATCGCGAGCGCTCAGGGGAAAGAGGGTCATCGGGGCCACGAAAACCGCCGCCCATCTGAAGTGAGGGCGGCGGTTGTATTTTTATAAACTGCGGCAATTTATAAATTAGGGGTGCCGCGGGTATTGAAATGAGGGGGCTTCCCCCTTGTTATAAGACGATCCAACCGGAGTCGGTTGTTACGTCACGAAATATATTAGTGGCCCCAAGTGGTGAGAGCGCGACTTTTTTGGGTTTTCTTCAGATTTGCAAGATCGTCACGGGGATCGAGGCGATCTTGTGGGGATCGAACGGGAATCGCGGGCAAAGACTGCTGCCTACCGCGCTACGCTACGACCGTCCGGCGCGACCGTGCCACAGTGCGAGTCGACAGTTGGCAACGGGATGTTCGAAGTTGTGAAGATTTCAATCGAAGTCGTGCCAATGCCAAACGGCAATCTCTCGGGTGCCGGCCGGGACGGCTCGAATGGGTTGGAATCGACAGGTGGCGGTTGCTTATTCTTCCTCGAGATCTCCCTCGCCGGCTGCCGAGCCGCTGACGGAGTTGGCATCGACGACAGCTCCGAGTTCGAGCTTTTCGCGGACGGCGCGATCGACGACTGTGATGAGTTCGGGCCGCTCTTCGAGGTATTTGATGGCATTGTCGCGTCCCTGGGCAATATTCTCGCCCTCGTAGCTGTACCAAGCGCCCTTGCGAATCACGATATCGGTTTGCTCGGCCATGTCGAGCAAGCAGCCCACGCGGGAAATCCCTTGCCCGAAAATAATGTCAAATTCCGCAATGCGGAAGGGAGGGGCGACTTTGTTTTTGGCCACCTTGACCTTGGCGCGGATGCCGTACTCGCCCTCGCTGCCTTTTTTGAGGGTCTGGCTGCGGCGAATATCGAGGCGAACGGAGGCATAGAATTTTAGGGCATTGCCACCGGTGGTCACTTCAGGGTTGCCGTAGCTAATCCCGATTTTTTGGCGCAGCTGATTGAGGAAAATGACCGTAGAGCCAGACTTGCCAATATTGCCAGCAATTTTGCGCAGGGCTTTACTCATCAGGCGAGCTTGCAGGCCCACCTGCATATCGCTCATCTCCCCTTCAATTTCCGCGCGCGGCACCAAAGCAGCCACAGAATCGATCACGATAATATCGACGGCTGACGATCGCACCAATTGATCGACAATCTCCAAGCCCGATTCGCCACTATCGGGTTGGGCGACCAAGAGGTTTTCGATATCGACACCGAGAGCACTAGAATAGGCCGGGTCGAGGGCGTGCTCGGCGTCGACGAAGGCAGCAACGCCTCCTTGCTTTTGGACCTCGGCGATCGCGTGGAGGGCGACGGTGGTCTTACCGGAGCTTTCCGGGCCGTAGATCTCGATGATGCGGCCTTTGGGAAATCCCCCACCCAAGGCAATGTCGAGAGTCAGCGCGCCGCTAGAGATGGTCTCGACGCGCATGCGCGTGGCGTCGCCCAGGCGAACGATCGCGCCTTTACCGAAGCTGCGCTCGATCTGAGTTAGGACGAGCTTGAGGGCTTTGTCTTTATCGGGATTGTTGGTATCGAATGCTTGCGCCATGGAGTGCCTCTGGGTGGTTTCGATCGGGTTCGCGGGTGCCGTTTATTGTAGTGGCCGCAGTTTGAGCTCCGCGTGCAGTGCCAATTTTTGGCACAGGACAATTGTACTATGCGAGAGCCCCACTTGCGCGCCTGCAGTCGTGACAGGTGCAATTCTTCTGCTGAGCCATTCAGTCTAAGGGAGCCTGGAGGCGCTCGCCCCTGTTGTTTCGTCCGTGCGGGGTTTTTCACCCGTGCGGGTGGAAGTTGCTCGAGTCTGGCCTGGCATCCGTTGTGTTCCTGGAATTCGCCTTTGGAGTGACACTTTTAGAAGTGTCACCAATCACAGCGCGCTGTCCGAAGCAGGCTGGCAAACTTATCTCCAGTGGTGAGTGAGGAGTAGCCGAACGAGGAGCTCAGCCCAAGGGTCGAAACATGGAAAGACTCCTTAGGTCGTTTCTCGTGAGGTGAAGGAGTCCTGGATGCTGAGGCGTCCGGGGCTCTTTTTTTTGAAGAGATTTGCAGAAAATAAGCGGGCCGCCGCGCTACTTTAGGAGGACCCTGCAAGAATCACTAGAGCGCGTGCATTCCGAGAAGGCCGACGGCTACAGTAGTGTTTCCCTGGTGACCGTAGCGGGCCTGACAGACTATGTCGGCGCCCTGCTAGAGACAGACGAACGGCTCCGGCAAATTTGGGTGGCAGGAGAGGTGTCGAGCGCTAGCGAGCGCTCCAGCGGCACGTACTTTACCCTGAGCGAGCCCGATGGCAGCGCCTCCCTCCGCTGCGTGGTTTGGTGCGACCGGCGCGAGGAGCTGGTGCAGCAGCCAATCTCAGGCGATCGGCTGGTGGTCTTAGGCAGCCTCGGACTCTACGAGAAGCGCGGCGAATACCAACTGAGCGTGCTGCAGGCCCTTCCTGCTGGCGAAGGCTTACGAGCGCTGCGCTATCGCCAACTGCGGGCTCGCCTGGCGGCTGAGGGACTGTTCGACGCGAGTCGCAAACAGCCGTTACCTGCTTGTCCGCAAGTTATCGCTGTCGTGACCTCACCCCATGCCGCCGCCTGGGGTGACATCCAGCGCACTCTCTTCGAGCGCCACCCAGCGCTGCGGGTGCTGCTGTCTCCGGCTGTCGTGCAAGGAGAGCTGGCACCGCCCTCGATCGCCCGCGCTCTCGACCGAGTCGAGCGCGATGGACGTGCCGAGCTGGCTATCCTGGGCCGAGGTGGCGGCGCAGCCGAAGACCTAATCTGCTTCAATGACGAGCGGGTCGTGCAGGCGATCGCTCGCTGCCCTATCCCGGTCGTGACAGGAATCGGCCACCAGCGCGACGAATCCCTCGCCGACTTGGCTGCTGATTGGAGCGCGCACACGCCCACGGCCGCTGCCGAGCGAGCCGTCCCAGATTTTCCAGTGCTTCTGCGCGAGCACCGCCAGCGCCAGCAGGCCCTCGTTGCAGCCTTCGATTTTGTTTTGGCACGCCAAGCCGATCGTCTGCAGCGCACCAAGGCACGCTTGCGGTCCCTACCGGAGGCGTCGCGGCGGCTGTTGGCTGCCGAGCGCCAGCAGTGCTTGCTCCAGGAAAAACTCGCCGCCCTCGACCCGCAAGCCGTGCTACAGCGGGGGTATGCCCTGCTGCAGGCGGCTCGCAGCGGCGAAATCGTCAAAACAGCCGATGCTCTAGCTCCGGGTATGGAAGTTATCGCTCGGCTGGGTCGGGGGCGAGCCCGCCTCAACGTCGTTGAAACCTTACCAGACCCTTGATTACCGAGCCTTTTGATTACGAAGCAACCATTGCCGCAGTCGAGACTGCGATCGAACGCATTGAGGCAGGCGAGTTGTCGCTCGAGGAAGTCTTCACCTGTTTTGAAGCAGCGGTAGGGCAGCTCAAAGACTGCGAAGCATTTCTCCAACGGGGCAAGGCGCGCCTGGCTCTGGCGGTGGAGACGCTCTCAGATGAGTCCGAAGATGACGAGCGAGCAGCCGAGCTTTCTCAATGACGGGGCTCGGAGAGTTCGGAAGGCGAGCGCTCTTCGCCACAACTGCGATGCCTACAGGCAAGCTGCGACAGTTGCCACCACAGACTGTCCGAGCGCCTCGAGATCGTAGCCGCCTTCGAGGCCGAGGACCACAGGCAACTCCGCAGGCAACCCCGCACGCACCAACCCCAGCAACTCGCCGTAGTCCTCGGGTTGCAGGAGCATTGCAGCGAGCGGATCGGCCTGATTGGCATCGTAGCCCGCACTAACAACGAGCAAATCCGGGCGCTGCTGCTGTAGAAACGGGACGACTCGCGCGGTGAAGGCCTCGCGATAAGCTGCGATCGCGCTCCCGGCGGGCAGCGGTATGTTGAGCACATTGGCGTGGAAACCTCGTTCTGAGGTGCGTCCCGTCCCTGGGTAGCAGGGCGATTGATGCAGCGAGCAGTAGGCAATGTTAGGGTTGGCTTCCACCAGTGCCTGGGTGCCATTGCCATGGTGCACGTCCCAGTCGAGCACGGCCACCCGCGCGATGCCGGGCAAACCCAACCCATAGTGGGCGGCGATCGCCGCATTCGAAAACAAGCAAAACCCCATTCCGGTGCGGCCTTCCGCATGATGGCCGGGAGGGCGTGCCAGCACAAAAACGGGCGCTCCTGCTGCTGCCAGAGCGCGATCGACCCCATCGAGCCAAGCCCCAACCGCCAGCAGCGCCACCTCATAGCTGGCCGGGGAAACTGCCGTGTCCGGGTCGAGCATCCCGCCCCCACCGGCTGCTAGTTCTCGCACGCGTTCGATGTAGTCGCGGTCGTGCAGGCGCGCCACCCAATCGCGGCTGCGGCGCTCGGCTGCGGGGGTTGGCAGGTGCCACTGCAGGCGTTCGGCCCAGGGAGCCGCCTTGAGAGCCTCCACAGCAGCAGTCAACCGCTCGGGCCGCTCGGGATGGAGCCGCCCGGTACGGTGCTGGAGAAAGGCATCGGAGTAAATGATGGCAACCATTGTGGGCCTGAAGGGGCTCGGAGTCTGCATACGCTATTATATTGAGGGCGCAAATCCCCAGCTTCGGAAGAACTCCACAAGCCCTCAAAATGCCATCGAGCCTGGATTTGACGCGCGCGCGCAGTAATTTGAAATTTACCCACAAATCACGAAACGGAGTCTGGTAGTTTATGGCCCTCTCCCAGGAGCGGATCGTCCCGACCGACCTCAGTGACGAGATGTCACAGTCTTACCTTGAGTACGCCATGAGCGTCATTGTCGGCCGGGCGCTGCCCGATGCCCGCGACGGGCTCAAACCCGTTCACCGGCGCATCCTCTACGCCATGTACGAGCTGGGCTTGACGGCCGATCGCCCCTTTCGAAAGTGCGCTCGCGTCGTGGGTGAGGTCCTGGGTAAGTATCATCCCCACGGCGATACCGCCGTCTACGACGCTTTGGTCCGTATGGCGCAGTCTTTCTCCATGCGCGACCCCTTAATCGACGGCCACGGCAACTTCGGTTCGATCGACAACGACCCGCCAGCGGCCATGCGCTACACCGAGTGCCGCTTGCAGGCGATTGCGAGCGAGGCCCTGCTCCAAGACATCGAATCCGACACGGTTGATTTTGCCGATAACTTCGACGGCTCCCAGCAAGAACCCGTCGTCATGCCCGCCCGCGCGCCCCAGCTGTTGCTCAACGGCTCCTCGGGAATTGCTGTGGGCATGGCCACCAACATCCCCCCTCACAATCTCGGCGAACTTGTCGATGGCGCGATTGCGCTGGTGCGCGATCCCGATCTCGATGATGCCCAGCTTTTCCAATACATTCCCGGCCCCGACTTTCCTACCGGCGGCACGATTCTTGGGCGTGCGGGCATTCGCGATGCCTACCGGACCGGTCGCGGCTCGATTACCATGCGCGGCGTTGCCGAAATTGAAACCCTCGAGCAACGGGGTCGGCCCGATCGCGACGCCATCATTATCACCGAGTTGCCCTATCAGACCAACAAGGCCGCACTGATTGAGAAAATCGCGGAAATGGTCAACGAGAAGCGCCTAGAAGGCATCTCTGACATTCGCGATGAGAGCGACCGCGAGGGCATGCGAGTTGTCATCGAACTCAAGCGCGATGCTTATCCTCGGGTGGTGCTCAACAATCTCTACAAGCACACCCCCATCCAGATGAATTTCGGGGCCAATATGGTCGCCCTGGTTGGTGGCGAGCCCCAGCTTCTCTCCCTCAAGCAAATGCTGCAGACATTTCTCGACTTTCGGGTCGAGACGATCGTCCGCCGCACCAACCACGCCCTGCGCAAAGCCCAAGAGCGCGACCACATCTTGCAAGGCTTGCTGGTTGCTTTGGCCGACATCGAAGAGGTCATTCAAATTATTCGCGGGGCCGCCGACACCGCAGCAGCTAAAGCGGGCCTCGGCGATCGCTTCGGTCTCACCGAAGCCCAATCGGAAGCCATCTTGCAGATGCAACTGCGGCGTCTGACGGCCCTCGAAGCCGAGAAAATTCAAGCCGAGCACGAAGAACTCCTCGCCCGCATTGCCGACTATCAAGATATTCTGGCTCGGCGAGAGCGCGTCGACAGCATTATCGAAGACGAGCTGCAACAGCTCAAAGACAAATACGCAACGCCGCGCCGCACGCTGATCGAGAGTGCCGATGGCGAACTCGAAGATCTCGACCTCATTGCCAACGAGCCGGCCATCGTCTTGGTGACCGAGCGCGGCTATGTCAAGCGCATGCCCGTCGATACCTTTAATGCCCAAAGCCGTGCGACGCGGGGCAAGGCTGCCGCGCGCATGAAAGAAGACGATGGCGTCGAGCATTTCATCAGCTGCTGCGACCACGACCGCATTCTGTTCTTCAGCGATCGCGGTGTGGCCTACAGCCTCAACGCCTATCACATTCCAGCAGGCTCCCGCACCTCGCGAGGGACGCCAATCGTCCAGATGCTGACTCTGTCTCCGGAGGAGAAAATTACCTCTGTCGTTGCCGTTACAGAATTCACCGAGGACGAGTTTTTGGTGATGCTGACCCGCAATGGCTTTGTCAAAAAGACGCCACTGTCTGCTTTTAGCAACATTCGGGCCAACGGCCTAATTGCAATCTCCCTCGAAGACGGCGACCAACTGCGGTGGGTGCGCCTAGCCCGCCAAGAAGACAGCATCATCGTTGGCTCTCGCAAGGGCATGTCGATTCACTTCCGGGCCGACAACCAACAGCTAAGACCCTTAGGACGCGCGACGCGAGGCGTCCGGGTCATGAAGCTTGTCGGCGACGACAAGCTCATCGGCATGGATATTTTGCCCGCCCAAGTCGTCGCTCAAGTCGAAGCGGCAAGCGGCGAAGAGGTCGATATCCCCGAAGAGCCTCCCATCGAACCGGGAACTGGCCCGTGGGTGTTGGCGGTAACCACAGGTGGCTACGGCAAGCGCGTGCCCATCTCCCAATTTCGCCTGCAAAACCGGGCGGGCAAGGGCATCATGGCTGCCAAGTTCCGGGGCGCCGATACCCTAACGGCGCTCCAGGTTGTCAGCACTGACAAAGACGAGCTGATGATCGTAACCAATCGCGGCATCATCATTCGGCAGTGCGTGGGAGCGATTTCGGTGCAGTCGCGCTTGGCAACGGGCGTCCGCCTGCAGCGCCTTGATGGAGACGATGCGATCGCCGCCGTTGCGCTGGTGCCTCCTGCCGTCGAAGAAGCCGCTGGCGATCTCCTTGGCGAAGGAGGCTCTGTAGAAGAGACCTTAGAAGAGCCGACGAGCGACGAACCAACGGCTTGAACCTGCCTCAGGGAGCCTTGCGGCTTTCGGCGAGACCGCGCTGGACCATCATCTCAGCGAGCAGATTGCGCTGCTCGGGCGTCAGGACCGTGCGCACCTCGAGCATGCCTTCAAAACTAAGCTCGGCCAAACGCTCGGAGACGCTGGTCAACTGGCGATGTTGGCTGCGGATGCGATCCTCTGATGCCGTGCCGACGAGCAATTGGATGAGGCGAGCCTTATGCTGCTGGAGTTGGCGCTGATGCTCGATTAGCTGGGGCTGGTAATGGGAACGGATTTTCCGCAATTGTTGTTTCTGTTGGGAGGTAAGCCGCAATTCCTCAATGAGCGGGCCAAACTCAAGACTTTGAGAGCGCGCGGGACTGACAAAAGATATCCAACTGCCAAGCAACGCCGTAGAGAGAATCGAGATTGCTAGTCGGATAAGGAGCGATGTCATGAATGGTTCTGTACTTTAGTCAGTGCCTTCAAAAAAGCAAGTTGGTTGTCAAAAAAGCGCGGGCGCGATTTTTTCTTAAGGGTAAGTTGTGACGCTGGCAGGCTCGGCTCGTACGCCGGGGTTTGCCGGGCTCGCATCGGCATCCCGAAGCAGCCACTCGGCCTCGAAGGTTCGCAGGGTATCCGTTGGGGTCGGTGTAAAGCCTTCCCAGCTACGGACGATAAACTCTTCTAGCTCTTCAGGGGGAGACTCGAGTGCCATCTGTGGCGCGCTCAGGCGATGCCCTCCCCAGGCCAGCAAGACAGAACCGAGAGCTAAAATGCCCGCCGGCAGAGCGCGACGCCGCCAGGAACGGTGCCAGGGGCGGACGCGGGTGACAGGAGCCTCGCTTGCATTGTCTGCAGTTGAGGGGCGATCGAGCAGCAGAAACAGTCGCTCCTCGCTGTCGAGGGGTGTAGGCGGCGCGCTCGGGCGAAACTGCTGCAAGAACATGACGAGGCGCTCGTCTCTATAAGGGGGGCGATAGCGGTCACTCATGGCCTAACACCTTGGGTTTCTAGGTATTGCCGTAGGGATTTTCGGGCATGGAAGAGCCGGGACTTTACCGTGCCGACGGGAATCTCGAGAATTTTGGCAATCTGTTTCTGGGGCAAGTCTTCGAGATCGTGCAAAACGATTACCGCGCGGTGGTCGAGGCTCAAATTATCGAGGCCGCGACGAACTAACTCTTGATAGTGTAAAGCCATCAGTCCGGGAGGGTCGCTAGCAGCCAGGCGCTGCTCGTCGGGTAGTGCAGCCAGGCGCTCTCGATTGAGCGCGAGCTGGCGGCGGCGGTCGGTAGCAACATTCCAACTGATGCGATACAGCCACGTTGAAAAGGTCGAGATATCGCGGAGCTTGGGCAAGCCCCGCCAGACGCGGAGGAAGACCTCCTGTACCAGGTCATCGAGCATCTGCGTGCCACACAGTTGGTATAGTGTCGCGCGCACTCGCTTCTGATAGCGTCGGTACAGCAGACGAAACGATTCTCGATCGCCTTGCTGACAGCTTCTGACCAGTTCGTTATCCCTCACGCTCGCTAGCTCTTTAGCCAACACTTTTGCTCATTCTCCCTAACGCGAAGCCGCAGGACTCACATCGTAACGACAGATTCGAGTCGGGAAGGGTTCTACCGAATTTTCTCTCGACTGCTCGAGGTGGGTGGCAATGTGTGAAGTAGCTGCGACTTTATTATGCTTCTCGCTAAGATTTGAAGGCGGTGGCGGGCGAGGATAGGAGCTTCTGGTGCTGTCGCAAGCATGCAGCCTGTTCGTAAAGCTCGCGACCCCATCAGAAACTTGCAAGCGAGGAGGCCTTAATAACGTGAGCGCCAGTTCTAATTCCGATCGCGTGCCAGATTGTATTCGGGCCCTCACTGAGAAATTCTCGCCACGCCTGCTAGAAATCCGCCGCCACCTGCACGCCCACCCCGAACTCAGCGGTCAAGAACATCAGACGGCTGCCTATATTGGGGGAGTGCTGTCGTCGTGCGGGCTCGACGTCCGGGAAGGAGTGGGGGGAACCGGTGTCGTGGGGGAACTCAAAGGTCGCGGCCGCGACCGTCGCACCCTTGCTCTCAGGGTGGATATGGATGCCCTGCCCATTGCTGAAGCTACAGAGGTAGCATTTCGCTCGCACAACCCCGGCATCATGCATGCCTGCGGCCACGATTTGCACGCCACCCTAGGGCTAGGCGTAGCGATGGTTTTGTCTCACTGGGACGAAGCGCTGCCGGGGAACTTGCGCTTGTTGTTCCAGCCTGCCGAAGAAACCACCGAGGGAGCGCGGTGGCTTGTCGAAGCAGGGGCGATGACCGGGGTTGATGCTATCTTGGGCGTTCACGTCTACCCCACTATTCCGGCCCGGACCGTAGGAATCCGCTACGGGGCACTGACCGCTGCCGCTGACGATCTCAGCATTGTTATCGAAGGCGCGGCCGGCCACGGAGCGCGCCCCCACGAAGCCCTCGATGCGATTTGGGTGGCCGCCCAAGTGATTGGCAACTTGCAGCAAGCGATTTCCCGCACGCAAAACCCCCTGCGGCCGGTAGTTCTAACCTTTGGCAAAATATCAGGCGGCCGCGCCCCTAATGTTATTGCCGATCGCGTGGAGCTGGCTGGAACGGCACGCACCCTCGATCCGGAGACGCGCGCCGACCTTCCAGACTGGATCGAGCGCATCTTGGCCGGCACCTGCGAGAGCTATGGCGCGCGCTACCAACTCAGCTACACGCCCCGTGTCTCGGGGGTTACAAACGACCCGGCGCTAACCCAATTGCTCGAGCGCGCCGCGCGGCTTGCCCTGGGAGACGACCGCGTGCGCCTCATCCACGAGGCGTCTATGGGTGCCGAAGACTTTTCCCATTTCCTCGAATGCGCGCCGGGGAGCATGTGCCGCTTGGGGGTGGGCTTTAGCGATCGTCCCAACTACCCGCTGCATCACCCCAAATTCGAGCCTGACGAAAGCGCGATCGCCGCAGGGGTGGCAACGCTGGCAACGGCAGCTTGGCAATACTTCGAGGGCTAGTCGCTCAAGACTTGCCTGGGAAAATCCAGTTTGCCAGAGTTACCCCGAGCCCCACGCCGAGCAACCCAAGCAGGGGACTGCCCAGCCAGTACAGCAAGAAGGCAATCTCAAGCTGCCCGGCCTGCAAGAGTCGCCAACTCTCCAGAGCGTAGGTCGAAAAAGTCGTGTAGGACCCCAAAAAGCCCGTTGCGGCCAGTAGCAAGACTTCTGGTGCGATAAGCGCGCCCTTTTCGAGCCGTTGTGCTAGCACTCCCAGCAAAAAGCAGCCTGTGACATTGATTAGGAGCGTTCCGTGCGGGGAGGGCGTGCCGAGCCAGCGAGCGATCGCCTGGCTGGTGTAATACCGGCACAGAGCGCCCCCAATGGCCCCCAGGGCAACTGCTAAAGGCGGCCGCAGCACGGTACCTAACGCCACCGACCATCCCCGCAAAAGACGACCTGCTATTCTTCGGAGAAGACTCGAGCGCCGCGGCCATTATTACTGGCACGAATGGGCCTCCGGCTAACTGGGGTGGCGAATAGCTCGCGCAAGCGCCAGTCCCTTTGCCAGCGGGGCTCTCGGCTCCACTCCCAAAGGCTCTCGTAAAAGAAATAAGAAACGCCAGCAAACCCGAGCCGCCGCGACTCGCGGACTTGGGCTTCTATGGTCTCGATGGGCATCGAGCGATTTCTTAGCCCGGTGAGAATGCCGACAACAACGGGGGTTTTCCGCCGTACCAGGTCGAGTTCCCGCTGGGATAGCTCCCGAGAAAACGCTGCCATATCCTCGCGGTAAACCTGCAAAACTAACTCGTCTACCCAGCCAGATTGCTGCCAATTGAACCAATCTTGCAAAAATCTGGTGTGGGCAAACAAGAATGGATTGGGAGAGAGGGAAATAATGCAGTCGGGCTTGACTGCCTTGACTGCCTCGTGCAGTCGCTCGACAAATTCAGAGAGCCGATCCAAACGCCAGCGGCGCCAATGGCGCTCCAGATTGTCGGGCGTCAGCTCGATGCCACCCAAAGAAGCGTTGAAGCGCTCGAGCGTCCAACTGTCGTAGCCGAAGTCTGCTGGCAACCCAAAGTGATCGTCAAACTGAATGCCGTCAACATCGTATTTTTCAACGACCTCAACGACCATCTCGAGCAGAAAATCCTGGACCTCCGGTCGGAAGGGATTGAGCCAAACCAGTTGCTTGTTTCCCTTCTCTTCTATCTGCGTGCCGTCGGCGCGCTGGGTCAGCCACTCTGGATGCAGTTGCGAGAGCTCGCTCTGTGCTGTAGACAAAAAACCGAATTCAAACCACGGAATAACCGTCATGCCCCGACGGTGGCCGAGATCGATGGCTTCGGCCAACATGTCGCGGCCCACAAAGCCGGGCTCTGGGTCGACGGCAACGCCATAGGTTTTCTCGGCAACCTTACTTGGGAAAAGGGTGTAACCGCTCTGCCAAACGGTAGGGTAGATCGTGTTGAAATTCAGATCCGCCAGCCGCGCGATGCCTTTGGCAAGGGCGCGGCGAGAGAAGAGCACCTCGCTATCGACGTTGGTGAGCCAAACGCCCCGCACCTCTGCCACTGGCGGGCGCGGCGCTGCTGAAACCCGAGTGACAGTTGCGATCGCCAGCACCACCACCAGGAACAAACAGACAAACCGCCCGAACTGCTTTTGCCTCATTACTTGCCCTATCACTTGTTGGCTACCCCAAACGACATCATCCACAGAGTTATTATTACCAGACTTCCGGCAGCGGGAAATGCCTCTGGCGGGAGAAAACAGCTTATTGGCGCCCGAGAATCTGGACCCGCCGGCTGAATGTCATCGGTTAGAATCCGAATTGATGAAGTAGCAAAGTTGCATGCCAACATGCCAGACTCTCTCGAGCTTTTCTTCTATAACCTGGAGCAATTTGCAAGCCGTTTGGTTGCAGGGCAGCTCGATCGTCTGACGCCATTGAGTCTCGGCATCATCTTCCTGACGGGCCTGCTGACAAGCCTCACGCCTTGCATGTTGTCGATGTTGCCCCTCACCCTGGGCTACATCGGCGGCTACCGTTCGGAGAGTCGCTGGCAAGCCGCCCTGCAGTCGGGCTGGTTTGCTTTGGGGTTGGCGACGACCCTGGCGGCTCTGGGCATTACCGCTACCGCCGCGGGCAGCGTCTTCGGCCAAGTGGGCGGGTTGTCGATTGCCGCGAGCCTCGTTGCGATCGTCATGGGCCTGAATCTGCTGGAGCTGTTCCCCCTGCGGTTGCCCTCCATTGGCGCGACCGACTGGATAAGTCAAGAAATGCCGGCTGGGGTGCGGTCCTACCTCATCGGCCTGACTTTTGGTTTGGTGGCCTCCCCCTGCAGCACGCCGGTTCTAGCAGCGCTGCTGGCCTGGGTAGGCACGACCCAAGATTGGATTTTAGGGGCCGGGCTGCTTTTGGCTTATGCCCTGGGTTACGTGCTGCCAGTGGCGATCGCTGGTGTCTTTACGGCAACCTTGAAAAGATTGCTGGCCCTGCGGCAGTGGTCTGGTTGGATTACGCCGGCTAGCGGCGTACTGCTCCTGGTCTTTGGCCTGTACACCTTGCTGGTGCGGCTGCCCTTGGATAGCGCCTTCTAGTCTTTTGCTAAATTTTTTATGAGTGTCGACCGAGAAGTTCGAACCCCACCAGCTCATTCCACCGATCCTACCGGACGCGCCCGATCCCTGAGGGGATTCGGACGCACGCTCCTGCGCGCGATCGCGGACTTGCGGCTGGCCATCGTCTTGCTGCTGGCGATCGCAACCTGCAGTATTGCCGGCACGGTTATCGAGCAGGGGCGCTCTCTAGAGTTTTACCAAGCCAACTATCCAGAAGATCCGGCCCTTTTCGGCTTTTTGAGCTGGCGGGTCGTTCTTGCTTTGGGTCTCGATCGGGCCTACACCACCTGGTGGTTCTTGAGCTTGCTGGTATTATTTGGGGCAAGCTTGGCTGCTTGCACCTATACGCGGCAGCTGCCGAGCCTTAAGGTGGCCCGTCGGTGGAGCTATTTGCAAAAGCCGCAGCAGTTCGAACGCATGGCCTTGGCCGCCGAACTTCCCGGCCAAACCCTCGAAGCGGTCCGATCGGCACTTGCCGCCCGCAGCTACAAAGTCTTTCAAGAGGACGACAAGCTCTACGCGCGCAAGGGCCTGATTGGCAAGATTGCTCCCATTGGCGTCCATGCCAGCATGATTTTGATTTTGCTCGGATCCCTTTGGGGGGCTTTTGGCGGGTTTCTCGCGCAGGAATTCGTCCCCAGTGGCGAAACTTTCCAGGTGGAAAATATCATCGAAGCCGGCAAGCTCTCGCAGGGTCGCATCCCTCAAGACTGGAGCGTTAGAGTCAACCGGTTTTGGATTGACTACACCGAAGCAGGCGATATCGACCAGTTTTATTCCGATCTCTCCGTTGTCGATCGCACCGGACAAGAACTCGACCGCAAGACAATTTTTGTCAACGAGCCCCTGCGCTATGGGGGTGTCACTTTTTACCAAACCGATTGGGGAATCAGTGCCATCGAAGCGCGCATCAACAATAGTCCGGTTTTCCGAATTCCCATGCAGCAGCTACAGAAGCCTGGTGTGGGCAGGATTTGGGGAACCTGGGTGCCAATTAAACCCGATTTGAGTGCGGGTGTGGCGCTCGTCGCCCGAGATCTCAAGGGCACGCTGCTGGCCTACAACCAAGCGGGCAACTTTATTGGGGCCGTCCGAGCGGGGGGCGAGCTGGCCGTCGAGGGCGTGACCCTCAAAGTTCAGAGCCTCATCGGCGCGACGGGTTTGCAAATCAAGTCCGATCCGGGCATCCCGCTTGTTTATGCTGGCTTCGGCTTGCTGATGCTGGGGGTTCTGGCCAGCTACGTTTCCCACTCCCAGGTGTGGGCGCTGCAAGTGGGCGATCGCCTCTACCTAGGCGGTAAAACCAACCGCGCCCAACTAGGTTTCGAGCGCGAGTTCTTCGAGTTGCTCGGCGATCTAGATGGCTTGCAAGCGGGCCCTCCAGGGTCAGAACCCGCCCAGGCAATCGGGCGTTAGAGGCGCGCGGTTCACGCGACGACGAGATCTAGCGCTGAAATCGCGGCAGCCTGGTCTGCAGGCGAGGCAGCGCTAGCAACGGCGAGGCGATCGAGCGATTCCGAGCCGCCAGCGCTCAAGGCAAAATCGGCGTAGGCCGAGCTCAACAGGTCCGTGCTGCTGTTGCTGCCCAGGATTGTCGAGAGCTCCTCGGCTGCGGCCAGGGCTTCGCTGGCGATCCCGCCTGAGAAGTCGGTTGCTGGGATGAGAGTGATGACGACCGGCTCGCCCGCGGTTAAAGCAGGCTCGCCCGCGTCCGAGATAAGAACTTCGGCGACCAAGTCACCCGTTGCTTGCAGGAGGTCGTCGCTGTCATTGACGGCCAGGACGCCCGAGATTTCATCAATCGAGACAGCAGGTTGGCCGTCATTGTCGAGGTCGAGAGCAGCGGCGTTGCCAGGAGCAAAGGCAAACAGCAACTCGTCGCCAACGTCGATGTCGGAGCCCGTCACCGTCAGGATTTCCGTGCCCGCCGCCGCGGTGGTACTGACAAAGGAGGTGAAGCTCGTCTCCGTTGGGACCGGTGCGTCGTTGACCCCATTAATGGTGATAGTGACCGTGGCCGCCTGACTGACGGCGCCATTGGCGTCGACGAGCGTGTAGGTGAAGCTATCGGTTGCTGCCGCGCCACTGGCTAGCGATTCAAACTGACCGTTGGGATTGTAGCCGAGCGTGCCGTCGCCATTGTCTGTCACGAGGCCGATGGTCCCGGTGGTGTCGAAGCTGTTGATGCTGAAGTTGTCGCCTTCGGCATCGGCGTCATTAGCAAGGACATCAACGACGATCGCCGCGCTCTCGGAGGTGACATCGGTGTCGTCAGTAGCAGCAGGCGCGTCGTTGGCCCCAGTAATGGTAATGGTAACGGTTGCCGTGTCGGTGCCACCATTGCCATCGCTGACGGTGTAGGTAAACTCGTCAGTGCCAGTTTGACCGACGAGCAAGCTATCGAAAATTCCGTTCGGGTCGTAAGTAATGGTGTTGTCGGCGCTGAGGGCAACCAAGCCCCCCTCGAGGGCAGCACCAACACCTGTTACGGTTAGCGCATCGCCGTCGCCATCTTCGTCATTGGCAAGGAGGGCAGAAAAATCGATCGCGAGTGCCGTGTCGGCGGCCGTGATGAAATTGGGGTCGTCAGCGGCGACGGGCGGCATGTTGGGTCCCTCGGTGCCGAAAATGAGGTGACTCTCCCCTGCAGCCGTATTGCCGTTCGGGCTGCCTCCTGGGGCGGCCACGATTAAATCGCCGGTGCCATCGTTGTTGAAGTCGCCTGCCGCACTGAGGCTCGCTCCCAAAAGGTCGCCACCATCTAACCCTTCAATAAAGAAACCGTCATCGCCAGCATCAAAATCACCAAAGTCGAAAACGCCATCGGAGTCAACGACGAGATCGTTGGTGCCAAAAAGAACAAAAGTGCGGCCGGCATCGGCGCCACTGTTGGGGGCATCCAAGGGGAACCCAAAACCCAGGTCGTCAAAGCCATCGTCATTGAGGTCGCCAACAAAGCTCACCGCGTCTAGAAGTTCCGGAGTGAACGAGATATCGACATTCTCGATGGAAAACCCGTTGCTGCCGTCGAGGTCGTTGAGGTCGAAAGCGTCGCTGCTGTTGAGATCGGTACTTCCGAAAACAACAAATACGGTGCCATTGCCAGTAATACTACTGCTGGAGGTGACGCCGACGAGGATGTCGTTGATGTTGTCGCCGTTGAAGTCGCCGCTACTGGTGACAAACCCGAGTTCTACATTGTCGTCGAGCCCCTCAATCGCAAATCCTTCGCCGTCGTCGAGATCTTGCGGGTCGAGCTGGGTCTCGAAGGTGCTAGGAGCATTGGGGTTGCGACCGCCGCCGACGCTGTCGCGGCCGAAGATGACGTAAGCAGTTCCGGCATTGGTGTCGCCGTCAACATCCACACCGGGCGCGCCCACAATTAAGTCATCAAGGCCATCGCCATTCACATCCCCAGCAGCGCTGACACCGAACCCGAGCAGATCCCCCGCGTCGACGCCGTTGATGGTGAACCCTTCGCTGCTATCGATATTTTCAAGATCGAAGGTAAACCCAAAGTTCCCCACGCGCGAGCCGGCTTGCCCGAAGACAATGTAGACCTGACCGGCAGCTGTCTCCTCATCGTCATTCGGGGCGAGGGGAGAACCAATGGCAATGTCGTCAATATTGTCGCCATTGAGGTCGCCCGCCGCAGCAACGATCCCCCCCCCGCCAGCCACAAAACCTTCGAGGGTGAAGCCATCATTGCCACCGAGATCGTCGAGATCGAGGCTACTGTCGAAATCGCTGCTGCCGAAGATGACGTAGTACTCTCCTGCATTGACATTGCCATCAACTGTGGCACCGGGTGCCGCAATAATTAGGTCGTCGATGCCATCGCTGTCGAGATCTCCAGCACTGCTGACGCTGAACCCAGCCAGGTCGAATTCGTCAATGCCATTGATGACAAAGCCATTGTCGCCATCGAGATCGTCGAGGTCGAAGTCGTCTCCTGTGATATCGTTGCTGCCAAAAACAACGTAGGCTTCGCCCGCATCGCCATCGTCCCCTTCACCCTCGGCCGCTGGAGCACCGATGACGACATCATCAAAACCATCGTTGTTGATGTCACCAGCGTTGCGGACGATGCCTCCTAAGCCGTCGCCTGCTGCGATGCCCTCGATGACGAAGCCATTGTCGCCGTCGAGGTCGTCAAGCTGTAGTTCTTCGTCAAACATCTAAGGTGCTCCCGGATTGCCGCTAGTCGTCGAGGACATCAGTCCAGCACTGTTATAGCGGGCATCGTTAGATACAGGAGCTTTATTTTTGCTAAGACGGCCAGCTCGCAGGGGCCGAGTCGCCGCCCGCGTTAGCTCGATTGCGCCGGATTGGGCTGCTGGTAGAGATACTCGTACAGGTCGCGCCACTCGCGATCGAGCAGGTCGCGGGTCGTGCGCTTGCCGTAGCGCTCGATCAAGAACTTCTGTCCTTGCTCTCGGGTCCATCCCAAGCGCTTGAGTTCGGCTTTGGCGCGGGCAACGACCTCCGCCGCTCCCAGAGGTTCGGGCGCGTCGTCGGGTGTTGCCGTTGGTGGAGGCTCGGCAGTTGCCGCCGGTTGCGAGACTGCTTGTGGCGGCGGGGTAGGCAGTTCGGCAGCTTCGTGTGGCTCCCAATCCTGCTGTGGTTCCCAACGAGCGGCATCGGGTCGGCCGGGGTCGGTTTCGGCAGCTAGGGGTGGCAAGTCCAAATCGGGGAAGGAGCTGCTGGGTTCGTAGGGTGCCCCGGCGAGTCCCGGCGCTGCTAGCAGAGAGCGATCTGGTTTTACTAGCGCCAGCCCCAGGCCAGCCAGGGCGCGATCGCGGGCGCGATCTTCGGCGGCTTCTACGGTTTCGGCAGCGGCCAAGCCTGTGGCCAAAACCGTGTCATCAACTCGAACGCTCACTCTGACGAGATATAAGTTTCCCTCGAGGGCGATAAACTCCCCAATCAGCCCGCCTTGCGGGTAGCGGGCGCGAAATTGCTCGACCGCTGGCATGGATGTCGCTGGCATAGCTTAAAGAGGGACCGACCTCAGTACAAAGGAACCCATTTATATTCTGCTAGCCTACTGGATTTCGGCGCGCGGGACAAAAAGATTGGCCCAAATGCAATAGAATAATCGGGGTGTTGGTGTCCCCCGTGTGGGTCTGCTGCTGACTTGCGATAATCCGCGCGGACGGTTGCGCTTCTTCCCCCCCGGCCTGCAGGATCTACAGTGCCCGCCGGACCTGCCCTCCGGACCCTACGGTTTGCCCGGATTTTTCGGCTCGGGCAACCCCACCGCGCTCACCGCAGCGTGGCAGTAAAGCTGGTAACGAGGTTACCGAGCCGCCCACCTGCGATCCTCCCCCCCCCCATTCAGTTTGAGGCGTACCGCCAACGCTCCCTACAAGCAACAGCAAGGATAAGCCTGCATGCAGTTTACGATCGCTACGCTGCTCTCCCAACTCAGCGAAGACAAGTTAGTCGCGCCCAAGCTCCTCGAAAAAAAGCTCGACTGCCACACCGATATCGATGTTGAGAGGCTGCAGATTGCTCTCGATGCCCTCGAGCGTGTCGGCGTCATCGAAAAGGACCGTGGGAAGTATCGCCGACTCGGCCTCGATGATGTTGTCGAAGCCAAGCTGCGCTGCTCGAGCAAAGGGTTTTGCTTTGCCATCCAAGATTGCGAAGATGCTGAAGACATTTACGTGCGGGAAAGCCAGCTCGGGAGCGCTTGGAATAGCGACCGCGTTCTAGTCCGCGTCACCAAAGAAGCCAGCCGCAGGCGCTCCCCCGAAGGCGAAGTGATGGTCATTCTGGAGCGATCGAATGCCTCGCTACTCGCCCAAGTGAAACATACCCCCGAGAAAGGCTACCGAGCCGTGCCCCTCGACGATCGGCTCTTGTTCGAGTTGGAGCTGCAGCAAGACGAAGCCACGCTCAAAGATGCTGTCGATAAGCTCGTTCACGTCGAGGTGAGGCGCTATCCCCTTGGCAGTAGCCTGCCGATTGGTGAAGTGACCCGCGTGCTAGGCTCCGATGCCGAAGAAGCCGCAGATGTCGATATTGTCTGCTGCAAGCACGATTTGCCTCGGACCTTTCCCGAGCGCGTCTTAGCGGCAGTCGAAGACCTGCCAACAGAACTCTCCGAGGCCGAACTCAAAGGCCGCCGCGACTGCCGCGACCTGCTGACGCTGACGTTTTCTGACCCCGTTGCCAGCAGCGAGGCAGACCCCCCGCCGGTTGAGGTGGCCTACACCCTCGAAAAGAGCGAAGCCGGTGCCTGGAAGCTGGGCATTCACACCGCAGATGTCGCTCATTTCATCGGGCTCGACTCGCCCCTAGATAAAGAAGCGCGCCGCCGCGGCACTGCCGTCAATCTCATCGATTTGGTGCTGCCCCTCTTTCCGCCTGCTGCGAGCGAGCGGTTTGCGTTGTTGCCCGATTGCGATCGCCCGGCCGTCAGTTTGTTCTTGACAATCGACGAGACTGGCCAGGTAGCAGAGTTTGAATTTCAACCCACCGTCATTCGCGTCGACACCCAACTCGCGTATCAGCAAGCACAGTCTTTACTGGGGCAAACCGGTGGTGGCGAGACTGCCGAGATTGCGGCAATGCTCGATGGGCTCTTTTTCCAATTGAGCCCGCTGGTTAAATCTCAACGGTTGCAGCGCGGTGCCTTCGATCTCGAACTCCCGCTGCGCCGCCCCTGTTTTAGTGACGAGGGTCGCCTCGGGGCGATCGCAACGGCGGCTGAGTTGCCCGTCAGAGCGCTGTTGTGCGAGTTAGTGCTGCTGGCTGGAAAAGCCCTCGCCGCTCACCTGCAAGCATTGGGTTTGGCCGCTCTCTATCGGGTTCAAGCCGCACCCAAACCCAACGAGGTCGAGGACATCGTCAAGCTAGGCAACAACCTCGATCTGGAGATGACCCTCGAATCCGAAGAAGAAGTCACGCCCCAAGATTTTCAAAACTGGGTGCAAAAGTTCGGCCAATCGAGCGCGCCGCGCCTGCTGTGCTACCTCCTCAAAGGCACCCTCAAGCCCGTCAAATACGGTACCCATCCGAGCCTTTACTTCGGCCTAGCCGATACGGAGGGCTACGTCCCCTGCACGTCTCCAGGGAGTCGTTACGGTGACTTGCTGATGCAGCACATCCTCAAGGCAGTCTTCACCGACGGTCGCGATCGCCGCCACAGCCGCACCAAAGAGGGAGTCAACCTGGGCAGCAGCGGCTGCCATGGCAAGATCAACTGGAATGTTTTACCGACGGCAACGACCAACGACTTTGACGAGCGAGTCCGCGCGATTCTCTACGCCCTCAACGACCGCGACAAGCTCGCTCAGGACGCAGAAACCGATCTCGAAGGCCTCAAAAAAGCCGAGCAGATGAAAGAGCGCACCGGCCAAGTCTTTCAGGGCCTGATCACTGGCGTGCAGTCCTACGGCTTTTTTGTCGAGGTGGAAGATTTGTTGCTTGAGGGGCTCGTCCACGTCAGCTCCCTCAAAGACGACTGGTACGAGTACCGCGCGCGCCACGCTTGCTTGGTCGGGCGCAAGAACCGCATTGCCTACCGTTTGGGCTCGCGGGTGAAAGTCCAAGTCAAGAGTGTCGATTACTATCGCCAGCAAATCGATTTGATTACAGTTCTCGAGGAAGCCGACGCAACCGATGTCGAGCACTTCATTCCTGAGGGGGAGGATGAGTAAAGCAGCGCCGCTGATTTTGGGGATTAGCGGCGCATCGGGGCTAATTTACGCAGCGCGCGCGCTGAAACATCTGCTGGCTGCCGACTATGCCGTCGATACGATCGCCTCCAAGGGAGCGGCCAAGGTGTGGCAAGCCGAGAGCGGCCTGCGCATGCCAGCCGAACCGGAGGCCCAAGCGGCTTTTTGGCGAGAGCGAGCGGGTGGGGCTGCCGGTGGCGAGCTGCGCTGCCATCGTTGGGGCGATGTGGGCGCGCGCGTAGCCAGTGGTTCTTTTAAGACCCTCGGCATGCTCGTCATGCCTTGCAGCATGAGCACTGCCGCCAAGATTGCTGTGGGCCTGAGTTCCGACCTACTCGAGCGAGCGGCCGACGTTCAGCTCAAAGAAGGGCGCCCTTTGGCGATCGTGCCTCGCGAGACCCCGTTTAGCTTGGTGCATCTGCGCAATCTCACCACACTTGCTGAGGCGGGGGCTCGCATCGTCCCAGCCATTCCGGCGTGGTATCACGATCCCCAAAGCATCGAAGACTTGGTTGATTTCGTCGTTGCTCGCGCGCTCGACCAACTCGATATTGATTGCGTGCCTCTGCGACGCTGGCAAGGTCCTGTCGATACTGCCAAAAACACCGTAGAGAATGGCCGCGCGGCTCCTCAGGAGTTACCGCGATCGCCTTCTGCTGCTGCTTGCGACCCATGAGTGCTGCTGCGACCCTGCGTTTATTTCTGCTAGCCGTGCTGGCTGCGGTTACCCTAACCGTTTTGCTGGGCAACCGCGAGCCCATCTCACTCGTAATTTTTGGGCGCGTGCTACCGCCTCAGCCGGTCGGAGTTTGGGTTCTGGCCGCCGGATTGGCAGGAGGGCTCGTAGGACTCCTGTGGCAGCTATTGCCCCGCCCGAGCCGTCAATCGCCAGCCGCTGCTCCCCCCAAGAGCCCTCGCCGCGAGCGGGAGCGGCCCGAGATTTCCGGCGGCTGGGAAACAACCGGCGTTGCCGATTGGAGTGGTCCGACACCGGGGGGCGGGTCGCCCGATGTCGATGAGGATTGGAATATCGAAACGCCGCCTGCTGCTGAGGGCGCGGTCGATCCCGAGGGGCTGCAGCGCCGCCGCCGCCCTCGCTCCGAGGGCTCCGGGGGTTCGGCCCCTTCTCCTAGCAATAGGGTTAACAGGAATACGGTTACCGAGAGCGACGACCTTGACGATGAGTTTGATTTTTCCGAGGTAGACTCTGACGCAACCCCAACGACGGCGCCAACAATCGATGCCCCCTACCGGGTTGTCGATTCGCCCCTCTGGACCGATGATGAGGAACCAGATGATGACGACGCCACCACCGGCTCCCCCAACCGTTAGCGATCGCCTGCAGGGCTTGAGCGTCTACCTGATTGGCATGATGGGGTCGGGTAAAAGCAGCGTCGGCAAAATTTTGGCCCGCGAGCTCGGCTATCGCTTTTTCGACACTGACGATCTCATCGAGCGAGTCGCGGGCGAGAGCGTCTCGAGCATCTTCGCTTGCCAGGGAGAGCCCGCCTTTCGAGATTTAGAGACCCAGGTACTCAGTCAACTAGCCGGCTGCATCCGGAGCGCCATCGCTACCGGAGGCGGCATCGTCTTGGCGCGCAAAAACTGGAGCTACCTGCACCAGGGCTTGACGATTTGGCTCGATGCGCCACCAGAGGTGTTGCTCGAGCGCCTGCGCTACGACCGCAGCCGGCCGCTCCTGCAAGCACCCGACCCGGCTGCCAAGCTAACCGAGCTGCTCGCCCAACGCCGCCCGCTCTACGCCCGGGCGGATCTGCGGGTGCCTATCTACGCTGGCGATACGCCTGCGAAAGTCGCTACGCGAACGGTTGCGGCGATTCCTAGTGCCTTGAAGTTCTAAGCGCATTTTCGCCTGAGAGATGACTTGCTGAGGTGCACCTCACGAAAAGCGCTCCCCAAAGATCGACATCCCGTCAACGTTAATTTCTGTCTGGCTTCGTATTGTTTTGCAACAAAAACTCATCTATCATGAGCCCAGAGCAAAATTACTTAGGAAATTTACAACATGCCTTATACCACCGAAGAGGGCGGACGGCTGAATGCTTATGCCAAGGAGCCTGATATGTACGTTGCCGAGCCGCCGACCAAGTCCGAGAAGCGCAACTATCTCGTTTTTGGTGTCGCCTCCGTCACGCTCATTGGCGTTTTAATCTGGCTGGCCTCTTTCGCTTCGGGTAGCGCTAGCTAGGAGATTGCCCTTACCGGCCCGGTGCCAAGCGGCTGCTTTCTACAGGAGCAGCCGCTTGCTATTGGGTTGAATTTGTTTGCAGTACCGGCAGTTATCCAGAGAGGGTGCGCCGGACGCCAACATCAGAAAACAAGGATATCGGCACATGCAAAGGTTGTGGAAACAGTTGCGAACCCTCGGGCTCGGTGCGCTCCTGCTCTGGGGGATCTTCGCGCTTGCAGGTTGCGCGGACCTGCCAACTCAAGCTCAGGGGCGCTTATTTGCAGGCTACCAGCTTGAGTTTCTTGCCGAATACCGCTTGCCGGCTGCAGCTTATGCTGGCGCGCCAGTTGGAGGTCTCTCTGCTATCTCCTACGATCCCCGGCAGGGGCGCTACTACGCCCTCAGCGACGATCGCGCCCGCCTTGGCCCGGCGCGGGTCTACACGCTGGCGATTGCCTTAACGCCGGCAGGGGAGTTTGCCGATGTTGCCATTGAGGCGGTGACGACCCTCAAAACTGCCAGCGGCGAGCCCTTTGCCCCCGGTACGATCGACCCTGAGGGTCTCTCCATTGCCCCCGGCAACACGCTCTATATCTCCAGTGAAGGTGCGACCGCGGCCGGCATCGCTCCCTTTGTGGCGCAATTCGACCGCGCCTCGGGCCAGCTCCTGCAAGAGTTGCCCCTGCCCTCGCGCTACTTGCCAGTAGCAGACACCGAAACAACCCCCGATCCACCCGCAAGGGGCGTGCAAGAAAACCAAGGCTTCGAGGCGCTGACCTTGAGCAGTTTCGGGCGGACTGCTCCTGAGGGCGACCCCTACCGGGCGTTTGTGGCAACCGAAGGGGCGATCGTCGCCGACACGCTACCGCCTGCCTCTGCTGCTCCTCCGCGGGTGCGCTGGCTACATTACTTTATTGGTCCTGTGGGCGAACCCGTTGTCGTCGCCGAGCATGCCTACTTGCTCGAACCGACTCCCTTAGGCAGTATCAGCTACGGCCTCTCCGAGATGCTAGCTCTGCCTCCGGCAGGACACTTCTTAGTGCTGGAGCGCAATTATGGTCTTGGAGGTTTTGGTGCCCGGCTGTTTGAGGCGGTCGTCGCCAACGCCACCGATATCAGCCGCGTTGAGAGCCTCGCTCGCGAAGATCTCGGCTCCCTGGTGCCCATTCAAAAACAGCTCGTCTTAGATTTTGAGAGCCTCGACATCACCCTCGATAATCTCGAAGGCATGACCCTGGGGCCTCGCTTGCCCGATGGCAGCCAGACGCTGTTGCTCGTCAGCGATAACAACTTCAGAACCGAGCAATTTACCCAGTTGCTGCTGTTTCGCCTTTCATCGGGTGTTAGCTAGATCCCGCGAAGTCAGGGGGCAAGGCCCACAAATCGTGCGGCCGATCGATGTCGCGCCGGTAGGGCAGCAGCCCCAGCGATAGCTTGAGGCTCCGGGCAATGGTCAGGGTTTGACCGAGCACGCGATCGCTGCCCCAGTCGATTCCGGTAAAGACTGCGGGGCAATCGCCTCGCAAGCCGATAGCGTAGTAGCCCCCATCGGTTGCCGGTCCTAAAACCACATCGCAGGCGAGCAGGCAATCCAAGCCGCGAGCCAAGATCGCTGCCTCAAGCTCCAGACAATCGATACCAATGGCAATTGCCCCTTGGCAGCCTGCCTCCCAGGCCGCTGCAAACGCCCGCTGCAGGCGATTGCCGAGGTCGCCTTCTCCTTGGGGGCAATAGGTTGCTTGCCCGAGCCAAGCTGTCATGGCAGCCCGGTCGCCCCCGGCGTAGTAGATTGCCACCTCGACATCCGGGCGTAGCCTTTGGAGTTGCCGGGCGGTTGCAAGAGTTGCCTCGCTCAGGCGGCGTTGTAGCTGGGCCGCCCCCGTCGCCCCCAGGGCAGGAATCAAGCGCGTTTTAGTTTTTCCGGGCTCGGGGTAGCGGGAAAAAACAATGAGTCGGAGTCGCTCCGCCATGGGGTGAGTTCTGCAGCAAGTACTGAGTAAATTCTTCTGCCCCAGCAAGGGGCAAGCAGGGTGCAAGCCCGGAGTAGGCCCAACATCATCGAGCCAGGCCTGAGTTTTGGGCCGCTAGTCTTCGCGCTCGAGGCCCAAGCCATTGGTCTCGGCATAGCGCTCCATAAAGCGCATGAAGCGATCCCACTCTTCTTCAGAATTGAGAATGACCAACGCTTCGATTGCCCGCGCCTGGCCATTAATAAACTTGCCTTTGACTTCCCGCGTGGCGATTTCACCTTCCTCGTCGAGGAGGTACATGCCGGTAATCTCTTGATTATTTTCGGGGTCGAGGATCTTGGGATCGTCAAATCGGAAGGTTGCCGTACCGCTGTTGCCGGTGCGCGATCGCGTCAGCCGAACGTCGGGGACCGTTTGCTCGTTAACACCTCGAACGAATTGGATATAAGCTCCCATTTCTTAAACTTCCTTTGCATTTGTAAAGTTACTGCCACAACACATTCTCCCACGAAGCTGTCGAGTTCGTGGCAACCGTGCCTATCTCTAAGTAGTTCTTCGTTTCCTGCAGGCGATCGCGGGATCTGCCAATCACTGCGCCGCCCTGGCCGAAGATTAAAAATCCCACTGCGCCCGAGCGCTCCTTAAGAATTCCAGCGCTCGGATCCTAGAAATTGCCGGCCGACCGGTGCGAATCTGAGAAACGCACCCGCACTGATAATAATTCGAAAACTGCCTCTAAGGTAGTATGGAGGAGCCCATTACCCGGCTAGCTCCAGCAGCCCTCTCTATTCCGATTTATATGGTTGCTACCGTTGTTTCTCCTCAGGCTGCTACCACAAGTGGCGCTCGGCCGGTCGTTTGCCAGCTACCGAGCGGTCTGACAATTGTTGCCGAGCGCATTCCCGTTGCCGCGATTTGCTTGAATGTCTGGCTGCAGGTGGGCTCTGCGATGGAAACCGATGCCGCCAATGGCATGGCCCATTTCTTGGAGCACATGATCTTTAAAGGCACCGATACCCTCGCGCCTGGAGAGTTCGACCGCCGGGTGGAAGCACGGGGTGCGGTGATGAATGCCGCCACCAGCCAAGACTACACCCAATACTTCATCACGACTGCCCCCCAAGACTTTGTCGAGCTGGCCCCTTTGCAGCTAGAGCTGGTCGCCCGCGCCCGCCTTCCCGAACAAGAATTCGAGCGCGAGCGCTCGGTGGTACTCGAGGAGATTCGACGATCGCAGGATAACCCCGGCCGCTGCCATTACGCGCGCACGATGGCAACCTGTTTCGAGCGCCTGCCCTATCGGCGTCCGGTGTTGGGAAGTGCCGAGAGTGTCGGCAACCTGAGTGTGGCTCAGATGCAAGCTTTCCACAAGCGGTGGTATCGACCCGCAGCGACAACCGTTGCCGTCGTTGGCGATCTACCAGTAGAAACCCTCATCGAAACCGTTCGGGCGAGCTTTCCAGCCGCGGCTGGCGCCCCCTCACCTATTTGGGTGCCACCTACACCAGAGGCGGCCTTTGCAGACCCTACCCGCTGCGAGACCGAAGCGCCCGCCCTGCAGCAGGCGCGCTTGACCCTCCTCTGGCGCGTGCCCGGCTTAGCGGAGTTCGAGCGCACCTATGCCCTCGATGTCCTTGCCGCCATTCTCGGCCAGGGTCGCATGTCGCGATTGTTCCGAGAGCTGCGTGAGGAGCGACAGTGGGTCAACGCCATTGGGGCCTACAATGCCACTCAGAAGCTCCAGGGACACTTCTATGTGTCGGCCCGCTTGCCCGTCGAGCGCCTCGACTGTGTCGAAGCTACCATTCGCGAGCAAATCGATCGCCTGCAGCAAGAACCGGTCAGAGCCGAAGAACTCGCCCGCATCCGCACTCAGGTTGCCAATCGGTTTGTTTTCGCCAACGAGCGTCCTGGCGATCGTGCCAGCTCCTACGGCTACTACCAGTCCCAACTGGGTAGCATTGCGGCGGCTCTCGAGTATCCTCAGCGCATCCAGGCGCTGCAAGCTGAGGATCTCCTGGAGGCCGCACGGCACCATCTCTCGCCCAAAAATTGTGCGACGGTCATCTCGCGCCCTCTCTGATGCGAGGCGTGCGAGTGAGTGAACTTATAGCTGCGCCCTGCGTCGAAACTCACGTACGAATGGGGGCAGCAGCGGTGAATAAAGCTCGGTCTTGGGGAATGACAATCGCAGGGGCATGGGCTGCTTGGGTGCTAGGCACGGCACCCCCCGCTGCTGCCGCGCCAACACCCGATCGCACCCTCGAGTGCGACGTTGCGGTTGTCGGGGGCGGCCTAGCTGGGTCGGCGGCGGCCTACGAAGCTCTGCTGGCGGGCAAAACTGTTTGCCTCACCGAGCTGACTGACTGGGTTGGCGGCCAAATTTCCTCCCAGGGAACGTCTGCCCTCGACGAGCGCCAGACCCAACGCGAGAAACTCTTTTTTCCACGCGGCTACCTGGAGCTGCGCGAGAGCTTGCTGGCCCTCTACGACGGTCGCAACCCCGGCGAATGTTGGGTGAGTGCCCTGTGTTTTTTGCCCAGCGATGCCCATACGCTCTTGCTCGCGCAACTGCAACGAGCGGCCGAGCGCGGCGGCGGCACCCTCCACTGGCTGCCCTCAACGGTTATCAAAGATCTCGCAACCCGCGATCGCCAAATAACGACCCTGACGGCGATCGCCCACACGCCCGCGCCCGGCGCGCCGCCCCTCAATGTCGAGCATCTCTCCGAGCATCTAGCTGACTGGTACGCCTACGAAGACTCGCCCAACTTCACCAAAACCATTCTGCAACTGCAGCCTCCCACCAACGGCAGCTGGATCGTCATCGAAGCGACCGAAACCGGCGAACTCATTGGCCTGGCTGACGTGCCCTACGCCCTCGGCAGCGACCCCCGCAGCTACCAAGAGCCCTCAGCAGCCACCCTCACGGGCGATCGCCACTGTACTCAGGGCTTTACCTACACCTTTGTTATGGAAGCGCTGGATACTCCCCAAACCCACGCGGAGCCAGCCTACTACCGCGAGTACGCCCCCTACTTCAGCTACGAACTCGAACGCCTGGCCAGCTTCGATCTGGTTTTTACCTATCGTCGCCTTTGGAGCCCGCAGACCGGCTCCCAGGAGAAATTTGGCGGTATTGGTTTTACGGCCCCGACCCCAGGCGATCTCTCCATGCAGAACTGGACTTGGGGAAACGACTACCGACCCGGCACTCCGGCTGACAATTTCTTGTATACCCGCTTGCAGCTAGCCACCAGCGGCCAGCTTGCGCCCGGCGGTTGGCTTGGGGGCTGGCGCATCGACGCCCTGCGTCGCGGCGAAGAGCACGCCCTTTCTTACTTTCATTGGCTCGTGGCAGGCACCACCGACTCACAGCTAGGTGAGGGCGTCAAAGACCTACACCCCAACCATCGCCTCGTCACGGGACTCGACTCTCCCATGGGTACCGGCCACGGCCTCTCAAAATTTCCCTACATCCGCGAGGGACGGCGCATCATCGGTCGGCCCAGCTTTGGCTACCCCGACGGCTTCAAAATTGCCGAAACAGATATCACGCGCAAAGACTTTACTGGGGAGTTCTACCAGCGCGGCCTCGACACGCAACAGCGCCGGCTACTGGCCGCCGACACTGCTGCTGGGGTACAGGGAGCAGCCGTCGTTAGCGGCGATCTCGACCCTGCCGCTGCCGAGCGCCGTACTCGCGCCCGCATCTACGAAGATTCAGTGGGCATCGGCCACTACCCGATCGATTTTCATCCCTGCATGGATTTGAGCCCCGTCGGTCGCCCCGGCAATCGCGAGCGTCCTGGCGAGCGCCAGGGCCAAGGCGTCACCTATCCATTCCAGATTCCTCTGCGGGCGATGATCCCTCAAGAAATTGACAACTTACTCGTAGCCGGCAAAAGCATCGCCGTCAGCCACATTGCGGCTGCAGCCTATCGCGTGCATTCTTTTGAGTGGTCTGTTGGGGCTGCTGCGGGCCAGACGGCTGTTTTTACCCTTGAAAACGACCTGCTGCCCTACGAGCTAGTTGACGAGTTGCCCCTAGGCGAGCCCGGCCTGCAGCAGTTGCGATCGCGCCTTGCTGCCAGTGGCAACCCTACTGCCTTTCCGGAGACTTCGTTTTTTAACCTTTCTTGGGAGGATTGGCGTTAATATCCCGCCTGCGGGGGGTGTTGGCTCCCCCGGGCAAGCTGCTTAAAATAGGATGCAATTGCAAGACATGTCTCTCTTTGAGAACCGACTAAAGTTTCCATGGTTGTTTTAGCGACGAGCGCCTCTCCCACCCTTGCCCCAGCCCGGCCCGTCACCGAGCGCAAACCTTACCCAAATTTCAAAGTGATCGTCTTGAATGACGATTTCAACACCTTCCAGCACGTTGCCGAGTGCCTGATGAAGTATATCCCCGGCATGACCGGCGATCGCGCCTGGAGCCTCACCGAGCAAATCCATCATGAGGGTCAAGCGATCGTCTGGGTCGGCCCCCAGGAGATGGCGGAGTTCTATCACCAGCAGTTGCGCCGCGAAGGCTTGACGATGGCACCGCTGGAGCAGGCTTAGAGCGCGTATCGTGGGCAAGGCACAGCAGCGCAATAACGGCCGCCTCGTGTGGAATCACTCCACCCACATCGATGGGTTGATTCCTATTTTGGAGAAGCTCCTCGCGGCCAATGTCGAGGTGCGCACCGTGACGCCGGGAGTCATCTCTCGGACTCGCAGCCACATCCCCAAACTAAAGCTGAAGGTCTCAGTGCCCGTGCGAGGGGGCTACAAGCTCATCGCGCGCCAGGGCAAAACGGCCCAGGAAGTCTTTATCGTTACGGACCTAAGTCAAGAAGATCTCGAGGCAGCGATCGCTGGTGTTTTGTAGCTGCGATCGCCGATAACGTTTTTGGGCTCGATTATCCGTGCCGATGTGAAGTTTCGGCTCGACTGGCCGAGAATTCTATGAGGCGCAGCCGAGCTAGCAGTTCTCCAGCAAATCCATGCGCGGGTTGAAGGACTCCAGGCGCTGGAGTTTTTCGTAGAGTTCTCGTTCCTGGGAAGACGGCTCGGGAGGCACCACGATGTAGAGTTCGACAAGCTGGTCGCCCCGGCCACCTTCGCCATTGCCGCGCCAGTAGCCTTTCTCGGCTAGGCGCAGGCGCTTGCCCGTATTCGAGTCCGGTGGCAGTGACATCTTCACTGGCCCATCGAGCGTTGGCACCTCGACTTGACCGCCCAAAACTGCCTCACTCGGCGAGATGGGAATGCGACAGAAGACATCAGCCCCCCGCAGCTCGAAGCAGGGATGGGGCAAAATCGAGATTTTTAAGTACAAGTCACCACCGCCGATCCCTTGGTCCCGCAAGCGAAGCTGCTGCCCTTCTACCATGCCAGGGAGCATGTCAACTTCGAGCGATCGCCCATCTTCGAGGCGAATGCGCTCGCGGCCGCCGCGATAGGCCTTGGTTAAAGGAATGCTCAGGCGGGCCTCCACATCGCGCCGGGGGCCGCTGCCCACTCGGGGGGCACGCTCCGTTCGACCCGTGCGGTTGCGCGCGCGATCGCCAAAATCTTCGCCTACCGGTGTCTCGGCCCAATCACCCTGCTCGCTGACCGTGTAAGCCGTTCTGGTTTTGCTGGTGCGGTAGAGATCTTCGTCATCGAGGGGAATGCGCTTGCGACGGCTCGTCGTCGCGTACTCGGCGGCGCCACCGTCGCGATAGCGCTTGCGACCGTTGCGGCCCTCTGGCGCGGGAGGGCGTCGCGAGTCTTTGCTCCGGTTGCCCCACGGACTCTGACGGTCGTAGAGTGCTCGTTGGGCAGCATCGCTCAGGGTATCGTAGGCTTCGACGACATCTTTGAAGAGGTCTTCAGCAATTTTGTCGCCTGGATTGAGGTCCGGGTGATAGCGCCGAGCGAGCTGCCGGTAAGCTCTTTTGAGCTCCTCCAGGGGCGCATCGGCAGCAACCTGCAGGATTTCGTAGTAGTTTTTCTGAAAATCAAGCATTTTGACTGCAGATTTATCCCGAAGAAGCCATCGTTACTAGAACCAGTCGTCGTCGCTCTCATCCCAGTCATTTTCGTACTGGTAAGTGCGACGGCGGCGACGGCGATCGTAGCGATCGTCATAGCTAGAGTCGCTCCCGACAAAGGTCCGTCGAATCGACCCGATGAGATCGTCATCTTCATCTTCGTACTGCAAGCGCACCTCGCGATTGAGTTCGTAGAGGGCATCTTGTAGATCCGCCTGAGCGCGATCGATGCCGCGATCGTCGCCGCGCTTGAGGGCTTCGCGCAGCTCTTCGATGAGAGATTCGATACGACGGCGGTAATAGCTGGCAAACTGAGTGCCAAAGTCGAGGGCGACTTCTCGCAGGCGTCGCTGGGCGGCGTCGGCAGTGGTCTCGGCTTTGTTGCGCTTTTCGATGCGATCTCTGAGTTCTTTGTCGCGGCGGCTGTTGGCTTCGGCTTCGGCGATCGCCGCTTGCACCTGGGCCTCGGTCAGGTTCGATGCCCCCTGAATCGTCACGCTCTGCTCGCGCCCGGTAGTTTTATCGAGGGCCGTCACCTGCAAGATGCCATTGGCATCGAGGTCGAGGGAGACCAGCACTTGCGGTACGCCCCGCGGCGCGGGGGGGATGCCCGTGAGCTTGAAGCGTCCGAGGGACTTATTGTCGGCGGCCAGCTCGCGCTCTCCTTGCAGGATGTGAACCTCCACCATCGTTTGATTGTTTTCGCTAGTCGAGAAAATATCCGAGCGCCGTACGGGAATGGTGGTATTGCGCGGAATGAGTTTTTTAGTCAGGCCACCGATAGTTTCCACCCCAAAGGAAAGGGGCGTCACATCGAGCAAGAGAATGTCTTTGATATCGCCGGTGAGAATGCTCGCCTGCACTGCTGCACCGATGGCGACCACTTCGTCGGGGTTGACGTTTTGGCTGGGCTCGCGGTCGATGAAGCTGCGCACCAGCTCCGGCACCATCGGCATGCGGGTCGAGCCACCGACTAGAACCACTTCGTCAACATCAAAAGGCGTCAGTTGGGCATCGGAGAGGGCGCGGCGTAAGGGCCGACGCAGGCGAGCGCACAAATCGGTAACGAGCTCTTCAAATTTGGCGCGGCTCAGGCGCGTGTCGATATGCTTGGGGCCCTCGGCAGTCGCGGTCAGAAAGGGCAAGTTGATCTCGGTCTCGGTGACGGTGGAGAGATCGACTTTGGCTTTTTCAGCTGCCTCGAGCAGTCGTTGCAAAGCTTGGCGATCGTGCCGGCGCAGGTCGATGTTCTCGCGCTCGTAGAATTCATCGGCAAGCCAATTGAGAATCGCCCGGTCGAAGTCGTTGCCGCCAAGCTGCGTGTCGCCGCTGGTGGCTTTGACCTCAAACACGCCGTCGCGCACCTCCAAAATCGACACATCGAAGGTGCCGCCCCCCAAATCGAAGACCAGGGTGCGGGTATTTTCGCGGCGATCGAAGTTGTAGGCCAGTGCGGCTGCGGTCGGTTCGTTGATGATGCGCATTACCTCGAGCCCAGCAATGCGGGCGGCGTCGCGGGTGGCTTGGCGCTGGGCATCGTTGAAGTAAGCCGGTACGGTAATCACCGCACCAGTGACCGCTTCGCCGAGGTAGCGAGTGGCATCGTCGGCGAGCTTTTTGAGAATGCGAGCGGAGATTTCTTCGGGGGCAAAGTCTTTCTGGAGGCGCGGGCAGCGGATGCGCACGTTGCCATCTTCGTGGCGGCGCACGGTGTAGGGCACTCGCTTGGAGGCCTCGCTCAACTCGTCGTAGCGCCGCCCCATGAAGCGCTTGATGCTATAGAAGGTGTTTTGCGGGTTGAGGATGGCCTGGCGGCGGGCCATTTGGCCGACCAGTAGCTCGCCGTCTTTGTTGAATCCTACAACGGAGGGTGTGATGCGCTGGCCCTCAGCATTGGCAATGACAACGGGCTTTCCCCCTTCGGTCACGGCAACAACAGAATTGGTCGTCCCCAAATCGATGCCGACAACTCTCCCCATGAACTCTCCCAATACTGACCGAATAAGCGCTTAACTGTTGCGGGCAATCGCTCGCATGCCCTACCCGAATGCGCTGGACCCATTGTATCGAATCGTCACGATCGCCCCGTCGGGCCAATGAGCCTGATAAATGTGCCCGATAAAAAAGCGCCCCCCGACCGAAGTCAGGGGGCGGCTTACTAGTTATCCCGAAGGACTATCGCAGGCTAGAATTAGCCGTTGATGGCAGGAGCTTGAG
>CAYTBI010000035.1:0-40457 GCA_964435975.1 uncultured bacterium
TCGCCACCCGACACCTATTCGGAGGTGACCTCCGAATAGTAGGTGGCTCACTTCTGGAGTACCGGGGGTACGAAGCCATGAACCAGATCCGGAAGGGGCAGATTGTTGGTATCCCCAAAGGCGATGTCACAGGACAGATCTCCTTCATCCACTAAATCTTCGGGGTGGCGGTATAAATTAGCACCTCGAACGGGGATAATCTATCTATAGGAAAGGATGTGATACAGCCGTCGATTGCTCTTTTTGCCGCCGTATTCGCCAGATTTGAACAAGGTTGAGAAGTATTGGGCCAGACTGAAGCAGTTTTTGCGGAAAACTCTCAGTCAATTTGACAATCTATAGAATGCTGTCGATAACGCATTCAGACAGTCGCCATGACCTACTCTAAATTTTCGATAGTGTAAAAAACGAGTAAATCTCGGCGCTCTAACACCACAGATGATACGGAGAAAATTTACTGCAACAGAACCCTAAAATTTATATCTTTTCTAGCTTTTTTGAAACGGCTGTCCGCGACAAACGTTACCTTTAAGAGGGTGAGGGTTTTAGAAAACAACAAGAAGCAGCTTGTTAGTAAAACACGACTGATTCATTCAAGATTGAGACAAGCATCATCGTAGATTGCCCTAGACGCAGTGAAAGCTAGGATCTGACGTTGGCAGACGCGCGTCGATGGGGAGCTCTAGGTTTTAGCTCGACGAATTAATGAAGTCTCCGAATTTATGACACCTTTACAGGAGGGCGATCTTATGTTTCGATACGCAGCTATGTTTCTGGTTCTCGCCATACTCTTCGGAACTCTTGGATTTGGATGCATTCTCGTGGGTGCAGAAATGAGTCTTGCAGCTACAGTGACGAGCATCGCTAAGATTCTGTTTTTTGTTTTCAGCGCTGCAGCGATGGCGTGTCTGATGGAAATTCGAGATGTAACTGTTTAGTAGCTAGAACCAGATAGGAAGCTGAGGACTCCGTCGCAACCGATCGGATGCGCGGCCAGGAGTCTTCGGGTACACCGACGTGTTTCGCAACCGTCAGCGGCGGTACTTAATCCTTGGTTATCAAACTCCAGCCGAGTGCGAGGAGTTGACTCTGGCAGCTTGAATCCACTGTCCACCGACCCACTCTAGGGGAGCGCTGCGGCCACTAATAGTAGTCCATAGGATACCTGTCGCCATCGCTCCACAAATGACGCGGCCTGGCTCATTAGCGGGTCACACTTGCCAAAGTCCGTTAGTTTCTGCACTTCCTCGTGCATATTGCGAGAGGGTCCTGGGAACCGAAACTATCCTATCGCTGCTCGACCCGATCGCCATCCCCTACTTTTTCCGGAGGATGCAGTATGGTCGTTTCTCCCTCCCGGAGTCCGGCAACGATCGCCACCTCAAACCGACTGCGCTGTCCGATCTCCACCTGTCGCAGCCGCGCCCTACCCCCTTCCACGACGAATACGCACCATCCCTCTTTCGGGCAAGGGTCCAGCGCGCTCAGCGGGACTTTCAACACGTCGTCGGATTGCCAGATAGCAATGCGAGCATCGACGCGATAGCCATCTCCCAAAGTCCCAGACGAACCGACAAAATCGGCAATCGCATTGACTCGCTGCTCTTCTACTCCCAAGGCTGAGATCTCCGTAAATGCCGAAGGCTCCACTCGCCGCACTCGCGCCAACAGGGTACCTTCGCCACCCCAGTTTTCCACCAGCAGATCGGCCCCGGGACGAACATTGACGGCATCCGTCGAGAGAATATCCACCACAATCTCCATCTGGGCTAGATTGCCCACTTCCAGCAGCGGTGCCCCTGCCGCCACAAACCGCGCGCTCTCCTGCATCACGCGCAATACTTGGCCGTTAGCAGGCGCGTAAATTTCCGTCCGCTGGGCTGCATCGACTAAATTGGCTAACTCCGCTTCCACACCCGCAATCTGGGCATCGTACACGTCCAGCAAATAATCAGGATCGCTTTGCTCTGCTTGCAATTGCTGCAACCGCTCCCGGGCTGCGGCGACCTCAGCGACCGCTTGCGCCTCATCCTGTTGTGCCGCTGCTAGGGCTTGCCGTTCGGTGTCTTCTTCGAGCTGTGCCGCTTCAAACCGCTGCTGCGGCACGACTCCCTCTGCTGCTAGCTGCTCGAAGCGCTTGCGATCGCGCCGTGCCTGAGCGAGGCTTGCTTCTGCTGCTTTCACCCGTGCGGCCATTTCCTGTCGCTCGGCGGTGGCGGCGCGGATCCGAGCTTCTGCCTGTAATAATTCTGCCGGTTTGTGCCGCTGCGTTTCGACCCCCGCCCGCTCGGCTCGGTATTCTAGTAGGCGAGCTTGGGCTGCTTCGACTTGAGAGGTAAGCGGCAACGGATCGATCCGAGCGATCGCTGTCCCCTGCGCCACCGCATCGCCTGGATCGAGATCGATGCGCTGCAGGCGTCCCGCTACGGGAGCGGCAACGATAAAACGCGATCGCACCCGCGTCCGTCCTTCAGCATCGACGGTCACCATCAAGGCTCCCCGCTCCACCCGTCCCATATCCACCAGCAGCGGTGCCGGGCGAAAGGCCCAGACGAAACCTGCCGCCACGCCAATGCTGACGAGTGCATAAGTTAGCAGTCGTGGCAAGCGTTTTAGCGAATGAGGCAGCGGTTGCGCTGGCTGAGGTATCGGTTGTAACGGTCGAGGCATGGTTTTGGATCGCTTCATCCTCTCTACTCCCGTGTTTTCAAGACGGCAATTAAGTCCAGGCGATCGAGGCGGCGGCGTACGATCCAGCCCGACACTAGCGCCGAGAGCAGGATCGCGATCGCTGCGAAGGCATAGCCAGAGCGAGTCACAAGCGTAGGCAAGCGAATCAGCTCCGTGTGAAACGCAGCAGCCATCAGCAGCACTAAGCCCCAACCGATAGCAAAGCCCACCGGGATCGCCACTAGCGTCAGCACGGCTTGCTCTCCGAGCAGAATGTAGGCAATCTCAGCCCGCGTGAAGCCCATAATTCGCAGGCTGGCTAGCTCGCGCTCGCGCTCGGAGAGGGCAATGCGCGCCGAATTGTAAATGACGCTGAAGCCGATGATGCAGGCAAATCCCGTCAGAATGCTGCTGGTCACCCGAAGATTCTGGGCGCTAATATCTTCAAAGCTTTGCAGGGCCGCCTCCCGAAACGAGATCCCCGCGATCGCGGGAATTTCCTTGAGGCGCGCGTATAGTTGCTCCGACTGTTGCGGATCCGTGGTGAGATAAGCTCCCGAGACGGTTGGCCCTTCTTCCATCAATCGATTGAGAGCAGATAAATCCATGTAGGCAGAGAGCCCGAGCATTTCATCGACCGTCCCCGCCACGCCGACTGTTTTAACCGGTCGGCTCCCTTCTAAGACCTCGACGGTCAGCGTATCCCCCACCTTGACATGCAACAGGTCTGCTAATTCGGTCGTTAAAACTAGGCCGTCGCTGGGGAGGGCAACGACGTTGAGATCGCAATCGACGAGATTGCGGAGTTCGCCGGTCGGGTCGAGACCCGTAATTGCATTGCGGCGCACCCGGTGCCCCGATCGCAAGCGGACGGGCACCAGGCGATAGGGCTCGGCTTTGAGGACCCCCGGCAGGCGATCGACTTCGTGGCGCACGCGCGCCGATCTCGCTTCCACAAACGAGATCGCGACGTCTTCTCGCTGTGCGTTGTAAAACTGCACGTCAATCAGGCGATCGAGGGCAGCTTGGAAGAAATTACTTGCAATCAAGATGGCCACTGCGACGCCAATGCCAACGGTGGAGAGGAGCGATCGCACGGGGGTGCGCTCCAAGTTACGCAGAATAATGCGCGTCGGCGGGTTAAAAAAGCGCTGCAAGCCCAGCCGTTCTACCAGAGTGGCGCGAAACTCTGCTGGGGGTTCTGGGCGCATTGCTTCTGCTGGGGGTAAAACCACCGCGCGCCGCACCGCCATGATGCCGCCTAAAAGTGCGGCGCTGCCACTCACTAGCACGGCAGAGAGAATTGTTTTCGGGCTGGCGGTGTATCGCAGGAGGGGAAAATGGAAAAACAATGTGTAGAGTTCCGTCAGCCCATGGCCCAGCCACAATCCCACGCCTAACCCCAAGGCAGTACCTACCACGACCAAAGCCAGCACCAGCTTGAGATAGTGCCAGAACACGGCTGAATTGCTGTAACCGAAAGCTTTCAGCACGGCGATTTGCTCTCGCTGGGTCGCCACCAGGCGGGTCATGACAATATTGAGCAAGAAAGCCGCGATCGCCAAAAAGATAGTCGGCAGAACCGTTCCCGTGCCCTTCAATTCCTCTAATTCATTGGCAACAATGTTATGAGAGAACTGATCCTCGCGCCCATACGCGCCAATGGCCCCGTAGCGATCCAGGAGGCGATCGAGGCGGGCAAGGGTTTCTTCTAAAGAAGCCCCTCGAGACAGCGTCAGCGCCACGCTATTAAAGGCTCCGTCCATGTCAAAGGCGTTGCCCAAGGCTTCTCGGCCCATCCACATCACCCCGAAGAGCTTATTTTCGGGAAACACCGTTTCCGCTCCCCGGACTTCATAGACATATTCGGGGGAGAGGGCGATGCCGACAATGTGTAGCTGCTCCCAACGCCCATTAATAATGGCTCCAATGCGATCGTCGAGCTGCAGGTGATTTGCTTCGGCAAAGGCTTCGCTAACCAAGACTTCATCGTTGCGATTCGGCTCGATGTAGCGTCCTTCCCGCAAAAAGATATCGTTCAACACCGGCGCGTGACGCTCGGGAATCGAGACCAAGCGACCCGTTGCGGGCTCTTCTAAGCCGGGAACGTCTAGCGTCACATCCCGCACCACCCGCGTTTGCACCTGCGCCACGCCGGGAATGGCCTGAATTTGCGTTACGAGGGATTCGGGCGCGCGCTTCAGCTCGACAAAGACTTCCGCAAACCGGTAGCGATCGTAATAGGTTACCTGGGTGAGTTCGAGCGATTCTAGGGCGCTCGAGGACATCACGAAGCTAGCAATGCCGCAAGCGACGACCAACCCAATTGCAATCGCCTGGCCCCGCAAGCGGAACAGATCTCGGAGTAACTTGCGATCGAGGGGATGCCCGGGCATGGGTTTACCACTCCAGTTCGGCAGGCGAGAGTTTGGTTTCGTTATGCTCCTGGCGTAGGATCGCACCGCTGCGCATGGTGATGACGCGATCGGCCATCCCAGCAATCCCGGCATTGTGGGTAATTACTGCCGCGGTCGTACCCAATTCGCGATTCACCCGCTCCAGCACTTCTAAGACCAGCTTGCCCGTTTCAAAATCCAAAGCGCCTGTCGGCTCGTCGCACAGCAGGACCTCCGGGCGTTTGGCAATGGCGCGGGCGATCGCCACCCGTTGCTGCTCGCCGCCGGAGAGTTGAGCAGGAAAGTGGTCGAGGCGCGGGGCCAAACCCACCAAACCAAGGGCTTCCCTCGGATCCATTGGACGCCGGGCCAGCTCGGTCACAAGAGCCACATTCTCACGGGCCGTCAGGCTGGGGATGAGATTATAGAACTGAAAGACAAAGCCCACGTGGTGGCGGCGAAAGTTAGTCAAGGCTGCTTCGGTTGCTGCCGTTAGGAGGCGATCGCGAAAATACACCTCCCCGCTGCTGGGCACATCCAATCCTCCGAGAATATTGAGCAGCGTCGATTTCCCACTTCCCGAAGGCCCGAGGAGTACCACAAATTCCCCCTCGCATAGTTCCAAGTTCACCGACCGTAAGGCGTGGACCTCAATTTCACCTACCTGGTAGATTTTGCTGACTTGGCAGAGGGAATAAATCGATTGCGGGGAACGGGCGGTCGAGGCACCACCTTGAGGTTTGGACTCCCATACTTGCATATAATTCAGCCTACTGCACTTATACCTGCATAAATCATCGGGGAGCCGAACGGTCACTAGGCGATCGGTAGCCTGCAGCAATATGCTCGAACTTCACTCTTAAAGCTGACACATTGACCCCTGTCTTGGCATAAATCACCGTCGAGAGGGTTTGAGTGCTGGCGGTATTTGGCGAGCGCGAAGCCGACCGCGCAAACAGCCAATCGAGACGTTCGCCCCCCAAAAGTACTAATTTTCAGAGATTAAATTCCCAATCAAGCTAACTATGACGCATCGCTTCGCCGGGGATTAGCCTTTTCGGCCCGCTCAGAATACTCCGATACCCATCAAAACCGTACAGAGACTAATTAGTAGCAGCGATACGGCGAAGATGGCCAGCCACGGCTCGTGATTCATTCGGTCGAGGTATTGGTTTACCTTCTCATCTTTCTTTTCGGGGACCCAACGCATTTCTTTCATCTCTATAGTCTCCCATTCCCGCAATAAGTAATCTCCAACCCAAATCAAGAAGCACTCAAGCCAAAAGAACTCAGCCCTTTGACTCCTTCAATTTCGATTAGCTGGGGATCGCAAAAAATCGATCTTCCCCGGACCGAATCAATACCCTTTGAGGATCCGCCAGCATCTTCGGAACACATACCCAGTCTAGAAAAGACAGGGCCTCAGCGGCCAGGCAAAAATGCGTTCGATTAACCAACCGCATTGAAATTTAACAGCTATTAAGAATACAGCTAATAGTGAGCCGCAGATACACAAAAAAGAGATTGCAACAAGGAGTAACTCTACCCAGGCTAGATGGTTCTGCTGTCTTTAATGATAAGTCGCGCGCGCGAAATTAATTTCTGATTTAGAGACTGCAGATAGTCGCTCGGGGATGATAGTTTAGAAGGAGATTGACAGACCTGAGACACGATCGGCAGGTACTGGTGCCGCGCTGCTGAATTCCAACGTCACGCGCTATTTTTGGCGAGAATCTCTAAAAAGCTCTAGAACCGAAGGAGAGGCTCGGCCTTGCCGCCATCCATTAGATAATCCCGAACAATCCAGGCTAGGACATTGCGTTGCCAGCTGCTACACATGTGGCGGCCCTGGTTGCTCGAGAGTTAGCGCTTCGAAGCCCGACATCACATCGAGGAGTTCGGCATCGATCGCATTTTGACGCTGGTGGCGATACTGGGCATTGAGTTCCGCAAGGCGCTCTTGGATGTTGCGTTCGGCAGACTGCATGGCGATGAGACGGCTGGCGTTCTCCCCTGCCAGAGAGGTGGCAAACGCTCGAAAGAGCGTCACAAAGAGATACTGGCGCACGAGCGCTGAAAAGAGTTCCTGCCAGTTCATCGTAAAAGTCGGCAGTACCGATGAGGGCCAGGGCTGGTGCTCCAAATTTTGCAACCAGGCTCCATCGACGGGCAAGAGCTGCAGCGTATGAGGTCGATAAGATGAAGGCGTGACGGGGCGGTTATAGAACAACAGCACTCGTCGGATAGCCTGTTGTTGCTGCCAGCTCTCAATCGCCAGCAGGACGTCCCGAACGATCTCGCCAATTTCACTCGCAGAGCGGGGAACGGTCAGTTGTTCGGCAATGGGCCAGTCGGCGAGGTGGGGACGCAGGCGCGCGCCGACGATTGCCAGGATCTGGCGCTCGAGGGGTTCCGGCTGCACTGTTAGGACTTGCCGCGCGCGCGCGGCTACTTGCTGGTTAAAGGAGCCGCACAAGCCCCGATCCGAGCCGAGAAGGATCGCACCAAGGCCGTGGCCTTGACGAGAAAGCATTGGCGGGGATAGCCTATGACTCCCTTGGGCGCTGAAGTAGCGCTGGCGGAGCAAGATTTGCAAGCCCATTTCCACGGTGCGGTTGTAATCGGTCAGAGAGGTTACTGCCCGCTCGTATTGGCGGATGTTGACTGCTGCCAGGGTTTTCATGGTGTTGACGACACCCTGCATCTCTTCGATGCTGTGGATGCTGGCGCGGAGTGCTTCGAGAGCGGTCATGGTATCTGGTCTCCCGCAATTGCCCCTTTTGCCACGGCCAGCAGTGCCGCGCGATCGTCGGGGCTAAGCGCATGTCCGGCCTGCAAGCGCCGACAAATTTCGATGCACTGTTCGGTAACGGCCTCTCGCAACTGCCGTTCGGCCTGGGGAACAGTTGCAAGGGGAAGGCGATCGAATAGACCTGCATTGAGAGCCAGGAGGATCGCGACTTGTTCGGCAGCAGGGATGGGTTGGCCTTCGGATTGCTTCAAGACCTCCCGCACCCGCCAGCCACGCTCTAGGGTTTGGCGAGTATCGACATCAAGCTGGGTGCCGAAGCGGGAGAGGGCCTCGACTTCTTGAAATTGAGAATAGGTCAGGCGTAGGTCGCTGGCGACAGCACGATAGGCAGGCAATTGGGCCTTGCCACCCACGCGCGAGACCGATTTGCCCACATCGACAGCGGGCAGAATGCCCTGCTGAAATAAGGTTGGCGAGAGATAAATTTGGCCATCGGTAATCGAAATCAGATTGGTGGGAATATAGGCCGAGATATCTTGGGCTTGGGTTTCAACAATGGGCAAAGCCGTTAGGGAGCCGCCGCCGCGCTCGACACTCAAGCAAGTGGCGCGCTCGAGCAAGCGTGCGTGCAAGTAGAAAATATCGCCTGGATAGGCTTCCCGGCCCGGCGGGCGGCGTAACAAGAGCGATAGCTCGCGGTAAGCCCAGGCATGACGGGTGAGATCGTCATAGACAATCGCCACATCGCGCCCGCGTTCCATGAAATATTCGGCGATGCTGGTGGCGGCGTAGGGCGTAATGTACCGCAAGCCCGGCGGATCGTCCCCCGTTGCGACGACAACGGTGCAGTAGTCGAAGGCACCGCGCGCGCGCAACTGGGCAACGATTTTGGCAACGGCGGCCGCGCGTTGGCCGATGGCGCAGTAAACACAAAGAACATCTTTATCCTTTTGGTTAACGATCGTCTCGACTGCCAGGGTTGTCTTGCCCGTCTGCCGATCGCCCACGATGAGTTCCCGCTGGCCGCGACCGATGGGGACGGAGGCATCAATGACTTTCCATCCCGTTTGCAACGGCACCTGCACGGGGGCACGCTCGATAAATGGCGGGGCAGGACGTTCGACCGGACGGCGATCGCCAGCGGTCACCGGTCCCTGCCCATCTAAAGGCCGCCCGGTGGCATCCACCACGCGCCCGAGGAGGGCTTCGCCCACCGGTACATCTGGTACCCGCCCGGTGCCCCAAGCGCGATCGCCGACATTCAGCTCGGTCCCGGAATCGAGCAAGATGATGCCCAGCGCGCCTGGGTCCAAATTAAAGGCGATGCCCCGAGGTGCTTGTTGGCCTACCTCGGACTCGCGGGGTGAAAACTGAATTAATTCGTCGGCCATGGCACCGGGTAAGCCAACCACTGTCGCGACAGCTTCGCCCACGGTGGCGACACAGCCGACTTCCCGCGCCCGTAGCTCGGCCCGTTGCCGGTCGAGGGCGAGATCGATTGCACTCAGGACGCTATCGAGAGCTGCCCGCAAGTCAGTCTCGCCGACAGGGTCGCTTCGATACTCCTTCGCCGCAGGCTGGCCCATTTCAAGATCCGCCTCCAGACCGACCGCTTGCAATCAGACTCTCGACTTCAGCTTCGAGCGATCGCAGGTAGCTTTTGGCGTTCCAGCCCAACTCGCCATCTTGCGTTTGCAGCTCGATACCGAAGATAAGATCTGGTGCGGTGGCAAAGTGGATTGCGTCGCTCCTGGTAATGCCCGCTGCCTGCAGAGCTGCTGCAATTTGCCGGCGGGCGGCAGAGGATAGCTCGAAACTACTACGGAGAGTTATGTCAGCGGCATTCCCAGCCAGCAAGTTGCGATTCTCGGCATCGAGATCTCGCAAGCGCCGCAAAAAAGATGCGATCGCTCGGTCTTCTAAATCGACATCTGCTAAGTCTTTCAGGGTGTGGCGGACGATTTCCTGCACGCGGGCGGCCAAGCGTTGCTGCAGGTGCTCTGAAAAGGCATCTCGTTCTCTTGCCAAGGCTTGTTGCCAGGATGCCTTGAGGCGATCCACATCCTGCCGAGCCTCCAAGGTAAGCTGCTGGTGCAAGCGCTCGGCTTCCTGGCGGGCTTCAACCAAAAACTCCTCGCGCTGGTTCTCCAATTCGCGCCGCCGATCTCGATAAGCTGCTTTCTCCTCCTCGGCCTGTTGCTGCTCGTTCTGGGCGGCCTGCCAGCGTGCCTCCAAGCGTTCCCGGCGCGTTTGCATTGCCTTGCCAATAGGACCGTACAACACGAAGTAGAGCACGGCGACCAAACTGAGGAAGTTGACTAACTGAAAAGCGATAGTGAGCGGATCGAAAAGCACGGCAGCCTATCCTCCCGATTGTTGGACGAAGTGATTCCAAAACGGGTTGGCAAAAATTAAAATCATGGAGACAACAAAACAATAGATTGCTGTTGACTCGACGAGGGCCAAACCCACAAACAACGTACGCGTAATCGTGTTAGCTTTGTCGGGCTGTTGGGCGATCGCGCCAAGGGCCCTTGCCAGCGCCAGTCCTTCCCCGATAGCTGGAGCGATCGAACCAACCGCAATTGTAGCCCCTGCCGTCGCGGTCGAGACGATTCCAATGAGTCCGATATTATCCATGACTGGTTCCTTTTTGAGAAGATTGGCGTTCGGTCTCCGTCTGAGCGCGAATACCTGAGGCAATATAAACCATTGCCAATAAGGCAAAAACGTAGGCTTGGATGATACCGATGAGTAAGCCAAAAAGCTGAATGGCGACAGGCAAAAATAGGGGGGCAATTAGCAATAAAATTGCCGCCAGCAAGCCCGTGCTCATGACGTTGCCGAAAAGGCGAATTGCTAGGGAGATCGTGCGCGAAATTTCACTAATTATCTGGAATGGTAGTACGATTGGGGTTGGCTGGACGTAAGTTTTTAGGTAATTCAACGCCCCACTTTTGCGAATGCCAAATAATGGCACAGCCACAAAAACACACAGAGCTAAGGCAATCGTCGTCGAAAGGGAGCCAACTGGCGATCGAAATCCCGGTAAAACCTCTAATAAATTCGACGAGGCAATGAACAAAAATAACGTGCCGATAAAGGGTAAGTAGGGTTCGGGTTCCAAGCGGCTGGCGCTACGAATTTGGTCGTCAATTCCTTCGACGATCGCCTCGAGTAGATTTTGCCAATGGGAAATGTGCGGTCCGGTGCTGAGATTGCGCGTGACCGAGTAAGAGCCTAGGCAAAGTACGGCCATAACGGCCCATGTAAAGGCGATCGTCGCATTGAGGACGAACCATTCTGTCTGCCAAAAAATAATACGATCCGGACTAAGTTCCATAGAGCTTCCAAGCTACTACTTAGCAGTATTGAGCGAGGCATTTAGCGGACATGGGTTGGCCCCCAGCGCCCGATCGATATCGTCCGGGCGAAAATAAAGCCCAGCAGCCCGGCAATTGCTCGCTGCCAGCTTCCGTCAATCAGCAGATAAAATCCCAGGCCGGCGATCGCGAGACGGCCGAGGTAACTGCCGATAAATAAGCGTATCGGCCATTGGGTTTTAGGCAGTTGCCGAACGGTAACCCATAAACTCCCGAAATAAAAAATACCCAGGCATCCTCCCAAAATAGCCGCAAGCAGTAGCAACATCCAATCGTTCATGTTTGATACTCCTTAGCAAAGCGTTATTCTCAATCGTTAGTCGTGGTGCTGGCGCTGGATCCAGTACCATGCATTGAGGCAACCGAAAATGACACCGCCAAACAAGAATGTCAGCGTCCAGGAATATTGACTGGGCCAGATCTTGTCGAGCCACAAGCCAATGCCAATGCCGGCGAGCGTCGGAATCGCTACAGACCAGCCCACTAAGCCAAAGGAGCCCAAGCCGTACAAAAAAATATTTTCGCGTTCGCGGCGGGCGCGTTGCTTGCGCTCGGCTTTCTCTCGGATCCGTTCGTGCCAGCGTCTGGGAGGCACATCATGGTTAGCTTTCTTCATCTTGATGCTCCTCCCGAAACAAATTGCCGGATGAAGGCAGCTTCGAGCTTGGCGAGGGCAGAACGTACTTGCTTCTGGCGCTCGTCCAAAGTGCGATACTCCGCCTCGACCTTTCTTTGTAAAGTCTCGAGATCGGTGCCGCGCACGGCCGCGCGCGTGGAGATCGAAACCTCCGCACCACACTTGAGCAAGATTCCCTCATCAGTCGCGAGAAAGCTTTCTTCTCCATCTTCTTCTGTTTCAAAGCTTAAAATTCCCGGCACTAAAGCCGTAACAAAATCAATATGCTGGGGTAGCAAACAAAAGGAGCCATTCTCGGCCTCAGCGGTGACTTTCGATACCGCGCAGTCGATTAGAATTTCCGTCGGTAACAAGACCTTTAAATTCATCTGCTGTCTCCCAGAACGTTGGCCTCAACTTTGCTGTAGTTCGTTTAACGCTCCGATTGCATAAAAGGCCCGCTCGGGTACATCATTGAATTCGTCGTCGAGAATACGCTCGCAACCTTCTAGAACGGCTTCGATGGGTACTAACTTACCCGTTTTCCCCGTGAAATGTTCCGTCGTGAAAAAAGGTTGCGTCAAAAAGCGCTCTAGCCGCCGCGCGCGCGCAACCGTACGGCGGTCGGCAGCTGAGAGCTCTTCTAGACCCAACATGGCGATGATGTCTTTGAGATCTTCATAGTTTGCCAGCGTTTGACGGACGGCTCGGGCAATGTAATAGTGCCGCTCGCCCACGGTATTGGGGGTGAGTAGCTTGGAGCGCGATCGCAGCGGATCGATGGCTGGATAAAATCCCTCGCTCGCTCGTTTGCGCGAGAGGACGATTGAGGCTGAAAGGTGACCGAACGTATGAACGGCAGCCGGATCGGTGAAGTCGTCGGCAGGCACGTAAACTGCTTGGACGGAGGTAATAGCACCGGTGGCAGTATTGGTAATGCGTTCCTCAAAAGCCGCTAGCTCCGTGCCGAGGGTGGGTTGGTAGCCGACGCGAGAGGGCAACTGTCCGAGCAAACCAGACACTTCTTGCCCGGCTTGGATGAATCGGAAAACATTATCGATTAGCAGCAACACATCCTGGCGGGCGTCATCGCGAAAATACTCTGCCATCGTTAGGGCAGCATGCCCGACGCGAAAGCGCGCCCCAGGTGGCTCGTTCATTTGGCCGAATACCATCACCATGTCTTGCAGAACGCCCGCTGCCTGCATATCTCGGTATAGCTCTTCTGCTTCTCGGTTGCGCTCGCCAATGCCACAAAAAATACTAACGCCTTCATGCTGCTTGACCATGTTGTGAATCATTTCAGCAATCAACACGGTTTTGCCGACCCCAGCCCCACCAAATAACCCTGCCTTACCACCCCGTTCCAGAGGCACCAGCAGATCGATTGCCTTAATCCCCGTGGTCAAAACTTCCGAACTCGTCGGTCGCTGGGCTAGAGCGGGTGGCACTTGATGGAGCGATCGCCATTCTCCATCTAAAAACGCATTTTTTTCCCCATCGATTGTTTCGCCAAAAACATTAAAGACTCGGCCGAGCAAATTTTTCCCGACGGGTACGCGCAGCGGGTGGCCCATATTAAAAGCCAGCGTGCTACGGCGTAGTCCGGAAGTTGGCGTCAGGGCAATGCCTCGGACGGTTTGGGTATCTAATTGTTGCACGACTTCGACAATTACATTGCCGTTCTCTCCCACCTGCAATTGCGTGTAAAGAGGTGGCAAGTTCTGCAGAAAACGAATATCGACCGTGCTACCACGAATGGCAACAACTTCGCCTCGTTCGATCGGGCTTGGCATGATTGAGCCGATGAAATTGAGTATTATTTCTTCAACTCACGCGTGTCATAAAAACCAGACAGGCGCTAACTCGCGACTGCGTCACAGCTCTATTTCAATGCTATCACCGGCTTTCAGGGCCTTCGAGACGCGATCGCAAAACTACAAGATTGGATAAGAACCTTCGCTGCGAGCGAGCCTCAAAAATAGAGATAAAATGGCTCCTCTCCACCTTATATCCCGAGCTGGTGTCGAGAGTCATGCAAATAATTATTTCAGGTAGGCGATCTGAATGTATTTTTGCACCAGATAGATCGATGATGGAACTAGGCGGGTCGGCAGATGACGGCAATGCTCTAAAGCCACCTCGCTCGCTGAGTTTTGGGAAGATTAATTCATGAAGATTATGCAGTGGTGGACTAATGTAAGTCGTTACGTTTTGGAAGCTGCTACACGGATTTTTAGGCCCTCCGATGATGATTATCCCGAGACCGGGGTACAACCTTTCGAGGGGGATCTTTCCGAGAAAAGCGGCCGCGAGCATTAGCACGCTTTAACATCCTTCGGGAAGAAGGGCAGACACGTTCGTCTCATTCTGGAGATGCGAGTTTTGCATCTGCCGAAAATAGGGAGTGGGCTGAACTTGGCAGGCCATGCAGTCGAGCTGTAAGTTCGACTTGCTCCCTATGCTCAATCTCTGGGTGCAGCGAAATTTCCCAGGTGTTGAAAATTCTCTAAGGGTGAAAGTAAAGAGCCTCCAATAATTCAAGTTTCTCCATAAAAGGGATCGGTACCTATGCCCTTGAAAACTGAAACTCAAAATTCGGACAAGCAACCCCAACCCAGAGATCTCAGCAGGAGACTGCTACTACTGCTAGTACTGATTCTTCTCATCAATCTTTCAGTGCTTCCGAGTCCGAAAACCCTTCGGTCAGAGACCCCATACAGTATCTTTATCGAGCAGGTCGAAGCAGGCCAGGTTAACCGAGCCATTATCGGCCCCAATCGGATCGAATACACCTTCGAGCCCGAACTAGGAGAAGCGGACCAACCCCCCCTTGAGTTTTTTACAATTCCTGTAGCTACCGACACAGATTTACTGAAAATTTTACGTGCCCACAATGTGGAATTTTCTGCTTCGCCCCCAAGTAATATGGGATGGATTAGTGCCCTACTGGTTTGGGTTCTGCTGCCTGTAGCTTTCCTATGGTTGTGGGCATGGCTATCTAGTCGGACTCAAGATGGGGGAGCTGCTACCCTTGCAGTAGGAAGGAGTAAAGCCCGTGTTTATGCAGAAGGGAGCACGGGAGTGACCTTTGCTGACGTCGCTGGCATTGATGAGGCGAAGGTAGAGCTTCTCGAAATCGTGGACTTTCTTAAAAATGCCGATCGCTACGTGCGGCTGGGAGCCAGAATCCCCAAAGGCGTTTTGCTGGTGGGCCCGCCAGGAACGGGAAAAACGATGTTAGCCAAAGCAATTGCCGGGGAGGCCAGCGTTCCTTTCTTCAGTATTTCTGGTTCCGAGTTTGTCGAACTGTTTGTTGGGATCGGAGCCGCTCGCGTGCGAGACCTGTTCGAGCAAGCTAAGAAACAAGCACCTTGCATTGCTTTCATAGATGAGCTGGATGCCCTAGGTAAATCGCGGGGAGTAGCAGGTGTTCCGTTTACAGGCGGTAATGACGAGCGGGAGCAAACTCTCAATCAACTGCTTGCAGAAATGGATGGATTTGACACTAACACAGGGGTAATTATTCTCGCCGCGACGAACCGTCCGGAAGTGCTGGATGCCGCTCTGCGTCGCCCCGGCCGCTTCGATCGCCAAGTCGCCGTCGATCCTCCCGACCGGCTGGGCCGCGAGGCAATCCTGAGGGTCCACGCCCGGCAGGTGCAATTGGCGCTGGATGTGGAGCTAGAAAAAATTGCTGCCCGCACCGCTGGTTTCGTCGGTGCCGATCTGGCAAACCTAGTGAATGAAGCGGCGCTGTTAGCTGCCCGAAAGAATGAAGATGGCGTGACCATGGCGGACTTTAATGAGGCGCTCGAGCGCGTCGTTGCTGGGCTCGAAAAGCGCTCGCGCGTTCTCAATGAGTTAGAGAAAAAGACCGTTGCGTATCACGAGGTCGGTCATGCCATTGTGGGGACGTTAATGCCTGGTGCAGGCGAGGTGGAGAAAATTTCGATTGTGCCGCGTGGGCTCGGGGCGCTGGGGTACACGCTCCAGTTACCAGAAGAAGATCGATTTCTAATGGTCGAAAGCGAACTGCGAGGTCGGATCGCCACATTATTGGCGGGGCGATCGGCTGAGGAACTGATCTTCGGTGAAATCTCTACTGGTGCCAGCGACGATATCCAAAAGGCAACTGATTTTGCCGAGCGTGCCACAACCCTCTACGGCATGAGCAAAGTCCTGGGGCCCGTAGCTTTTGAAAAGCATCAGCAATACTATTTGGAGGGGCATCCAAATCCGCGCCGCTCGATTGGTCCTAGAGTTACCGAAGAAATCGATCTCGAAGTCAAAGCAGTGATTGATGGCGCCCACCACATTGCATGGTCCGTCCTAAAAGCCAACCGCGATTTGCTAGAAACCATGGCTCAGTTACTATTGCAGCAGGAAATTCTCGAAGGGGAGGAGCTACGGTCGCACTTAAAGCAAGTTCGTCCCTCCGCCGATCTCGACCGTTGGCTGCATCCGGGGCATTGTTTGGACGACCGGCAGCAACTGCAAAGTACCCTTCCCTAAGCGAGTACCGTACTAGAGAGCAATAGAGAATTTTCTCTGCCGTACGGCCTTAAATCTCCCCCCATTGTCAGTGTGATAGTTCGGTGAAGCTTAGAAGAATCATACCGGGCTAGAGGCTATTTCAAAAATGAACTGAGAGACCAGAGAACAAATGCGACGAGGCAGAAAGCATGGTACATGAGAACCGAACGGTCATAGCGAACTACGAGCCTTCTGCAGTTGTCCATCCAGGCAAAGCAGCGTTCTGCTTTCCATCGCTCTCGATAGTTGGCATCGACTCGAATGGGCCCTCCCCTACGAGGTTTGCGCTCCAAGACTCTGATGTAAGTGGGAATCGTGCTGGCGATACCTCGTTGTCGCAGATGTCGTCGGAAAGCTCGACTGTCATAAGCTTTATCGGCAATTAACCGCTCGAGACGGGTGCGGGGGCGTCCCACCGCACGGGGCACGGAAATCATCACGAGGGTTTCTCAGTACGTAGATGATGCCGTTGAGAGTTGTTCTGTCGTCGGCGCGGGGACGGCCCCGGCCTCTGGATTTCGGTGGCAGCAAAGGCCCGATAGCTTGCCACTGCTCTTCGCTAAGGTCATATCTTCCCATGACTCTAGCTTGCCTCATTTCATCGGATTTTTGAAATGGCTTCTATTCTCAGTGATGAATGCACCGCACGGAATCTCAGGCAACCCTTGGGGCTTAATCTAATTATTGATATACAGCCAGGCTTCCATTCTAGCCGAAGAAATAATGCTTCAATCGCGCTGCAGTATAGCCCTTTTATCAATGGTTTTCTCGTAGATTTTTACAGTATAGATCTACTGTGTAACTAATGTCAGAAGGTTGCAATTAGTTTCGCGATCGCGGGGTTCCCGCCGACACGCGCGAAAATAAAAGTGTAGTTCCCGGTTCCGTTACCTGTTAGCGAAATTAGCGAAGAGCAACTAATCTTCAGCTAGCCCGACGACGTACGGGAAATTCATCGGACTACGAACGAAACTTCCGCTCCTGACGGGCGAGCCGATTATGGCAATCTTGCTTGCAAATCAGTCACAAAGTAATTGGGCGAGCAGTCAACCGCACGACCTGCTTATTGCCTTACAGCGGCTGCATGCTGCTGTTTGCCGCGAAGGAGACATCACCTTTTCCCGCTGGCAGCCCTTCATTGAGCGCCCTAGCTTTACTGCCAGCGCCTCGAACTTGTCAGACTACCTTGCCCTCCGGCACCACGATTTACGCGCGCTACAACTGGCATTGATGCCGTGGGGACTGTCATCGTTGGGTCGCATTGAAGCACGCGTGCGGCCCAATCTGGATGCGGTCATTGCTACTCTCGGCAGCGTTTGTAATGCCGATGTAACCCTGTTACCCCATCACCCACCGCTCGAAGCATTTTTTGCCGGTAGCCGCCGCCTCCGAGAGAATGCGACCGAGATTTTCGGCCCGCCAAGCGCGGGACGACGCACGCGGATTATGGTGACGCTGCCAGCCGAGGCAGCCAGGGACGATCGGCTCGTCCGTGACTCAATGCGGCAAGGCATGAATTGCGCGCGGATTAATTGCGCCCACGACACCCCAGCGGTCTGGGAGGCAGCAATCGATCGCGTTCGCCGGGTCGCTGCAGAATTAGGAACGAGTTGCAAAATTTTGATGGATCTAGCGGGTTCCAAACCCCGTACGGGCGAAGTTCTGACTGCTGGGCGTATCTCTGTCGGCGATCGCCTCATGTTACTGCGGCAGTCCCCCGATCCAAAACTACCCATTCCCCATCAAACGAGCTGCACGTTGCCAGAGATTCTGGATTGCTTAAAAGTGGGTGAATCCGTCTGGTTCGATGACGGGCGTATGGGGGCGCGAGTAGAAGCCCTACAGCCAGAAGGTGCGCTGCTACGAGCGACGTACACGCGCGCCAAAGGCATGCGGCTGCGCTCGGAAAAAGGCCTTAACTTTCCCGATTCCGAGCTATATCTTAGCCCTCTGACGGCGAAAGATCGAGCCGATCTCGATTTCATCACTGTCCGTGCAGACATGGTCGGGTACTCCTTCGTACAGTCGGCAACAGACATTTCGGAACTACAAGCGGAGCTGCACGCTCGCGCCCCCAAGCGGGCCGAAACGATCGCAATTATCGCCAAAATTGAAACGCCACGAGCAGTGAAGAACTTGCCGGAGCTAATCGTTCGCGCGGCAGGGAAGCAGCCTTTCGGCGTCATGATTGCCCGCGGCGATCTAGCCGTAGAGATTGGCTTCCAGCGCTTAGCAGAAATGCAAGAAGAAATTTTGTGGATCTGCGAAGCCGCTCATATTCCAGTGATTTGGGCTACACAAGTTTTAGAAGATCTCGTCAAGAGAGGCCTTCCTTCGCGAGCGGAAGTGACCGATGCAGCAGTGGCCGAACGTGCAGAATGCGTGATGCTAAACAAAGGACCATTTCTACCACGGGCAGTGGCAACCCTCTCGGACATCCTACAGCGGATGGAATCTCACCAAACTAAGAAAACACCGCAACTTCGCGCGCTTAAATCCTGGTAGAGAACAATATCGGGCGATCCTTCAGATATTAAGGATAAGCAGTAGAAATCCCCCAGAGCTTCATGATGCCAAATTGGCCATCAAGCTCAGACCATTCCAAGCTTCCCTTTTATCCAATCGCACCAAGCTTGGAACCCTTCGTCCGTGATAGCAGAGACTTGAAAAATCTTCAGCTGGGGATTGACTGCTTTGGCGTATTCTACACAAGCCGCCACATCGAAGGAGACATATGGAAGTAGGTCAATTTTTGTGAGGAGCATGACTTGGCTTGCTTGGAACATGTAGGGATACTTGAGCGGTTTATCTTCTCCTTCCGTGACGGAAAGAATAACAACTTTGGCAGCTTCGCCCAGGTCGAATAGGGCCGGGCAAACGAGATTGCCGACATTCTCAATTGCGATGACAGAATTGGAGGGTAAATTCAATTGTTGGCAAGCCTTAGCGATCGTATTGGCTTCTAAGTGGCAGCCCATACCAGTGTTGATCTGAATGGCCGGACAACCCGTGTTTCGGATGCGGCGCGCATCGTTTAAGGTTTCTTGATCGCCTTCAATAACACCAAACGGAATTTCTGCCTGCAACCACTCAATCGTACGCACCAGTAATGTTGTTTTGCCCGATCCTGGAGAACTGACAAAATTCAAGGCAAGGATATTCTGCTTCTCGAACCATTCGCGATTCTGGCGGGCGATTCGGTCGTTTTTAGCGAGTACTTTTTGTTCGATGGCGAGCGTCGATCCGTGCTGGCGAGCATGAAGGATGCTGTTGCGGTCTGGCGATCTCATATCGACTGTTACTAAGCGTGCATCGTCGGAGCAACCGCAGGTTCCACACATGGCTCTTCCCCCAATTCAAGTTCTTTAATCGTTAGTTCTTGGCCGCGAATAATTTCGAGATTCGTACAACCACAATCACAAATTCCGTAAGGGACCTCTAGCGGTATTTCTGCTTTGCATTGGGAGCAGCGACCGAGGCCAGGGATTTCAAGAATCTCCAGCCGAGCACCTTCGATAGACGTTCCTGGGCCACAGACATCGAGGCAAAATCGTATGGATTCCGGAACGATTGCACTCAAGCGGCCAATTTCGAGAGTTATCCGTAGGATCTTTGCTCCCTTGGCATACTCCCCAGCAATTTCAATGATGTTGGCTGCAATTGTAAGTTCGTGCATCGACTTCAAGAGAACTCATAGAATGACTAGCAGATGCGTGGCAATCGGTCACTGACGGGTAAGTCGAGAATGCGATCGGTTCCGAAGGTCGTCTTTAACAGCACAGTTTCAGAAGGCGCGGCGAAAACTTCACCGATAATTTGACCGCTGCTGCCAGCGGGATGCGATCGCATGGCTTTTAAGACGGCATTTGCTTTCTCTGGTGGGACGATTGCAACTAATGTTCCTTCGTTAGCCAGATACAACGGATCCAGTCCTAGTAATTCGCAAAGGTTGGCAACGGGTTCGCGAACGGGTAGAGCTTCTTCTTCGATCCTAACTCCAGCACCAGCAGTACGCGCGAATTCGTTTAATACCGTCGCGATGCCACCGCGCGTCGCGTCGCGCATGGCCCGCACTTCCGGGCAAATGGCTAAAATTTCAGCTATCAGGTGATTTAGTGGCTGACAATCACTTGTAATTTCTGCTTCTAGGGCAAAGTCCTCTCGCGCAGCTAAAATGGCCGCACCGTGGTCGCCAACGGGACCATTGACGAGAACGCGATCGCCGGGTTGAATGTGGCGCGCGCCGGGATTAACTCCCGCAGGAATGACACCGATGCCGGCAGTGTTGATAAATAATTTATCCGCCGCACCGCGCGGTACGACTTTTGTATCCCCCGTTACGATACGGACTGCCGCCGCGATCGCAGCAGCTTGCATGCTGAAGACCACCTGTTGTAAGGTTTCAATAGGCAAGCCTTCTTCTAGGACAAATCCACAGCTCAAATACAACGGCTTTGCACCACCAACAGCCAAATCGTTTACCGTGCCATTAATCGCCAAACTGCCGATGTCGCCACCAGGGAAAAAGAGCGGATCGACGACGAAAGAATCGGTGGTAAAGGCCAAGCGATCGCCCAGTTCTAGAAAGCCTGCTAGATCGATACGAGCTTGATCCTCTTCGGTTTCTAGCGAAGGATTTTGGAAACCGCGCGCAAATACGCGATCGATCAGAGCGCGCATCGCCGAGCCCCCATTACCATGGGCGAGGGTGACTGTCTTGCCGCGAAATGGTAATTGACCCTTTAGAGAATGGCTTTGTTTGCTAGGAGAGATATGCGACATTAATTTAGATCGTCTCAGGTCATTACTTTAGTAGGGGCTTTGAGCCTGTATTTGTAATACGCCGCGCAAGCTCCTTCTGAAGAAACCATACAAGCACCGATTGGGTACTCGGGCGTGCATGCCGTCCCGAAAACCTGACATTGCCAAGGTTTGAGAATGCCTTGTAGAACTGCACCGCACTGACAAGCTTTATGGTCTGCAACCTGTCGTGACGGCAGGTTAAATCTAGACTCAGCATCGAATTGGCGGTACTCCGAGCGTAGCTTGAGGCCCGACCGCGGAATATCTCCCAAGCCACGCCACTCAAAAGCCTTTCGTACTGTGAAAACCTTCTGCATTGCGGCAAGGGCAGTAGTATTCCCTTTGGATCTAACAAACCGAGTATATTGATTTTCCACCGTGCAGCGATCGCTCTCTAATTGCCGTAAGAGCATCCAAATGGATTGCAAGAGATCGACGGGCTCGAAGCCAGAAATCGCAACCGGACGCCGATAGCGCTCGGCAATGACTCGATAGGGTTCGGTGCCAATAACAGTGCTGACGTGGCCGGGACCGATAAACCCATTTAACGGTAGATTGGGATTACTCAATAGTGCTTCTAAGGCTGGAATCACCAGAACGTGGTTGCAGAAAACACTAAAGTTTTCAAGGTTTTCCGAGGCAGCTTGTAAGATTGTCAGAGCCGTGCTCGGGGCAGTGGTTTCGAAGCCAATAGCGAAAAAAAACACCTCGCGATTACAATTGTCACGAGCGATCTTCACAGCATCCAAAGGTGAATAAACAATGCGAACATCTGCACCTTTTGCCTTCGCTTGGAGTAAGCTCTCTTGTGAGCCTGGTACTCGTACTGTATCGCCAAAGGTGGTAAAAATAACCCCTGGCGTTTGCGCGATCGCGATTGCAGCATCTAGGCGGCCTCTGGGCATAATACAAACCGGACAGCCAGGGCCGTGGACGAGTTCGATACTAGAGGGCAAGAGCGTTTCGAGACCGTACTTAAAGATGGCATGGGTATGGCCGCCGCAGACCTCCATCAATTGAATTGGTCGACCTTTTTGCCACGCAAGGCGATCGCCAATGGTTTGGATTTGTGCTAAAACCGCTTGAGAAAAGCTTGGATTGCGGAACTCTTTAACAAATTTCATGGCGTTTCTAGCCGAGAAAAGATGATTGGTATGTCAAGTTCTAGTCCTTACGGTTCGACGACCTCTAGTTCCGAAAGCAAACGTAGGGTCTCGGTCGCTTCATCTGGATCGAGACGATTGAGAGCAAAGCCAACATGAACCAAAACCCAATCTCCAATACAGGACTCAATTGGATGTGCGGCATCGAGAATACAGGCAATATTAATTCGTCGTCGCACGCCGCCGAATTCTGCGATCGCGAGGCTTTGCTCGGCATCAGCGATTTCAATAATTTGACCGGGTATTCCCAAACACACAATTTGGCCTCCTGATTTCTTATATATTTATCGCTGACTTTTACAGGCGCGGTCGTGATACCTTCGTAGGAGCAACTTTAGGTCGTGCGTGCTAAAGATTTTGCAGCAGCGACCGCGGCTTGGCCCAGGGACAAGCCCCCGTCATTTACCGGCACAAGCTGATGGGTTAGAACGACGAAGCCTCGATTCTGAAGATTCTGCCGGGTGCGCTCGACCAAGATGCGATTTTGAAAAACTCCGCCCGTGAGAGCAACTTTTGAGAACGCATGGCGCGACTGCAGATCGATAACCGTTCGGGTAATGGCCTCGGCTATTCCCAGATGGAAGCGTGCCGCTATGGTAGCGGGGGAAACTCCCGACCTTAGATCGACCAAAAGTGCCTTCCACATCGGATATGACTGGATTTCAAGGCGATTCGGTAGTTGGCGAATAGCGAAGCCATAAGGCCGAACTTGCTGTAAATCTCCAGTTTCAATGAGGGCTTCGAGTTCGATCGCGGCTTGGCCTTCGTAGCTAATGCGGCCGCGACAAACTCCTACGGCTGCAGCTACAGCATCGAATAGCCGTCCGACTGAAGAAGCTAGGGGAGAATTGCAGCCAGAGGCTAAGGCGCGATCGAGAATATTACGAGGCTTTGTCTCCAAGTATTGGATAAATTCAACCCGATTGAATTTAGATCCGAGCGTTTTCCAATCTCTATAAAGATGTGCGTAAGCATTACGCCACGGTTCGCGGATGGCCCGGTTCCCGCCGAGCATAGCTATAGGCTCGAAATTAGCAATGCGTTGAAAATCGCGGTAGGTTGCAAGCAGAAACTCGCCTCCCCAGAAAGTACCATCGTTTCCAAGCCCCAAACCATCAAAGGCGATTCCTAGAATGGGTTCTGTTGCTAAAGGAATTTGGTTTTCGGCTAGGCAAGCCGCGACATGGGCGTGGTGATGCTGAATTGGATATAAAGGGATCGCTTCGCGTTCGGACCATTCTCGCCCGAGCTTTGTTGATAAGTATTCTGGGTGTAAGTCTATCGCAATCGCCTGGGGTTGAAATTCAAATAATGTTTGGTAGCGACCGAGTGTTTGGCGGTAGGCAGTGTGAGCTAGCGCATTTTCTAGATCGCCGAGGTGCTGCGATAGAATTGCATATCCGTCTTTAAGCAAGCAAAAGGTACTTTTTAGCTCGCTCCCGAGGGCAAGAATTTGGGGTGCTGCTTCAAAGCCAGCCGGTAAGTGAATTGGGGCTGGCGCGCAACCGCGCGCGCGCCGTAGAATTTGTGGTCGCCCATGGATGACCCGAGCGACAGAATCATCAACGCGATTGATGATTTCTCGGTTATGAAAAAGGAAGTAGGTAGCGATCGCACCTAGTTTCTGGCGAGCCTCTTGGTTGCCAATACACTGTGGCTCGCCGGAAAGATTACCACTCGTTAATACGATTGGTTGCTCTAAGTTCTCTAGTAATAGGTGATGTAGGGGCGCGTAGGGCAGCATAAACCCTAAAGTCCTGACGCCAGGCGCAATATCTGCGGCTAGGGCTGGAATTTTCTCAGTTGGCGATCGCTTCTGCAATAAAGCAATTGGTGCTGCTGGCGACCCTAGTAAATCTCGTTCTGCTGCCGAAACATCACAGTAACGCCCGATAATTTCGAGATCGCGGGCCATCAAAGCAAAGGGCTTGCGGTCGCGTTTTTTCCCTTGCCGCAATCTTTGGACTGCTGCGGTATTCGTCGCATCGCACGCCAAGTGAACGCCACCGATCCCCTTAATGGCGAGAATTTCTCCTCGTTCTAAAAGTACCCTTGTAGCAGCAATCGCGTCTAGCTTTGCTAAATCTTCCGCTAGCACCCCACCATCGGATCGTTCTAGCCAAACTTGGGGACCGCAATCCGGGCAGGCGATGGGTTGGGCGTGAAAGCGGCGGTTCGCTACATTTTTGTATTCCCGCGCACAGCTCGGACATAGCTCGAAGTCGGCCATGCTCGTATTACGGCGATCGTAGGGCAAAGCGCGAATGATACTCAGGCGCGGGCCGCAATGGGTGCAATTGGTAAAGGGATAGCGGTAAAAACGACTACCCGGATTTAAGGTTTCAGCAATACAGGCATCACAAGATGCTGCGTCGGGGGAAATTTGCGTCTGAATTTTTGTTGCCGTGCTGGGAACGATCGAAAAATTTGTCTGCGGTAAATCTACAGCGAGCGGCGATCTGACAATCTCCTCAATCCGTGCCAAGGGCGGGCATTCTGCTTGGAGAAGTTCTACAAAGCGATCGCGGTCGACCTGGGCTCCAGCAATTCGCATGGTGACCCCTTCGCCATCATTCCAGACCTCGCCTCTGAGGTGACAAAGAGACGCTAGGCGAAACGCCGTTGGCCGAAAGCCTACACCTTGGACGATGCCCCGCGCGCGGATTTCTTCGGCTTTCACATCATTCATTGCTGCCTCAAACGTTCTTAAGCACAATAGCGTTCTTGGCCTATAAGCTAAGGCCAATTTGCTAATATCTCGCTCGACCCCTTTATTTGCCTCTCCTTAACTTAGCCTCGCGTACTCTTCTAGTATTATGCGAGCGGATTTAAACTTTGTTGATTAACAATGCATATGTTGCAAATGTGTATTTGTAAACAGCCCATGGTGGTGTCAGTAAGGCTGTTTACGCTAGGGAATAGAGGGCTATGCGATGGCTTGATGGCAGCGCGATCGCGCCTATAGGGCAAGTTCGACCTATTTTTTGGAAACCCCCGCAACCGCAGATTGCAACCATCGCTGCCCTCGCGCTCCAACGCGTTGCTTCTGGAGGACACTCGATGCCAGCACCGCCTACTTTAGCTCCCGCCGCTGCCGGTAAGTCACGGGAAAAGCCAGATACACAGGGCGATCGCCGCTATAAGCGCCTGGACATCACCATGAAGCGCCATGGCTACAGTGCCGACGCGCTCATTGAGGTACTGCATGTTGCGCAGGCTGCGTTTGGCTATCTCGAAGAAGACGTGTTGTATCACATCGCCCGCGAGCTAAAACTGCCCCTCTCGCGGGTTTATGGCGTTGCTACCTTCTATCACCTCTTTACCCTCAAACCTAGCGGTGCCCATAATTGTGTCGTTTGCTTGGGGACGGCTTGCTATGTCAAAGGTAGCGGCAAGATTCAAACCGCCTTAGAGAGCAAGCTCGGTATCGAGATGGGTAAAACTACCCCCGACGGCCAGATTTCCCTCATGGCAGCCCGCTGTTTGGGAGCTTGCGGTATCGCGCCAGCAGTGGTTTACGACGGGGCCGTCGCGGGCAAGCAATCCGGTGAGGCGGCGGTCGCGCGCATCCAAGCCTGGCAAAACGGTGCAGAGTGAGGACGGATATGGACCTAACAGAATTACAAGAAATTGCCGCTAACGAACGCGATCGGCACAAGCCGCTCCGCGTCCGCTGTTGTACCTCTACAGGCTGTCGAGCCGCCGGGGCGCTAGAACTCCAGCGCAACCTCGACTACGCCATTGCCCATCAGCAACTCGAAGACCGCGTCGAAGTAGTGGGCGTCGGTTGTCTGGGCCTCTGCGGGCGGGGGCCACTGGTTTGGGTCGATCCTGAGAACGCCCTCTACGAAGACGTGCGCCCGGAGCAAGCTGCTGGCATTATTGCCGAACTGGCCGGAACGGGCAAGGCCGAAGCAACCAAAGGCGATCCCCAGCATCCATTTTTTAGTCGTCAACTGCGCGTCATCCGCGAGCATAGCGGTACCTTCGATCCCGAGCGCATCGAGGCCTATCTTGCCACGGGCGGCTACACCGCGCTTCACCGCGCGCTCTATGAAATGGAGCCGGCAGCAGTCGTCGCAGAAATCCGCCAGAGCGGCCTGCGCGGTCGGGGTGGCGGCGGCTACCCAACGGGCCTGAAATGGGCAACGGTCGCGAAAATGCCTGCAGGCCAAAAATATTTGGTTTGCAATGGCGACGAAGGCGATCCCGGTGCCTTTATGGATCGCAGCATTATGGAAGATAACCCCCATTTGCTCCTTGAAGGCATGGCGATCGCGGGGTATGCGGTCGGCGCGGATCGCGGGTTCATTTACGTGCGTGCGGAGTATCCTCTCGCGATTAAGCGCCTGCAAAAAGCTATCCAGCAAGCAAAGAAATACAGCCTCCTGGGCAGTCAAATCTTCGATTTACCCTTTGACTTTCGGATCGATATTCGCATCGGGGCGGGGGCATTTGTTTGCGGCGAAGAGACAGCGCTAATGCAATCGATTGAAGGTAGCCGCGGTAATCCCCGCCCCCGCCCGCCCTACCCTGCCGAATCGGGCTTGTGGGGCCATCCGACGCTAATCAACAACGTCGAAACCCTGGCAAATGTACCGAGCATCGTGCAGAAAGGAGCTGATTGGTACGCCAGCATCGGCACGAACAGTAGTAAGGGCACAAAGGTTTTTGCCCTCACGGGCCAGGTGCGCAATAACGGCCTGATTGAAGTACCGATGGGGATTTCCCTGCGGGAGATTGTCGAAGACATGGGCGGTGGTGTCCCTACTGGAGAAGTTAAAGCCGTGCAAACTGGCGGTCCTTCGGGGGGGTGCATTCCAAAGAGTTTGTTCGACACACCGGTGGATTACGACTCTCTTAAAGCCATTGGTTCGATTATGGGTTCGGGCGGCATGGTGGTGATGGATGCTGAGACCAGCATGGTAGAGGTGGCGCGCTATTACATGGAATTCTGTCGGGGCGAAACCTGCGGCAAGTGCGTCCCCTGCCGGACGGGAACGGTGCAACTTTACGCCCTGCTAACAAAAATTCTCAACGGCGAGGCCACAACCGTCGATTTAGATCGACTCGAAGCCCTTTGTCACATGGTGAAAGACATGAGCCTTTGTGGCTTGGGAATGACTGCCCCCAATCCAGTTTTGAGTACGCTGCGATATTTTCCCGAGGAATATCAAGCACTGCTGCGATCTGACGCCGCCACGGCAGCCCCCGCCGCGGTCGCCGCGACCTAGCCCCAAGGCAAACAGGAGGGAAACGCCATGAGTGCAACGGCAAGCCAAGATTATGATGCGATTGTTATTGGCTCTGGGATCGGGGGCCTGACGGTTGCGGCCATTCTGGCCAAGCTCAATCGCCAGCGCGTGCTGTTACTGGAGCGGCATTTCAAGCCGGGCGGCTTTACCCATGCTTTCAAACGACAGCAAAATTTCCGGTGGGATGTGGGGTTGCATTACGTCGGCGACATGGGCGAAGGCCAAACCGCGCGCAATGTTTTTGATTACCTCACCGACGGACAACTGCACTGGCAGAAAATGCCCGACCGCTTCGATGTCTTTGAGTTTCCCGGATTTCAATTCCAAGTACCATCGGACCCAGAGCGCTACCAGGCCACATTGTATGCCTACTTCCCTGCCGAGAAGGTCGCGATCGCCCAGTATTTACGCGACGTGCGCCAGGCAGCGACGGCCTATATGCTGCCCGCGATGCTGCGCGGGCAACTACCCCGGTGGCTGTACGGGGCGGTTACTCCCACCCTGCGGCGCTGGGGTCGACTCGCGTACCTGACGACTCAGGAATATTTGGAGCAGCACGTGCGATCGCCCCAGCTCCGGGCCGTTCTGGCCGCGCAATGGGGCGATTACGGCCTACCGCCACGTCAGAGTGCCTTTGGCGCTCACGCCGCCGTCGTTAGCCACTTCCTCAATGGTGGCTGGTACCCCGTTGGTGGGGCCAAGGAAATCGCGAGACAGATCCTGCCCGCGATCGAGCGAGCAGGCGGAAAGGTGTTGCTACAACGGGAGGTGGAAGAGATCCTACTCGAAGGGAACCGAGCGGTGGGTGTCCGGGCGCGGCGCAAAAACGGCGCAGAGACCTACCGCGCTCCGAAGATTATTTCCGACGCAGGGGCGTACAACACCTACCTCAAGATGCTGCCCCCCCATTGCGCGCCCGCTTATCGTCAGGAAATTGCTGCCTTTCCTAAGGGAACTAGTGCCATAACGCTGTATTTGGGGCTAAAAGAATCTCCGGCTAAGCTCGGCTTCCGGGGTGAAAATCACTGGCTTTATGCAGCTTGGGATACCGAAGGAGCCCTGGCGCACGATCCTACCAATCCCGATTACCAGCCGGGGGGCTGCTTCCTATCGTTCCCATCTCTCAAAGATCCTACCGCTACAGGTCACACCGCCGAAATTATTACCTTTGCCAGAAGTGGTAGCTTCGACCGCTGGCATGGGACGGTCTGGCACCAGCGTGGAGACAAATACGATGCCTTGAAAGCTCACTTGGTCGATCGCTTGCTGGCGCTGGTGGAAATCTATTACCCCGGCTTCAGCGAGTTGGTAGCATATCAAGAGCTAGCTACGCCCCTCACGGTCGAACATTTCGACGGCAGCGATCGCGGTGTGATTTATGGCATTCCCGCGATTCCAGCGCGGATCGATCGGCCCTGGATACAGGTGAAAACGCCTGTCAAAAATCTCTATTTGACAGGCAGCGATGCTGCCAGCCTTGGTATTGTTGGCGCGATGATGGGGGGCGTTGCCACTGCCGGAGTCCTCAATGGGCCTTTCGGTTTTTTCAAAGTGATGGCAGCGATTTCTCGGGCCGCCGCCCGCTTGCGATCGGCCCCGCCATCCCAGGCCGAGGCTTTGGTTTGACTGGAGTTTTTAGATCTTACGCAGGAGTCTCTGAGAGAAGTAATTTATGGCAGTCAGAACCCTGGTTATCGACGGACGTGATATTGCGGTTGAGGCGGGAACGACCATTCTCAGCGCCGCGCGCGAAGCAGAGGTCCACATTCCAACCCTGTGTTACTTAGAGGGTGTTTCTGCGGCAGGGGCCTGTCGGATGTGCTTGGTGGAAGTAGAAAGCAGCGGTAAGCTATTGCCTGCTTGCGCCACAGAAGTCAGCGAAGGCATGGTGGTACGGACCAACACGCCGAAGCTGCAAGAGTATCGCCGCATGAATGTCGAGCTGCTGTTTGCTGAAGGCAATCACGTTTGTGCGGTTTGCGTGGCCAATGGCAATTGTGAATTGCAAGATATGGCCGTCCGAGTCGGCATGGACCACAGCCGGTTTCCCTATCGCTTTCCCAATCGCAGCGTAGATTACTCCCACCCCCTGTTTGCGATCGACCATAATCGGTGTATTTTATGTACCCGCTGCGTGCGAGTTTGCGACGAGATTGAGGGGGCGCACGTCTGGGATATCGCCCAGCGCGGTGCGGCGAGCTATATCGTTTCTGGGCTCGACCAACCCTGGGGCGAAGTCGATGCTTGTACCGCTTGCGGAAAGTGTGTCGATGCTTGCCCGACGGGGGCAATTTTCCGTAAAGGCGATACTACGGGCGAGAAAGTGGGCGATCGCGAAAAATTACAATTTCTGATGACCGCGCGGGAGAAACGGGAATGGACAAGGTGAGATTTGCCACAATTTGGCTAGCAGGCTGCTCGGGCTGTCACATGTCTTTTTTAGACCTCGATGAATGGCTGCTGGAACTCGCTCGCCATGTCGATGTCGTTTATAGCCCCGTCGGCAGCGATCTAAAAAACTATCCCGAAAACGTCGATATTTGCCTAGTCGAAGGGGCAATCGCCAACGAGGATAATTTAGAACTGATTTTGCAAGTAAGGAAACAGACGAAAACCCTCGTCTCTTTTGGCGATTGTGCGGTGACGGCGAACGTACCGGGGATGCGCAATTTATTAGGTCGTGCCGAGCCCGTGCTCGAGCGCGCCTATCTCGAACTCAGCGATGCCAACCCTCAATTACCCCACGCGCCGGGCATCGTCCCCGAGCTACTCGATCGCGTTTTGCCCGTCCATCAAGTTGTTTCTGTCGATATTTATATGCCTGGTTGTCCGCCCTCGGCAAGTCGTATTAAAGCAACTCTAGAGCCACTCTTGAAAGGCGAGAAACCCGTTATGTCCGGGAAAGCAATGATTCAGTTTGGCTAATCGAATTTTGTCAAAAGTAACTCGAGAGGTTAATTCATCTCATGCTCAAAGCAAAAGACATCATGCAAGTGGAGATCGTCAGCATCCGTGGCTCCGATACGGTTGCAGCAGTAGTCGAACGGATGAAAGCAAAAGGCGTTAGCTTCTCGATCGTCGATCGCCGCACGGATGCCGATGCCTATGGCATTGTGACTGAGTCCGATATCGTCTACAAGGTCGTTGCTTATGGCCTCGATCCTAAAAGCATGCGCGTCTATGAAATTATGACTAAGCCCTGTATTTCCGTGCCACCCAATCTTGGCGTCGAGTATGTCGCGCGGCTTTTTGCTAAAGCCCGCCTACATCACGCTCCAGTCATTGGCGAAAAGCTCCTCGGTGTTATTTCTCTGAGTGACATTCTCTCTCGGGGCGATTCTATCGAGCGGCCCAAAGCCATCATTCTCTCCGAGGAAATCGAACGAGCAACTATCGGTGCCCGCGAAATGGGAGAGTTATACGGACCGGCTTCACCAGAATGTGCGGCAGCCTGGGATATTGTCGAAGAGCTGCAAGCCGAAGCTGCCCACCAAAAAGCTGAGAAACTAACAAAAACAGCCTTCGAGGAATATATCGAAGAGTATCCCGAAGCTGCCGAGGCGCGGGAATACGATATCTAGAAACGCTAAGCGGTCGTATCGAGTCGCTAGGGCAATTCAAAAGCGAGGCCAACAATGTCTAGAACCGTTGTTATCGATCCTATCACCCGTATCGAAGGGCATGCCAAGATTTCAATTTTTCTCGATGATACGGGCGAGGTTAGCGACGCGCGCTTTCACGTCGTCGAATATCGGGGCTTTGAGAAATTCTGCGAGGGGCGACCCTTTACGGAAATGGCGGGAATTACAGCACGGATCTGTGGCATTTGCCCGGTTTCACACCTGCTCGCCTCAGCAAAAACTGGCGACAAAATCTTAGCGGTAAAAGTCCCCGTTGCTGCCGAAAAGTTGCGGCGCTTGATGAATCTCGGACAAATTGCTCAATCCCATGCCCTGTCTTTCTTCCATCTGAGTAGTCCCGATTTCTTGTTGGGATGGGAGAGCGACCCGGCGAAGCGCAATATATTCGGGCTAATTGCTGCCGACCCGGAACTCGCGCGGGCAGGCATTCGCTTGCGGCAGTTCGGACAGACAGTAATCGAGCTTTTAGGAGCGCGCAAAATTCACGCGGCTTGGGCCGTTCCTGGTGGCGTACGCAATCCTTTATCTGAAGAAGGTCGTAACTGGATTCGCGATCGCCTCCCAGAATCCCTAGAAACCACCGATCGTGCTTTGGGCTTACTCAAAAATTTGCTCGACACGAAGCTCGGCGAAGAAGTGAGAGTATTCGGCGAATTTCCCTCGCTATTTATGGGCTTGGTCGGCCCCAATGGTGAATGGGAGCATTATGGCGGCCACTTGCGCTTTGTCGATAGCCAAGGTGAAATTGTTGCCGATAACCTCAGCGAAGACGATTATCGAACCTTTCTGGGTGAAGCCGTCGAGCCCTGGTCCTACCTCAAATTCCCATACTACAAACCCCTGGGCTACCCAGCAGGAATCTATCGCGTTGGGCCGCTGGCGCGCCTAAATATTTGCCAGCAAATTGGCACAGACAAAGCCGACCGCGAGCGCCTGGAGATGCGCGATCGCGCGGGAGGGGTACCAACATCTTCATTCTTCTATCACTACGCGCGCTTAATTGAAATTGTCGCGGCTCTAGAGAAAATTCAAGAACTAATCGACGATCCGGACATTACTTCCGATCGCGTCCGTGCCCATGCCGGCGTCAATGAATTAGATGCCATTGGCGCTAGCGAAGCACCGCGCGGCACCCTTTTCCATCATTATCAAGTAGATAAGAATGGCTCGATCGAAAAAGTAAACTTAATTATTGCCACCGGTCAAAATAATTTGGCTATGAACAAAACGATCGCTCAAATTGCCAAGCACTACATCCACCACGGCACCCAGGAAATTCCCGAACCGATGCTCAATCGCGTCGAAGCTGGAATTCGTTGCTTCGACCCGTGCTTGTCTTGTTCGACCCATGCTGCTGGGCAAATGCCTTTACACCTGCAACTCGTTGCTACCGATGGCGCGATCGTCGCTGAAACTTACCGTAACTAAAAGGAGATTGAGATGGGCAAAGAAAGCTTATTTCTCTGTATGGGCTCGGCTTGTCATCAACTCGGCGTTTATGAAGTGCTCCCTAAGCTGCAGCAACTCATCGCCAAGTATTATCTTGAAGATACGATCGAGCTAAAAGGATCGTTTTGCTTGGAAAACTGTAGTCATGGCATCGTCATCAAATTCCAAGACACGGTGTTCGTCCATATCGATCCTCAGAATCTCGAAGAGCGCTTTGCGCGTGAAATTCTTCCACAAATTCAAGTTTCAGTCTAACAGATTGATATTAATGTGATGGCCACAGCCGAGCCCGATCGCGACAATCTCTGGCAGCTGTTAGGGCACCATAGCCCCCACGGCATAATTGCAATTGATGCGGCAATGTATGTCAAGCTCGTCAATCCAGCATTTTGCCAGATGTTTGGCGTCGAGGCGGCGGATATTATCGGACAACCAGCAGTCACAATCTTTGATGAGATCGATGACTTTGAAAGAGTTTGGCGGGAGAATTCCATCATTCGCAGCCAATGCAAGGAATATCCCCAACAAAACCTTTATCTTCAGGAAACGATTTTTGCCATTGCAGCAGAAGGTCTTGTCGTCTGTACCGTAATCGACCTTAGCCACGAACTCGAACAGCACCGCGAACTCAAACGCCTTCGGAATGAAACCGTGGCAGAAGTAAATGCTGTTGTCGACAAACAGATGAAAGTCGTCCAGGAGATTGCGGGTTTGCTAGGAGAAACCACTGCTGAGACGAAAGTTAGCTTGCTAAAAATCGTACGTATGTTAGAGAGCGATCGTATCTAATGGCTATAGCGAAGGCTGGCGCGCGCTGCCCGGTTGGCGCGCTCGATAATTTTTTCGATATTCATACCGCGAGCCTGAATAAAAAAGGCGAAGAGCTCTGTGGTGATAAGGTTAAATTTATTAAAACCGACCGCCAGGCGACAATCGTCCTCTCAGATGGCCTTGGCAGTGGCGTGAAGGCTAATATTCTGGCAACGCTGACCGCTGAAATTCTCATCACGATGCTCGAAGCGGATATTGCTTTAGAAGAAGTTTTAAGGACTATTATTGGCACCTTGCCAATCTGTAATACCAGGAAGATTGCCTACTCTACCTTTACTATAGTGGGCGTCGATTGTGAAACCAGTCGCTTTAAAGCGATAAATTTTGATAACCCACCTTGTTTATACGTTCGTCGCGGCAAGGCAACCCGGCTGGAAACAACAACGGAAACCATTCTCGACCGCAAGATTGAAATTGCCTCAGGTACGCTCGAGCGGGGCGATTTCTTGAGCGTTTTTAGTGATGGCGTATTATATGCAGGCATGGGCGTGCAGCTTAATTTTGGTTGGGGTTGGGAGAATATTGCTAGCTACGTTGAAGAAATTCTGAAGCGCCCGGCCCATGACGCCCGCGCGATCGTGCAGAGCGTCCTGCGGGAAACCCAGAAACTATATGGTGGCCAGGTGGGGGATGATGCGACCTTGGTGGGTCTCTACGTACGCCAGCGCAATCCCCTCATGATTTTCACCGGCCCGCCCCTCGACCGCGAGCGAGATGAAGCTTATGTCGAACGGTTGATCGGATTTGTGGGTCGCAAAATCATCTGTGGTGGCACGACGGGCAATATCGTTGCGACTTGTCTTGGCGAAGCGATCGAGATGGATCTCTCAACAATACGCCCGGATTTACCCCCGATTGGCACGCTCAGCTGTATCGATTTGGTCACTGAAGGAATTCTGACTTTGCATAAAGCGATGGAATACCTTAGAAATTGCCATTGCGACCTATCTCGGCTGCAATTTGATAACAATGGCGCGTATCTCTTGGCGCGGGAAATTTTGAAAGCAGATTCGATTTTTTTCTTGGTGGGACAGCGCATTAATGAGTTTTACCAAAACCCCCTCTTGCCCAAAAATATTTCGATTCGCCGCAGCTTAGTCGAAGAGCTAGTACAGCTCTTGCGCGAACATCAAAAAGAAGTCACCGTGGAATATTGTTAGCGTCATGGGCGATCGCGTGCTAGTAATCGGCTATGGTAATACCCTACGCAACGACGACGGCGCGGGTCCGGCAGTCGCACGGCGAGTGGCAGCTTGGGAGAAAGTAGGCGTCGCCGTACGAATTTGCCAGCAACTGACTCCCGAGCTATCTGCGGAGTTAGCCGCAGTCGAGTTAGCGATATTCGTCGATGCCCGCGCGACGGCAGCAACGGATATTGAGTTACAACCACTGCACCCCGAGCCCATAGAATCTGGGCTGGGTCATGCGAGCGAGCCGCGATCGCTCCTTGCCTGGGCGCAGATACTCTACCAACACAGTCCTATAGCTTATTGGGTCTTAATTCCTGCTGTCGATTTTGGCTTTGGTGAGACATTCTCCCCGGAAGCGAGCCAAGGTATTGAGGTAGCTTTAGGAGCAATCGCGCGGCTCGTCGATACGTGGGAGCAGCATACAATAACTAAATCGGGAAGATTATGAGGATTGCTTTGACCCCTCGCGATGTGGGAAGGTAGCAAACCAATGTTGTGTAAGGGATCTGACAATCAGCGCGATGAAGAAAATCACTGGATTTCCCGACCCTTGGACTAATGTAACCAGGCCCGGTCCGGGACAGTAGCCTGCAATTCCCCAACCGATACCAAAGAATACTGCGCGGAGCATTAACCATCTTTGCTCACTTTGGGGTCAAAGCCTGATTCTTCGTAGGCCGAAGTAACCGAAATCCGTCGAGATATCCCGTAGTCGGTAGGGTTGAGACTCTTGCGGGAGGGTCACGATCGCGATGCTATCTTGGAGCAGACGGGTAACGTCATCGGCGTTGCCGGCGTTTCCTTTGCCGTCGAACAAAGCGAGCTGTTCGTCGTCATGGGCCTCTCGGGCTCGGGCAAATCCACCCTCGTCCGCTGCTTCAATCGCCTCATCGAACCCACCAGCGGCTGAGAATACCGAATACGGTCTGAAAGTTATCGGCATCGGCGATCGCGAGCGGCGCCAGCAAGCCCTGAATACCCTCAAAATCGTCGGCCTGGCCAAGTGGGCCGATCGCCCCCCTGCCCAGCTCAGCGGTGGCATGCAACAGCGCGTTGGCCTGGCGCGAGCCTTATAGCCACCGATCCGAATAATTCTCCTGATGGACGAAGCCTTTAGCGCCCTCGACCCGCTCATTCGTCGCGACATGCAAAGCGAACTCATGCGCCTGCAAGCAGAGCAGTTGAAGGCCCCGGACAAATGGCCAACCGTGGCAACGGCCGCCCGCGCCGGGACCTGGAGCGAGAAGGTCCCCGTCTGGGGCTCGCAGCTCGCCCCCTCCCGCTCGAAGGCCACCGCCATGGCCATTGCAGCTCAACGTTTCACCCTCGATTGTCAATGGGGTGCTCGTTCCGATGACCCTTGGCATGGGGCAACATGGTGAAATCTCTGACTTCCATCAACCACAGCTTTCGCAGCGAAATCAAACGCTTGGCTCGAGACTGGGTCTCCAAACAGATGGTTGCGGGCATTCAATCCCCCCGGGGCGATCGCTGGGACACGGTTCGCATTCCCGATGTCGTGGTTTTGTCCCTGGGGTAGTGGCGGGAGCTTCAACGTCGGGAGGCGGTTATTCGCCTCAGCGAGCAACCGCTCCTTCTGGTGGTGGAGTGGGCGGCGAATCAACTAGAGCAGCGGACTATCGGGCAAAGCGGGCAGAGTACAGCGTCCTGGAAATTCCTGAGTATTGGACTGCAAACTCACTTTCAGCAAAGGTCACCCTCCTGACCCTCAGAGAGAGATGGTACGACCCTATCGAGTTTGGCGGGGCCGATGTGGTGCAATCTCCCACGTTCCCCGAACTCAGTCAAACGGTCGAGGAAATTCTAGCTGGCGAGCTTTGACCATCGCACCTTCTCTCACCATGTGGTCGAAATCAACCAGGCCCTGCGATCCGTACCTCTGGAGAGCTTAACGGCGGAGGGGCTGAGACGGTGTTTATGTATACAGTTTCTCGTCCGTAAAAATGCTTATATAAGCTTATAATAATACTAAATGTGTGCCCTAAAAGATAGTCAATGGCCGTTCAGCAGAAAGTTCCTGTTACAGTTTTAACCGGTTACTTGGGTGCCGGAAAGACAACTTTGCTCAATCGAATTCTGTCTAAGGAACATGGCAAACGTGTTGCAGTTATCGTTAACGAATTTGGTGAAATTGGTATAGACAATCAGCTTGTGATTGATGCTGATGAAGAAGTTCTCGAAATGAATAACGGTTGTATTTGCTGTACTGTCCGAGGTGATTTAATTCGGATTATTGGCAACTTGATGAGCCGTCGCGATCGATTTGACCATCTGGTTATTGAGACAACTGGCTTAGCCGACCCAGCTCCGGTAATTCAGTCTTTTTTCACAGACGAAGTCATGTTGCGGCAGACACAGCTCGATTCTGTTGTCACAGTCGTAGACGTCAAACACGTGACTCAGCATTGGGAAAGTGAAGAAGCCCAGGAACAGATTGCCTTTGCGGACATCATCTTACTTAACAAGGCAGAACTTGTTTCGAATGAAGCTTTGCAATCCATCCAACACAAAGTTCGGGGTATTAACGCGATCGCGAAAATTTACACCACTAATTACTGCGATCTATCCCTAGATTCGTTGTTGGGAGTTCGGTCATTCGATCTGAAGAATGCATTAGCAATCGATCCCGAATTTTTAGACGAATCGGCTCACGAGCACGACGATTCTGTATATTCGGTCGCCATTGATGAAGCGGGTGCGATTGATACAGATAAGATCAATCGTTGGCTTTACCAGTTAGTGCAGGCTCACGGCCCCGAGCTGTTTCGGATGAAAGGCATTCTTAACGCCCACGACATGGACCGTCGATTCGTATTTCAAGGGGTACACATGACGCTTGATGGTCGCCCTGGCAAGCCCTGGAAACCAGATGAAGTTCGTCGCAATGAGTTAATTTTTATTGGTCGCAACCTCGATCGAATGAACTTGCAAGCTGGGTTCAAAACTTGCATGGCTTGATGTGTGCTCTGAGTCGATACTAAGGGCGGCATGAGACAGCCTTTATCAGACATTTGACCATCTCGTGACAGGAGTGATGACTCTGTGAAACAAGCGGAAGCATTGAGCATCAGCATTGGCATTCTGGGGGGTATTGACGTTTTCCTCACCGCAACAGTTATCCCTCTACCCGTGTGGGTAACATTCACAGCCTGGGCCTCATTTTTTATCGTTGGGGGTGGTGTAAATGGGTTTATGAAGTCTGTTGCCTGCAACATTACTGGCATTCTCATTGCTGGATTATCGTTGCTGATTATCGAGCTAATTGGTCCGACGCCGATTGTAGCCGCAATTGTTGTGGGCATCGGTAGTGCCGCGATGGTGCAAGCCAGCAAGCTTCCCTTTACGGCTGGGATTACACCTGCCATTGTTTGGGGCTTTTCACAAACTGTGGGGACATCCGCTTTGACCGGCAATTCGATGACCTCCCCTTTTCTGGAAAACCCGGTTGTTATCGCGATCGCTGCTATGATTTTGGGTGCTATTTTTGGCTATCTGTCTGAATTGTGGGGTAAGGCGATGACAACGACCCCAGAAACTACAACTTGACGTCAAATTTCAAACGTGAATTGCATTTAACAGTTCCGTTTGGCGATTAAATGTAAGTGATAATTTCGGAAAAGTCAGGGAGAATTCAATCCATGAAATTGCAACATAATTTAGGTGGCCTAGAAAACCTTGGCCCCATTAATTTCGAAACTGAAGTTTTTGTGGAGCCCTGGGAAAAGCGAATTTTTGGTATTCATACGGCGATGATGGCGCTGAGTAATCACCTCAATGAGTCACCGCCCCAGTATGAAATCGAAAAGGTACCCACCGAATTTAAGAGTTTCTGGACTTGGGGACATTTGCGTATGGGTGCAGAAGGGATGCATCCCTTCGAGTATTTCCGGTTGCGCTACTACGAGAAATGGCTCGGTGGCATTTCTGGCTTCTTCGTTGAAGAGGGCTATATCACCCAAGCGGAGTTAGATGCCCGCACTGCTGAGATTTTGGCCGATGATGCTAAGGCAAAAGCTCCACCACCACAAGGCGGCGATCCGGCGATCGATACTCAAGTAGAGAAATATTTGCGGGAAGGCGACTCGCCCCAACGTCCAGTTGCAATGGAGCCTAAGTTTGAGGTTGGCGACCAGGTCCGCATTAAAGATATGCCCCCAGCAGAACATACCCGTTTACCCGGTCACTTAAGAAACCGGGTGGCTGTTGTGGATAAGGTTTACGAAGGGGTCTATACCTATTTCTTCAAAACCGCTGACGGCATTGGTGTACCCATGCCCATTTATAGTCTGCGTTTTCAGCCTGAGGCACTGTGGAATAAGTCCTTGCTCGATCCAAAAGCAGTTTACTACAACGACATTTTTGAAGTTTATATCGAAGCCGCTTGAAGGAGATAATTCATGCCAAGTTTGTACGAAGGATTTCAATACGATCCAGAACGCGAACGCCAGAGTGCTGCTAAGGTTAAAGCACTGGAATCTCTGCTCATTGAGAAGGGGATTATTACCGGTAATACGGTTGATAATATCCTCAGCTATTTTGAAACTCAGATGGGTCCCTTTAATGGGGCTAAACTAGTTGCAAAAGCTTGGGTCGATCCAGCATTTAAAGAATTGTTGGTCAATGACTGCAACGCAGCCTGCAATGAGATGGGCTTTCCTCCCGGTATGTCGGGAGCTGAAGGGGAACACATGCGCGTGGCTGAGAACACCCCAACCGTACATAACGTAATTGTTTGCACCCTCTGTTCCTGCTACCCTTGGCCGACACTAGGCTTGCCACCTTACTGGTATAAAGATCCAACCTTCCGGGCACGGACGGCTCGAGAACCCCGTACGGTACTCAAGGAGTTTGGGGTCGAACTGGATGATTCAGTAGAAGTTCGCGTTTGGGACACGAGCGGCCAGATTCGTTGGTGGGTTTTACCCATGCGGCCCGAGGGGACCGAAGGCATGAACGAAGAGCAACTTGCTTCTCTGTTGACACCTGAGGCCATGATGGGGGTTGCACTACCGAAAGCAGCCTAATCGCGCGAAGCCTCCGACATCCGTAACCTATCTACAGAGCAAAAAAAAATGTTCACTAAATTTGAGCATTTTGCGGCGACCAGCTTAATGGGTTCACCGCAGGAAGCACCCCCTAGACGTGACGGTCATCTTTATTTCGACCGAGACTGGGAGCGTCTGGCGTTTGGGGTGGCGATCGCTTTGTCCAAACAAGGGCATTACGAATGGGAAGACTTTCGCCAACAATTGATTAGTAAGATCGGTGAATGGGAAGCAGAGCATGGAACCGACGATCCGAGTTGGGATTATTATCAACGCTGGTTAGCTGCACTTGAAGAAATTCTGGTGGAGTCCGAAGTCTTGGCCCCTGGCGAGTTAGAAAACCGCATGGCAGAAATTCTTGGCGCTTGCGATGCAAAACAGAAATCGGATTAGCTCTCGTCCCACTGGCTGAAAGACTGATTGGCCCTCACCAACAGGCTTTTCCGCTCATAGCGATGGGCAACAAGGTGGTAGCGGCCGCTCGTGCGAAGTACGGAAACTCTGGGCTCTTGCATGCTTTTGGTGATATCCTGACCTTTATAAAGGGAGCTAAGACCTCTGAGGTGTAGCCAAGGTCTTGGTTCCCGTGCAGCCTGAAATTCGTGTATTGCTTGTCGCAAGAGACATTCAGCGTTCACGGAGTAAAGCAATGGGTGCTCATATACAGTAATGGAAACGAGAGCGGGCCTCAGCATTGTAGTGATGG
>CAYTBI010000036.1:0-39089 GCA_964435975.1 uncultured bacterium
AGATATTGCCATTTTACTACATGGTGAGATGGATGGATTAATCGAAGTGCCCTATTATTAATTCTTTGCGATCGTCAGCGCCTCTGTACCAAGGAGGGGGTGACGAGGGAAGTGCCAAGCCAGGCAATAATTAGCTGATGGCGGTAAGCCCGCCTACGAGAACACAGGGCGTCAGACAAGCGCCTTGCCAGCGACGATCGCAGCCGAGGGCCAGGACATTTTGCAGAGCCTCGTAGCTGTTGCCGGCAATCATGGTGTCTTTGAGGCGACCTCGAATCTGCCCATCTGCAATGGCATAGCCGAGATCGACATTTAAAGAGAATTCTCCCGAGAGATCCGGGCCGCCACCCAGGAGCTGGTCGACAACAATCGCGCGCGCTTGGCTGGAGACCAATTCTTGGAAGGATTGCTCGCCCGGACCAACCACAAGGTTGACTAGGCTCGGGGTAGGGTAGCGTCCGAGGCCGGGACGAAAGCCATTGCCCGTGGTGCCGCTGCCGAGCTGGCGGCCGGTCGCGCGATCGCAAAAGACGTCAGCAATGCGGCCGTTGCGAATTAAGTCAAGCGGGCGAGTGGGCTGGCCTTCATCATCGAAAGGGCAACTGCTCGGGCCTGCGTCGGGCTGCTGCTGTAGGGTCAGCTCGGGAACGGCCACCAAGCGATCTCGTCGGCGATCGCTCCAGGGGGAGGCACCTTCGAGAATGCGCTTGCCATTGAGGGCAGCAATGGCAACGCCCCAAATCGTGTCTGCGGCTTTATCGGTGAAGAGCACCGGGACTCGGCCGGTGGGAGCGGGCACGTTTGTTTGGGCCCAGGCAAGGCGTTGGATCAAGCCATCTATGAGGCGATCGCAATCGAGAGTTTCGCGGCTAGACTCACCCTCGTAGATTCCGAGAAAGTCGTCGCCGCGCACCCATTCGAGACCGAAGGAGGCACCGAGCGTAGCGCTCTGGTATTGGCAGTCGAGGCCCTCGGAGTTGACCAGGCGAGTTGTTTGTCGCTCCCATTGCAGCTCGCCTTCGCAAACTACGTCGGGATGGGTCTCGCGAAGGCGCGCAATGGCCGCCCGACCCATTTCTACTAAAGCTTCGACCGGAATCTCGGCAGGGCCGCTCCGAGCGGTCTGCCGGACTTGGCGAGCGGGGGTTAGGTCGATCTCTTCGGCAGGATTGAGTTCGGCCAGGGCCAGCGCCCGCTCGACTGTCGCCTGGGGCGGGACGGGCCCGTAAGCAACGGCCAGGCCCGGACAGCCGTTTTTCCACAGGCGCAGGGCAATGCCAGTGGAGGCATTGGTCTCGAGCTGCTTGAGGCGATTGGCCTCAAAAAACACCGGTTGGGAAAAATCGCTGGTCTGGTAAACTTCGGCAGCCTCGGCACCCCCTTGGCGGGCAAGGTCGAGGAGTTGAGCGGCACGATCGGGCATGGGGTCAGCAGGATTGCCGGAGCTAACTGTGCAGGAGACACTCGCCTAGCAGCTCCCCCATCCTGACACAGGATGCGCTGTCCCGTTACGCCAGTGCCAATCCGACGAGAGGGGAGCGCGGCTCTTTGGGGTGGAGGCTCGGAGTGTGAAGCCGTTAAACTGGATTAACGCCGGAGCTGCCTGCCAGCACTGGTTGATGCGCTTTGTAGTTTGCCACCACCACTACCCTAATGCCGATGAGTCCCACTGCGAGTCCCGCTACTCGGAGCCGCTGGCGTCAGTCCGCGATCGCCACTCTACTACTTGCTTCAGGTCTGTGGTGGGGATCGGAAACGATCGCACCGGTCCGTCGGGCTGCTGCAGCGGCGCCTGCTTCTGTTGCAGCCAGTGTTCCTGCCTTACGCCTCGCACAGACGAATACACCGGGTAGGCGCGACGAAAACACCCTCAGCTACGGAGAATTCCTTGACAAGATTGCCACAGGAGACGTGCGCTCTGTTGCGATCGACCCTCGCACTCAAGTCGCCCGCGTCGAGCTACGCGGTCAAGATACGCCCCAGCGCGTCAAGCTTTTCGAGCGCAACACCGAAGAGCACCAACAGCTAATCGAGCTGCTGCGCCAGCAGGGCGTCGAATTTGAAGAGAGCCCATCGGTAGATGGCACGCTCGCCCTGCAGATTCTGGCAAATGTGGCGCTTGTCACCCTGCTTTTGGTAGTGCTGATTGCCGTGGTGCGGCGCTCGGCCAAGGCAACCAACCAAGCTATGAGCTTTGGTAAGGCCCGCGCTCGCTTTCAGATGGAGGCCCAAACCAACACCACCTTCGAAGACGTTGCGGGTATCGATACAGCTAAAGAAGAACTCCAAGAGGTCGTGACCTTCCTCAAAGAAACCGAGCGCTTCACGGCCCTCGGCGCTCGCATTCCTAAAGGCGTACTGCTTTATGGCCCCCCCGGAACGGGTAAAACCCTGCTCGCTCGGGCGGTGGCCGGAGAGGCAGGCGTGCCCTTCTTTAGCATTTCTGGCTCGGAATTTGTGGAGATGTTTGTGGGGGTGGGTGCCTCGCGAGTGCGCGATCTGTTCCGCCGCGCTAAAGAAAATGCTCCCTGTTTGGTTTTCATCGACGAAATCGATGCCGTCGGCCGCCAGCGCGGTGTCGGCATTGGCGGCGGCAATGACGAGCGCGAGCAAACCCTCAACCAACTGCTAACGGAGATGGATGGCTTCGAAGGCAACACGGGGGTCATTGTTGTTGCGGCCACCAACCGTCCCGACGTGCTCGATCGCGCCTTGCTCCGCCCGGGACGCTTCGACCGCCAAATTGCTGTCGAATTGCCAAGCTACCAGGGACGCTTGGGTATTTTGGAGGTTCACGGTCGTACCAAGAAACTGGCTGAGGACATTTCCCTAGTCAAGGTCGCCCAGCAAACCCCCGGTCTCTCGGGCGCGGATCTAGCCAACCTTCTCAACGAAGCCGCCATCTTGACTGCCCGCCGCCGCAAACCCGAGATTACCCAAACCGAAATCGACGACGCGCTCGATCGCATCACCATCGGCATGACCCTCTCGCCACTGCTCGATGGCAAGAAAAAACGCATGACGGCATACCATGAGGTCGGCCACGCTCTGCTCATGACCTTGCTGAAGCATTCTTATCCGCTGGATAAGGTGACCATCCTGCCCCGTTCTGGCGGGATCCTCGGCTTTGCAAAACCCATCCCTGGCGAAGGAGACGATGCCGATCCGGAATACTTTTCTCGCAGTTGGATTTTGGATACCATCACCGTCGCCTTGGGAGGTCGGTCTATTGAGGAAGAAGTCTTCGGCCCCGATGAAGTTGATGGTGGGGCATTCCAAGATATTCGCATCGTAACCCGCTGGGCCAGAGACATGGTAGTCAAATACGGCATGTCGGACCTGGGTTCTTTGGCTTTCCAAGAGATTCAAGATGCCTGGGGCAACACAAAGCAAGAATACTCAGAAGAGGTTGCTGTCAAAATCGACCGAGAAATTCGGACGATTGCAGAGTATTGCCACCAGCGGGCTCGCACCCTTATCCGCGAACATCGTGTCTTGGTAGATCGCCTGGCCGATGTTTTGGTAGCAGAAGAAACGGTCTCTGGCGAGCGTTTCCGAGAGATTGTCGCCGAGTACGCCCAAATTCCGGAGAAGGTCGTTGGCACCAAAAACCAGTCTGCCGGAGTGGCTTAGAAACTCTCCGAAAAGACACCCCCTTCACCGAGGCAAGGTGGCCCGGAGCAAAGGGGGTTTTGTTATTTGCGAGTCAGCAGCCTGCCAACCTGCGAGATTTAGCGCAAGGTTGCGTAAGCGAAGGTGACGTTAAACTGGCGGCACCAAATTGCGACAGATTCAAATTCGTCGAGATTTACATCGGCCGGAATTTCGTAGCGCTGCTCGCCCGCGAACTCCTTGAGAGGAGCCAGGCTAATGTAGTCAGCCTCGGCATGGCTGGCCGGGACGCGGCTCTGGCGGTAGAGCGTGACCAGCAGATCCGGGCCTTGGGCGGTGCTGAATTGCTCGTCTAAAACGACATAGCGACGGCCATCTGCTTCGGTGACGATGCGGGCGGTACCGCTGGTATCGTGGCCCTGACCGACAGAGATAAAACGACCGCCAGGTCCAACAGTAGGCTTGGCAGCAACTTGGGTGGTGGCTTCGGTGCGAGCGAGAGTGCTGACACTATTTGCTGCAACCACAGGAGCGAGAGAAACCGACAGAGCAAGAGTCGAGAGCGTGCCTAAAAGAATGCGTCTCATCAATAGAATCTCCAAGATGCGATCGTGCTTGCTTGATATTCATGATGGAGTTCGAGCCTGAGAAATCGTTTATGGCGGTCTGAAGTAGGCTTGGAGGAACTATAAATTTCTCGGGTCGCGCTCCTGAGGCGTTCCTGAGAAAAATTCCGAGTGCCCTTTAAAAAAAAGCCCTCCCCCGCGTGGGGAAGGGCCTTGCGACAGGTATGCTCGAATGCGAGGGCGATCCCTAGCGATCGACCGAGCCCATGATGATATCGACACTACCAAGAATCGGCATAATGTCCGCCAGCTTCACACCGCGCAGCAGCTCGGGCAAAATCTGGAGGTTGTTGAAGTCTGCAGAACGAATCTTCCAGCGCCAGGGGAAGACGTTGTCGTTCCCGATTAGGAAAATTCCCAGCTCGCCCTTGCCACTCTCGAGGCGGACGTAGTGCTCGCCCTCCGGAATCTTGAAGGTAGGGGGAACTTTCTTGGCAATGTACTGATATTGGAAGTCGTTCCACTCAGACTTCTTGCCTTCGGCTAGGCGCTTGGCCTCAAGATTTTCGTAGGGGCCGCCGGGCAGGCCATCGAGAGCTTGGCGAATAATCTTGACCGACTCGCGCATCTCGCGAATGCGTACGAGGTAGCGGGCGAAGCAGTCGCCAGCGGTTTCCCACTGCAGGTCCCAATCGAAGTCGTCGTAGCACTCGTAACGATCCACCTTGCGCAGGTCCCACTTGACGCCCGATGCGCGCAGCATGGGCCCAGAAAGGCTCCAGGCGATCGCCTGCTCGCGCGTGATGGTGCCGACGCCCTCAACGCGGCGGCGGAAGATGGGATTGTTGGTGATGAGTTTCTCGTATTCATCAACCTTGGGGTCGAAGTAGTCGCAGAAGTCGTGGCACTTATCGATCCAACCATAAGGTAGGTCCGCCGCGACGCCACCCACGCGGAAGTAGTTATTGTTAATCAGGCGCATGCCAGTGGCAGCTTCCCAAAGGTCGTAAATCGCCTCCCGCTCTCGGAAGATGTAGAAAAACGGGGTTTGGGCGCCCACATCGGCTAGAAACGGCCCCAGCCACAGCAGGTGATTGGCAATCCGATTGAGTTCGAGCATGATGACTCGAATGTATTGGGCGCGCTTGGGCACCTCAATATCGGCTAGCCTCTCTGGGGCATTGACGGTGATAGCTTCGTTGAACATTCCGGCTGCGTAGTCCCAACGACTGACGTAGGGAACGTACATGACCGTCGTGCGATTTTCGGCAATTTTTTCCATCCCCCGGTGCAGGTAGCCAATGACCGGCTCGCAATCGATGACATCTTCACCATCGAGGGTCACAATCAGGCGCAACACGCCGTGCATTGAGGGGTGATGGGGACCCATGTTGAGAACCATGGGCTCGGTTCTGGTTTCGATCTTCGCCATGAGCGCGACTGGTTCCCTTTGAATCGGTGTACTCGGCAAGCCCACGGTAGCAGCCCTAGCTGCAACTTTGGGTGGGGCTCGACCGGGCTTATTGCTGGAGTGCTACCGCTAGCTTAACACCCTGTCACGGTCCGGGTTGCCAGCACGTCGTGCGGGCCATCCGCGCTTCGAACAGTTGCGAATGGGACAATTGTCGCCGCTTCAGGCAGTATTGCGCTTATTGGTGATTCCTGTAGGATTGTGAAAGAAGCTTTCTTTTAATAACGTACGTCGAAAAATCCCCACATAGCTTAGGGCCGTATTTATCAATGTCCCAGGAATTACCCATTACCGCTCCTACCTCAGATAAGGTTGCATCCCCCGAGCCCCTCACCACACCTCAGACCCCCGCCGCCCTAGCTCTCGGGACTCTTTTTTTAGCGATTGTTGCGCTCTCCCTCGCCGCTATTTTTATTCGCCTCTGCGAGCAAGAGCTGGGACCATTTGCAACGGTTTTCAATCGGTTTTGGGTTGCATTTGTCATTCTGATCGTTTGGAATCGCATCGATGCGTTTATTGCAAGCAAGCGAGACAGCGACCGGGCACCCGTTGCCGAGCCCACCAGCACCGATCCGACCGATATCTTGTCGCTCGCACTTGCAGGCGTGATGTTCTGGTTCTGTCTGGCACTGTGGGCTTGGTCGCTCACGCAAACGGGTGTTGCCAATTCAACCATCCTGCACAATCTGACACCGATTTTTATCACTCTCGGAGCTTGGCTATTTTTGGGACAGAAGTTCGATAGCCGCTTCGTACTCGGTCTGCTGCTGGCTTTAGCTGGGGCAACAGCCTTGAGCTTGGGAGATCTCAAAGAGGGCACCGATAGCTTTTGGGGCGACATTGCCTCGCTGCTGTCGGCAGTGTTTTCGGCGGCAAACTTGATGCTCATCGAGCGACTGCGGCACCGCTACGGTGCGACTCTGATCATTCAGTGGTGCTGTGGCGTCGGCGCGCTGCTAACGTTGCCCATCATGCTCCTTGTGGAGGACCGCATCTTCCCGGTGAGTGCGATGGGCTGGGTTTATGTCTTGGGCTTGGCGGCGATCTGCCAAATTATCGGTCAGGGCCTGCAGGCCTATTGCGTGAAAGCCCTGCGATCGAGCCTCGTCGGTATTTTCTTGCTGCTCGACCCGGTTCTGGCCGCTCTGATTGCTTGGGCTATTTTTGCCGAGCGACTGAGCCCGTTCAATTGGGCGTCATTTTTTGTGGTGATCTTCGGCATTTACCTGGCCAAGACCAGCAAATACGCCTCCGGCGTTTTGGCGAACGAGTGACACCGGGCTCGGGCCTTAAAGATTCTTCATGGCAAATCTCATGAGAGCAGCCTAACATTTTGTTAATTGTCGCCTTGGCGACAGAACCTGGCTTTTGAGACTAATTCTCAATATAAAGACCGAGAGTACCCTTTACTTACTTCCTGGAAATAGCGAGATATGAGCGTCGAATTAGCAACTATGCTACGCGAGGGGACTAAAAAGTCTCACTCCATGGCTGAAAACGTGGGATTTGTCAAATGCTTTCTAAAAGGGGTTGTTGAGAAAACTTCTTACCGCAAGCTCGTGGCCAACCTCTACTTCGTCTACTCGGCGATGGAAGAAGAGCTGCAGAAGCATGCCAACCACCCCGTTGTTTCTAAGATTCGGTTCCCCGAACTCGATCGCAAAAAGAGCCTGGAGCTGGATCTGGCTTTTTACTTTGGGGCCGACTGGCGCGACCTCGTTGCACCCTCTGAGGCCGCCTGCGCCTACATCGCCCGCATTCGCGAGCTGTCGGCAACGCGCCCCGAACTGCTGGTCGCTCACTCCTACACCCGCTACCTGGGGGATCTCTCTGGCGGCCAGATTCTCAAGGGCATTGCCGAGCGTGCCATGAATCTCGACGGTCAGGGCACGGCCTTCTACGAATTTGAGGCCATCGACGACGAGAAAGCCTACAAAGACGCCTACCGCGCGACCCTCAACTCGCTCGATGTCGATGCTCAAACGGCCGAAGACATCGTTGCCGAAGCTAACGCTGCCTTCGGAGCCAACATGAAAATGTTCGCCGAGCTTGAAGGCAATCTCATCAAGAGCATCGGTATCATGCTCTTCAATAGCCTGACCCGCCGCAATCGCCGCAACAAGCAAGACAACGGCTCGACGGAACTCGCAACGGCAGAATAAGCGCGCCGTTGCCGTCTGAAAGCTTATAAAAAGCGGCCCGACAGGCTGGGTAGTGGGGGTTCTTCTGAGCCTTCGCGATCCGGTCCGTCGGGCCGCTAGCTTTTTGGATCTGCAGGAGTTTGGCGTGCCTCAAGCTGCAACAAAATTGCTTGATGGGCGGCGCGATCGAGCGGATAAAAATAAATCAACACCAAGCTCGCAATCAGAAATAGCGCCGGCAGGGGCGCCACCGCCAGTCGGATGGCCAGCAGCGCGCTCTGGGGCTGCGCGGGCGTGGGCGCGCCAGGCGTCGATTCGATAAATCCAGCTAGCTGCAGCCCTTGCCCGGCCACAAACAAACCGAGAGCCAGCCCGATTTTCTGCAGCAGCACCATAAACCCGTAGTAGACGCCCTCACGTCGCTGGCCGGTATTGAGTTCGTCGAGGTCGATGACATCGGGGACCAGCGACCAAGGAATCAAATAAGCCACCGAAACCCCCGCTCCGGCTAAGGCAGCAAAGCCATACAGCCAGACCACTTGACCCGGCTGCAACCCGATCAAGCCAATCTGAGCGATCAGCCAAATCGAAACGCCCATGGCAAAGGTAGCTTTCTTGCCTGTCCGCCCTGCGATCGCGCTCCAAGGAAACAGCAGCACTAAGGCCGTTCCCTGAACGCAGAGGGCCACCCCCGCGAAGCTGGCATCTGAGAGCTGCATCCAACTGGTGACGAAAAAAGGCAAAATCGATGCGGTGAGCTGCACGGCCAGCCACGACACCAGATAAATCCCGACGACAAACAAAAATGCGCGGTTGGCAAAGACAACCCGAAATTGTTGGGCCATCGGGAGGGTTTGCGGCGCGGGTGCGCTCTCTTGGGAAACTTTTGCATCGGGAGCGACTCGCAGCAGCGTCAGCCCAAAAATCCCTAAAAGTGCTCCTAGAGCCAGCACAATCGGCACCACTGCCGGGCCTGCAAGGGTCGAGATTCCTACCCCCACAGCAACTGCAGCGAGCCCCAGCGAGACCCAACCGAGCCCGTGCCGCCAGGGGCGACTCAGGAGCGCGCGGGCTCCGCGCTCGCGCAGAGATAGGGCACACCAAAAAATCGGCAACGTGGCCAGAACGGCTACACCCGCGCCCAGCAGCACATACTGCCTGCTTGGGTCTTCGGGCAGGTTTTGGAAAATCTGCTGCGCCAACAGCAGCGAAAGAATGCTGCCTCCTAATGAGAATGCGAAGCGAAATCCATTAAGCTCGGTGCGCTCGTTGTAATCTGTTGTCAGCTCGGGCGTCAGGGCCGTGTAGGGCAAATTAACGGCCGTGTAAGCCAAGTTAAAGAGCACGCTAATTACCACGTAATATCCAAATAAGCCCCAGACGCCCAGATTGGGAGGCACCCACCACTGCAGGGCGAACAGGATCCCAAAAGGCAGCGCGCCGGCGAGCAACCAGGGTAAGCGCCGTCCCCAAGGCGTGCGCGTGCGATCGCTCAGCCAGCCAATAATTGGGTCGTTGAGAGCATCAGAAATCTTGCCCACCGTCAGAATGCTGCCCGCGAGGGCGGGGGGCAACCCAGCCACCTGAGTGAAAAAAAACAACAAGAAGAAGACCAAGACGTTAGCGGTCATGGCCGGGCCGAGGTCGCCCGCACCAAAGGCCAATTTCGTCCAGAAAGCCAGGCTCGGTTTGGGAGGGTGTTTCACATTTGCCCCACGGTAGGATCGAGACACCTTTGCCAGGCATCGCCTGCAATCTTAAGTCAACTCTTTCGTTCTTTCTGGCGCGCGCTATGGCAGATCTTTCCGTGTCCTGGTCCGAATACCGGGAAAAAATCGAGCGCTTGGCCGTTGCCATCTACCGTTCCGGCTGGCGACCCAACCAAGTTGTCTGCTTGGCGCGCGGGGGATTGCGGGTTGGCGATACGCTCTGCCGCATCTTCGATTGTCCTCTGGCAATTTTGGCTGCAGGCTCTTATGAAGGCCGAGAGCGCGGCAAGATCGTCTTTGCAGAGCACCTGACGATGACCGAGACAACCCTTGGAGACCGGGTCTTGCTGGCTGACGATCTGGCCGACTCGGGGGTTAGCCTGCAAGCGGCCTGCGACTGGCTGCAGCAGCGGCATGGCTCGGCCATTGCCGAGCTGAAGACGGCCGTCATTTGGTGCAAAGCTGCGTCGCGAGTCGTGCCCGATTATTATGTTGATTTTTTAGAAGGTAACCCCTGGATCTGTCAGCCCTTTGAGGCGTACGATCGCCTGAGTCCCGAAGCCTTGGCGGCCCGCTTCGAGCGTGCCGCGCGCTCGGCCCAACAGACACCAACGCCGCCGAATTAGTCGCCGGTCGAGGCGCTCAAGACCCCCCAAATTGCCGCGCGTGCAATTGGCTGTAGTACCCCGATCTCATCAAGAGTTCGGCATGGGTGCCGGTCTCGATGGCTCGCCCATCGCGGAGCACCAAAATGCGATCGGCACCCCGAATGGTAGCCAGGCGATGGGCGATAACAAAAGTCGTGCGGTTAGCCATCAGGCGCTCGAGGGCTTCTTGGACCAGGGCCTCCGATTCGGCATCGAGGGCGGAGGTGGCTTCGTCGAGAATGAGAATTTTAGGATCGAGCAAGACCGCCCGCGCGATCGCCAGGCGCTGGCGCTGGCCCCCCGAGAGGGTCGCGCCCCGCTCGCCTAAAAGAGCGCGGTAGCCTGCCGGCAACTCGCAAATAAACTGATGGGCGTTGGCGACTTTGGCCGCTGCTTCGATGGCGGCAAAATCGAGGTTTTCGCGGCCGAAGGCGATGTTTTGGGCGATGCTGCCGGCAAAAAGCACGATATCTTGCGGAACGATGCCGATTTGCTGGCGCAGGCTCGCTAGGGCAACCGTTTTGATGTCGGTGCCATCGAGCAGAATTTGACCGACTTGCGGATCGTAAAAGCGCGGCAGCAAATTGACCAAAGTCGTTTTACCGGCCCCCGAGGCGCCGACTAGAGCGATGCGCTCGCCAGGTCTTACTTGGAAGCTCAAATCCTGCAAGACCGGCTGCGGGCTGTCGGGGTAGGCAAAGCTCACGCAGCAGAACTCGACTTTTCCGGTGACGGGGGGCAAAACCTTTCCGTTGGGGGCCTCGACGATGCTGGGCTCGAGGGCGAGTAATTCTAAAATGCGCGCGACCGAAGCTTCGCCTTGTTTGAATTCGTTGAAATTGCTCGAGACAATCGCAATCGGGTCGATAAGCATCAGCACCGCCGCGCCGTAGCTGATGAATTCGCTACCGGTGAGGCGGCCGCGAGAAATCTGCCAGCCGCCAAGCAAAAACAACAGCAGCACGCTGAGGGCTTCGATGAAGCCCACAATGGGAAATTGAATGGCCTTGAGGCGCTCGGCAGCAAATTTAGCGCGGCGATTGCGATCGGAGGCGCGCGAAAACTCCGCCGCAAAATATGCTTCGGCCGCAAAGGCCTTTACCGTGCGGATGCCGCTAAAAATCTCCGACAAAAAGGCCGAAAGATCGGAGACGCGGCTTTGGCTGCGCAGTGAAAGTGCTTGCACGCGCTGGCCGAACCAGCCAATTAAAAAAACCATCAACGGAGCAATGGCAACGAGCGAGAGCGTCAGCTGCCAGTTGACCCAAAAGACGTAAGCCAGCACCACAACTGCCTGCAAAACGCTGGGCAAAAACTGGTGGAAGGCTTTATTGATGGCTTCACCAATGCGATCGACATCTTCGGTGAGACGATAGGCCAAATCGCCAGTGCGAGCTGCAGCAAAGTAGTCGACGCTGAGGGCTTGCACGCGAGCAAAGGCGCGATCGCGCAGGGTACAGGCAATGTCGAGGGCGGCGGCGGCCATCAGCAGGTCTTGGCCGTACTGGGCGATTTTCTGAATGAGAAATACCCCGGCGGCGATGGCAGCAAAGCGAATACTCCTGGGAAGATCGCCCGCCCCGACGGCTTGGGCAATCGGCCCGGCGAGCCAGGCGATAAAGGGCCAGCAAGCGACGAAAGCAAGGGTGCAGATGCCGGCTCGAGCGATGGTGGGGGCTTGGGGGCGGGCGTAGGGGATGAGTTTCCAGTAGAGAGTCACCGGTCAAACTGCCAACTAAAGCCAACTAAAACCGATCGCAGATGGCGCGGGCAAACTCCGAGCATTTGACGGGCTCGACGGGGGGCTCCATAAGGCGTGCGAGGTCGTAGGTGACTTGGCGATCGGCGATGGCTCGGCCGAGGCCCTTGCGAACCAGGGCGGCGGCTTCCGGCCAGCCCATAAAGTCCAACATCATGGCACCGGAGAGAATTAACGATCCGGGGTTGATGCGATCGAGGCCGGCGTGTTTGGGAGCAGTGCCGTGGGTGGCCTCAAAGATGGCGCAGTTGTCGCCGATGTTGGCCCCGGGGCCCATGCCCAGGCCGCCAACGACTGCGGCGGCGGCATCGGAGAGGTAGTCGCCGTTGAGGTTCATCGTTGCGAGGATGGAATATTCGCCAGGGCGGGTTTGGATTTGCTGGAAAATGCTATCGGCGATGCGATCGTTGACGAGGACTTTTTCCTGCCACTGGCCGCTGCCGTGGGTCTCCCCAATCGATTCGAGCACCGCGCGTACTTCTTGGCAGATTTCGGCTTTTTTCTCTGGGGTCAGCGCGTCGTAGCCGGGGTCGATTTTGCGGGCATTATCTTCAATCGAAAGATCGGGATCGGCTGCTGTATTGCCGAGAATCCAAGATTCGCGCTCGGTGACGCAGCGATCGCGAAATTCGGTAGTCGCCAGCTCGTAACCCCAGTCCCGGAAGGCACCTTCGGTGTACTTCATGATGTTGCCTTTGTGCACCAACGTCACCATTTGCTTTTCTTTTGGGAGGCGCAGGGCGTGCTGGATGGCGCGGCGCACGAGGCGCTGGGAGCCGGTTTTGCTGATGGGTTTGATGCCGATACCCGCGTCGAGGGGAATTTGTTTTTTGCCGTGCTCGGGGGTGGCGGGGATGAGGTTGGTGTTGAGCAGCTCGATGAGCTTATTGGCAATTTCGGTGCCTTGGGCCCACTCGATGCCGAGATAAATGTCTTCGGTATTCTCGCGATAGACGATGACATCGAGTTTTTCGGGAGATTTGTGGGGCGAGGGGGTGCCGGGATAGTACCGGCAGGGGCGCACGCAGGCGTAGAGGTCGTTGATTTGGCGCAGGGCGACATTGAGGGAGCGAATGCCACCGCCAACGGGGGTCGTGAGGGGGCCCTTGATGGCAATACCGTACTCGGTGATGGCCTTGAGGGTGTCTTCGGGCAGGTATTGAAAGGTACCGTAGAGGTCGCAGGCTTCGTCGCCAGCGTAGATCTTGAACCAGTGGATCTGGCGCTTGTTGCCATAGGCTGCTGCGACAGCCGCATCGATGACTCTTTGGGTGGCCGGCCAAATGTCGATCCCCGTTCCGTCGCCGCGAATAAAAGGCACGATCGGATCGTCAGGCACCACCGGCTCGCCGTTGCGAAACGTAATCTTGGTGCCCGTGGTGGGGGGAGTTAGTTTGGCATACATCAGCTCAACCTCCGAAACTTAGAATGCGCCTGGGCGAGGGTTTTTTCGTCCCCTCATAGTGCCACACTCCTGACGTTCGTGCCGGTTCGCAAGCCGCCCCCACAATCTCGCTTTATATAATCGAGCTTTAGAGCATTGAGATTGTTACGTACCGCCCCAAGCGCCATGGATGCAGCCCCAACAGTCGATTACCTGCGCATCAGCCTTATCGATCGCTGCAATTTCCGCTGCCAATATTGCATGCCCCCCGGGATTGCCCCGAGCTACGCACCGCACCCGGAACTCCTCACCGACTCAGAAATTGTCACCCTCGTCTCGGAAGTTTTTGGGCCTCTGGGATTCGGCAAGTTTCGCCTCACCGGGGGCGAGCCCCTGCTGCGAGTGGGGTTGCCCGCCTTGGTAGCCCAGCTCTCGGCCTTGCCTTGCGTTGAAGACCTCGCCCTCACGACTAATGCCTACCGCCTGAGGGAGCTGGCTCGGCCCCTTTATGAAGCTGGGTTGAGGCGCATTAACATTAGCCTCGACTCGCTCCAACCGGCAACCTTCCAAAAAATCATCGGCACCCGCCACAGCTGGCACCAGGTTTGGGAGGGCATTCTTGCGGCGCATCGCGTCGGTTTCGATCCCCTCAAGCTCAACATCGCCGTCGTTCCGGGCATCAACGACGGCGAGATTCTCGATCTTGCGGCCCTCACGCGCGATCGCCACTGGCACGTGCGCTTCATTGAATTTATGCCCATCGGCAACCCGGCACTGTTTGGCAATCGCGCTTGGATTCCTTCTGAAGAGCTGCGCGAGCAAATTCGGGCTCGTTGGGGCCTAGAGACCGCCTCCGTGCGGGGCAATGGCCCGGCAGATATCTTCAAAATCCCCGGCGCGCTCGGCACGCTGGGATTCATTTCGCAGATGTCCGAGTGCTTCTGCGATCGCTGCAACCGGGTGCGCCTGTCGGCTGATGGCTGGCTGCGACCTTGCTTGCTCAACGAAACCGGCCAAATCGATCTCAAGAGCGCCCTTAGAAATGGCGACGCACCCGCTCGGTTGCGCGAGCGAGTGCGTCAGTTGCTGCAAATCAAAGCAGAGATTAACTTCAAAGAGCGCCAAAACGGCACTGCTACCGGCACCTACAGCCGCACCATGTCCCAAATCGGCGGCTGAAGGAGATTTAAACCTTCCGGGAGTAGTACTCCACCACGAGTAGTTCGTTGACCTGAATGGCGACCCATTCGCGCTCGATGACACTGTTGACCTTGCCGACGAGCTTGTCTTTGTCGAATTCTAGGTGGCTGGGGATGTGGGCCAGACCGGGGAACTCCATATTCCGGATGACGAGCTGCTTGGAGGCCTCGCGATTGCGAACGGCGATGACATCGCCAGGGCGGCACTGGTAGCTCGGGATGTTCATGCGGCGGCCATTGACGGTTAGGTGGCCGTGGCTGACGAGCTGGCGCGCGGCCGGGATCGTTCCGGCCATACCGAGGCGGAAAACCGTGTTGTCCAACCGCATCTCCAGCAGCTCGAGCAGGGTCGTTCCGGTCGAGCCGCTAGCGCGTCGGGCCTTGAGCATGTAGCTCATGAGCTTCTTTTCGGAGACGCCGTAGTTGAAGCGCAGCTTCTGCTTCTCCTGCAGGCGGACGGCATATTCAGAGAGCTTGCGGCGGGCCTGGCCGTGCTGGCCGGGGGGATAGGCGCGGCGGGGAGCTTTGCGAGAGAGACCGGGAAGCTCGCCCAAGCGGCGGACAACCCGCAAGCGCGGACCTCGATATCTTGCCATAGAACTTTTAAGTCGGTTGGTTCTTCCTGGATAGGGGGTGCGAATGCTCGGTACGGGCAGCGCTAACGATCTCCCGGCGAGCCAAATAATTTTAGTCGCAAGCAAAAAAGACCCGTCGCCGAGTCTTTTTAGGCACTCTTACGAGTGTAGCCCGATAAGGGGAACCGGCGCAATGCCAACTGGAGAATCCAGCTAAACCGGGCGGGTCAACGCCAACAAAAAGCTGCCCCGCCCGGCCATTCGAGCCGATACAGAGGTCTAGAGATTGCCCGCAGCAGGCTTCCCAGAGATGGGAGCTTCCGAGCGCGTCGAGGGTGCTGGTGTCTGCTGGCGATCCCCGTCAATTTTCAGGGGACGAACCTGCCAGATCTTCTCGCAGTATTCAGCAATCGTGCGATCGGAGGAGAACCGGCCCGTACGAGCGCTGTTGAGTATCGACATGCGCGTCCAGGCATCGCGATCGCCGTAGGTCTCGGATACCCGGGCCTGGCAGTCAACGTAGGCCTGGTAGTCGGCCAACAGCATGTAGGGGTCGCCGCTAAGGAGCGTGTCAAAAAGCGGTGCGAAGGTGGTGCGATCGCCTGCGGAGAATTCTCCCGACACCAAGCTGTCGAGGGCGTCCCGCAGTTCGGGGTTGCTCTCGTAGTAGCTCCAGGGCGTGTAGCCGCCTGCCTTTAGGGCGCGGACTTGCGGGGTGGTCAGGCCAAAGAGGAAGAAATTCTCCGCACCGACAGCTTCACGGATCTCGATGTTGGCGCCGTCGAGGGTGCCGATCGTGAGCGCGCCGTTGATGGAGAACTTCATATTGCCGGTGCCGGAAGCCTCCTTGCCGGCGGTGGAAATCTGCTCTGAGAGGTCCGCAGCCGGATAAACGCGCTGCCCCAGCGAAACGCTGTAGTTGCCCAAGAAAACGACCTTGAGGCGTCCGGCAACATCGAGATCGCCATTGACAACTGCCCCCACGCGGTTGATGAGGTGGATGATGCGCTTGGCCATGTAGTAGCCCGGGGCGGCTTTGCCTCCAAAAATAAACGTCCGGGGCACCATCTCTAGCTCGGGGTTGCGCTTGATGCGGTGATAGAGCGTGATGATGTGCAAGACGTTCAGGAGTTGGCGCTTGTACTCGTGGAGGCGCTTGACCTGAATGTCGAAAATCGACCCCAAATCCACCTCGATGCCGTTTTGCTCCCAGATGTAACGGGCCAGTGCTTCTTTGTTTTGTTGCTTGACTTGGTACCAGCGCTCCCGGAAAGCCGCATCGTCGGCATAGGCGGCGATCTGGCGCAGCTCGTCGAGGTGGGCGGGCCAACTGCTCCCGATAGTCTCAGAAATCAAGTTAGACAGCGCCGGGTTGCTCAGCAGTAGCCAGCGGCGGGGCGTCACGCCGTTGGTGACATTGACAAACTTCTCCGGCCACAGATCGTGGAAATCGTGCAGGACATCGCGCTTGAGTAGCTCGGTGTGGAGCGCGGCGACGCCATTGACCTTGTGGCTGCCAACGGTGGCCAGGTGAGCCATGCGCACCCGCTTGACGGGGCCTTCTTCAATGAGAGACATGCGTGCCAAGCGCTCGTTGTCGCCGGGGTACTGCAAGCGCACGGCAGCCAAGAAGCGGCGATTGATTTCGTAAATAATCTCCAGATGGCGGGGGAGCAAGCGACCGAAAAGCTCGATATCCCACTTTTCGAGAGCTTCTGGGAGTAGGGTGTGGTTGGTGTAGGAGAAGGTTTGTTGGGTAATGGCCCAAGCGCGATCCCAGTCGTACTCGTGCTCGTCAACGAGCAGGCGCATCAGCTCGGCGATCGCCACGGCCGGGTGGGTGTCGTTGAGCTGGATGGCTGCTTTTGCCTGGAAATTATCCAGATTGGGGTGGCGGCGCAGGTGCAAGCGAACGATATCTTGCAGCGAGCAGGATACGAAGAAAATTTGCTGCTCTAGGCGCAGTTGCTTGCCCTGGGGAGTCGTATCGTCGGGGTAGAGGACCTTGGAGATGTTCTCAGAAATGGTTTTATCGGCCACCGCACCGAAGTAGTCGCCGGCGTTGAACGCCTGCAAGTCAAACTCTTCGCTAGCTTCGGCTTTCCAGAGCCGCAGCGTATTTACCGTATCGGTGTTGTAGCCGGGGATAGGCATATCGTAGGGAACGCCGGAGATTTTTTGTCCCGGTACCCAGCGGACGCGGTAATGGCCGCTGGCGTCAACGTAGGGTTCGGTGTAGCCGCCGAGCTTGACTTCGACGCGATATTCGGGGCGAGCGATTTCCCAGGAATTGCCGAAGCTCAGCCATTTATCGGGAATTTCAATTTGCTCGCCATTTTGAATGGCCTGCTTGAAGATGCCGTATTCGTAGCGAATGCCGTAACCGACAGCGGGAATCTCTAGAGTCGCCAAAGAATCGAGGAAGCAAGCAGCCAGGCGACCCAAGCCGCCGTTGCCCAGACCGGGCTCTCCTTCTTGCTCGAGGAGATCGGCGAGATTGAGGCCGAACCCCTCGAGAACCTCCCGCATCGTTTCGAAAATCCCCAAGTTAATCAAGCCATTGGCCAAGTGGCGGCCCATGAGGAACTCTGCCGAGAGGTAGTAGACGGTGCGCGCGTCTTGCTGGGCATAGGCCTTGGCCGTGCGGATACGGCGATGCAGCAGGCGATCGCGAACGCTGTGGGCCAGAGCAACGTAGTAGTCGTGCGGGGTGGCGAAGCTCTCATCTTTACCCCGGATGCAGTAAAGGTTGTCGAAGATCGCGCGGCGCAGGGTTTCTGCAGCCATGCCGCTGCGGTCGTCCTCGACACGGGTCGAGGTGCTGGTGGCATCGTCTTGGGGGAGTCGAACGTTGCTTGCTGCCAGCCGTTGATACTCTTGCTCGAATGATTTTTCGCTCATGATGTATTGCTACTAATAAATTCCGTTAGTCTCGATATACCTAGTAACGATTGACGTTACGAGGTTTTGTCAGGTTCTGTGGTTTTCTGCTCGTGACTGCTCCCCTGTGAGGTCAGCTATTGAGGTTCGGATGTGAGGTCAGACCAAACACCCTCTGGCAAACCCTCCAAGCCATCCCGTTGCGTGCGCGCAATGCCTTCATTATCTGAGGGCCAGTTGCTCTTGAAGGAGGCAGTCCCACAAAGCTTTACTAGGATTTACAAATATAAAAGCGGCCGCTAAGGAACTTGCAAAGATAAAGAAAATCTCCAGTCAGGGTCGCGTGGCAGATCGGTCAATTTAGAAAACAAAAGTAAGCCATCGCGACACATACTTGCGAGAATGCCAGTCATCGCTCGAAAATTATGCTCTTGATGGCCCATTTTTGATTGATTTTATAATTAAGAAAAATCTTAAAGTCTTACATCGAGTGAAGAACCGGCTGCAATCTCCGAGGCCGCCTCTGGAGCGGCAGGGAGATCGAGCTAGCAGCCCAAAACTCGGCCAAACTCTACACTTACCAATGCTGCCGATAGCCCCAAACCCCAGACAGCACGGTCGCCCGTGCTAATTTGGAGAGCAAAATACGGAGAAGATGTGCCATGCAATCCCAATGGCGAAAGTGGCTCGATCGCATGCTGATGGCCGATTTGTTTTTGGTGCTGGGGAGCTTTTTCTGGCTGGCCGTTGCTTTGGTCGGACGCAGCTTGGATGTCAATCTGGGGTTCGATCTCTGGCTGTCGTTGTGGGAGCCTTTGTTTACCCCGGCGATCGGCATCCTGATGCTGGCTGCCCTTGCCAGTGGCCTGGCGAGCTGGATCTCGCGGCGGCTGGGGCATCAGCAGCGGTCTCGAACCTAATGCAATAATATCTCGTCTCAAATGGAGGCTTTGCAATACTATGTGCGGTGGGTCAAGCTGGCGAGCGTAAAACAAGGTTGAGGAGAAATGAGAATAGTCGCAATTTGGAGCATGCGGTGGGCCTGGGGGGCGCTTATCTGGGTTTTCGCGGCCGGTGCGGCCGAGGCAGCCGTGGAACTGCGGGTCGCCATTGAGTCTGCCACTAAAAATTTACGGATAGGCAGCTCGACAGCTGCAATCGTGCGCGATGACTCGGGGCGGCAAGTGGGCACTCTCTCGCCCCTGCAGTCCCTGGATGCCAAAGTTAGCGGCAACAAAGTCTCCTTAGCCGATCGCTACTCGGGAAACCGTCTCTGGATCGAACCTAAAGATGACGGCTACATCTGGATCGGCCAGCGCTGGTACCGGGGTCGGTTGCAGTTGGCGCGAGTCGGTACCGGTCGCATGGCGGCGGTGAACTACGTCGATCTCGAGCATTACTTGTATGGCGTCGTCGGCGCGGAGGCCGTTTCGTCTTGGCCCCTCGAGGCCCTCAAAGCCCAAGCGGTTGCCGCCCGTACCTACGCGCTCTACGAGCGCTCCCGCGCCAAAGGCAAGCTCTTTGACCTCTCGAGCACGACGCATTCACAGGTATACCGAGGCATTACCTCTGAATCCATCCGCACCCACCAAGCCGTCAACGAAACAGTCGGCCAAGTCGTCATTCACGACGGTCGGCTCATTCTGGCAGCCTTCCATGCTTCTTCCGGGGGGCACACCGAAAATGTTGAAGATGTCTGGAGCAAACCCCTGCCCTACTTGCGCGGTGTTGCCGACTACGACCGCGGCACCCCAGTCTACGAGTGGACCGAAACCATCTCTGGCGATGCGATTGGCGCCAAGATCGGCCTCGGGACAATTCGGTCAATTGCGGCCGAGCGCACGACGCCTCGGGGCCGGGTCCTGAGCCTGAAGCTGGTTGACGCTGCCGGCAAGACAAAGCGGCTCAGTGGCGACGAGTTTCGCAAAGCCTTCAATCTGCGCAGCACTCTCTTCCAGGTTTCTCCTTACGAGGGAGTGTTTTTCATTGTGGGACGGGGCTTCGGCCACGGGGTCGGCATGAGTCAGTGGGGGGCCTACAACTTAGCCCTGCAAGGAGCCAATTATCAGCAAATTCTGGGGCACTACTACCAAAGCGCCGTCCTGGCTCGACTAGAGGTCCAATGAGCCTTCTCGCTCTGCCAGGGCTTGGCAGGCGACTGCGGTTGCCGCCTGCGAGTCTGGATTCTTCAAACCAGAGTTAAGGCCTGCTGAGAGCTCCGTTTTTATGGCCCCGAACACCCATTCGCTCTCTCAAACTGAAGCTCCGCTACTGGCTGCCCTGCAAGCTCTCGCCCTTGCGCCCGATGCGCCTTTTTACTGTCCCGGCCACAAGCGCGGGCGCGGGGCCTGGCCGCCTTTGGTCGACCTCGTGGGCCAGCAAGCCTTGCAAGCCGACTTGCCCGAGTTGCCCGCCCTCGATAATTTGTTTGCTCCCACAGGCGCGATCGCTGCGGCTCAGGCCCTAGCCGCAGAAGCCTTCGGTGCCGACCGGAGCTGGTTTTTGGCCAATGGCACCAGTTGCGGGGTTATTGCGGCAATTTTGGCCACTTGTGGCGACGGCGAAAAAATTATCTTGCCGCGCAATTGTCACCAGTCGGCTATCTCGGGGCTGATCCTCTCGGGGGCCCTGCCAATTTTTGTCAATCCGCCCTGCGATGGGGAGTGGGGCTCGAGCTATGGCGTTGCTCCCGAGGCGGTGGCGGCGGCTCTCGAGGCCCATCCCGATGCTAAAGCCGTCTTGGTTATTTACCCGACGTACCAGGGCATCGGTACGGATTTAGAGGCCATCGCCGATCTGACCCACGCCCGAGGCATGCCGCTGCTGGTTGATGAGGCCCACGGCGGCCATTTTGCCTTTCATCCGGAGCTGCCGCCGAGCGCTCTGGCTCAAGGAGCAGATCTAAGCGTTCAGTCTTTGCATAAAACTGCTGGCGCCTTAACCCAGGCCTCTATCTTGCACCTCAAGAGCAGCCTCATCGCATCGGCGCGCCTCGACCGAGCCCTGCAATGGGTGCAGTCGACTAGTCCCAACTATCTGCTGCTGGCATCTCTCGACGCCGCCCGCCAGCAACTGGCTCTGGCAGGCCGAGATCTGCTGGATCATGCCTTAGCTCTGGCCGATCGCGCCTTAGCAGCCCTAGCAGACATTCCGGGCATTGCCGTGCTGGGGGTGCCCGAGCGATGCGTGCCGGGCTGGCGCTGGCGCGATCGCGCGCGGCTAACTGTCGGCTTGCGGGGGCTCGGCATCGACGGGTTTGCTGCCGATGCCTGGCTGCAAGGGCGAGGAGTCGTTGCCGAGCTGCCGTTGCCAAGTTGTTTAACCTTTGCGATCGCGCCGGGCAACACCACAACTGACGTGGAAGACTTGATAGAGGCGATCGGGGCTTTGGCTGGTGAGGTTGCGCCCGTTGGCCCAGCAGCGCGCCAGCAGGCACCAGACGAAATTTTGACAGAGCCACCACCGCCGGTTCTCAGGCTGTCGCCACGGCAAGCCGCGCGGTCGGCAACGCGAACGCTGCCAAGCCGCGAGGCGATCGGGCATGTCAGTGCCGAGTTGGTTTGCCCTTACCCCCCTGGCATCCCAATTTTGCTACCGGGCGAAGTTGTTTCCGAGGCCGCCTTGGACTATCTAAAGCTGGTGCGCGCCCGAGGTGGCACCATCTCCGGCTGCCGCGACGAGAGCTTGGAGACCCTACAAGTTACCGACTAGCGCTCTTGTCGGGACATCAGTCGCTTCTCAAGACTTCCTAGTACCCGTGCGAAATTCGTGATCGTTTCTTCTGCCTCGCCACTGTGGCCCTACGCCACCCCGGGCATTCCCGACGAACTTTTCGAGCGCCTCCCGGGCATTCCGCTGACCAAGCGTGAAGTGCGGTTGCTCCTGATTTCTTATCTGCGCATGCATCCCAATTCGGTGTTGTGGGATGTCGGAGCGGGCACCGGCACCATTGCCATTGAAGTCGCGCTGTTGTGCCCCCAGAGCCAGATTGTGGCCGTCGAGCGAGATGAAGAGGTTGCAACGCTCGTCCGGCGCAACTGCCAGCGCTTTGGCGTTGAGAATATCCGCGTCGTTGAAGGGCGCGCTCCCGAGTGCCTGAGCGACCTCGAGCCGTTGCCCCAGCGCGTTTGCATCGAAGGCGGCCGCAATATTAGCGAGATTCTCGAAGCTGTATGGCACTATCTGCAGCCCCAAGGCCGGGCCGTTGCCACAGCCGGCAATCTAGAGAGCCTCTACCGGATTTCGGAGAGCCTTGCCGAGTTGCAGGCACGCAACATAGAAGTCGTGCAATCAGCCTTCAACCGTCTCGAGCGAAGGGGGAATTCGCAAATCTTTGCCGCTGCCGATCCGACATTCGTATTGAGTGGCGAAAAGCTCTGAGACAACGCCATAAATGACAGCGCTTGGCAATATGATGCGGGGCTGAGTGTCCCCCACCAGCTAAAGCCGGCTAAAGTTGGATCTATGGGATTCTGAATAGCAGATATAAATTTTTTAAAACTGCCTTGCGGCTGCAACAGGGCCGCGACTTGAGTGACCGCAACAACTATGTCTTGGAAACGCGCAATCAGCGCCATTGTGGCAATTTTCGTGGCCTTGGGGATGATTCTCTTCGGAGGCTGGTTTTTCACCCTCGGCTTCGGTGCGATTGTCTTCTTGGGGCTGCAGGAATACTTCAACCTCGTCCGGGCCAAGGGCATCGAACCGGCTGCCAAGACGACGATCGCCGTTTCGCTGGTGCTGCTGGTGGTGGCAACCCTTTCCCCACCGCTAACCGATGCCTTGTTTCCCCTGGCTGGAACGGCCATCTGCTTCTATCTGCTGTTTTTGCCCAAGCTCTCGACCATTGCCGACATCTCGTCTTCGCTGCTGGGATTGTTTTACGGGGGCTACCTGCCAGGCTACTGGATCCGCTTGCGCGTCAGTCTCGATCGCGATTTCGCCAGTGCCTTGTCGCTGCCGCGAGAGGGCTACTGGCTCGACTCTTGGGCGGACCCCAGCGCGCTCCCGGACGGGCTTGCTATCACGTTACTGTGCTTTGTTTGCATCTGGGCAGCTGACATCGGCGCGTACCTCTTTGGGAAGTTCTTCGGGCGGACCCGCCTCTCGATTGTCAGCCCCAAGAAAACCGTCGAAGGCGCTGTCTTTGGCATTCTCGGCAGTATGGCCGTTGCCGAGCTGGGCGCCTGGTATCTGCAGTGGCCGCTGTGGATGGTCAGCGGCCTGGTACTGGGCCTCATCATCGGCATCGCCAGCCTGCTCGGCGATCTCACCGAGTCGATGATCAAACGCGATGCGGGGGTCAAAGACTCGGGGCAGCTCATCCCCGGCCACGGTGGCATTCTCGATCGCACCGACAGCTACGTGTTCACCGCCCCGCTGGTCTACTACTACGTCACACTCCTGCTGCCTCTTTTGGAGCAGATGAGCGCTTGATGGGCCAAAGCCGCCTAGCCGATAACCTTCTCGATTAGCGACATCACATCGCTGCGACTGAGCTTTTCTTTGCCTGCCGAGAGCGCTGCCAGGGTGCCATGGGCCAGTACCAACGGAATTTTGCAGAACGTCAGCGCTGGCCCGGGGGATAGAGCGGCAGCGTAGGCATCGGCAAGCTCGAGGTTGTAGCGTGCGTACCGATGCATTTCAGTGTTGGTCCAGCCCTCGGGGTAGAAGCTCACCCCGCGCGTGCGGTCCTCGCCCTGGTTGCGCAAAATGTTGACCGATTGCAGGCCGCGCCCGAAGCCAATGGCGTGGGTGCGGTTGGTTTGAGTGCCGTCGTACCATCCCCATAAATCGGAGAGCATCAAGCCCACTGCGCCAGCCACGCTAAAGGTGTAGCGGTTGAGGTCTTCTTCGGTCTTGATAGTCCAATTGCAATCGGCCCAATACGCCATCCGATCGCTCATGGCAGCGGTGGCATCCCAGATGCGCGGCGCGATCGCAGCAGGTGACAGAAGGGCCCACTCACCGATGCGTAGGGTCACCTCGTCAAGGCAATCGGCGTAGCGGTCGAGACCGGCGGCGAATTCTTCTGCTGTCGAACGATCGTGGCCACCTTGCAGATTGAGGCTCAAAGAGCGCAGCAAGGTCGACTTTACGGTGTTGTCGAGATTGGGGTGGTCTTCGATTTCATCGATGGCCCGCATGCACAAATAGGCCGAGGCGACCGCATCCTGCAGCTTGTCGGGCAGCAAGCTGATGGGAATGTAGAAGGTTCGGCTCGTGCGCTTGAGAGTTTCCAGGGCGTCACCGCGCAGGCTCATATCGAATAATTCCTCACACGCAAACAATCTAACCACCAAACACTGTTGATGACTTTACCCTAAGTTTCATCAGCAGAGCTTTGAGAGATATTAATACCACCCCAAAGCTCGTGCGAGAAGACCCCCGGAGAAGATTTAGAGAGAATTTGTCCGTAAGCAGCCAAAATACTCCCCAGTCTTACCAGAGCGGCCTACTAGGGTTCGCCAACGGCGTCTAGGGCGGCCTCAAGGGCGATCGCGACCTGAGTCCAGTGGGTGCAGCCCTGACAAAAGACGGTGTAGGGCTCCCGCAAAGGACCATCCGCAGAAAGCTCTGACGTACTGCCGTCGATGAAGGTGCCACCTGCCATGATCAGGTCGCTCTCATAACCGGGCATGGCGGCAGGCACCGGATCGAGATAGGAGCCAACTGGCGAATTTTGTTGGATGGCTCGGCAAAAGGCGATGAGTTTCTCTGGCGAGCCGAGGGCAATGGCCTGGATGGTGTCTCGGCGGGGCACCAACGGCAGCGGATTGACTTTGTAGCCTAGCTTGTCGAAAATCCAAGCAACCAAGTGAGATCCTTTGAGGGCTTCGCCAACCATTTGCGGGGCCAGAAACAAGCCCTGAAAAAGCAGTCGGTTTCGATCGAAAGTCGCGCCGCCCGAGAGGCCGATACCAGGGGCCGTCAGGCGCGCGGCGGCAGCCTCTACCCACTCGGCTTTGCCTGCCACGTAGCCCCCGGCTGTTGCGATCGTGCCGCCAGGATTTTTGATTAGAGAACCGGCAATGAGGTCCGCGCCTACAGCGGTGGGCTCGCGATCGGCGACGAACTCGCCATAGCAGTTATCGACAATGCAGACCGTTGCGGGATTCCGAACCTTGACCGTCTCGACAATGCGGGCGATGTCGTCAAGGGAGAGGCTCTGGCGCCACGCATAGCCGCAGGAGCGCTGAATGAAGGCCACTCGAGTGTTCGGACCGATTGCTGCAGGCAACGCTTCCCAGTCGATACTCCCTGCTGGAGCCAGAGGCAGCTCCCGGTAGCTGATGCCAAATTCCCGGAGAGAGCCCTGACCTTCCCCCCGCAATCCGATGGTTTCTTCTAAAGTGTCATAGGGGCGGCCGGCCACAGCCAAAAGCTCCTCTCCGGGCCGCAAGGCGCCAAATAGGGCACAGGCAATCGCATGAGTGCCCGAGACAAACTGGACGCGCACGGCGGCAGCATCGGCCTCGCAAATCTGTGCGAAGGCGCGATCGAGGGTTTGGCGACCGAGGTCGTCGTGACCGTAGCCGCTGGTGCTGGCAAAATGCTGGGGGCCGACGCGGTAGTTGCGGTAGGCACCGAGCACTTTCTGCAGGTTTCCCTTGACCTGAGCGTCAATTCCGGCAAAAACTGGGAGCAGTGCTTTCTCTGCTGCCTGTAGCAGCTGCTGGTGGCGCGCGCGCGTTTCGTGCATTTGTTGGTGTGTATGGCTAGGGGATCGTTGACTGACGCTCTCACCATCTTCGGCGATCTGCTGATAGGGCTTGCCCCGACCTTTAGTTCGTGTTTACTAAGGATATTGAATGACTGTTGCAACTTCCGATGGACGACGCCCCGACTGGGTCACGATCGCGTACATGGCTTCGATTCATTTGGCCGCGCTGTCGGCCCTGCTCCCTGGAACTTTTAGTTGGTCGGCAGTTGGAGTCGCAATCTTTCTGCATTGGCTGACAGGATGTTTGGGAGTGACCCTGGGCTATCATCGGTTGGTCAGCCACCGTAGCTTCAAAACTCCCAAGTGGCTGGAGTATTTCTTTATTCTCTGCGGGGCGCTATCGGCTGAGGGCGGCCCGATTCAGTGGATCGGCCTGCACCGGATCCATCACAGATATTCCGACACCGGTAACGATCCCCACGACTCCAATCGTGGGTTTCTCTTTAGCCACATGACCTGGATGCTCTTCGAGATCCCGATGGAGGCTCAGACCCCTCGCTACACCCAAGACATCAGTGGCGATCGGTTTTATCAGTTTTGCCAGAAATATTTTATTTTCTTGCAGGTTGCCTTGGGATTGTTGTTGTTCGCTTTGGGCGGCTGGCCCTTCGTGGTTTGGGGCGTGTTCGTACGGCTGGTCGTTGTCTTCCACTGCACTTGGCTGGTCAACAGTGCTACCCACAAGTTCGGCTACATCAGCCACGACTCGGGCGATAAGTCGCGCAACTGCTGGTGGGTCGCCCTACTGACCTATGGCGAAGGTTGGCACAACAACCACCACGCCTACCAGTACTCGGCCCGCCATGGCTTGCAATGGTGGGAAATCGATATTACCTGGGGCATCATTGCTTTGCTCGAGCGCCTGGGCTTGGCGACGGATGTCAAGGTGGCATCTTAGGCAGCAATATCTAGCGATCGGGAATTTTTCCTTGACCCGGTCGCTATTTCTCGAAATCATGGGGAATGTTGGCTTCCCAGGCACTTGCTTGCCATGAGCCGCACCGGACTCATCTGAATTATTTATCCTTAAGGTTTTCCGCATGACTGTTGCAACATCAGAGCCCTCGCGCTGGGATTGGGTGACGGCCGCCTATCTGGCGTCCCTGCATCTGGCGGCCGTTCCCGCCCTATTCCCCGGCAACTTCAGTTGGTCGGCTGTCAGCGTAGCGCTATTTTTGCACTGGGTGACGGCTTGTTTGGGGGTAACCCTGGGCTTCCACCGCCTCGTCAGCCACCGCAGCTTCGAGACTCCCAAGTGGCTTGAATACGCCTTGGTTTTCTGCGGGGCGCTCTCGGCACAGGGAGGGCCCATCGCTTGGGTCGGCCTGCACCGCATCCACCACAAATACTCCGACAAAAGCCAAGATCCCCACGACTCCAATCGCGGCTTTTGGTGGAGTCACATTGGCTGGATGTGCCACAATATCCCAGCAGACACAGACATCCCTCGCTACACCAAGGATATCTGCGACGACCCGTTCTACAAGTTTTGCCAGGCTTATTTCATTCCGCTACAGGTCGCTCTGGGGCTAATTTTGTTTGCGATCGGGGGCTGGTCTTGGGTATTCTGGGGCGTCTTCATGCGCCTGGTGGCCGTTTTCCATTGCACCTGGCTCGTCAACAGTGCCACCCACAAGTTTGGCTACGTCAGTCACGACTCGGGCGACAAGTCGCGCAACTGCTGGTGGGTCGCCCTGCTGACCTACGGCGAGGGCTGGCACAACAACCACCACGCTTACCAGTACTCGGCCCGCCACGGCTTGCAATGGTGGGAAATCGATGTCACCTGGGGCATTATCGTCTTGCTCGAGCGCCTGGGCCTGGCGACGCGGGTCAAGTTGCCCTAGTAGGCCAAAAGCAATTGCTTCAAAAGCAACTGCCAAAAGCGAGAGGAGCTTCCTCTCGCTTTATTTTTGGCTCGCTCGCTTTAGCGATCCCGCAGGGCAGCAATGACGGCCTCGTGCAAGCTGCCGCTGCTGGCAACAACACCGCGATTGTTCTCCATTTTGGAGCCGGAGGCAAAATCAAGGGGTTTGCCAAACATGTCGGTGACTTTACCTCCCGCTTCCTCTACCACCAGCGCGCCCGCTGCGTGGTCCCAGATTTTTTCGCGGTAGTCCGGGTACTTGGGCGAAGGCAAGCGCAGGTAGAGAGCGGCTTGACCGCTGGCAACCACGCCATATTTGGCCTGGGAGTCGAGACGGGCGGGCGGACTCTTGAAGCCGACCTTGCGGGCAATGGCCTCTTGCAAATCCCGATCGCCGTGGGAGGCTTCGACCGACTCTGCGAAGCGGAAATTTTGGACGTTCTCCGGGGTCACGACGCGGACGGGCTGCCCCTCCAACTCGCCGAGGAGCATCATCTTAGTGCCTTCTCCCCGCACGGCCACAAACAGGGCTCCCTTGGGGCTCTCGGGATTGCCGAGGTCTAATGGCAGGGCCGGACAACCGAGAATACCCACTTTAAGATCGCCGTCTTCGACTAGAGCCAAGGCGATAGCATACTGGTCGCCGCGCAAAAAGCCCTTGGTCCCATCAATCGGGTCGAGGGTCCAGTAGCGGGGGGCAACACTGCCGTTGCCTCGGTCGATCCAGTCAGCAACGGCCTCGGGCGTCGCTACCGGCACCCGCTCGCTCACATAGCCAGTCACGCGCCCTAAAATCTCGGCATTGGCCGGGTCTCGGAGCTCGGCTGCATCTTCTTCGCCGACGACCGGATCGTCGGGAAATGCAGCTGCCAGGGCCTGACAGACAATTGCCTGGGAACCATAATCAGCAACCGTGACCGGCGAGCGGTCCTCTTTTTCCATCGCAGTAGGGATGGCCGCTCGTACTTGTTGGCATAGCTTTGCTGCCGCCGTGACAGCGGCGATACCAACCTGTAGCTCTTGTGAATAGGACATCAATAAATCTAGCCTTCTAACGAATTATTGCGACTTCGACAAACGCCTTCAGTGTAGGGCTAAGTCTTGCCAGAAATCGGATCTCTTAGCTGTCTTCTGACATATCTGGCAGGCGACTCATGGCGTCAAGATCGAGAATTCGATTGAGGGCTGTCTCGTCGAGCAAGCCTCTGGCTAGAATAATTTCTCGCAGCGATCGCCCGGTTTCGAGGGATTCTCGAGCGACCGCCGCAGCGTTGAGGTAGCCGATATGAGGATTGAGAGCCGTCACCAGAGCGAGGCTGGCTTCGGCGTAGCGCTCGCAGCGATCGCGATTGGCCGCGATGCCTTTGAGACAGCGCTGGGCGAGCACCCGCACGGTCGCGCTGAGAATCTCGATGCTGTGAATGAGGTTGTAGGCAATCAAAGGCATCATGACATTGAGTTCTAGCTGTCCGGCTTGGGCGGCTAGGGCGATCGCGCTGCCGTAGCCCATCACCTGAAAGCAGACCATCGAAGTCATTTCTGCGACGACCGGGTTGTATTTCCCCGGCATAATCGACGAACCCGGTTGCACGGGGGGCAGTTGAATTTCTTTGAGGCCCGCATTCGGGCCAGAATCGAGCAAGCGCAAATCGTGAGAGATTTTGACGAGATCTTGGGCGAGGTTGCCCAAGCTGCCTGAGACGGCCACAAAAGGAGCCATGCTCTGCATTGATGCCATTAGATGGGGAGCCCGGCGCAACGGCAACCCGGTAGCATCGGCCAGGATGGTCGCGATGCGCTGGCGGTAATGGGGGTGGGTATTGAGTCCCGTTCCGGCGGCAGAGCCACCGATGCCCAATACTTGCAGATCCTCGGCGGCCCGTTCGAGGCGACTGGTGTGATCGGTCAGGATTTGCGCCCAAGCGCGGAAGGTTTCTCCCAAGCGAACGGGGACGGCATCTTGCAGGTGGGTGCGGCCCGAGCGCACCACATCGGCAAACTCATCGGCTTTATCGTCGAGGATGGTAATCGCTTCGGAGAGCGCGGGAAACAAGTTGCGCTCCAGCACCAGCAGACTGCCAATCCGGATGGCCGTAGGAATAACGTCGTTGGTAGACTGGCCGTAGTTAACGTGGTCGTTGGGGCTGAGGCGCTCGTAGTTGCCTCGCACATCGCCTAGGATTTCCAAGGCGCGGTTGGCTAAAACTTCATTGATATTCATGTGGTGGGAGGTGCCAGCCCCGGCCTGGTAAACATCCACGACGAATTGATCGCGCAGCGCGCCTCCCAGAATTTCATCGGCCGCCCGCACGATTGCCGCTGCCAGCTCTGCCGGGACGCAACCTAGCTCGCTATTGACGATCGCCGCTGCTTTTTTAATCAAAATGCAGGCATCGACGTAAGCTGCCAGTGGTTTGAGGCCGCTGATGGGGAAATTTTCCAGGGCTCGCAGGGTTTGAATGCCGTAGTATGCCGTGGGGGGGAGCCGGCGCTCGCCCATCGAGTCGCGTTCGGTCCGTGCCTCTGCCATCGTCACCTGGCCTCCCAAGTCGCAAGTTTCCCCTCACATTGTGGCCCGCTGCAGGATCCCCAGCAATCTCGACCGGAGATGCTAGAAGCGGAAGCGGAAAAACCCGAAGGGAAATGCCGGATAGACGGTGGGGAAGTCGCCCCGCAAGCGTGGGGTCCTCGAGTCGGGGATGACCTCGGATAAAACAACCCTCGGATCGACCTGGGGCAGATAAGTTGCTACGACGACAGACTCGCTCTGGCAGTCGCTCTGAACTTCCTCGGGTTGCAGGCAAATCCGTATGGCTTCGCCAACGCGATCGGCCCTGAAATTCTGCATGGCAATGTCGGCACGTGCTTCGATTGCCTGCAAGTTGCGAGCGCTCTCTTGGCAAAGATCTAGCGCCATCGCGCGCTCGGAGAAATAGACAGGCGTCCAGATCAAAATAGTTTCTGTGAAGGTTTCGTCACCCTGAGAGATGCTCATCGCCGTAACGGGAATGGCATTCTCATCGGCCCCGCCATTGCAAAAGAAGGTAACGCGAGCTTCGCCAACCGGCTCTACTTCTTCTTGGGCAAGAACCTCCGCAGTAATTGCTCCCGACAAAGCAGTCGCCATCGACAGACCGACAGCAGCCCTACCCAAATGCTTAAACATACACCGAATCTCCGGTTACTCGCGCGGCAAAATTGAAGTTCAGATCAACCGTAACAACCCACCGCAGCTAATGACCGATAAATTTTGGCGAGAGTTCGCGATCGCCGTTACGGCAAGGGCGGAATTTATCGGCCAGCAGAGCGCGCTTTCGCCTCGGGTGCACTCTAGAAATCCTACACCAGCTCGCGACCGCGTCTAAACTGGGTTACGAGCTTTTGCAATTGACGGCAACCGCTTGACGAGGGGGCGCAGGAGAAGGTTACACAATGGCAACGTATTTGTTGGAGGTGGGTACCGAGGAGCTGCCAGCGGAGTTCCTCACAGGCGCGGTGTCCCAGTGGCACGCTCGCCTCGGCCCGAGCTTGGCTGAGGCATTCTTGACCCCCGAGTCTATCGAAATTTTTGCGACGCCCCGTCGGCTGGCGCTGCTGTTGCATGGCTTGCCCGCCCGGCAACCCGATCGCGAGGAAGAAATTAAAGGCCCGCCGGCCCGGGCCGCCTTCAAAGATGGCACGCCCACCAAAGCCGCCGAAGGCTTCGCGCGCAAGCAAGCGGTGCCCCTCGAAGCTCTAGAGGTACGCGAAACCGATAAAGGCCCTTTTGTATTCGTGCAGAAGCAAATCGATGGCCGCGCCGCTGCCGAACTTTTGCAAGAGCTGGTACCAGTCTGGATAACCAGCCTCGAAGGCAAGCGCTTCATGCGCTGGGGCGACGGCGATCTGCGCTTTCCGCGGCCGATTCGCTGGTTGGTGAGCTTGCTCGACGGCGAGATTTTGCCCCTGGCGTTTGTCAACGGGTCGGAAACCCTCAGTGCCGATCGCTACTCGCGGGGCCACCGCGTCTTGCACCCCGAAACGATAGAAATTCCCACGGCTCGCGACTACATCGCGCTGATGGAGCGGGCTGCCGTGAAAGCAGATATTGCCGCGCGCCGCCGCGAGATCGCCGCGAGCGTGCAGGCGGTTGCCCGCGAGCGCGGCGGGTGGGTCGACTTGGATGAAGACTTGCTCTCGGAGGTCACTAACTTGGTCGAGTACCCCTCCATCGTGGCGGGCCAGTTCGATGCCGAATTTCTCGAGCTGCCGCCCGAGACGATCGCGATGGAGATGATCGACCATCAGCGGTATTTTCCCATCTGGACTGACGAGAGCCAGACGCAGTTGCTGCCTTATTTTGTGACGGTGTCTAACGGCGATCCGGCCAAGGCCGCTGCGATCGCAGCGGGTAACGAACGGGTGCTGCGCGCGCGCCTTGCTGACGGTCAGTTTTTCTACAAAGCCGATCTAGCCCGCCCCCTGGAGACCTTTTTGCCCAAGCTCGAGCCGGTTACCTTCCAAGCACAGCTCGGCTCGGTGCGCGCCAAAGTCGATCGCATCTGCCAAGCCGCCGCCTGGGTTGCCGAGCAGCTCGATACCAGCCCCGAAGAGCGGGCGCAGGTGGCGCGGGCGGCCCTGCTGTGTAAAGCCGATTTGGCCTCGCAGATGGTCTACGAATTTCCCGAGCTGCAAGGCATCATGGGGGAAAAATATGCCCGCGCGGGCGGCGAGAGCGAAGCCGTGGCGCGGGCAATCTCGGAGCACTATCTCCCGCGCGGTGCTGGCGACAAACTCCCCGAGACCCGCGTCGGTCAAATTGTCGGCATCGGCGATCGCCTCGACACGCTGGTGAGTATTTTTGGCTTGGGTATGATTCCCAGTGGCTCGTCGGATCCGTTTGCTCTGCGCCGAGCGGCCAACGCCATCGTCGCGATCGTCTGGGCAAATAGCTTGAGCTTGGATCTCAGGGCACTGCTTGCCAAAACAGTCGCCAGCTTTATCGAGACCTTCGGTCAGAGCGATCGCACTCAAAACCTAAGCGCGACTCTCGAAGACTTCTTCTTGCAGCGGGTGCGGACGGCCCTTGCAGAAGATGGCATCGACTATGACTTGGTTAATGCCGTGCTGGGCGAGGGCGATCGCGAACTAGCCGACCGGGCCTTGAGGGACCTGGCCGACGCGCGCGTGCGAGCGGAGTTTTTGCAATCGATTCGCGCCGATGGCACTCTCGATGCCATCTACGAAACCGTCAACCGCTCCACCAAGCTCGCGGCTAAAGGCGATCTCGACACCCAACCGCTCGACCCGGCCGGCCTGGTGGATGCGGCCCGCTTCGAGCAGCCCTCCGAAGGGGCATTTCTCGAGGCCGTCGCGGGCTTGGTTGCCCAAACCGAGCGCGCCCGCGCCGAGCGCAACTACCGCCTCTTAGTAGATGGCCTGGCGGCGATCGCGCCGACGGTGAGCGAGTTTTTTGATGGGCCCACCAGCGTCTTGGTCATGGCCGATGACGATCTCGTGCGGCAAAATCGCTTGCATCTACTGGGGCTTTTGCGCAATCACGCCCGCGTTTTGGCCGACTTCGGTCCGATTGTCAAAGCCGCTGCCGCCTCAATAGAGTAATCCGCACGGCACGCCTGAGAGAAGCCGCGCAAACTCGGCGAGGACGCGATAGAATATTACTTTTGTTGGTTATTAGACGGAACTTTTAAGGCAATGCCCAAACGAGTCACCATGGTCCTCAAGCAGGACGTCCACAAGCTCGGCGATCGCGATGCGGTTGTCAGCGTCGCTCCGGGTTACGCGCGCAATTATTTGGTTCCTCGCGGTCTGGCGATCTATGCGACTCCGGGCGCCCTGCGCCAGGTCGAGCAGCGCTTAGCCAAAGAGCGAGAGCGCCTGGCCAAGCTCCAGCAGGAGGCCGAGAGCCGCAAGGTTGCCCTGGAGACCATCGGTCGCTTTACGATTCGCAAGCAGGTGGGCGAAGACGAGCGGATTTTTGGCAGCGTGACGACCCAAGAAGTTGCCGATGCCATCAAAGAAGGATCCGGCCAAGACATCGATCGCCGCGGTATCGAGCTGCCAGAAATTAGCACCACGGGCTTTTTCAATGTGGCGGTCAAAATCCACGGCGATGTTACGGCCACCATTGAGATCCAAGTTGCGCCTCTCTAACAAATAGAGAGCGCTGCTGCCGCACGAGTTTTTATGAGCGAAGCCGCCAGAAGTCCCGCCAACGACACCCTACCGCCTCACAACCTTGAGGCAGAGGAGTCAATCCTAGGTGGGATTTTGCTCGATCCGGGTGCAATTGCCCGCGTTGCCGACCGGATTTCGCCGGAGGCCTTTTACTTAAAGGCTCACCAAGACATTTACCGAGCGGCCATCTCCCTCTACGTTCAGGGCAAGCCCACGGATTTGATGACGGTGACGGCTTGGCTCGAAGATCGCGGCACCCTCGAGAGTGTCGGCGGCGTTGCCAAGCTCGCCCAACTTGCCGAGCAGACTGTTTCGGCTATCAATGTCGATGGCTACGGCGCGCTGATCGGTGATAAATCGACGCGACGGCAGCTAATCGGCGCGGGCCACGAAATCGTAGGCTTGGGCTACGACACGACCCAAGAGCTCGAGACCGTGCTCGATCGCGCCGAGCAGAAGATCTTTAACCTCACCCAGGCTCGCCAGCAGGGGGGGCTGGTCCCTATTGCCGAGACCTTGGTGGAGACCTTCGATGCCATCGAAACTCGCCAGGCCGAAGCTCAGCTACCGGGCGTTAAAACCGATTTCTACGATCTCGATGCCCTCACGGGCGGCCTGCAAAAGTCCGATTTGGTTATCTTGGCCGGCCGGCCGGCTATGGGCAAAACTGCCCTGGGTCTCAACATCGCGCGCAACATTGCCGCCGATTTAAAATTACCCGTGGCCATCTTCAGTTTGGAGATGTCGAAAGAGCAACTCGCCCAGCGCCTGCTTGCCGCCGAGGGAGAAATCCCCAGCAATCGCCTGCGCTCGGGCAAGATCGACGGCAGCGACTTCGACAAACTCAGCACGGCCATCGGCAGGCTCTCGGAGCTGCCCGTCTACATCGACGACACGGCCAATACCTCCATCGTGCAGATGCGATCGCAAGGGCGCAAGCTCAAAGCCGAACTCGGAGAGCTGGGGCTCATCTTGCTCGATTACTTGCAGCTGATGGACGGCGACAGCGACAACCGCGTGCAAGAACTCTCGAAAATTACGCGCGGCTTGAAAATTCTCGCGCGGGAGCTAAAAGTGCCGGTGCTGGCCCTCTCGCAACTCAGCCGAGGCGTCGAGCAGCGCACTAACAAGCGTCCCATGCTCTCGGATTTGCGCGAGTCGGGTTGCCTGGGCGGCGGCGCTCGCGTCGCCCTGACCGACGGCACCTGGGTTCCTATGGCCGAGCTGGTGGGGCAGGCTCCCTTCGAGGTGTGGGCGATCGCCCCTGAAACGCGCGAGATCGTGCGGGCGACGGCTACTCGGGCCTTCGCAACGGGCACCAAGGCGGTTTGGGCTCTGCAGCTAGCCGACGGTCGAACCCTACAAGCCACGAGCAATCATCGCTTTTGGACTCCTGACGGCTGGCGCCAGCTGGCGCAACTGCAGCCGGGCGATCGCTTGGCGGCGTGGGACCGGCCTTGCGAGGATGCGCGTCGCGGCAGCACGCAGGTCTTGGCACGGGCCACTTGGGTGCAGATTGCGGGTCTCGAACCTGCCGGTACGACAGCGGTTTTCGACCTCACCGTGCCGGGCTATTGCAATTTCATCGCCAACGGCATCGTCGCCCACAACAGTATCGAGCAGGATGCAGATCTGGTGTTGATGCTCTATCGCGACTCCTACTACAACCCAGACTCGCCCGATCGCGATGTGGCCGAGCTGATCGTCACCAAGCACCGCAACGGCCCCACTGGCACTATCAAATTATTGTTCTCGCCGGAGCTGACTCAATTTCGCAATATGGCACGAGGCGCGTCCTACTAGAGCGTGATTTCGGCGACAGATTCGTCTTCAATCAGCAGCCTTTTTGAGAACGCACTACCATTTTTGCAACTGCTGCAATCTATTGAGAATTGCTGGCGCGGCATCACTCCCCAAGGGCCCTACCTCAACTGGATGTCACGATCTGTAGCCTGTCGAACTCACGCCTTTCAACGATACATATTTAGAAATTACGTCAGGTTTTTTTGAAAAAGTAAACATTCAAGCTGGCGTCCAGTTGTAAAACGCGAACTTCTAGACGGAAGACTGGCCGGAACGTAGATTGTTTTTATTACTTTTTTGGGAAGGATTGCGCTGTCTGGAGCTTGCGATCGCGTGTCTACTTGTCTGTCAACCTCCCAGCCACGTATTCTTTGCAGATGTCTCTGGCTTAATTTGTTAAGCCAGTCGCCCACACTTTCTCGAGTCTAGATTGGGGCTTTGCTAGCTTTTTGCTATCCTCTTACAGGAATTCAATGATTCCCCTTGTTTTAATTGCATTCGAGAAGGAAACCTCCTAGGGCCGGGAACAAAAACTCGGAACGATTGTGGGGCTAGAGGGCAATCGCAAGATCGCCCTCTATATTCCTGTGACCCTTTACCGAGCGAGTAACCATAGCTATAGCTATCTCGTAAAAGCTTTTTATGGAGTAGATAGCTCGGCCTTGCAAAACTTTATTGCACTAGTAGAATAAATCGCGCGTTAGATACTTCCCAGGTCCGTGAATCTACGCGCCTAGAGTAGCGGCTTGCAAATGGGAGCGATCGCACATCGATCGCTCTTGGGACAGAAATTAATTCAACGGCGATCGCTTTTTGGTTGCATAAGCTACCATATTTCTGGTGACTTAGATCACTGTGGCTAGTTTGCCCGAATCTGAAGACCGTCATCACCCCTCCATATTCAAAAATTTCGACCCAGACAACCCCGAACCATGACACCAGGTAACCGTATGCTCGCCTCCCAGCTCGTTGTTATCGATTCCCGCGTAGAAAACTACCAGTCTCTGGTTGCGGGAATTACCCCAGGTGCAACGGTTTTAATTCTTGAGCCGAATCAAGATGGGATCGAACGGATTGCTCGCTCGCTATCTAATTTTTCTGCAGATAGCGTCCATATCATCTCCCATGGTTCGCCGGGTTGCTTGTATCTCGGTAATGGCGTTTTGAGCCTGGATAACCTCGAGCGCTACGCTACTGCTCTGCGGGCCTGGAACGGTGCAGAGCGGATTGCCCTTTATGGCTGTAATGTCGCCGCTGGGGACGCGGGCGAAGAATTTATCGATAAACTCCACCACATCACCGGAGTCACCATCCACGCCTCCACGACCAAAGTTGGCCATCCCACCTTCGGTGGTAACTGGGATTTAGACAAGTCTTTCCCCCTCTCCTCTCAGGAGCGGCTATCCCCTCCCCTCGCTACATATTCCAACTGGCAAGGGTCGCTTGGGCCTGCCCCGTCAATCGATCTTGATGATATTAGCGATCAGACACCAGTTCCCGGTCAGGGCGGGTTTACTACTCTGACCTTTACGACACCCAGCGCAACCGGCAATGACGGCCAGACGGAAGAAGCTGATGGCGTCGGGAACGGCGAATTTGCGCGCTACGCAAATGTCGGCAATATCAATGGCACGGCGATCGACTTGATCGCAACAGTGGTGCGACTCGTTGACGATCCCAATGAGTTTTCCGGCGTTACCCCAGCAGATGGAACCGCCGCCAACCCAGAAAATCCAGTATTTAACGTTGCTGGACCGTCTGGCAATGACGACAACGCCAATGTCAACATTGGTGGTGGTGGTTCGGGAGCTGGACCTGACGGTCGAGCCGCCTTTGAAATACGTTGGACTGCGGTAATTTCTGGCACCGATACGCCGATTGTTGGCGACTTCGCCGTTGTCATCAGCGATCTCGACCAAGGCGGCAACCAAAACAACTTTGAAGAAATTATTGTCAACACTGAAGGCCTAGATAGTTTTCTCATTGGCGATAGCAGCGGTAGCAATGCCAGCGACATTGAAGTCCTCGACCCAGCAGGGAATGTAATCTTCACCGTTGACGACGATCCGTCAACCTTCAATCCATCCGGGTTTATCGTATTCAACCCGACCGATGCAGATCCCGGCTTTCCAGGAGTCTTGCCCGACAATTCCGTTCAGTTGAATTTCACCAACACGGCAAGCTTCACCATCATCTACAACCGTCAGGCTACAGGTGCCAATTTCACACTCGACGGCAATTTCGCGACCGCTTTCTTTAACTCGCCTGTTATCTTCGACACGAATACTAACTTTGCCAATATCTTTACCGAGGGCGACGGCCCAGTCAATGTGGCTGCGTCGACTGCTAATGTGGATGACCTCTCGGAAAACGATATCACGCTCCTTGAAATTGAGCCTGGAAATATTGCTGACGGCGCAGCGGAAGTCATCATTTTCAATGGCGATGGCGGCACGAGCGTTTCATTGGCTCTCGACGGTTCCGATACCTCTCAGCAAAGCTTGACCGTCGGTGGCACGGCTCTCTTCATCCAGTTCGATAGCACTACAGACACGATTCAAATTACCGAGCAAGCAGGCAGCATCATTCCTCAGGATGACCTCGATACATTGATCGCGGCAGCCACCTTCAAAAACACCTCTGATGCACCAACAACGGGTGCGGGTACAGATCGCACCTTGACGTTCAGCGTCACAGATAGCGACATGAATGACAGCAACGACGCAATTTCGTCGATTGCCGTATTATCTCTTCCAAACCTCACCGTAACCATCGACCCCGACAGCATCGCCGAAGATGGCACTGCCATGGGTACGGTCACGCGAGACAACGGCACCGTCGGCGACCTCACCGTCAACCTTGCCAGCAGCAACCTCACTACCGGTGCAACGGTTGACAATATGGTCGTCATCCCCGACGGCCAAGACTCGGTCAACTTCACCATTACCGGCGTCCAAGATGGCACCGCCGATGGCAACCAAGACGTCACGGTTACCGCCTCCGCAACCGATTTCGTCGCTGGCAGCGATAGCCTCACAGTCACCGATATTGACGGCAGTCTCACCGTAACCATCGACCCCGACAGCATTGCCGAAGGTGGCACTGCCATGGTTACGGTCACGCGAGACAACGGCACCGTCGGCGACCTCACCGTCAACCTTGCCAGCAGCAACCTCACTACCGGTGCAACGGTTGACAATATGGTCGTCATCCCCGACGGCCAAGACTCGGTCAACTTCACCATTACCGGCGTCCAAGATGGCACCGCCGATGGCGACCAAGACGTCACGGTTACAGCATCTGCAACTGGCTTAGCCGATGGCAGCGATAGCCTGACAGTTACCGATGTCGATGGCAGCCTTGACTCCGATGCCGATGGCATCCCCGACGATGTTGAAGTCGGTGCCGACCCCGCCAATCCCATCGACACGGACCTTGACGGTACCCCCGACTTCCAAGAGGTTGACTCCGACAACGATGGCCTCCTGGATTCCCTTGAAGCTGGTGCCGACCCCGCCAACCCGACCGACACGGACCTTGACGGTACTCCTGACTTCCAAGAGATTGATTCCGATA
>CAYTBI010000037.1:0-37434 GCA_964435975.1 uncultured bacterium
CCGCTGAAGAGATCGACAACGACAAGATTTTCACCACTGGCTGCATAGATAAGGCCGTTGTTGAGTTCGATTCGCTCTGTGGGAGCAGCAGTGGGGATGGTGGCTTGCAGGACCGGAAGCATGGGATTAGAGACATCCACGATGTGAATGCCTGCCGTGCCACCGGCAAGGACAGCAAGATTATTCACCGAATCGACTGTAACATCAGTATTCTCGCCAGGTAGGTCTAGCTTTCCGAGGGCGATAGGGTTGCTGAACTGGGAAACGTCGACAAGTGCGAGGCCCTGAGAACCTGTGGCAATAAAGGCTGTTTGCTCCCCAGGAGCTGAAATAGAACCCTCGACTACAACTTCCAGTGCTTCTCCAACTAATGGTAGGCTGCCGACAATTCCAGTGGGGAAACCTTGACCGCCAAGGGGATCAAGATCCTGAGCCACCTCAGCCGCATCCGAAATTCCGTCACCGTCTGTGTCCGGCTGGTCGACACTTGTGCCGATGGCAAACTCACCGAAATCAGGTATCCCATCACTATCTGTATCGAGGCCACCAAACTCCGATAAGACAGTTATACTACTTGTCACTGAGCCAGCAGCACCAGTTATTCCTGAAAGAACCTCATATCGATTTGTTCTTGGGCTGTACACTACAAGTGAGAACTCAGAGTTTGCGGGAAGAATCTCAGAAATCTCACCAGTTATCGAAGTCCTTCCAAAAATATCAAACCCGCTTGGAAAGGTATATCGATAGAAGCTCTGTGAGTCGCTTCCAAATCCATCTACATCAGATAATCTGTTTTCGAAATCATCGCTTGATGTCATTAAAGAAGAAGTATTCTCGTTAAGCGATCTGAGTTCATTCGGCAAAAAGGTGGAGGAACTCTCGATACCCAAGCTTGTATCGATCTCTTCGATAAAGACTCTTGGAGAAAAGCTGACGCTAGTACTAGCAGTCAATTGAGCCATGGCTTCAGCTTCAAAAATGCTGAATTCAAGCTCTCCGTTCTCTTCAAAATCTTGGAGATTAATCCCAGGAATCTCGGCCTCCACGTCAAATTCAAATGTTGGTGTACCAGCAATTGGAACAGAAAATGTTCGTGGCTGACAGATAAAATCACCTGCTATTGGAATATCACAGATGAAAGAATCTGATATCTCCGCAGAAGCAAAGGCAGAAACATTTGCACCAACTCCAATATCTATCTCAGCCTCAACCTCATTTTCGTCAAAATCTGCTTCAAGGCCCAGGTTCCCACCAATAGTAGCAGTCCCCTGGAGACCTAATGCTAAATCCAGATTGAAGAGATTGAATGATATTTCAGGTATTAACAGATTAATTATGCTGTCTGTTGGCACTGAAAAAGTGGCAGAAAATTCTTCTCCAAATTGAATTGGATCTTCAGGAAAAGATAAGCTCTCGGAAAATTCAAACTCAAACGAGTCAATACTAGGTACGGGGATATCAAAGACTAGTGATGCATCAAGAGCTACTGTCAAAGGAACAAACTCTGAATCAACACTGATCCCAACTCTATAAGTTGTTACTTCATCCTCTTCAGGAGGTGAATCGTCAGCATCCCCATCATCTGTCCCAGGAAAGGCATCATCAATACTTCTGTCATCGATTACTCCAGGATTTGGGGCAATATACCTCCATCCCAGAGTTTGTACGCCAGCATCTTCATCGGAAATTAGGACAGTGCCATCTTCGCTCACTGTCGCTGTCCCAGTTGTCACCCATTCCCCAGCATCATGATCGAATCCAAAAATAAATCGCTGCTCTCCTGGTGTTAACCCATCCACATTTGGGAAAACTAGATTCGCCGTATTATCTATATTTCGCGCCCCGTCCGCTTCCACCGTAATAATGAAAGACGGGTTCGTCCCTGCCAGTGGTGGTGAAGGTACCCGATCCGGCGGCAACGCAACAATCGTTACTCCCTCAACCGACCTGTCATCGTCATCGAAGGATAGAGAGTCAGGTTGAATCGTTACCTCCAGACGGTCCAGAGTCTCTACTGGTACGTCAGGGAATAACTCCGTCAAGACTCCAAGAGCCTCATCCCCTAACCCCACTGTTGTTGCCTCAGTAGCGGAGATAGGCGTGAAATCATTTCTGTTGACCAATGGTAAGAATACATCTAACTCCCGGCCATCCTGCGTCAGCGGAATCGCCTCTCCCGCTACCGTTTCATACCGCTCCTCAATAGAGAGATAAAAATCCCCCGCATCCGTCAGTGCCGAACTCGTCGCCTCGCTCGAATCAATCGCGACAAAAATCTCTGAAGCCGGTAAATCCTCTAACTCAAAGAAACCATTCTCATCGGTGATGGCAAAAATCTCTGGCTGGCCGATAACCTCTACTCGCGCGCCCACCACTGGGATATTCGAGCCATCCGGATTGAGGTTATTCGAGTCAAAAATACTGCCAAAAATGTTCGTTCCAGAGATGCGCGTCGATGACACCGTTTGGAAATTGGTCACGAGCATCCCTCCTAGCGCCCCATCGCCATCGGCATCGATGTTGTCGCCGTCGAGATCTAAAATCAGGTCTCCATCGACCTGAATCTGCACCTGGGTACTCGCAGGCAGCGGCGCATCTGGGAAAAAGCGCACCGACTCGCCCGTCGAACTGACTACCAATTCTCCAGAGAGCTGCTCGCCCAAAGCCATCAACTGCACCGACTCAGCCGTAATCGTCGCCGGGTCGACCGCATCGGGAAACTCAATTACCGTCTCCCGCACCAGCGGCACCTCTACCTCCCCATTCGCTGGGGCCACTTCCAAGGGCAGCGCCTGTATGAAGAGATCGAACGTCGTCCCGGCCGGAATCTCATTCCCAGCGATATCGCTCACCGCCGCCAATAGCTCCAGCGTGTAGCTCCCCGAGGGGGGCAATATCTCCGCAAACTCCAGGCTCACCGCGCGATCGCTCAGTTGTTCTGCCGCTGCCAGGGCAATCTCATTCCCAGAGGCATCGACAAACTCGTAGCTCCCCACCTCAAACGCCGCCGCACTCACCGGCCCCGAGAAAGAAACCGTCAGCTCTTTGCGAGTCGGGCTCGGCAGCGTCACGCCCGGCGCACTGACATCGAAAGTAAAGCCGACTGGCAGATCTTGGCGATTGCCAAACTCATCAAAGGCCTGCACGGTTAGCTCGACCGCCCCGTTGGCATCTGGTGCGACTGCATTCAAATCCACCACGAAGCTGCCGTCAGGCTGCACCTCTACCGAGGTAAAGGCTCCGTCCGAGCCTACCCGCAGTAGACCGACCTCGCTCTCATCAGCAACAACCCCCGCGAGCGTCCCATCACTCGTAATCCCATCAAACGCGCTCGCGCCCGTATCGTTATTGAGAGCAGCCTCGAGAGTCGGAAGCCCGATCTCATCCGGTGGCACCGGACTACCTGGCAAAATCGGGCGGTTGCCGCCCGCGATCGCGCCAATACCGTCTTCGCTAAAAACATCCCGAAACTCATCGACCGTTATGCCACCCAGCTCGTTGCCAGCAACGATGGCGTTGATGCGATCGAGAGCCTCCGCTCCAAGGGCCGACTGAGCCAGATCTGCAAAAGCTGGGGAGGTTACCAGCAACTCATCCAAATCTGCCCCCAAAGAAGTAGCCAGAGGCGAAGCCACCTCTTTGGCCGCGATCGTCAAAATATCCGACCCCAAACTCTGAGAGACAATCCCAGAGGAAGGAACGAACCCTAAATCCGGAAGATCGCTGGCGGAGGGGAATTGAGAGGAGGCATCCATGACTTGTGACAGGCGTAGATAGTCCCACCATTGTTACCACGGCAGCCACTCCGGAAGATAAATGTGTCCGTTCGATCGCAGAACCTCATTATTTGTCGGAAAAACACGACCAAAGTTAAAAAAACCGCAAAAAGCACAAAGGAGCGCCCGAAGACGCTCCTTTGCTCTTACAGAACTGCTGTTGCGGGCTTATTTGCTGTCTTCTTTGAGCCAGCTAAACATAGCACGCAGGTCTTTGCCGACAACTTCGATGGGGTGCTCGTTGTCTTGACGGCGCTTGGCATTCAAAAGCGGGCGGCCCGCTTGGCTCTCGAGCACGAAGTCGCGGGCAAAAGCGCCATCTTGAATTTCGTGCAAGATCTGGCGCATCTCGGCGCGGGTGCGATCGTCCACGATGCGAGGCCCGCGGGTGTGGTCGCCATACTCGGCGGTGTTGGAGATACTGTCGCGCATTTTTGCCAGGCCACCCTCGACGATCAAATCGACGATGAGCTTGACCTCGTGCAAGCACTCAAAATAGGCTAGCTCCGGCTGGTAGCCCGCTTCGACAAGGGTTTCAAAGCCGGCTTTAATGAGCGCCGAAAGCCCCCCGCACAAGACCACCTGCTCGCCAAAGAGATCGGTTTCGGTCTCTTCGCGGAAGGTCGTCTCCAGAATGCCCGCGCGGGTGCCGCCGATGCCCTTGGCATAGGCCATGGCGCGATCGCGGGCCTGACCGGTGGCGTCTTGATAGATTGCAAACAAGCAGGGTACCCCTTCGCCTTGCTCGTAGGTGCGGCGAACTAAGTGGCCCGGCCCCTTCGGCGCGACCATCACCACATCGACCCCAGCCGGGGGCACGACTTGACCGAAGTGAATATTAAAACCGTGGGCAAAGGAGAGCACTTTACCGTCTTTGAGGTGGGGGGCAATCTCTTGGGTATAGACGGCTTTTTGAATCTCATCCGGCAACAAAATCATGATCCAGTCTGCCGCTGCTGCTGCCTCGGCCACGGGCAAGACCTGTAGGCCCTCGGCTTCGGCTTTAGCCGTCGAGCGGCTGCCCGGATATAGGCCGACGATGACATTAACGCCGCTGTCTTTGAGATTCAGGGCGTGAGCGTGACCCTGGGAGCCATATCCCACGATCGCAACTGTTTTTCCCGCGAGCAAGTCTAAATTTGCGTCTTCGTCGTAATACATCCGAGCCATCGAACGGTTCTCCGTCAAATAGGTATTTTTATTGCTACAAGCGCCACATTATACATGAGAGTATGGCGCCCCCAGCACAAAAGCTTACAAACGCACGATTAACCCGCCCGCAACCGTCAGGAAAACATTGGCAAAAGCATAGGTGCCAGCGTAGCCGAGGGCCGGGACCGAACTTTTGGCCTCTTTAGTAACAACCCCCAAAGCGGGCGTGCTAGTCATCGCTCCGGTCAGTGCCCCCATTAAAATAGCCGGGTTGAGCTTTAGAACCTTGGCACCATAGAAGTAGCCCGCGAGCAAGGGGATCGTCGTGACAGCCACCCCACAGAGCGCGAGGGCCGGACCGACACTCGTCAGAGCTGAAAGAATGCCCCGACCGGCTCGCACGCCGACGGCTGCCAAAAAAAACAAAATGCCCAGCTCCTGCATCAGCCAACGCGCTGCCAGGGGCACGCGCCCAAAGGTTGGGTAAATCGAGCGCAGAAAACCAAAAGCAATGCCCGAGAGCAACAACCCACCGGCTGCTCCAAGCCCGAAGGAAACGCCAGCAACCTCAACAGCCACCTCGCCGAGGATACAGCCGATGACAATTCCGAGGGCGAAGGTGAGCAAGTCGGTCTCGTTGGTCGCCCTCTCAGCTTGGCCGAGGCGTGCCACCAGGCGATCGAGCTGCAATTTGCTCCCCGTCAAGCCGAGCACGTCCCCTTTTTGCAATTGCAGCCCCTCACTGAGGGGCATCTCCCGGCCAATGCGCCGCAGCTGAGTCAGGTAGCAGCCGCTGCGGCCGTCGAGACCTAGCTCGCCCAAGCTCAGCCCAGCTGCTTCGGACCGAGTCACCATCACGCTGCGAAACTCGACGCCCTGACCGAGCAAATCGCTATCGAAAACTTCCAAACCCAGGGTCGCACCCATGCTGGCTAGCCGGTCGAGAGATTCGACCGGAGCGGCCACGGCGATCGTATCTCCCGGCTCTAGGCGAGTCTCGGGGTCGATCTCGAGGATTTTGTCGTTTCGTTTGAGCGCTCGAACCGTGCAATTTGTCAGCCCGACGCCTGCAAATAAGTCGGCAGGAGCGCCCCCAGCAAAGGCACGATCTTCAATGCGATAGGCCCGCAGGGAAAAAATTGGCAGCGGCGTTTCGTCAGCTTCTTCTGGGATATTTTTTTGCTTGGAAATCTTTACGGCTTCTTCGTTGAGATCGACGCGCAACCAGCGCGGCAGCAGCCCGACGAGCACGGATAGTCCGATGAGGCCGTACAAATAGGTAATCGCATAGCCTGCGGCCAAGTTATTGGCGATCTGCTCGGCGGTTAGATCCGGCGGCATCTGGATCGAGCCTCTGGCAACCGCATCGCCGGCAGCAGCCAAGGCACTGGCGCTCGTGAGCGCTCCGGCCATTAGGCCTGCAGCCGTTCCCGGCCCAAAGTCAAAAATCGTTGCCAATCCCCAAGTCAGCGCGGCAGAGATCGCAACGACAACAACAGCCAAAGAAATGTACTTGGCCCCGTCTTCTAGCACGATGCTAAAAAAGCGCGGGCCAGCCTGCAGCCCGACCGAGTAGATAAAAAACAAAAAACCAAGGGTGCCGATAATCGGATCTAGCTCGAGCTGGAAATGACCGACAACCAAGCTGGCAACGAGCACGCCAGAGGTGGGACCCAAACAAAATCCAGCAACCCTTAAGTTACCAAGTAGGTAACCGATCCCCAGCAAGAGAAAAAGCAGCAGTTGGGAGTTATCTCGAAGCAAAACATACAAATCGAGTGACATGGGAAAATTGGGGACGCGATTGCGCAGCACATTATACCCGTTGCCCAATGAGTGCCCGCCAGGGCGCGACGGCACATTCCGTCTCGATTTTGAGATTGCTATGATTGCAGGAGCAATTGCAGTGGAGGGGTCAGCCATGGCCCAGACTTGCCGACTCGGCCCGGATAGCACGCTTTTTCTAGATAACCCGACAGGGGAGACAATCGTCACAGTTACAATCGCCTCTCCCGGGCAGCAGCAGCAAGCAAGCAGCCGCCTGCAGACCGGGCGCTGGACGGCCGACCCCGAAATTCGCCTCGATGGTGCGGGCGCAGCAACGGTCGAGATTCGCGCTGAGGGTGGCGAGTTTTCTTTGAGCATCCGGGGCAGCAGCATCAGCACGACCGCCAGGAGCGCGTCTGGCAATCGCGCTGGAGCCGAACCCTATCAGGCAGCAGCGCCGCCATTCGAGCCGATGACCCCTCTGCCACCGATGGCACCGCTACCGCCCCTGCAAATGGATGCAGGCGGAATGCACCTGCGCATGGGCGATATGGAGATGCGTATGGGCTCCAAACCCACTGCTGCAAGCCAGCGGCGATTTTGCACCCAGTGCGGCGAGCCTGTGGGGCAAGGCGATCGGTTTTGTGCGAGTTGCGGGCATCAATTGGAGCCATGACCTATTGCTTGGGCATCATCCTTCGCTCTGGGCTGGTGATGGGCTCGGATTCGCGCACGAATGCTGGGGTCGATTACATCTCGACCTATCGTAAGTTTTTTGATTTCTCCAACCCCGGCGAGCGGGTACTACTTTTGTGCTGCTCGGGCAATCTTTCGGTAACCCAGGCGGTGCTTGCGCTCGTCGAGCGCGACCTCAAAACTGGAGATGCTACCAACGTTCACGGGCTGCCATCCCTGTACGATGTTGCCCGCTACATCGGCAGTAAAATTCGCCAAATTCGCAACGAAGACCGGCAGTATCTCCAAGAAGACGGCATCGACGACAGCTGCAATATGCTCCTAGGAGGCCAAATTCGCGGTCAAGAAACGCAACTCTACCTGATCTATAGCCAGGGAAACTGTATCCGAGCGACACCCGAGACGCCCTTTTTGCAAATTGGCGAAGCCAAGTACGGCAAGCCCATTCTCGATCGCACCCTGAACTTTGAGATGCCCCTAGATGCCACCGCTAAGTGCGCGCTACTTTCTCTAGATTCGACGATGCGATCGAACATTTCTGTCGGGCCGCCCATTCACCTGGCAATGTACGAAACCGATAGCCTCCAGCTGCGGCACCACCTCAGCTTGCGCCTGGGGGACCCTTACCTTGCCCAGGTGCGCAAGCAATGGGAAGCGGCTCTCAAGCAAGCATTCGAGTCGATGCCGGCTCTGGAGTGGGAGCTGCCCCCGGCTAGTCCCTACGAAAACGTTGAAATTGACTGAAGGCTTAGCTCGCTAGGTGAGCGTTTCGATCTCTAGCTGGTAGTCAAGTTGGGGGCGACCGCTACTCTCGCTGAAGCTACCACTAATAGGCGCCGCACCGGCCGGGAGCGCGCTTGCTGCCAAAGTAATGTGGCGATCGCTGACGACGAGGCCCAGAGTCGGGTCGAACCCTCGCCAGCCAGCACCGGGCAAGTAGACCTCGGTCCAGGCATGGAGGTGGCGATCTCGGCTGTCGGGGTCGCCTTCTTGGTAGCCGCTGGCAAACCGGGCGGCCAGGTTCGCAGCCCGACAAACCGCCTGGAAGAGCGCCGCGTAGTCTCGGCAAGAACCCTTTTGCTGCCGCCAGGTCAGCCCCGGCGGCAACGGGTCGCCCTCTTCGCGCAGGGCGTACTCGCAGCTGCTGTAAATGCGCTGGTTGAGCTCGCCCAAGAACTCGACCGTGTCGCCACTAACCGCCTGCCGAATCTCTTGAGCCAGCGCCAGCGCCACCGGATCGAGAGGAGCCGACAGATAGGAGGAGAGCTGCTGCTGCAGTGAGACGGGATAGTCAATGGGGAGCTCGAGCGCCATCGGCTCGAGCAGAAAGTCGAAGGGGTTATCTCGCAGGGTCTCGACTTCGGCAGTGGTTTTGACCTGGAGGCGATCGCACTTGCTGCTGGCAAACCAAACTTTCACGACCGCATTACCCTCGAGATCGACGATGGGCGAGCGACCGACAGGCTCTGGGTCGATGGCCAGCTCGAAACTCAGCAGCCGCTGGGTAAGGTCTTCGCGCGGGCGCAGCCGCAGAGTATGGGGCTGCAGCTTGGCAGCCTCGGCGTAGGTGTAAGTCGTGGTGTGGGCGATGCAGTAGCGCATGGAAAAACTTGCAGGTAGCGCCGGCGTTACAGGAGCTGCAGGTCGAAGAACGTGGCGAAAATTTTATTGTCGATGTCGTTGAGTTGTTTTTGCAGGGAGTCGAGGAACTCGTGAAGGCCGCCGTCGATAACATCTTCGACGGTGGTGTAGTCGAGCTCCGCCCGCAGGCGGCCCAGGGCGCGATCGAGTGGGCTGCGCCAAGTGCCCGGGTCGGTTCCGGTGATGCAGTGGAGCGATCGCTCGGCCTGGAGCAAGCAAAACTGAATCGACCGGGGGAAAGTGCGATTGAGAATCAAAAAATCCGCCACGCCCAGCGGCGAGATGCGGCGCTTGCCCTGCTTGCGATACATCTCGTAGGCGCTAGCCGACTTGAGCAGCGCCACCCACTGCAGCTCGTCGAGGACGGTCCCAACAGCTTGGGGCGATGGCAGCAAAACGAAGTATTTCACATCTAGAATGCGGGCGGTTTTGTCGGCTCGCTCGAGCAATCGCCCCATCTGCCCGAAGTGCCAGCCCTCGCCGTGGGACATGGTGGCATCCATCACCCCGGCAAACAAATGGCTCGAGAGCTTGACCTCTGCGAAAAACTCGCGCAGCGCCGAAGGTGCCTGTTCGCGGGCAGCAGCATCGCGCACCATCAGATAGAACCCATTGATTTGCTCCCAAATCTCCGAAGAGATAACCTCGCGCACCGAGCGGGCGTTCTCCCGTGCCGCCCGCAGGCAAGCCAAGATGGAATTGGGATACTCGCGATCGAAGCTCAGAAATTGAATGACATTCTCGGCAGTTGCCGCGCCGTAGCGATCGCGAAATAATTGCAGGTCCCCGGCCGTAACCACCAGCGCTTCCCAGGCTTGGGGGCTCTCGGAAATAGAATCGAGCGACAAATTAAAGTTGACATCGACGAACCGAGCGATGTTTTCAGCTCGCTCGACATAGCGGTTGAGCCAGTAAATCGAATCTGCGACGCGACTGAGCATGGGTTGGAGTTGAGAGTAGAGTTAAGCGGCAGTAACCAGCACGGTTGGCTGCGAAGCTCGAGAGACTAGCCGAGCACCCAAGTATCTTTGCTGCCACCACCTTGGGAAGAATTCACCACCAGCGAGCCGCGCTTGAGGGCAACGCGGGTCAGGCCGCCAGCAGTAATGCGAACGCGATCGCCATACAAAATATAGGGCCGCAAATCGACGTGGCAACCGGCAAGCTCGCCCTCGACGAGAGCCGGCACTCGCGAGAGCGACAGGGTCGGTTGGGCAATGTAGTTGCGCGGATGCGCTCGGATGCGCTCGGCAAATTCTGCTCGCTCGGTAGGGGTAGCATGGGGACCGACGAGCATCCCATAGCCGCCCGACTCGCTGGCGGCTTTGACGACGAGTTTGTCGAGATTGGCCAGTACGTGGTCTTGTTGCTTGGGATCCCGGCACAAATAGGTGGGGACGTTCTCGAGAAGCGGCTCTTGGTCGAGGTAGTAGCGGATCATCTCGGGGACATAAGCATAGATGACCTTGTCATCGGCAATACCGGTCCCTAGAGCATTGGCGATCGCCACCCGCCCGCTGCGGTACACCTCCATCAAGCCCGGCACCCCTAGCTGCGAATCGGGCCGAAACGCGTGCGGGTCGATGAAATCGTCATCGATGCGGCGGTAAACGACATCGACGCGGCGAAAGCCGCGAGTCGTACGCATCTGTAGGTAGCCATCGACAACGGCGAGATCGCGGCCTTCGACGAGTTCCACGCCCATTTGTTGGGCCAGATAGGCATGCTCGAAGTAGGCCGAATTATGGATACCGGGGGTCAGCAGCACCACTGTCGGGTCGTCGACATAGGTCGGGGCCAGGTGCATGAGCGTGTCGAGGAGCTGGCTGGCGTAGTTGGCCACCGGGCGCACGCCCATTTCCCGAAACAGCTCTGGGAAGGTGCGCTTCATGATTTCTCGGTTTTCGAGCAAATAGGAAACCCCAGAAGGGCAGCGCAGATTGTCTTCTAATACGTACCAGCGCCCGTCACGATCGCGCACCATGTCCGTGCCCGTGATGTGGCACCAGATGCCCAGGGGCGGCTGCAGGCCCTGGCAGGGCGCGAGGTAACCCTTGGCCGACTCGACCAAATCCACCGGCACGATGCCATCGTTGAGAATGCAGCGCGCGTTGTAGATGTCATCTAGGAAGGCATTGAGCGCGGTGATGCGCTGCTCGAGGCCCCGCTCGAGCTGGTTCCATTCAGCGCCCGGCAGCACTCGCGGCACGATATCGAAAGGAATGATGCGCTCCGTTCCTTCAGTGTCGCCGTAGACGTTAAACGTTACTCCCAGGCGTACTAGCAGATCGCGCGCGATCTGCTGGCGGCGCTGCAATTCTGCTTGGGGTAGGGCACCAAGGCGCTCTACCAGTACCCGGGCTTCTGCTCTCGGCTGACCTGCAGCCAAAAACAATTCGTCGTAAAAGTCTCCCGGATCGTAATCCTCCCACCGCAAGGGACTCTCCCTCCCATCACGTTTTGCTGGGTTAACGGTAGCAATTCCGCAAGAATTTGACAAAGCATGGGGTTTGAGGCGGGCTCTCGATGCCCGCCAGTATTCCGGGAGACTCTCTAAAGTAGACGACACAGAGTCGCTGCGGCCGGATATCGCCCGCTCCTGCGACTCTGTCTGAGTCGTGGGAGCAGCTCAGCTCACTTCAACCGAACCGGCTACTTCTTCTTTATCCTGGCTGTGGCCGTTGCCACGGGCCGCTGGGGTCTCGCCGGCACCTCCAGTTTCGTCAACCTGCGTCTTGATGCGGGCAATGGAGAATACGAGGAGACCGAATACGGGTTTAGCCAACAGATCGGCCACCGTGTAACCGATCTGTACGCCCACGGTCGCGACCGTGCCTTGAATTCCCAGTTCGGGTAGCAGATAAGCAATCGGGTAAACGCCCCAAGAGCCCAGAATGAGGAAGCGCATGCCATCGAGCAGTGTTTTCACCTCATCTGGCTGCCGAGAGACAGCTCGATCGAGCTCCGTCCACAGGACGTACAGGATGTAAATAAAAGGAACGGTGCTAATCGCCCCCCAGATCGCACGGCCGCTGATAGAGCTATCAATTTCTCCAACGTAACCCGTGGCTATCATGAGCAGCGCTCCGAACGCTAGCTTGATAAACAGCGGGCGCGCCACCTTATTGGGAAGTGCTAAAACTGCAACCGTCTCGATTAAAAGCAATGGTACTGTCAGCAGCCAATCAACGTAGCGATAGGCATCCACAAAAGGCTGCCCCGACACGAGATAACGGGCGCCCTCCACATCGAGTTCGTAGGCTGCTTCCCAGCTATTGAAAATCCGGAAGTAGTGATAGGCGGCGATGCTGACAACGACGCCGGACACCACAATTGCGGTTTGATACTTGCGACCGACCTGAGACTTTACGTTGAAGAAAAACAATGCGGAAGCAAACATCGCCGCAATACACAGCGAGAGTGCGTTATAAACCAGGCCGAACTGACTTTGAGTCAGCTCGAAGGGGAGTGATGCGAGATTGAACTGTGTCATGGAAATCTATCTTGAATGACATTCTGCGAAGGCGACCCAGACGGGCGATCGCAGCGGCAGGCAAGCACGCCGCCTTTTGCACTGCGACCTGAGTCAGCCTGAAAGACCTGCGTGATAAAAGCTTCTGCCGCTCGAGCAATAACTGCCGCCACAGGTTAACCCTCAAGAGCTGGCAACTTCGTTTCAGTCCCAATTGCAAGCAAGATCTATTCAAATCGTCCCATCCACAAGCTGACGAGTCCAGGGAAGTTACGTAACTTGCCTGAGAAGTTATCTATCTGAATTACACGCTGCAAAAAGCGCGATATCGGTGTCTGTAGTTATTTTTGCTGCTTCAGTGCGGTCACTTCAATCTCAATCTGCATTCGCGGATCGGCCAACCCAGCAGAAATCATCGTCGAAGCCGGTCGAACTGTGCCGAAGTACCTTCTGAGAATGGGCCAGCACCTGGGAAAATCTGCTGCATTGGGCAGGATATAGGTTACGCGCACGACATCTTCGAGAGAGGCATCGGCTTTGTTTAGGGCAACTTCAATGTTTTTCAGACACTGCTCTGTCTGCTCTTCGAGGTTGTCTGAAATCGCCATCGTAGAGTAGTCGAAGCCAGTAGTCCCCGACACAAAAACCCAAGGATCCTGTCGCACGGCGCGACTGTAGCCAATCTCAGCTTCAAACGAGGAGCCAGAACCGATTAATTGCCGTGTCATTTAAGTTGGGATGCCTCTCGCTCGGCTGGTATTGTCTCGATAGGACTAGCAGTTAGGCTCTACCCTAGCACCTCAGGACCGAGATGCGAACTCGGCTGCCTATCACTCTACTTGTTAAAAGTTGCGCCAACAACTCCAAAGTAGGCTGCATCGGTGCGGGCAATTTCAGCGTCCATGCGGTATTCTCGCTTAGAAGAGAATAGTTCTCGCGCGATCATGCCCTATTTCTCTGCAGAGTTGCAGTACTTGCTCGTTAACGCCGCGATCGGCGTCGGCATTGCCGCCGACGCGGTCATTGCTACGATCGGTCGATTTCGGCGCTTCAACCGGGCTGCCGATGCCCTTGCCTGGGCTGCGGCTATTGGGTTTACCCATACGGTGTTTCCGACGATCGGTTTGATCGGGCTGTGGTATGCGGCTAGCTTCTTCCCCTCTCTGAAGGCCGGGATCTATGGGGCGGGCTCGCTGGTGATGATCTGGTTTATTACAGGAGTCGTCAGAGAAGCTGCTGGCCTCACCGAGGAGCCCGAAGAATCCGAAGGGGCTGGTGGCATTTTTTATGAGTTTTTGGCCAAGCATTCGGGATTTTGGGCGGCGGTCTGGGCAGTGTCGATTGACGCCCTGGTCACGGGGCCGGGTAAAACAGCCGCAACGGCACAGTGGACGCAAATGCAGGTGCTGGGAAGCTTTCCACTAGTGGGCTCCGTTGTCTTCGGCTTAGTGCTGCTGAGTGCCTGGCCGGCGTTGCTCCTCCGAAAGTACTGGTGCAGCAATCAAATTAGCGACCCGCGCGGCCTAGCTTACTTCACCACGATCGGCGCTTGGATAGAAATCAGTATTTTTCTTTACTTCGCTTTCCTGGCCCTGCTGGAGATGGCACGCGCCCTAGGCATCCTAACGGCCATCGATGAGTTCCTATTGGCCGGAGCACTCTGCGCCTTGGTCACCTTGCTCTTGCTCTGGGCGATGGGGGGGCGCGTCTGGGGCAACCAATTGCAAGAGGCCGAGAATTTGCTCGATCTCTAAACCAGATCCGAAGCCCCAATTGGTGGCGGCATATCCCGCACGCTGCGAGCATGCTGGCAAATAGTTTTCCGTTCTATATTTTTACTAAAAATTGTCAAGTTTTCTAAAGAAAAAAGAAGTTTTGTTTAGAAATTGAAGACGACCCGAGTCCAACTTTGACCTCACCCAGCTCTTCTGCGACGTTGACGATTTCCTCCAGGCTTGGCAACACCATTTGCAGCAAACACCTCAGCTCGGTGCGGGCGAGGAGATACCCGTCTATCGGTCTCGCCCCTCCTTGAGTGAGGTCCTGACTATCGTCATTGTCTTTCGGGATAGTTGGCTCTCTCGGTGAGGATGAACCGGAACCTCATGGCGATTCCCTGACAAAGAAGGCTGTGGCCTTAGTATCGAACTCAGTCATTACTCGAAAGAATGCTATCGACTCATTGGTGAATATCGCTGGCACATCAGTAATTACCCGTAGAGCTGAAAAGTAAAGGCTACTCAGTCTGTAGCGAATAGCACAGTTGATGGTGCAGCCAAGGGTTCAATCCGATCTAGTCGAAAGCACAGACAGAATTTCAATACATCAGATAGTCATTCATGATGTGGCGAATTTATGCCTAAAAATTCATGAGCGCTAAAGGGTTTATGGGATATATCAAGCTCTTATTTTTACCTCTAAAGATGGATAAGTTAAGTACGAACCTTAAATTAAGATTAGCCGTATGTAGGGTGTGATGTCGATCGCCCCGATCGGTTTCTTGTAAGGATCGAGTTGCGCGGGCCTTCTGGCAACTACTTGGCTGGAGATTGCTTTATAAAAGTTTATTTACATTAAGAGTGCAAACATGGCAAACGCAAGCAGCAAGCAAGCCACACACTCATCAGTTCTGACAAGTCTAGTGAGTGTCTGCCGTTCGGGATTTACCGGTAAGGTTGCTCTCAGCGCTCGATCTGGCTTGTCTTGGCGTCTTTACTTCGGCTTGGGAAATCTGATCTGGATCGATGGAGGCGCTCATCCAAATCGGTCTATGTATAGGAGCATCAAGAAGTTCTTGCCGAAATTGGACATGAGGACCTTGCGCGTTCCTGAGGTTCATAGGCTTGAGTGTCTCCACTACAGCATCCTCGATTTGCTGCAGCATAAAGGATTGCTAGGAGAAGAGCAGTTGAAGTTGCTGGTTACAGAGAAGATTGGCGACGACCTGTTTGATATTCTCCAGCAGGAGTCTCTAGGTCACATTTCTGGCTCGCAAGAGCGCAAGTCGCGCGCAGATTTATATGAAATGGGCTTGGGGGCTCCCCTGTTTCCCATACAAGTTTCGGAGGTTTGCCGCAACGTAGAGACGTTGTGGTCCGCGTGGGCAGCACGAGGATATGCATCTTCGTCCCCGAACATGGCCCCGTTTTTGAAACGGGGAGACGAGCTGAAGCAAGCTGTATCGGAGGCTACTTACAAGAACCTCGTGCGACTCCTTGATGGGACTCGTACGCTCCGCGATCTGTCAGCCCTGATGGGCCGAGACTTATTACAGGTTACTCACTCACTGGCTAAATACCTAAAGGCCGGTCACGTCAGGCTGATAGAGATTCAAGACCTGCACGTCAACCCGCAAGCCTTCTCAGAAAGCTCTGAGAGCGCCTCAGAGCTGAGAAGTTCCTCAAATTGTGGCAAGGGCAAGCTAGTTATTTGTATCGACGATAGCGCTCAAATTTGCGAAGTCATGGAGCTTATCCTGAGCAAGGCTGGCTACGACTACATCGGCATCCAAAATCCGCTAAATGCCATTCCAGTCTTGATGAAGAGGGTTCCCGATCTCATTTATCTCGATTTGATGATGCCTTTCCTGAGTGGCTACGAACTCTGCACTCAAATCCGAAAGGTTTCTAAACTTCAAGATGTTCCGATCGTTATTCTGACGGGCAACACGGGAATATTTGACAGAATTCGAACTAAGTTGCTCGGGGTCTCAAAATTTATGACCAAACCCTTTGACAAGGATGAGATAATCTCCACTACTGAAGAGGTGTTATCTGGTGAAAGCATGTCCCCAAATGCCGAGCAAATTGCGATGGTTTAGTACTGCAACTCGACCCCACGATTTGATGTAAGGCATTTATAACTATTTGGAGATGAGTAAAGTGGAACTACTAAAGGATATGACACTAGAGGACAGTGTCACTGCTCTACACAAGATGAAGTTCACGGGCAAGCTCGGCGTTCGGGCTAAGTCCGGATCTTCCTGGAATTTGTACTTTGGCTTCGGAGACTTGATCTGGATTGGTGGGGGGCCCCATCCAAATCGCTCTTCCCTGAGGAACTTTAGAAGATCTTGCAAGGATACCGATCTGAGATCGGTAGAAATCCCAGATGCTGAGAGCTTCGAGTGCTCGGACTACTTTATTCTAACGACGTTACTTCAGAGCAAGAAATTGAACCTGGAGCAATTGCGAGCGTTTATTGTAAACAAGATTACCGAAGATCTTTTTGATATCCTGCGTCAGGAAAATGTAGAGCAGGTTCTATATGAATCGAACGAGAAATCCGTTAGCTTCTTGCTGGAAATTGGACTTCGAGCTTCCATTGTTTCGATTGACATTGAGGCCATTTTAAAGAAAGCGCAAATGCTATGGTCTGCTTGGCAAGAGCAAGGTTTTTCATCTCTGTCTCCTAATGCGGCTCCCCGACTAGAGCAGAAGGAAAAGTTAAAGCAGGCTGTTTCTGAGGGAGCCTATCAAAATCTGGTGACGCTGGTTGATGGGAATCGCACCCTATACGATTTAGCCGCCCAGATGAATTTAGGTATCGGGCGTTTGACCGCCTCACTCGCACCATACATGCGAGGCGGGTATGTCAAGCTTTTTGAAGTGCCCGATCTTCAAGACAGTATCTTTTTTTCCGCACCGGTCTTACGGCCTCAGAGAGAGGCCAATCGACCGCCAGCGCAAGGCGCTCGTAGGCCTCTCATCGGCTGTATCGACGATAGCGCGCAGGTATGTAAAATCATGCAGCTCGTATTGAGCAATGCGGGCTATGACTTCATCGCGGTTCAAGACTCCCTGACTACAGTCTCAACATTTATCGAGCGTACGCCCGATCTGATATTTCTCGACCTGAACATGCCTATCGTTAATGGCTACGAAGTCTGCTCTCAGCTTCGTAGGGTTGCCAAGTTAAAAGATATTCCGATTGTGATCCTCACGGGTAATGATGGAATTGTCGATCGAGTCAGATCGAAAGTTGTTGGTGCCTCTGGATTTATGACTAAACCTATCGATCAAGGTAAAGTCATTTCTATCGTTCGGAAGATGTTGAGCGATCGCCTCGAAGCCGACAATAGTGGTAATGTTTCAGGGAAGCTTTCACCGACGTAGCAATCAAGCTAGTGAGGCTCAGACATTCTTCACTGTCAGAATTGACTCGAATACAAAGCCTATGGGTTGTACTGTTGAGTCGTTCGAGTTTGAGATCTGCTGACAACAGGGGATTGCAATGCTTTTAAGTAAGTGAGGAATAGTTATACCAATCCCACGAGTCTCTGCCACCAATGAGCAGCTCCAAAGCCTTGCTACACCGTAGCCATTTGTGGCGCAGCTCAGCAGAAATGGTATTAACTGTCAAAGTTTTTCGACGATCTAATCCTACTACTTTACACTGCTGGGGGGTACTTAAAATGAGAAAGGTTCTAATTGTTGATGATAGCTTGACCGATCGCAAAATCATCTCTTCATATCTTCTTCAGGCTGGCCTGACAATTGCCAGTGTGGAAAGTGCCGAAGATGCTCTAGAGCAAATGAGGGACAGCCTGCCAAATCTGATCGTTCTTGATGTGGTCATGGGCGGGAAAAGTGGCTTCGAGCTCTGCCGAAAATTAAAAGCAGACAGCAGCACGCGCAACATCCCGATTGTAATCTGCTCCAGCAAGTCAACTAAAGCAGACAAGATGCTCGGACAAGCTGTTGGAGCTGATGCTTACGTCACCAAGCCAGTCGATCCGACGGAATTTATGAGTAAGGTACAGCAGCTCGTAGCTTGATGAGAATAAGAGGAAAGTATTATGGCTAGTGTAACCTTGCGAAATAAGGCTTCTGTCAATTTTGGTGCAAATAAACCCGAGCCCAAGGCGGAGCAGGATTTGCAGAAGTTCTTGCGTTTTCAACTCAGCCATGGGGTCATTGGCTTACTCCCTGCTAATACTGTTACTGAGATCGTTCGGGTTTCATTTGATGATGTGTTGCCCGCCCCCCAAATGCATCCATGTGTAATGGGCATTCTTAACTGGCGGAGCGAAATGGTGTGGATGGTCGACTTGCAGTATTTGTTGGGCTACTCTCCCACAGAAGCTGTGCCGAATTCAGTAACAGGAACCACCTCCATCGCAATGTTCCTCAAACAAAGGGAGCGTACTTTGGGATTAGTCATTCCTTTGGTCGAAGACCTGATCGAGTTGGACGTAAAAGCAATGAATCCGCCTGCGCGCGAACTGTTTTCCGGCCAATCTTTTTCCTTCCTTGAAGGATACTTTATGAGCGACCGCCGGGAAATCATGATGTCACTGAAACCCGATGCGATTTTTGCTCTCGGACAATTCGGTTGATACGAAAGTAAGAAAAATTCGCAGATCGCTCGACACTCTCACTTCTCCTGGCCTGTTGAATTTGAAAGACTTTGACTGCTATCGAGCAGCTGTCCCATAGGGATTTTGCGACGATATTGTTAAATTCTTCTTAAAACTGTCGCCTATCCTTGTCCCATAAATTTAGAGGAGACTCGAAAAATGTTCAGAAGGAATACACGGAAGAATCTCGAGCCCAGCCAACGATTGCTTCTCAATCCAAATGGAGGCAACCCCAGCCCGACAGAGTCTGAAGTTGCAGAAGTGACCAATGGAGTACCGGATTCCAACTCTTACAATAGCGGTTTTCGATCGGAACCCTCTCTAGATCGCGAGCGCGCCAGTATCATACAAAGAATTCGTCAAGCCGATACTCTTGAAGATGCATTTGGTATTGCCACTGAGTCAATCCTCTCGGCATTAGGCCTCGATCGCGTCCTGATTTATCGATTTGAAGGAGAAACCGAGGGTCAGGTTATTTCCGAAGCCTTGGTTGAGGGCTGGACGCCTGCAATTACCGAGCTGATTCCCTGTGTTTTCTTTGGTGCCCGCAACGCAGATGAGTACCGAGTCAAGGGGTTGGTTTCAATCTCCGAAGGAAGCTCGCTGACGGCCCATCAAAAGCAACTCTTGGCAAAGTTCCAGGTGCGCTCTTCTTTGGCAATACCAATTCTTCTGAACTCGGACGCCTACAGCGGTAGCGACTCCAATACTTTGGATCGAGCTTGGGGATTACTCGTACTGCAGCAATGTAGCCCCGGTCGTCGCTGGACCCTCGAGGAAATTAATTTCATCGAGCGCGCCTCCACCGAGCTGACGGTATCTTTGCAGCTCGACCAGGCTCGCCAAGGCACGAGTGGGAAGCAAGATATCCTCAACTCCCTGACTCGCCAGTCGCAAAGCACGATGCAAGATCGGCTACAAAGCTTGCGATCTCAGCTTGAGGCCGACCGAGTCCTAGTTTATGCCTACAATCCCGATTGGAGCGGCAGCGTCCTGGCCGAATCCGTGGGTTCCGAATGGGAGAAAGCCAGTGCGTCCTTTGATAAGGATTTTAATCTGAACAACAAGGATCTCAAGGAATCCTACGTTGTCGATGACATTTATACCCAGGGCTTTGCTAAGTGCTTGGTCGAGCAGCTCGAAGCACTTCAGGCCAAGGCTTACATTGTCGTGCCGATCGTTCAGAACGGTCAGCTCTTGGGCGTGCTCGGAGCCTATCAAAACTCCGGCCCGCGCAACTGGCAAGAAGCAGAAGTCAAGCTAATGCTCGGTTCTGCGGCTAAGTTCGCACAACCCCTCAAGCAAACCGAGTATATCCGTCACACTCAATTCCAACTGCGCGAAGCCGAGGAAACCGAGCAGCGAAACAAAGCCCTCGCTAGCATGCGCGAGCAGATGCGGTCTGCCGATAGCGAGGAAAAAGTCCTACAAATCGCGACCCAAGAAGGGCGCAAAATCCTCGGTCTCGATCGCTTGGCAGTTTATCGCTTCAATCCTGACTGGAGCGGCGAGTTTGTTGCCGAATCCATGGGTGCGGGCTGGAAAAGCCTTATGGACACGATTCCCTACGTCAAAGACACCTTTCTGCAGGAGAATCAAGGCGGCCGCTATAAGTTTGCAGAGTGCTTCACCATCGATGACATTTATCTGTCCGGGCACAAAGAATGCCACATGGAGTTGCTCGAGCAGTTTGAAGCGAGAGCCTACGCTATCGCCCCCATCATGCTCGCCGACCAAGAGCTATGGGGTATTTTCGGAGCCTACCACAACTCTGGCGCACACAAGTGGACGGAAGAGGAAGTAGACGTCCTCAGGCAAATTTGTACCCAGATTGGCATCGCCCTGGACCAACTGAACTTTGGCATCAAGCAGGATGTTATCAGCTCCCTGACTCGCAAGTCCCAAAGCGCGATGCAAAATTGGCTGCAAAGCTTGCGATCGCAGCTCAAAGCCGACCGAACCTTGATTTATGGCTTCAATCCCGATGGGAGTGGCAGCGTTCTGGTTGAATCCGTAGATTCCCGATGGGAGAAAGCCAGCGCCTCCTTCGATAAGGACTTTAATTTAAACGCCAAGGAACTCAAGGAATCCTACGTTGTCGATGACATTTACACCCAGGGCTTTGCTAAGTGTTTGGTCGAACAACTCGAAGCGATGCAAGCTAAGGCTTATATCGTCGTGCCGATCGTCCAGAACGGTCAGCTCTTGGGCGTGCTCGGAGCCTACCAAAACTCCGGCCCGCGCAACTGGGAAGAAGCAGAGGTAGGGCTCATGCTCAGTTCTGCTCCCAGGTTTGCTCAACCCCTCAAGCAAACCGAATACATCCGCCACACCGAGTTCCAAAAGAAAAAAGCCGAGGCAGATTCCCAGCGCGACAGAGCCCTGGCTGCCACGCTCGAGCAGATGCGGACTGCTGGGAACGAAGAAAAAGCATTGCAAATCGCGACCCAAGAAGGGCGCAAAATCCTCGGTCTCGATCGCTTGGCGGTCTACCGCTTCAATCCCGACTGGAGCGGCGAGTTTGTTGCCGAATCCATGGGCGCGGGCTGGAAAAGCCTTATGGAAACGATTCCCTATGTCAAAGATACCTTCCTGCAGGAGAATCAAGGCGGCCGCTACAAGTTCGCAGAATGCCTGACCATCGACGATATTTACCTGTCTGGCCACAAAGAATGCCACCTCGAGTTGCTGATTCAGTTTGAAGCGAGAGCTTATGCCATCGCTCCTGTCCTGCTCGGTGACAAGAAGCTGTGGGGCCTTGTCGGGGCCTACCACAATACTGGCGTACACAAATGGACGGAAGAGGAGGTCGACGCTCTCAGACAAATTGCTACCCAGATAGGCATTGCCCTGGAGCAAATAAGCTATGTCGATAAGCTCCAAAATACGACCCAGCAATTGGCTCAGGCTCTGGAACGGGAGAAGCGTGCCAAAGAAACCATCGAGCAGCAGGCCATTGACTTGCTGACAGCGGTGCAGCCAGCAACCGCAGGCGACCTGACAGTTCGTGCGAACGTGACGGAAGACGAAGTTGGCACTATCGCAGCAGTTTACAATACGACCCTTGACTCCCTGACAGACTTGGTCATTGATGTAACCACGGCAACGCAATCTGTAGTTTCTGCTGCAGACACCAGTTCGAGTTCGATTGACGCCCTCGCAAACCAAGCCCAGAACCAGCTTCAGCAAGTTGAGTCTGCTCGGGTCAATATTCAGGCAATGGTTGAAGCCACCACCTTCACCACCCAAAACGCCCTGAGGGTAAGTTCGGCTGTTGAGAAGGCAACGGCTTCGGTCCAGTCTGGTGATGCTGCTATGGATAACACGGTCGCGAGTATTATAACGGTTCGCGAAACCGTTGTAGAGGCCGTGAAGCGGGTCGAGCGCTTGAGCGAATCTTCTCAAAAGATTGCTAAAGCGGTGAATCTCATTGGTGGTTTTGCCAGCCAGACTAACCTTCTTGCTTTGAACGCTGCCCTAGAGGCAACCCGTGCGGGCGAGTATGGCAAGGGATTTGCCGTCGTTGCTGATGAGGTCAGAAACTTAGCTTACCAATCCACCGAGGCAACTGCCGAGATTGAGAAGCTGGTTCAAGAGGTTCAGTTCGAGACCAAGCACGTGGCTGCTGCTATGGAAGCGGGCATCCAACAGGTAACGGAAGGAACCACTCTAGTGACAGAATCTCGCGAAAGTTTGAATGAAATCGTGACTGCAACTGCTGAAATCACTCAGTTGGTCGAGGGCATCACCCAAGCAGCAAACCAGCAAATGCAGAAAGCAGACTCGGCTAAAGCTGAGATGACCCAGGTCTCTGACATTGCCATCGGAACCTATGAGGGCTCCAAGGATATTGTCAGCACCATTCAGCAGCTTTCGAGCGTGGTAGAAGACCTCCAAGCTCGTATCAACCAGTTTAAGGTTAGCTAACCCCTCAGGCATCAAGGGCAGGCAGAGGCCCAATTTCTAAAATTCCTCTGGCCTGCTCTTGATTCTCGGATTTTTTAACTAAAAGGTAGTAAGACGGCAAACCATGCTTACCGACCCCTCTATTCTCGACGCAGCTTATCAATGCTTTTTGGAAGAAGCGCCCGGACTCTTAGAAACAATTGAGCGCGAGCTATTTGAGCTAAGTGACAGTGATACGAAAGTTCAAGATGTCAATTCCATAATGCGAGCTGCCCACACTATAAAGGGTGGTGCTGCGAATGTGGGGTTGGATACGATCAATAAAATTGCGCATTACCTGGAAGATGTCTTTAAGGCTCTTGCCCATCCAGAAGTGGAAATCGATGTAGAGACAAAGTCTCTTCTTTTAGAGGGATACGAGTGCTTGCGTCTGCCTTTAACCGCCGAGTTCTCACAAGCACAGATCGATGATTCTGAGATTCTCGATCGCGCGACATCTGTCTTTACGAGCTTGAATGAAAAGTTTGGGGATTACATTCAAGCCGCACAAGATGCGCTGCCGACCTCCGAAGACCTCGGGATCGACCTGGTGCAGACCATTTTTGAAAACGTCGTGCCGACACACCTCGATGAGCTTGCAGCCGTCCTGGATACTGACGATATTGAGAAAGTAAGTTCTAAGGTAGAGGTATTTACTGGCTTGGCTGAGTCGCTAGACTTGCCTGGGCTTGGAGAAATCGCCAGCTCGATATTGGCTGCCTTGGAAGCGAGTCCCGAGGCGGGCCTGCAAGCAGCTCGAATTGGACTAGAAGACCTCCGGGCTGCCCATTCTGAGGTTTTGTCAGGCGATCGCGAGCGTGGGGGCAAGCCTTCTCAGGCTCTGGTAGCTCTGGCGACTGGAGCAACCGATACCGCCGCTCCAGTCGGCGAGCCCGCGTTGGCAGGGAGTGGCGAGCTAGGTGGCCCCGAAACTCAACAACTTTTCCCCGATATTGGTTGGGGTGATGCCGAGCCCTCAGAAGTGGCAGCAATCGAGAGCCTAATTGCAGAACCTAGTGATGGGAGCGCCGAGCTGTTTGCCAACTCAGCCGACAACCCGTTCGAGGGCTTCGGAGATGATAACTTTATCGCTGCTGACAACATGGCAGCTAACCCGTTCGAGGGCTTCGGAGATGATAACTTTATCGCTGCTGACAACACGGCAGTTGTAGTTCCGGAAGATGCAGAGGCAATTGCCCCTGAAGCAGTAAGCTTGGAAGGCGAACCTGTATTCCTAGATGCTGGCTTACAAGATAACTCCCTTGATAGCATCTGGGGCGGTCCGCTCGATCTCGAAACTTCCGACTTAGCAGAAGTGGTTCCCGAGCGGCAAACTACAGCAGCAGATGCAAGTGAAAGTGCCTTAAACCTCGTCGATGAAGCTCCCAACACGCCACATCTTGAAATTGATGCTGCCGTTCAGAATACCGATGGGCTGGATGTTTTGCCAGGGCAGTCCGAACTCGAAGCCGTATTCTCAGCTAACTTCGAAGCGGAAGACGATGCCGATTCATTAGTCGCTGACGAGAAGGATCTTGCCACTCAGCTTGAAGCAGCATTCTCGGGCAATGACAGCCCGGGGGCAAGCTCGGCAGAGAAGGCCGCAGAAACCGACTCCACCGTCAGCGAGCAATCGACACTCGCAGCCGAAGTTAAAGCACCGCAAGCATTAGCACGAGAAGTCCCCGAACAGACTCCGGAGAAAGTCTCCGGTCGCGAGAAGCAGCAACGGGCAAAATCTGCAGCGAAGCAGACCGTTCGAGTCAATCTAGAGGAGCTAGAGTCGCTCAATTACTTGATTGGCGATCTCTTAATCGAACAAAACAAGAATCTCCTCACGGATGGAAATATAAGGGATACTATCGATCGACTTGAAGAAGAACTCGAACGAGGGAAAGAAGAACTCAGCCAAGCAATCGGCTGGATTGAATCGCGCCTGCCTTCAGGAGCTTCCGATGCCACTAGACAAGCTTCAGAGGGTCGCGGGCAACAACCTGCTTCGCTTCCCAATCTTGCTGCATCGCTCCCATTCGAGACCTCTTCACAGTCTGGAAGCTTTGAGAAAGCATTTGCACGCCTGAAGCAGGCTATGGGTGCTGTCTCCAAGTCAGTTGAGACTTTGCAGAAGGCCAAACTCCTTGCGAAAGAGTCTCAACTCGCGCTGAAAAAGCAACAGCGGACTTCCCTTAGTATGAGAGACGAGTTGCTTGGCAGCCGGATGGTGACATTGGAGAGCGTCTTGAATCGCTTCCCCAAAATGATTCAGCAGTTCGCTAGCGCCCACGGCAAGCAGGTCGAACTAGAGCTTAGGGGCAGCCACATCCTGGTTGATAAAGTGATAGAGCAAAAGCTATACGATCCGCTCCTGCATCTCATTCGGAATGCCTTCGATCATGGTATTGAGACGCCAGAAGCTCGACACGAAAGTGGGAAGCGCGAGCCTGCCAAAATTGAGGTAGCCGCCTTCCATCAAGGATGCCAAACTATCATTGAGATTCGCGATAACGGGCGAGGTATCGACCCAGAAAAGATTAGAAACCGAGCAATCGAGTTAGGTTTGGTTTCTGCCCGAGATGCAAGCCATCTCGACGAGGCTCGAGTATTAGAGTTTCTATTCGAGCCCGGTTTCTCGACAGCGTCTAAGGTCAGCGAGCTGTCTGGCCGTGGTGTCGGTTTAGATGTCGTTCGCTCTCAAATACAGTCGCTAAATGGTTCGGTCTTAATAGAATCAGCTCTCTCGGTCGGGACAACCTTCACCCTCCACCTCCCGCTCACGCTAAACATTACGAGGCTGATGTTATGCGAGGCCGAAGGGATGACGTACTCTTTGCTGCCGGACACGATTGAGAAGATTCTCGTACCTGGCCCTGACGAGTTGAAGTTCCACGAAGGCCAGAGAATTCTGCACTTGGAATCGCCAAGTGGCATTCAAACCATCCCGGTTCGGTGCCTATCGGAACTAGTCTCCTATGTGGGTTGCACCAGACGCTTAGAACGACGAGCGGATAAATCGTCATCTCCATCTGTCCTACTGCTTCGTCGCAAGGAAGGCCTTCTCGGTCTGGCCATCGACCGGGTTTTAGGCGAGCAGGAGTTGGTCATTAGACCCCTGGGCAGTGCTTTGGTGCCACCTCCATTCATCTACGGGTGCAGTATCTTGCCCAATGGCAAGCTCGGTTTAGTTGTCGATCCGCTTACTTTGATGTCTGGCAAGCCAGGAGATTGGGTCGGCGAGCGTGAGGCTGGTCAGGCTTTGCTTGCGGGTTCTGAGGATTCCGATCTGCCGCTGGAAGTCGCGGCTAGTTCCTCGGATGTTCCTTCTTCAGCTAACAAGGCCGAACAGGAGCAAGAACTGCTCATCGTCGATGACTCCCCCAATGCGCGCTTGTCGCTCTCAATGAGCTTGGAGAAGGCAGGCTATAGAGTTCGGGAAGCCGAAGATGGTATCGACGCTCTTGAGAAGCTGAAACACTTAAAAAATATTGGCTTGATCTTGTGTGACATTGATATGCCCAAGATGAACGGCCTTGAGTTTCTGGCATCTCTCCACAAGGAGCCGAGTATTGCCAGTATTCCCGTTGCCATGTTGACTTCGCACAACAGTAAGAAGTATAGGCAGTTAGCGACCCAGCTCGGAGCGGTAGATTACTTTGCCAAGCCCTACAAGGACGAAGAAGTCCTGCCTCGGATTGGCAAGCTTTTGACAGTCTAGCTTTGATACTCTCTGGGGCCAGCCCCTAAAAATTTGGAGTTGCCCTGTAATTTTGAGAGGCCGATGCTTAAATTTTGGAGGCGCACCGACCGACAACAGTTCAAGCAGCGCTCGCGTTCGATCCCTCCCGAGCTTTGGAAATTCGCTGCTGGTGCCATCCAAACTTTAGCCCGCACATGACTTTCGCCCTTACAGCAGCCCCAGCAGGGCAACCAGAAGCGCCTTCTGAGCGTGCAGGCGATTTTCGGCTTGGTCCCAGACCCGCGATTGTGGCCCCTCAATAACGGCATTGGCGATTTCTTCATCGCGGTGGGCGGGCAAACAATGCAACACAATTGCATTGGGGTCCGCGTGGCTGAGGAGGGCTTCGTCGAGCTGATAGGGCGAAAAGATCGGCAGGCGCTCGGTGGCGAGGTCTTCTTGGCCCATGCTGGCCCAAACATCGGTATAGGCCACTTGCGCTCCGGTCATGGCCTCGACCGGATCCCGGAGCACGCGGATGTCCGTGCCAGGGCGCGCCATCTGTCGGGCTTTGGCCACGATGTTCGGGTCGGGCTGGTAGGCATCCGGGCTGGCGATGCGGATATTGACCCCCGCCAGAGCGCAGCCGAGCAGGAGAGAATGGGCGATGTTATTACCGTCGCCGACATAGGCCAGCGTCAGCCCCTCGAGACCGCCGAAGCACTCGCGGGCAGTCTGGAGATCGGCCAAAATTTGGCAGGGATGGGCCAAATCGGTCAGGGCATTGACAATTGGCATCTGGGCGTAACGCGCGAATAGCTCCAAATCGCTTTGGGCGAAGGTGCGAATGGCCAGAATATCTAAGTAGCGATCGAGGATGCGAGCCGTATCGGCAAGGGGCTCGCCCCGCCCCACCTGGGTACTATTGGGGTTGAGGTCGATGACTTGGCCGCCAAGCTGGTACATGGCCACGGTAAAAGAGACGCGGGTGCGGGTCGAGGCCTTGTAGAACAGCAAGCCCAAGACGCGGTCGCAGCGGGGAGCAAGCTTGCCTGCTTTGAGGCGATCGGCCAAATCGAGCAGATCGCTCAGCTCGCCAGCTGTCAGAGCCGTCAGCGTCAGAAAATCGCGTCCTTGCAAAGAAGTCATGGGCCTCGAAGGGTGGGGCAATCGGAAGCCTATATTATAGGTTGGCCCGCAGCACGCGCAGACTGCTGCAATTCTAGGGTAGAGTTCATGGCGCTTCAGGTTTACGGCATTCCCAACTGCGGAACGTGCAAGAAAGCTACAAAATGGCTGGCCGAGCGCGAGATTGCCTATGAGTTCGTCAACACGAAGACTACGCCGCCGGATATCGAGACAATCCGCGTTTGGGTAGCCGCGATTGGCAACAAACCCCTGCGCAACACCTCGGGGCGCCTGTATCGTAATATCCATCCCCAAAAGCGCGATAGCATGACCGATGAAGATTGGGTGCGGGCCTTTGCTGCCGAGCCCATGCTGCTGAAGCGGCCGATTTTTGCGCGCGACGGCGTGGCAATCTTAACGGGCTTTGGGGCCAAAGAATCGACCCTGGAAGCCAAACTGCTGCCACCAGCACCATAAGAAGTGAGGAGCGTGCCTATGGATTGGCAAGAAGTCGCGAGCTGCTGGGTCTTCGGCCCGCGCCGTCCCAAGGCAATCGTGCAGTTTCTCGGCGGGGCCTTCGTGGGCACGGCCCCCCAGGTGACCTATCGCTGGCTGCTCGAGCAGCTCGGGCAAGCGGGTTACCTGGTGGTGGCCGTGCCTTTTCTCAACGAATTCGAGCACGCCAGAATCGCCCGCGACACGCTCGTGCGTTTCGAGCGGGCGATCGCGCGCCTCGATTTTGACGGCCTTGGCAGCAGCAATTTACCTGTTTACGGCCTCGGCCACAGCATGGGGTGCAAAATCCATTTGCTCGCGGGCAGCCTCTTTGCCGTCGAGCGGGCGGGCAATATTTTGTTGGCCTACAACAACGATTCGGCCCGCAATGCCGTGCCAGCGGTGGACTTAATCAACGACAGCACGCTCTTTGAAGTGGAATTTTCGCCCAGCCCAGCCCAGACCCTCGAGATTGTCGCCCAGGGCTATCGCGTGCGCCACACCTTAGTCGTGCGCTTCCGCCAAGACAGCATCGATTGCTCCAACGAACTGATGCCCGTCCTGGAGGCTCGTTGGGGCGACTCGGCGACGCGCTGCTGGTTGCCGGGCAATCACCTGACCCCGACAGGCCAAGAGCTGCAGTGGCAAAGCGGCCAGACCTTTGACCTGCTCGATGTAACCGTACGGTGGGCTAAAGAAGAATTTTTGCGAGATATCAAGCGCTTGCGAGCCGAGATTTTGCAGTGGCTCGACCCCAAGACAGCTCGGTCGGAGCGCCGATCTGCAAGTCAAGGACTCGACACCTAAGGCGTAGTCTCTTGCCGTAGCCAATGCTACAGTCTTAAGAAAGTTAATAACCGACTAAATATGGACGGCTCATCGCCGCAGCGCAATCTGGGAGCGTTCTCCCTAGCAGCTCTTTTAGTATCCGCTCACTACGGCCTAGGGTTCTTGCTCGGCACGGGGGAGAAGGCCTTCGGCTTGGGGACGGCAGGCTGCCTTTATGCCGTCAGCGTTGCTCTCGGAACGTTCGCTCTGGCTTTGATTGGAAAATTTTATTGGCAGCAGGTCGAACCCCTCTGGACTCTTTTGGGCCACCGCTACGGCCACCAAGCCAAAGTCGCCGTCGGTGCCCTCTCTTGGGGAGCCCTTGTGGGGGTTGGGGCAGTGCAGACTATTGCGGGGGCGTTCATTCTCAAAGTTTTGGGCGTGCCGGTCGTCCCCGGCATGGTTGGCTTGACCGTCACAGCAGCGCTGCTTTCGGTCCTGCCCCTGCAAAAAGCTGGAATCGCCTTTCGGAGCCTCCTGCTGTTTAACGTTTTGGTGCTGCTCTACGGGCTTTGGTCTCTTGGTGGCCTGCAGGCATATTTTCGTGCCCCGGTCGAGTTCGTGCCCCAGCTTGTCGAGCGCGTCGAGCCGACGGCCATTGTCACAGTCGGGCTGCTGACAGTTTTGCAGGGCCTGCTGGATATGAAGTACCAGCAATTTATCGTTCGTGCCAAGAATCCGCGCAGCCTCTACGCCGGGATTGGCCTGGCAGGAGGGATCTTTTTGCTGCTGGCCTTCGTGCCTTCTGCAGCCATTGCTGCCGCCCAAGCTGCCGATATTTTGCCGGCCGACCTGAGCGGCAAAGAAGCCATACCCTACATCTTGAGTTGGCTCGGGGGCGGCAGCGACAAGCCTTTAGGGATTTTTTTAGTTCTAGCTTTGGTGGTGCCGGCTCTGGGGGTTGGCAGTAGCGTCTTGCGGATGCAGGCTAAGGCCGTGGGAGATTTCGATCTGTTTGCCGAGACGCCGCGATCGCGCGCGCTCGTTACGGCTGCCAATGCCAGCTTGGGATTGCTCGTTGCCCTCAAAGGTGGGGCGATCGTAAATCTGCTGGTGTGCTTTTACGCGGCCTACATCTCGGCCGCGGGCGTGCCCTTGATGGCTTACTTGCTCGCCCACACCGGCCGCTACGAGTTTGCCGCCGCCAGCGTGCGCGCGGCTCTGTTCCTGGGGGGGGGTGCGGCCTTGCTGGCGCTGGCATTTAGTTTGGCCGCGCCGGCATGGGTGCTCTTCGATCGCCCCGAGTTGCACGTGATGCTGCTGGGGACTGCTTTTGGCATTGTGGGGCTGCTCGGCGGCGAGTTTACCAGTCGTCTGGGGCCGCCAGCAGCTCTAGTGGTATCGGAGGTCGAGCGCTAGGCACCGTTCGCTTCTTTAGCGGCGTACATCACCTCGACGGTGATCTCGCTGAGGTCGCGCTCGCGGGCAAACTTCTCGGTGTTGCGCTTGACCTTGTTGCGAACGAACCCCGGCACTTTGCTTAGCTCCTCGCGAGCGGCCTTGTTCCAATCCAAATCGGAGTCTGCCGAGAGGGTTTTGTGGAGGGCTTCTTTGGTGTCGTGGCCGCCGAAGATTTCCAGCAGGTGGTCTTCCATCCCCAGAGTGAAGGAGTTGTAAACCAAGTCGGCAATTTGATTGGTGCCCTCATAGCCCAGAAATGGCTTGTAGCCGATGGGGAAGTTTTGAATGTGAATGGGCGCGGCAATAACTCCGCAAGGAATATTGAGGCGCTTACCGACGTGGCGCTCCATTTGCGTGCCAAAAATAGCAGCGGGCTCGATGCGGGCGATCGCATCGGCAATTTGGCCGTTATCGTCGCTGACGAGCACTTCGTCGCAGTACTCGCCGACCTCGGCGCGGAACCAGTCGGCATCGTACTTGCAATAGGTGCCCGCCAGAACCACCCGAATGCCCATCTCGCGCGCCAAAATCTTGGTCATTGCCGCAGCGTGGGTATTGTCGCCGAAGACCACGGCTTTTTTGCCCGTGAGGTTCTGGCAGTCGATGGATCGCGAAAACCAAGCCGCTTGCGAAACGTAGAGGGTTTGCTCTTCGATGAAGGCTTCGTAGTCGACCTCGCAGCCTTGCTGGTTGAGAATGGTTTGGATCGAGCGCGCGCAACGGGCCGTCTCGACAACGCCCATCGGCGTAATGTCAACGTAGGGCGTGCCAAACTCGGCTTGCAGATATTCTGCCGCCATCGGGCCAACTTCGCGGTAGGGCACCAAATTAAACCAAGCTCGCGATAGGTTTTTGAGATCGCCAACTGAGGCACCATCCGGGACGACGAGATTGACTGCGATACCCAGATCCGAGAGCAAACGCTTGAGTTCGGTGCAGTCGTGCTGGTTGTGGAACCCCAGTGTGGTGACACCCAGAATATTGGCTGAGGGTTTCTCGGTGCGGTCGCTGGGTAGGTCGCCTTGTTTGCGGGCCTTTTCGATATAAAACCGAATAATTTGATGCAGGGTCTTGTCGCAGGCTTGCAACTCGTTGATGCGATAATGATTGACATCTGCGAGCATCACGTCGCCTTTGGTATCGAGCTGGGCGCGCTCGACAAAATTTTCCAGGTCTTCTTGCAAAATGCTGGAGGTGCAAGTGGGCGTCAACACCGTCAGGTCCGGGGCGACCTCGCGATCTTTGCGGACGATATTGTCGACGACTTTCTCTTGGGAGCCCCGGGCGAGTACCGTGCGATCGACCGTACTCGTGGTGACGGGAGTGAAGTTGCGATCGCGCTCTAGCATCGACCGCATCACATTGAAATAGTCATCCCCAATGGGAGCATGCATGATGGCATGAACGTTCTTAAAGGAACTCGCCACGCGCAAAGTGCCAATGTGAGCGGGTCCTGCGTACATCCAATAAGCAAGCTTCATAAAATCTTTCTCCCAAGCCCAAGCGAGTAAGCCGTTACCAAGGTGCCATTGTCGCAAACAGCTCGCATTTTAGAGCGATCGCCTCCTTGCATTCCCAAAGGAGTCTGAATGGGCGAAAACGCACTGACGCTTTGCTTTCATCGCCGAGTAAAGCAAGAGAGGCCTCGCAACTCCACACATTTCTTTAGGGTTTGTAAGGGTCTTCCGCTTCGGCATGCGAAAAATATTAAGAAATCTAGCAGCCCAGCCTTTTTGAACTTGGGGGCGCGGTCTGAGAACTCCAACCCCGGCGATCGGCCGCTGCGCCCCCTACAGCGAGGTGTCAGGCAGAGCCTACCCAGCTATTTTTCAGAATCTGTTCGGCTATCAGTGTGCCCCGGAATCTATCCAGGAGAGATCTGAAGTCGAAACCCCTTGTAAAGCCACTGCTACACGCACCGCGACGAGCGATAGAATGCTTTGGCGCTCTCATGTTTCGCTTGATGTCCATCTATTAAGTGGCAATTATCTAAGCAGCCATGGAATCTTCTGTATCGCGAATTCTCCGCCTTGGTTTGCTGCCTACCTCAATCGGGCTGATGCTGCTAGGCAGCACCCTGATGCTAGCCAGACCAGCAGGAGCCATAAAGTTCGAGGAGCCCGATCGCAGGCCCCCCAAAAGCACCGTTGGCGGCGGTACGCGCGGTGGCAGCTCTCGCCTGGCAGTTCTACCACTGCTGCCACAAAGTGGCTTCGGAATCACCAATCAAGCGCGCCCGACCTTCTTGGTCTACACGCCCACACCCGTCGAAACCGATACGGTGGCAACGTTCTACATCGAGGACTTGGCCAGTGGCGATCGCCACGAAGCCCGAGTCTCCCTGAGCCCGGTAGCTGGCATTGCCTCCTTCGATCTGCCCGCGCCACTGCCAGACTTGGAAACCAACCGTTCCTATCGCTGGCTCTTAGTCTTGAGACCCGTTGATAGTACCCAACCTAGGGTTGCAGATCCCTTCGCGCTCGGTACCATCGAGCGCGTGAGCGCCCCGGCAGCATCGCCTCGCGGCTTGAGTGTCTCTCTGGCAGCGGCGATAGAAGCCAGTCAGACGGGCCGATGGTACGATGCCGCAGCTATTCTGGCGAGGCTGCGCCAGCAGCAGCCGGCCGATTCGGTCTTAGCCGAGCGCTGGGAAGAATTTCTGCAATCCGTTCGCCTAGAGTGGCTAGCAGAAGCCCCGATGGCTCCGCAACATGGGGTCGAGCGCGGCTCGCAACGGTAAGTTAACGGTAAGTTGTCGTGCAGTAGGGTGCTGCTGTAGTTCGGATGCTCCCAGAACCCCAGGTCGTCTTTGCCCAACACGGTTGGGACGATAACGGCCAGGCGATCGGGACGCTAGCAGAACGACTGCTGGCCCCCGGCGATCGCTTGGTGGCTCCTTCTCTCAATCGCCTCCAGACCTGGCTGCGGATCGCACCGCTCGTTGCGGCAGCCGAGCGCCATGCCCTGGTAGTTGCCAAGAGCGATCCCCACCGCCAGTGGACGGCCATCGGCCATTCTATGGGAGGGCTGATTTGGTTGGAGATCCTCAATCGCCATCCCGAGTGGTGGGGGCGCGTGCGAGCGCTGGTCCTCATCGCACCCCCTCTAGGAGGCTCGGATATCGCCCGTATTCTCGATCCGGGAGGCTGGGGCATCGGCATCGCTCGCGATTTGGGTTGCAACCGCCGCCCCCTTGCCGAGAAAATCGCGGCGGCTATTCCCATGCAGATTGTGGCGAGCGATCTAGGCAACGGCAGCGATGGCACGGTACCGTTGGGCGCAACTCAATGCGATCGCGCTTGCTGGGTGTGCCTGCAGGGCATCACCCACGCCCAACTGCGCTACCGCCCCGAGAGCTTGCCCCACATTCGCAGTTTTCTGCAAGCGCCGTCTGTATCCGAGCCCGCCACCGATGCAATCGGCCGGCTCCTGCGCCAAATGCGGGCGCTCCCCGGCATTGTCGATACCAACCACAGCGGCTGCGCCCGCGCCCCCATCCTGCGAGAATTTCCGGGCGGTTTGGCGCTGCGCTTGCGCTCCTGGGCCGGGGCAATTGCCTGCGTCTACTTGAGTGACGCCGCCGGTCGCTGCCTGTACAGTGGTTTTGTCGGGCGATCGCACGTGGCTCCCCTGCAGCGGGCCCTGCAGGCATTAGAGATCTAGAGAAGATCTGCAGAACCGAGAGGGGCGCCCGGGCCAGCATGCTAGCTTAGCTAGGGAGAATTGCCCTGCAAACATCACACCCGGAGTGAGAGCCACACCCCTGTGAGTACCGCCATTCTGCGCCTGGAACGGGTTGCCAAACAATTTCCTCGAACCGAGCGCCCTGCTGTTGCAGGGGCGAATCTGGCAGTTCCCGAAGGCGCGCTGCTGGCACTCCTGGGCCCCTCAGGGTGTGGCAAAACCACGCTATTGCGCTTGGTGGCCGGGTTCGAGCGTCCCCAGCAGGGCCAAATTTTTATCGGCGATCGCTGCGTCGCTGGCGAAGGGGTTTGGGTGCCGCCAGAGCGCCGCGATGTAGGGATGGTCTTCCAAGACTATGCTCTGTTTCCCCATTTGAGCGCCGCTAAAAACGTGGCCTTCGGATTGTGCCAAGGCACTCAGAAGTTCGACCGCGAGCGTCGCCGCCAGCGCGTGCGCGCCATGCTCGCCCTGGTCGGTCTCGACGGCTACGAAGATCGCTACCCACACGAGCTCTCTGGCGGCCAGCAACAACGAGTCGCATTGGCACGGGCGCTGGCGCCCGAACCGACGCTCGTGCTCCTAGACGAGCCCTTGAGCAACCTCGACGCGCAAGTGCGCTTGCGCTTGCGCCAGGAACTGCGCGACATTCTCAAGCGAGCCGGCGCTTCGGCAATTTTTGTGACTCACGATCGCGAAGAAGCCCTTTCGATTGCCGATCTATTGGGAGTAATGGCCGAGGGCTGCCTGCAGCAACTCGACCAACCCGAGGTAGTCTACCGCCGTCCGGCTACCCGCTTTGTGGCTGAATTTGTGGCCCAAAGCAATTTTTTACCCGCCCGACGCCAGCCCGAAGGCTGGGAAACAGAATTAGGATTTCACCCCGACGGCGCTCCGAGCGCTGGCAATACCTACGGTGAAGTAGCGATTCCCCCCGAGGCCATCGTTCCCACACTCGATCCGGCAGGGCCAGTTACCGTCTGCGACCGGCAATTCCTCGGGCGAGAATATCGCTATCGCCTCGAGTTGCCCTCCGGCCGCGAGCTGGTCGCCCGCACCGACAGCAACACGATCTTGCAGCCCGGAGATCGCCTCCAACTGCAACTTAATGGGGCACTCCTGCAGTGGTTTCCGGCCGAGAACGCAGCCCCCCAGTCACAGCTCGTTCGCCAAGCCTGAGCGCGCCCTACGTGGGCCCTATGTTTCTGGGCTCGCAGGCGCGCTCGGTCTAGTTCCCAGACCTGTGGGGATTGTCCCTAAACTTGAGATCGGCTCGCGAGCGATCGGGGCTAACTTGTAGAGACAAACTTTGCCACCAGCGACTCCATGGGACTCGTCATCAGCACCGTAAACATGAAAGGCGGCGTGGGTAAAACCACCCTGACCGTAAATCTGGCAACTTGCTTGGCCAGGTACCACAGCAAGCGGGTTCTCGTCGTCGATCTCGACTCGCAAATTAGCGCCACACTCAGCATGATGCCGCCGCAGGAGTTCGCACGCGTCCGTCGCAATCGCCGCACCCTGAGTTACCTGCTCGATAAAGAAATCTCCCCCAACGTCCGCCGCAAGTTCGGGACACCCGACTTGGTCTGCTCGCAGGTTTGCCAAGTCAGTGGCCTAGAGCTGCTGCCAGGCGATATCGAACTCTACGACGAGTATCTAGTCTCAAAAATGTTGCACGAAGAGGCGAGCTGCGATGGCGCCGAGATCGACTTTAATGCTGCCTGGAATCAGTTTGAAGACAATCTCATGCGCCACATTTTGGCGCCCGTCCTTGCCGATTACGACTTCATCTTGCTCGACTGCGCGCCCGGCTACAACTTGCTGACCCGCAGCGGCTTGGCTGCCAGCGACCTCTACATCCTGCCCGCCCGGCCGGAGCCTTTATCCTTGGTCGGCATTCAGTTGCTCGAGCAACGCATCGCCAAGTTGAAAAAGACACGCGCCCAAGTGCGCCTGGAATTAGCTGGAATTGCGTTTATCCTCTCGGGTGGGAGTTTCTTAGGGAAGTACTACAAGCAAGTCATGCAGCGGGTCGAGCGCGACTTTGCCCCAGAGCAAATCTTCAAGACGCGCGTGCCGATGGATGTCAACATTGCCAAGGCCGTCGACCTCTTCACACCTGCGGTGCTGGCTACTCCCAACTCGGCTGGCTCGAAGGCCTTTTTTGGTCTGACCGAGGAGTTACTAGCACGGGCAGCCAGCTTGCAAACTGTCAGTCGTGCGAGTTGAATCTTGGCGATCGCGCCGGGGAAGTTGCTATGTTGGAAGGCAACTGTTAGGTAAAACCCTAACCGCAGCCATTACAGACTGGCACTTTTTCTGATGGGTTATCGAACGATCTTCCGCCTCCTACAAGACACCTTTGCAGGCTGGCTCAAAGCAAAAGCTCCTTTGTTGGCTGCCGCCCTGGCTTACTATATGGTGTTTTCTTTAGCACCTCTGCTGGTAATTGCCATTGCCGTGGCCGGGGCAGTTTACGGCGACGACGCCGCTGCAGGCACATTATTCGGGCAGGTTCGCGGGATCGTTGGCGACGATACGGCCCGCGCGATCGAAAGCGCAATTGGCAATGCCAGTCGCCCTGACTTGAGTAGTTTTGCCTCAACAATTAGCGTGCTCGTGCTGTTTTTTGCCGCTTCTGGGGTGTTTGCCCAACTGCAGGATGCTTTAAATACAATCTGGGAGATCGAACCCGAGCCGGTGCAGGGGTTCGAGGCAGCACTGAGCTTTGCGATCAAGCGCCTAATCTCTTTCGCGATGGTTTTAATGATGGGGCTATTCTTGCTGGCTTTTTCTTTTTTGAGCGCGGTGCTGACGGGCTTGAGCAACCTCGATTTACTGCCCTTTGAATTTGTCTGGCGCTTTCTCTCGTTTTCTCTTTCGTTTGCGACCGTGACGGCACTTTTTGCAGCCATTTTTAAGTTTTTGCCCGATGCTAAGGTGGCCTGGAAAGATGTAACCATCGGGGCATTTATCACCTCGGCCTTGTTCGGTTTGGGTAAATCGCTGCTGGCCATTTACCTCGGCAGTGGCTCCTTGGGGTCTACCTACGGAGCTGCTGGCTCGCTGGTCGTGCTGCTGGCTTGGATTTATTACTCGGCGCAGATTTTGTTTTTGGGAGCCGAATTTACTAAGGTATATGCCCACCGTTACGGCTCTCGCATTGTTTGCGCTGACTCGCGCTTGCCCTTTGGCATCCCCGATGGCAGCCGCCGCACCCGACGCGATCGCGAGGACGGCGCGTGAACGAGCCGACTGCAAACAAGCTGCAACGACTGTCTTGCCTCTGGCTGATGTTGCTGCTGTGCCTGGGTGCCTGCAGTAGCTCGGAGGTGCCCGGAGCCTTCACCCCCGACCCTCGCCTGCAAGGCAGCGACGATGGCGACGTTCGGAGTCGGTTTCCCCTTTTCCGGCAAGA
>CAYTBI010000038.1:0-36066 GCA_964435975.1 uncultured bacterium
GGGACGCTCGGGCACCAGGGTTGGAGTTTTCAGACCGCGCCCCTAAGCTCAAAAATATTGGACCATCCCTTGGCCGTAGGGCAGTGGTTATGACGGTAGTGCTGCCTCAAGAGAGGACCGCGCGATCGCCCTCAGAGGCATCATCCAGGATTCGGAAAACCCGCGCGATCGCCTTTTGTAATGGCAGTCTTGCAATTCATTACATCGCCATGCAACGTCAATTCTTCCGGCGCGCGCTTGTTGCTGCCACCGCCATCGCCCTCAACAGTCACTTCGCGCTTCCCGCGCGGGCCAACTGTAACGATCGCGTCAGTAAGCTGGCCTACATCGACCCTGCCATGACCCGGCTGTGGAGCCAACTGCAAAACCGCCAAACTTACCCGTGGGGCTCGGCCCGCGTCTACGATCGCCGCGAGGGCAACACAATTCATCTCGCGGCGGCCTTCGACCGCCTCAGCGGCCCGCAGAAAAAGCAAGCGATCGCCCTGCTGCAGCTCGACTACAGCGATCGCTTGTCTGACTTGCTGACCGCCGCCGAGCGCCAGCAGCCCGGGATCGGGGCCATACCGCCCTACCGCGTCCTTACCAGCGATGGCCGTTTGGTCCGCACCGCCTACGACGGCTGTACGAGCGTGGTGCTTTTGACCGAGTTCGAGCGCTTTGATTACTACTACACCCGACGGCCCCGGACAGGCGATCGCCAGGTAACCGTGCCAGAACTGCGCAACGGTGGCAATCCCTTCTGGCGCGAGGTTCGCTTTCCCCTGGCCCCCGAGCGCGAAGCCGAACTACGACACCGGTTTTGGCGCGCGATCGGCTACGACCGAGCTGAGACGGGGTATTGGATTGCCTGGGTTCCCGAACGAGGGGCCTTCGAAATTGTCATGCCAACGGGGAGCGATCCGGCAGTCCTCGAACGGTTCTGGTCTGTCACCCCCGGCCGCTATCGTTATGAAGTGCTGAATGCGGTCGGTACGGTACTATTTGAGCGCTAGGCACCATCCCGGCAAATTCTGCCGCCGCGCTCGTACCCAACAATAATTGGGTCTTGCCGTGCTGAAACCCCATAGATAGGTCACACTACATCCGAGGAGAATTTCATGAGTAAAAGAGTAGTAGTAGAGGCCGAGACATTGATGCGACAGGCATCCATGACATCGGGAATCTATTACCATGCTGATATCAAAGCCATAGACGCTCAGTTCGGCGAGGGATGTGCCAGGGAGCACCCGGAGCTTGTTGGTGCGTTCGTGCAAACATCGGCACAAGATTTCTTCGCAGCCGCGATCGTGCGGGCCCCACAAGAAATCGAGCAGACACTTCGCCCTTCCGAGAAGTCGTAATCCGCCTTCAGCCTGATGCCCCGATTCTGCCACGTCGTTGCCACCTGCCTGTAGCGAGAGGCTTCGCCGTCGCGAGCTTTCCGACCCCGCCATTCCTGGGGTGCTGCAGTGCGGGTAGGTTCCGCCTCGCACCTCGCAACAGCGGATGCAGGTGGTGGCGTACCGGGCTGTCTTTTTCTGGCTGTACCTCCCGAGCTCAGACCGTCAGGCTAATTTCGCGCAATTTCAATGCACAGCAAAGTTTCGGTAAATGTCGAGTACCGAACTCGCGCTCGAGGATAATCCAGAGCGGGAAGAATCAGAATTCATCTGTGGTAAGCCGTGAATCTAAGATTCAATTGGGAGGATGCAACCCAAGTCATCGTCGGGGCTTTCTCCCTATCTGTACCCATAGCCTTCACGGAGGAGGCGTGGACGTTGGGCGAATCGCTGCCGCTGCCAAATTTGCTCGCAATCATTGTCATCTCGATTGCATTTTTATCTATTTTTACGTATCAGAGCGTTTTCTCTGGAAAAATGAGCAGGCGTTTCATTTCTGTATTCGGCCTGCGTGTGATATTAGGGTACGGCCTAGCTCTCTTCGTCGTCTGCCTCGTGCTTTTCTCCTTAAATCGATTCCCTATCCTGTCGGAACCACTTGTTGCGCTTAGGAGAGTTTTTATCATTGGCTTGCCGGCATCTATGGGAGCAGTCGTCGTTGATGGCTTTGACAAGGAATCTTGGCCCGATTGATACCCGCTCCTAGATTTTTCGGCAGCGGCTTCGTTTGCCAGGGCAATAGACCGGGGCAATCCATTCGTAGCCGACTGGCCGAGAGAAATGCTCGAGGAAACATCCAAAAAAATGGCATCCCAGAATGGAATTCCTTCTTGAAAAATCTTGGCTTGGCGGGCTATTGATACTAATTTATGCCGGGGCTCAGAGCCTTGACGGCGCAATGGGTGCTCGGCTCTGTGGGAACTTCCGGCGCTTCGGATGAACCTGAGACCACCCAAAGCTCTTCGGGGGGTGCGTCGATTTACCTTATTGTTGGGCAAATACTAGTCATCGGAGGTCGAGCGGCGCAGTTGTTTGGTGCGGCTGCGGTGGCGCTTGCTGTCGAGGCGGCGCTTGCGTGCGGCTCGACTGGGCTGCGTCGGGCGGCGCGGCTTGGGCCGAACCGCGGCTTGGCGAATTAGAGCCGCTAGGCGATCGCGCGCGTCTTGGCGATTGCGCTCCTGGGTCCGGAAGCGACTGGCTTCAATGGTTAAAAATCCGTCTGCCGAGATGCGGTTGGCGGCGAGCCTAAGCAGGCGCGCCCGCACCGGCTCGGGCAACGAAGGCGAGTTGCGCGCGTCAAAGCGCAACCGCACGGCGCTGGCGACCTTGTTGACATTTTGGCCGCCAGGCCCGGAAGCTCGCATAAATTTCTCGTCAAGCTCGCGCTCGTCAACGGCGAGATTGGTTCCAGAGATAGGCATCATGCCGCGAGCTTAGCCTAGGCCGACCGCAAATCGCAAGCACCCCGCACGGGAGAATTAAAGGTAGCTCCCCCGGTTCAAAGACAATCGAAGAATCGACGGCAATACGAAATTCGCCAGCAAAACTAGCCGCTATGATGGCGTAACTTAAGCACCCACAAGCTGCCTGGGTTGCTTGTCTGCAGGGCTGCTGGCAACTGCACGCAACAACTCGAGACTCCACATGGCCGACTTTTCTCGCCCCATCAGTGCCTCGCTCCTGCGCCTGCGGGCAAAGTCACCTTTTTTTGCCACGCTGGCGCTGTTCGCGCGGTTCGTGCCAGCGCCAACCGTGCGAACTGCAGGCACCGACGGCAAAGACATCTACTTCAACCCAGACTATTTACGATCGCTGCCCGCCGCCCAACAAGACGGCCTCCTGCTGCAGGCCGTCCTCCATGCGGCCCTGTTGCACGTGCCTCGCCGGGGCAATCGCAATCCGGAGCTGTGGCAAGCAGCGGCCGACATTGCCGTCAACGGCGCGATCGCCGCAAGCGGTCAGTTCGAGCTGCCCCCCGACGCCCGGCGCGATCCTGCTCTCGAGCACTTCAGCGTCGAGGAAATTTACGAACTCCTCCAACAAAACCCCGACGAGCCGCCCCCCAATCCGTCCGGAGCCTCCAGCGACTTGCTCGACGCGCCGCCCGAACCTCCCGGCGATGCTGAAGATCCTCCTGACTCATCCCCCGAAACTAACACGGCAGTGCCGCCCCCCACTGGGGCCAGCCTCGCAACCTACTGGCGCAATGCCCGCGAACAAGCCAGCCTACTGGTAAGCCTACGCGGTGACGACCCAGCGGGCCTGGCTCGGAAACTCGACGAATCTGCCGCCGCCAAGCTCGACTGGCGCCGGCATTTGTGGCGCTATCTGGTGCAGACCCCCACAGATTTTTCGGGCTTCGACCGACGCTTCGTCGGCCGGGGCCTATACCTCGATGCCCTCCAAGGCGAATCGCTCCAGGTTTTTGTAGCGATCGACACCAGCGGCTCGATCGACGATCGCCTTCTGGGGACATTCCTAGCCGAGGTGCGGGGAATTTTGCAGGCATATCCCCACATCAAGGGCCAGCTCTACTACACCGATGCTCGCGCCTATGGGCCTTATGCCCTAGCAGACCGGAAGCTCGCGACGCCAACTGGCGGTGGCGGCACCTCGTTCGTGCCGTTTTTCGAGTGCGTCGAGGCCGCTTGGGAGCGCCACAGCCCCGGCATCTGCGTTTATCTCACCGACGGCTACGGCAGCTTCCCAGAGCGCGCCCCCGAGCTGCCCGTGCTTTGGGTCGTCGCGCCGGGCGGCCGCCTCGAGTTCCCCTTCGGCGAGGTGACACGCTTACTCGTAGGCGCACCCCGAGAGGTCGCAAGGGCTATCTGAGGCTATCTGAAAAGAAGACTTGCACCAGTTTGGAAACCGTCTGCTGCACCATTCGTCCTAACGGACGATGGGGCTACCGTGGTGGTGCACTAGATACCACTTCGGCCCCAGCTTCTGGAAAATATTGGTCGCCAGCGATCGCGCCTCCAGGCGACGGCCGCTACTAATTTGCAGGACCTTCTCTTCAACCAAGACATAGGCGGTCGCGCCACTAATTTCTGCGCTCAAAACGTCCGAGTCGATTTCAAGGTAATCCGCATTGGCAAAAATTCCCTCCCAGGACCGTCGCACCGCCGCCCAGCCTTGCAATAAGCTGCTACCGGGATGGACGCAGGAGCTGCCCGTTCCTCGGGACCACAACAGGGTCATGGCCGCGATGTCTTTCTTTTCGAATGCGCGATAGAACGCATCGTTTGTTGCCAAAATCTCTGCTTTGTCTGCATCCATCCTCAGTCAACCCTCAACCAGCAGTCACCGGCCTCTCAGTCCCAAGTTGCATCCTGACATAGCCTGGGGAGAAAGTCCTTGCTAGCTCGACAGAGTTATCTACCAAGAACCCCCACAAAAATTTGTTAGGATCTCACGGCGACACGAGCGGAAGTTTATGGTCTCTATTGCTCGCAAAAATCTTTTAATTGATATTCCCCGTTTCCTGGTCGCCCAGGCCGGCATCATGTTTGCCGTCAGTCTCGTGACCATCCAAACGGGGATTTATGCTGGGTTTTCGCGCTCGAGCGTTGCCTTGATTGACGCCGCCGATGCTGACATCTGGGTTGCCTCCGAGCAACTGGTGCAACTCGAGCAAACTCTCCCCATTCCTGTGACCCATTTGATCGCTGCCCGCGAGCTTGATGGGGTTGGGGTTGCCGAGGGACTGCTTTTCACGGGAGCCCAATGGTATCCTCCTGTAGGCGAGATCGCGCGCGCGCGCCTGATTGGCTTCGACCCGGCTGGGGTTCTCTATCAGCCAGCAAAAGTTTCCCAGGGCAGCCTGGCTGACTTGGAGCGGCCCTACAGCATTATTGTCGATCGCATGGACGCCGACACACTCAGCGTCGGGAGTGTAGGGGACACGACCCGCCTCAATTCCACCTATGCAGACGTCGTTGGCTTCACCGAGGGGAATACTTCGATGGTGTCCAATCCCTTCGTGCTTGCCTCCCTCGAAAATGCAACGGCCTTTCTCAAGTCCGGCCAAACCTCGCAAATTACCTGTCAGATTCCGCCTGGGGGCGGCGAGCTGCAGTGCGAGAACCGCTTCACGCGCGAAGAAGAGCAGGATGGTGTTGTCCCCAGTGCAGAGCGCAAGACCGCCCCGCCCCCAGCGCTGGCAGCCTCAGACATCGTGACCTTTGTTCTGGTCCGGGCCGAACCCGGCACCGACATCGCCGCGCTAAAACAGCGCTTGCAGGACAACCTGCCCGGAACCAGAGCCTTCACCACCGCCGAGATGCGCGATATCACCCAGCACTACTGGCGCGTGCGCACGGGCATCGGTTTTATCCTCGGCGTTGGTGCGGCCGTGGGGGTCGTTGTCGGTATCGTCGTGGTCAGCCAGATTCTTTACTCGTCGGTTTCCGACAATCTTAAGGAATTCGGAACCCTCAAGGCTATTGGCGCATCGGCCCGCACCATTTATGGCGTCATCATCGAGCAATCGTTGTGGATGGCCCTGCTGGGCTACTTACCTGGCATGGCGCTGTGCTTCGGGGTCTCAACTTGGGCGGCTCGCACTCAGGGCATCTTTATTGTCATCTCGCCCGGGAGTGCCGCGGGCGTGCTGGTGTTAACTGCAGCGATGTGCGTGGGTTCGGCCATGTTCGCAATCCAAAAAGTCAATCGCGTCGATCCGGCGATCGTGTTTAAGGCCTAAAGCCCGAGACAAATATAGGGGCCAGCGTGTTACTAGATTGAGGAGTATAGTGGCGTGTTTCTAGAAAAAGAGAAAGCAGCCAGTGCGGTTCGGGAGATGGTCGATCGGCCCAGTATTCGCGCGTCGGGCATTGAGAAGTACTTCAAAGCCGGCGATCGTATCTCGCCAATTTTGCGGGGCATCGATTGGGAAGTTCCCCACGGCACGGTCCAACTGCTGATGGGGCCTTCCGGATCGGGAAAAACCACCTTCCTCACGATTCTGGCTGGGCTGCTTACGCCCGATCGCGGCCGAATCGAGCTTTTGGGCGAAGACATCACCAGTATGCGCCCCCATCAACTCGTCCGCTTTCGCCGCCAGCACATTGGCTTCATATTTCAGCATTTCAACTTATTTCCCGCCCTAACCGCCCTGGAAAACATTGAAGTCGTTCTGGATATCAAGGGCGTCCGCAGCGCGGCAGCCCAACGCGAGCGCGCGCGCGAACTCCTTGCCCAAGTCGGCTTAGAAGCCTACGGCGATCGTCGCCCGGAGGATCTCTCCGGCGGCCAAAAGCAGCGCGTCGCCATCGCCCGCGCCCTGGCTGGCTCGCCCGAGTTGGTCATGGCCGACGAGCCGACTGCCGCCCTCGACTCCCAGAGCGGGCGGACCGTCACCGAGCTGTTGCTGCATTTGGCTCGCAATCGCGGCTGCACGGTTTTGATTGTCACCCACGACCCGCGCATCGTCGATATTGCCGACCGGGTCACCCATCTCGAAGACGGCGTTCTGCAGCCCACGACCTCGCACTAGTTCCCCAAGCGCTCCGACGACCTGCCTTGTACCGCCTCCAACGTGGGAATGAACTACCATAGGTGCCAGCAGCCTTGGAGGGAGTTGGGTGGTCTTAAACGTCGGGTTGTTGGGCCTCGGCACGGTGGGAGCGGCAACAGCAGAGATTTTGCTCGATCCCCAACAGCGCCAACCCCTACTACGAGAGATTGCAATCAAGCGGGTGGGAGTGCGATCGCTCTCGAAAAGCCGCTCGACCGCTCTAGCCGATTTAGCTATCTCAGACGATCTTGAAGCCATCGTCACCGACCCCGAGATTGACTTGGTGGTCGAGGCCATCGGCGGACTCGAGCCGGCGCGATCTGCCATCTTGCAGGCCATCGCCTGCAACAAGCACGTCGTCACCGCCAACAAGGCCGTCATTGCCCGCTACGGCGATGAAATTTTTGCCGCCGCCCGAGCGGCGGGCGTTTACGTGGCTATCGAAGCGGCCGTGGGGGGCGGCATTCCTATCATTCGTCCCCTGCAGCAGGCCTTGAGCGTCAACCGCCTCAAGCGCCTGCTAGGCATCGTCAATGGCACGACCAATTACATCCTGACCCAGATGTCCCAGCATGGGGCGGACTTCGCAGCTGTTTTGGCTGAGGCCCAGCGCTTGGGCTACGCCGAGGCCGACCCCACCGCCGATATCGAAGGCTACGACGCCGCCGACAAGGTGGCGATCCTCGCCGCTCTGGCCTTTGGGGGGCGCGTCGATCTCGCTGAGGTCCATCGCGAGGGCATCACTCAAGTTAGCGCCGCCGATATCCGCTACGCCGATCGCCTCGGATTTGAAATCAAGCTGCTGGCCGTTGCCGCGCGCGATAGCGAGGCCCTACAGGTGAGAGTTCATCCGACGTTGGTGCCTCGCAGCCACCCACTGGCTAGCGTGAGCGGTGTCAACAATGCCATCTTTGTCGAAGGCGACCCCCTCGGCGAAGTCATGTTTTTCGGCCCCGGCGCCGGGGGTGGCGCGACCGCAAGTGCGGTGGTCTCCGATATTCTCAACATTGCCGCCCAACTCAAGCTGGGCGATAAGCCCAATCCGCTCGCTTTAGTTGGCGGCGGCAAGCCCCAAGCCGTCGCACCGATTGCCGATCTGACGACGCGCTTCTATGCCCGCTCGATCTGCTCCGATCGCCCGGGTGTCATTGGCTATCTGGGAACTTGCTTTGGCAAACATGACGTGAGCCTCGAGTCGATCGTCCAGATCGACTTCAAAGACGGCCTGGCCGAGATAGTCGTCGTTACCCACAACGTCCGCGAAGGAAATTTCCGGCAAGCACTCGATGAGATCCTCTCGAACGGTGACTTTGGTGAAGTTCGCATTCCGAGCGTGTTGCGCGTGCTCTAGCGCGGTCGCAATCGCCTCTGCTGGCGGGCTGCTCGCGTGCCCGGCACCCTTGCTCGATCGCCTCGAGCGCTACGAAATTCGCGAGGGCGATCGCCTGCAGGACATTGCCGATGCCTTTGAGTTGCTGCCGGAGACCCTCGAGCGCCTCAACCCTGCCTTGGCAACGGGCGGCGATCGCCTACCGGTGGGCGAGACGATTCTGGTGCCGCCTTTTAATGGCGTGCGCGTCGAGATTCCTGCCGGTGCCACTTGGCAAGATGTCGCGGCTGCCTACGGCGTGCGCGCCGATGCGCTTTTCGAGCTCAACGGTTGCCAGCCCCAACCGCGCGTCATTTTCTTGCCGGGGATTCGTTGGGCCGCTCGCGAAGCGAGCCCCGAGAATTACACGGGGCTCGCTACCCGGCCGCTGCCAGGAGCGCCCGTTGCGATCGGGCGTTATGGCCTGCAACCAGATGGCACTTTTCACAGCGGGCTCGATTTGGCCGCCGCGCCAGGTACCCCCGTACGAGCGACAGAGCCTGGTGAGGTGGTTTTTGCGGGGGAGAATACCACCTACGGCAACCTCGTTGCGATCGACCATGCCGGCCAGCGTCAAACGCGCTATGCCCACCTAGATCGCGTTGATGTTGCTGTCGGTCAGCGCGTAGAGGCCGGCACGATTGTGGGTACGACCGGGACAACAGGACAACCCGACACGAGCCAACCGCACTTACATTTTGAGGTTCGCTTCCAGACCTCCCAAGGTTGGGTCTCGCAAGACCCCAGCCTGCATCTAGTAGATAACTAACAACTGTCTCTCATCGAACCCTCAGAAAATTCCGTCCGAAGACGCACCGCGCCTGAGTCTTCTGCGAAGGTATGGTAGTGCGTAACAAGTCTTCTCGAGATCCCGCTCGCGTATTGCTACCGTGCGAGCGGGTCTTACAAATATCATGTCACTCAAGGTCGCGAGTGGTTTTTAAGCTCTCACTCATCCACAACCTCTAATCTAGCTTGCACGGATCCAGCTTTGGACCCAACACCAGTCGGCATCCGAGTATCCCACCGAGAGTTGTCTTGCACCTAATCGCTTTTGATGCCGAGCAGCAGTTCCTCTGATTACTTTATCGAGCGGGCTACTATCTCCATGGAGGCCGAGCCGGGGGTAGCGGCGCTGCTGCGAGTGCTCTCCATGAAAATTGCCGACGCCCCGAGTTTCGAGGCAGCGCTGCGGGCAGTCATTCAAGAGGTTTGCACTCAGGCAGGCTGGTGCTGGGGGGAGATTTGGGTACCCGATGCCACGAAGACTCATCTAGTCTATTTCCCAATAGGAAGCTCGGGGACTTGGGCCGAACGGGGAACCCTGCGAGCATTTCGCCAGGCCAGCCTCAATCGAACATTTCCTCGCGGCGGTGGCCTGCCAGGCAGCATTTGGGAGACAGGCAAGCCGGTTTGGCTAGAGGACCTAGCCGGCTTGCCACCAGAAGTTTTCGTGCGATCTGAGGCCGCCTTGGCGGCTGGATTGCGGGCTGGCTTTGGCGTCCCCATCCTCAACCGCACCGAGGAATTGCTGGCAGTGTTGGTGTTTTTTTCCACGCGGACCTGCCCGGCCGACGAGCGGGTGATGGACACCTTCAGGGCGATCGCCGTTCAGCTAGCTGCAGTCGCTCGGTTGCGAAAAGCCGAGCGGGATCTACTACAGAGCAAACAGCAGTTCCAAACGACGATGGACACCCTGCCGGGGGTGGTTTTCTCGAGCAATCCCGATGCCAACTGGTCGATGCGCTCTTTGAGCGAGGGCTGTTTTTCTGTGACGGGTTACCGCAACGAGGAACTTCTGGGAGACACCTACAACAAGATTGTTTTCTCTGCCGATCTGCCCCTACTGTTAGGTTCGATTCGGGAGGCGGTCGACAATCACCGCCTCTACTACACAGTAGAATACCGTTTGCAGGCCAAAGACGAGACCGAGCGCTGGGTCAGAGAGTGCGGCCGCATTCTGTACGATGCCATCGGTCGGCCGGCAGGATTGCAAGGGTTTATCACCGATGTCACCGAGCGCAAGCGGGTCGAAGTAGCCCTGAGCCAGAGCGAGCGCTGTTTGGCCGCCCTGGTAAAAATGCAGCAGTTGCTCCTAGCTTGGGATGGTCGCGAGCCTCAAGAGATTTACAAGCGGGTCGTGCGGTTGCTGGGCTCGACGATTGGGGCTAGCCGGGCCTACGTATTCGCAGCGACGCGCGCTCCCGATGGTGCGCTCCTGATAAACCGAGTGGCAGAATGGTGCGCCCCAGGAGTCAGCTCGGAACTCCAAAACCCAGCCCTACAGAATGTGCGCTGCACGCCAACAGAATTCCCCGACATGGCTGTTTTTCTGGAGAAGGGGGAACCCTACAGCAAGCTCGTCGCGCGCGCTCACCCATGCGAGCAGGCTCGTTTCGTGCCTCAAGGAATTCAGTCGCTGCTCGTCGTCCCTCTCCGGGTGGGGAACGGCCTCGTCGGGTGCGTGGGGTTTGACGATTGTGCGGCCGAACGGGTCTGGGAGCCCGCAATTGTCAGTTGGTTGATGACAGCGGCGACCAATATCTCCCAGACCCTCGAGCGCCGTCAAGCCGAGCTGCAGTACCGCAGCATATTCGAGAATGCCGTCGAGGGCATCTACCAGAGCACCTTGGGAGGGCGCTATCTCAAGGTCAATCCCATGTTGGCTCAGATGTACGGCTACGATAGCCCCGAGACGCTTGCCAGCGAACTCACCGATATCAGCCGACAGCTCTACGTCGACCCCAGGCAACGGCAGCGGTTCATCCGCGAGATGGCCGACAAAGGCCTCGTCCATGGTTTTGAGTCCCAGGTGCGCCGCCGAGATGGAAGCATCATCTGGATTTCTGAGTGCGCGCGGGCGCTCTATGCAGAAAATGGCAGCCCCATCGGCTACGAAGGGACGGTTGAAGATATCACCGCCCGCAAGCTCGTCGAGACCGAACTGCGCCGACAGCAATGCCTGCTCGATGGGGTCGCTCGCGTTGCTTCGTTGCTGTTGAGCCAACCCGACCTCGAACGGGCGATCCCGCAAATGCTGACCATTCTGGGAGAAGCCGCCGAAGTCGATCGCGCCTACGTCTATGAAAACTACGCGGGCTCTCAACCCGGAGATACGCTGATGAGCATGCGCTTCGAGTGGACGCGGCCTGGGTGCGCCCCGACAATCGACCGCCCCCATTGGCAAAATGCCTCCTACGAGGGCTCGGGTCTCGGGCGCTGGCTCGATGCCTTCGAGCGCGGTCGAGCGGTCGCAGGTGTCGTGCGGGCACTCCCCCCCAACGAGCGGGAGATCCTGAGTCGGGATGGCATTCTCTCAATCGTGATGGTCCCCGTGCTGGTGGGCAATCGACTTTGGGGCTATGTCGGCTTCGACGCCTGCCGCGAGGCGCGGCAGTGGCTCGAGAGCGAGCAGTCGATTTTGTTTGCTGCTGCTGCTAGCCTCGGCAGTGCCATCGAGCGCCAGCGTGCCGAGGATCTCCTGCGCCAGCAGGCCTACAGCGATGCCCTGACCTGCTTGCCCAATCGCCCTGCTCTCGAGGTAGAGCTTGACGGGGCGATCGCGCGGGCCCGCGCGGCGAACGCGCAGCTGGCCGTTCTATTTTTCGATCTCGATCGCTTCAAGCTGGTCAATGATAGCCTCGGGCATGCCGCAGGCGACGTATTGCTGCTGCAACTGGCGCGCCGCTTGCAGGGCAACTTGCCCCCCACCGCGACGGTCGCCCGCTGGGGCGGGGACGAATTCGTTTGCTTGCTGCCAGATGTTGCCGATTCGGAAGACGCCCTGGCTGTCGCCACTCACTTGCGAGAATCCCTGGCAGTGCCGTTCGAGCATGAGGGCGACTCTTTCCGGCTCACCGGCAGCTTCGGGATCGCGCTCTATCCTACCGACGGCCGCGATCGCGAGACATTGCTGCGCAATGCCGACGCAGCGCTCTACGATGCTAAAAATCGCGGCCGCAATTGCACTGCTTTTTTTGCGCCCAAGCTCAATTCTCAGGCGGCGGCGCGCCTACAGCTAGAAAACCAACTCTATCGCGCCCTCGAGAGCAACCAGTTTGCGGCCGAATATCAGCCGATTGCCACTGCAGCCACGGGCAAGCCCGTCGGTATGGAGGCGCTCCTGCGCTGGGATCGCCCGCAGGCAGGCCGGATTTCGCCAGCATCGTTTATTCCCCTTGCCGAAGAGAATGGCACGATCGTGCCTTTGGGCGAATGGGTCTTACAGTCTGCCTGCCAACAATACGCTCGCTGGCAAGCCGAGGGCATTGCGCCTGAGTATGTTGCCGTCAATCTTTCTCCCATCCAGCTCCGGGACCCCAACCTACTCGACCGTTTTCTGGCGATCGTCACGGGTGCTGGGATCGACCCGCGCTGCGTGCAGCTCGAAATTACCGAAACTGCGGCCATGCAAAATCTGGATCGGACTTTGGCTATCTTGAATGCCTGTCGCGCCCGAGGGTTGCAGGTGGCCCTCGATGATTTCGGAACGGGTTATGCCTCGTTGAGCCACCTCCGTCGCCTGCCTCTCGACGTACTCAAGGTCGACCGGGCCTTCATTGCCAATCTGGCAACCAGCTCGGAAGATGCGGCTATTGTCGAGACCATTTTGAGCCTCGGCCGAGGACTCAAACTGACGACGACTGCCGAAGGCGTCGAGACCCAGGCCCAACGCGAGCGCCTGCTGGCCTTGGGCTGCGATTGCATTCAGGGCTTCTTCTACAGTCGCCCGCTCGACACAGAAGCAGCGCGCGCCTTCCTCCGGCGATCGGCCGAGTCGGCGGCGCGGAGGGGCGATCGCGCCGCTGCCGACCCGGGCTAGCCCGAGCTGCTACAGTGTTTGGTTGTTGGCGCGAGGGGAAAAATAGCCCATGGACTTGTTGCGGACCCTGCCGATTGGCTTGTATCTGGAAAATCCGCGAACCTGGATGCACCGCCTCGATCCGCGCGTCAAGCTTCTTTGGCTGTTTATCTTTTTGCTCTCCCCCTTGCATGCCAATTCCTACTGGCGCGCGGGCATCTGTGGCGTGTTGGCGCTGCTGACCCTGTTGGCTGGCATTCCCAAGCGAGTGTGGCGCCAACAGCTCGGGTTGCTGACGCTGTTTAGTTTCATGGTGTTTGCCCTGACCTGTATCTTCAACGATGGTCTGAATTTGACCCAGCAGCCCCGGTTACCGGTTTTCGATACGAGCCTCGTCGCACTTCCTCAACCTGGTAGCTATGACTACGTCGTGTTCGATGTCGAGCATCCCAGTTTTTTGGTGCCGGATATTTTGGTGACGCGCCGCTCTCTGGAGTTGGGAGTGCGCGTCGGATCGCTACTCTTTACCCTGATTTACGCCACCAATCTCTACCTGCTCTCAACGGCGTCGGAGGAAATTACAGCCGGCATCGAAGAACTCCTCCAACCCCTACGGCGCTTGCGGGTGCCCGTCACGGAAATCGTGCTGACGCTGACGCTGGCACTGCGCTTTATTCCATTGGTCCTCGAAGAAGTGCAAAACCTGGCGCGATCGCTCCAGACCCGCGCCATCGAGTGGAAAAAAATTAGCTGGCGCGGCCAAGCCAAGATTTGGCTCTCGATCGCCGATCGCCTGCTGGAGAATCTCTTGCTGCGCTCCGAGCAAATTGCCACGGCGATGGACGTGCGCGGGTTCACCAGCCCCAGCGAACATAAAGTCGAGTGGCACCTGCTTCGCTTGGGCGGGGCCGACTGGCTCGCCCTCGGAGCGCTGGTGCCTTTTTTAGCAGCGCGTTGGGTCTGGGGCAGTCTCTCTTGAGCGCGACCGCACCTCGGCTGCAACCCCTGCGTCCGTGGGTCTGGCGATCGCTCGATGCTCGCGGCCTGGGGGCGGCCGCGCTTTTTTACCGGGGGTTTTATCGCCCTGGTGAAATCTGCGTCTTGCTCGAGAGTCCGCCGCCAGCAGCAGATTGCCGAGACCCGAGCTTCGCTGGGCATCTGGCTCGCTATTCTCTGTGTGCTGGGCCGCCTCGTCCCGGCCGGTGCTGGACGCCGGCTATCGGCGGCACGTTTCCTTTTTTGGCCGACTTGCTGCGCTGTGGCAGCGACGCTGCCGCCGAAGCGCCCGAGGGCTTGCCCTTTCGGGGGGGATGGCTCGGCTGGCTGGCCTACGACCTGGCGCGCGAAGTCGAGGTTTTGCCCGAGATCAACCCCGAGCCCCTGCCCTTTCCGCCAGCCTTTTGGTACGAGCCGGCCGAATTTGCCCTGCTCGATCGCCTTGAAAACCGCCTCTGGCTCGCGGCCCAGAGCGCAGCTGCCCTCGATCGGATCCAAGCAAGGCTCGAGCGCGACACCAAACCGATCGGCAGAATATCGCTGGCGCCGGGCACTCCTCCCCCAGCCAGGGCAATCGTGACCCAAGCCGAGTACGAAGACGCCGTGCGCCGCGCCCAAGACTACATCCGGGCCGGGGATAGCTTCCAGGTCAATCTTTCCGTGCGCTTTGCCACCGAGATCCGCACCGGTAGCTGGGATCTCTATCGCACCTTGCAGCAGCTCAACCCCTCTCCCTTCGCGAGTTTTTGGCAGACGCCCTGGGGCGACCTCATCGGATGCTCGCCCGAGCGCCTGCTCCGCGTCGAGGGTCGCACCTGCCAGACGCGCCCGGTCGCCGGGACGCGCCCGCGCGGGCGCACGATCGCCGCCGACCGCCGATTGGCTGCCGAGCTACAGGCTACCCCCAAAGAACTTGCCGAACACATCATGCTCGTCGATCTCGAGCGCAACGATTTGGGGCGGGTAGCGCAGGTGGGGACTGTCGAAGTCGACGAGTTGCTCGCCATCGAGCGCTACAGCCACGTCATGCACCTGGTTAGCAACGTGCGCGGCCGCCTCCAGGCGGGCAAAACCGCTGTCGATGCCATTGCAGCGCTGTTTCCCGGCGGCACGATTACGGGCTGCCCGAAGGTACGCTGTATGGAAATCATCGAAGAACTCGAGCCCGTCCGGCGCAACTTGTTCTACGGGTCCTGCGGCTATCTCGACGGGCAAGGCAATCTGGATTTGAATATTTTGATTCGCACGCTGCTGCGCGCGGGCGATCGCATTTGGGGGCAAGTCGGGGCTGGCATTGTTGCCGATAGCGACCCCACGCGAGAATGGCACGAATCCCTTGATAAGGCACGGGCCCAATTGGCAGCGCTGCGAACCCACCTCGAGACTTGATGGGGCACAACACTAAAGCACGCCCGCGATCGCCTAGGATAAGCAGCAATAGTAGCGTTGGGGAGCAGATTCATGGAGGCAGCACTCTCGTACTTCTCGATGGTGGCAATTGGCATTCTGGGTGCTGCTGTCGGTTATGCCCTCCGCTTGCCGGCTGGCGTTCTCGTCGGCGCCATGCTCGCGGTGGCCATTGCCAACATGTCAGGAAAAGTGCCCATGGCCTCTCCTCCAGGAGAAGCCCGGCTAATCTTGCAGGTGGGCTTAGGCATTATTTTGGGGAGCCGCTTCACCGCCGATATTGTTGTTTCTCTTAAGACCCTCTGGCAGCCCGCGCTGGTGTGTGCGGCGATCGCGATCGGGACTGGTATGCTCTCTGCGCTACTGGTCTCGCGCTGGCTGGGGGTCGAGAAGCTTACAGCCTTTTTGGGCTCGGCTCCTGGCGGCCTCTCGGACATGAGCCTAATCGCACTCGACATTGGCGCCCAGGGGCCAACGGTGCTCATCATGCACTTGGTGCGGCTGGTGTGTGTGGTGTCGATCGTGCCCTGGATCGTGCGGTTGGCGGTGCAATCTTCCGGAGCCTAGCCCGCACTCCCAGCAATCATTCCTCCCAACAGGATGAACCCGATCGCGACGTTCTGACGAAAGATACGAGCGTAGAGAGATTTAGGCTGGGCGATCGGCGATCGCAGCCGCCAGTACTGCCAGCTCCAACCCAATACCGCCAGCCCCCAAGTCGGCCAAAAGGGTAGTGCTAGGGGGCGCAACACTCCGAGGGTAGCTAGCAGCAGCGCCGTCCCCAGGTAGAACGCGCCCACGGCCTCTGCTACCCGATCGCCAAAAAAAAGCGCGCTGGAGTTCACACCAATGCGCCGATCGTCCTCGCGATCGGGTATGGCGTAGACTGTGTCGAACCCTAGGGTCCACAACACCGTCGCGCCCCAGAGCAAATAGGTGTCGCGCCCCAAGCAAGTGGCGATCGACGCACCTGGAGCGCCGCAGCTTGCCGCGCTCCAACTAATTAAAACGGCAAAGCCCCAAGCCAGAGACAGCACCAACTGTGGCACGGGAAAGGCGCGCTTGGCCAAGGGATAGGCCACGATAACCGGAACGGCTGCCACACAGAGCCACCAGCCGATGGGATTGAGATAGAGGGCGAGCACTGCAGCGCAGACAAAGGCAATTGAGGCCACAACAAGGCCAACTTTGACTGAAAGGGCGCGCGCGGCCAGGGGACGAGACTTGGTGCGCTCCACTTGCGGATCGATGTTGCGATCCCACAGGTCGTTAACGACACAGCCAGCAGCGCTGGTGACCAGAGAGCCCAGAATAATAACCCCCACCAGCGGTAGGGGCGGCCGGCCACCGGCCCCGAGAAATACGCCCCAAAGGGCGGGAACCATCAGGATCAAGCGCCCAGTCGGCTTGTGCCAGCGCAACAGATGCACGATCGCGCGCCAGGTGGATTGGGAAGAAAGAGGAGGTTGGCTTGCCATCGGGAAGCTTGCAAGGATTGTAAGGAACGGTTGCAAAGTCGTGTAAGGTCTATATACACCTTCTACAGCATTTACATCGCCAATCGCGCGCGCTATGGCAGAGGTAGCAGTTACGCCAATTCGCGGGGCATGGGCCGACACCGCGGGACCAGCGGATGAGGCCCGCTGCATCGCGGCGATCGATATCGGCACCAACTCCATCCACATGGTGGTGGTCGAGATTCAGCCAGCACTGCCGGCATTTCGCATTCTGACGCGCGAGAAAGACACCGTCCGCTTGGGGGCCTGCGATCCGGCGACGGGGAATCTTACCGAGGCTGCCATCGACCGCAGCTTGGCTGCCCTGCGGCGCTGCCGGGATCTTGCCAACAGTTTCCAAGTCGAGCAGATTATTGCCGTAGCCACCAGTGCCACGCGCGAAGCCCCCAATGGCCGGGCCTTCGTTCGTCGCGTGGCCGAAGAAATCGGCATCGAAGTTGCTTTGGTCTCCGGCCAGGAAGAAGCCCGCCGCATCTATTTGGGGGTGCTCTCGGCGATGGAGTTTGGCCGGCAGCCCCATGCCATCATCGATGTGGGGGGTGGCTCGACGGAGCTTATCCTCGGCGATGGTGACGAGCCCCGTTTTTTGAGCAGCACCAAAGTTGGGGCCGTTCGGCTAACCCAGGAGTTTCTCGCAGCCGACCCGCCTGCGGTTGGCGAGCTTGAATCTCTGCGGGAGCATATTCGGGGCATTTTCGGACGAGCGACCGCGCGGGCGCTGGCGACCCTGAAGCCGGGAGAAGACCTGCGGTTGGTGGCAACCTCAGGAACGGCAGAATCCCTGGCAATTTGGCACGCTTCCGAAACCTTGGGAACCATCCCCAGTCCCCTGCAGGGATACCGCGTCTCGGCCCGCGATCTGACGAATTTAGTCGAGCGCCTGGTCAAGCTCGATCGCGACGGGCGCGCGGCGCTACCGGGAGTGGGGGCGCGGCGAGCGGAGATTGTCGTGGCTGGGGCGCTCATCTTGCAAGAGGCCCTGGGGCTGCTTGGGGCCGAGGAAATGATTATTTGCGAGCGCGCCCTACGCGAGGGGGTCATTGTCGATTGGATGCTCGCTCGCGGCTTAATTGACAATCGCCTGCGCTATCACCAGTCGGTGCGGGAGCGCGGCACCCTAAAGCTGGCGCGCAAGTACAACGTCGATCTCGACAATGCCGAGCGGGTTGCCAAGTTTGCCACCATTTTGTTCGATCGGCTGCGAGGTCAGCTCCACGAGTGGGGCAGCGACGAGCGCGAGATGCTCTGGGTGGCCGCAATTTTGCACAACTGCGGTCTCTACATCTCTCATGCCGCTCACCACAAGCACTCCTATTATTTGATTCGTCACGGCGAGCTGCTGGGCTTCACCGAAACAGAAGTCGAAACCATCGCCAATATTGCCCGCTACCACCGCAAAAGTAAACCCAAAAAAAAGCACGAAAGCTACCAAAGCTTGTCGGAGCAGTGGCAGTTGCGCGTCGATCGCCTCAGTGCCCTGTTGCGTATTGCTGTAGCCTTAGATCGCCGCCAAATTGGTGCGATCTCTTGCCTTGAATGCAAGTATTTACCCAAAAAGCAGCGCCTAGAACTCCACTTGATACCTCGCGATCCGCAAGACAACTGCGCGCTCGAGATCTGGAATCTTCAGGAGAAAAAAGTCGCCTTTGAAGAAGAATTTGGCGTCAAAGTGACCGCGATTGTCAGTTCCGAGACGGCGAGCGTGCGTTCTTGACGCCAGTGCAGTAACCCCTCTGGCCGCGATCGCAAACGGTAGCCTGCTGCAATGGACTTACATGCTACATGCGAGCAACACAAAACAAGAACATCAGGCAATGCTGCGGCGCTTGCGAGCCTCTTTGTAAGAAGTGCCAACATTCTGTAAGCCCGCGTCGACCATTTGCTGCTCGAGCAGGCCAAAAAACCGGGCGCGATCGCCGCTTCTGACCACAGCCTGGTTGTGGGCTTCGGCAAGGGCAACTGGATAGCCGTAGCCTTTGTGGACCTGGGCGAGCACGATGCCGAGGGTGCGATCGAACAGATCCCGGTCTTCGGCAACCCAAGCCGGAACCTCGACTCGCGCGATCTCGGAGCCAACGTGAACGTAGCAAAAACAAACCCGTGCGGCGGCGTCGTAGAGATCCAAAATTCGTGCCGAGCTCCGCCATAGGGGCCCGCGCTGGCCGGGAGCCAACACATGCCCCCACAGAGTCCTATCCCGCAAGGGATCGAGAACTTGGCAGGGAAAAGGTTTGCCTGCTTCGTGACGATCGCCGCAATGCCCGAAACAGTCGGGCTCGGTGTGGGGGCACGCCTGCAGGCGCAAGAACCTAGTCGCTTCCGTGTTGCGTGGAGTGCTGCAGTACCCCACCAAGGGAATCCGTGCGGCACTCAGGCGCGCGAAGGCTTCTAGCAAGGGGGCGAGGAGGCGATCGCGGGCATCGGTGGGAAGATTCTCCAAAAACCAGTAAACGAGCGATCCATCCACCAAGGCCACGCGGGGCTCGCTGTGGGGGCCGGGGGGCTCGACCCAGGCACAAGCCATCTCAGCAAGAGCGCTCAACTCAGACACCGTGCGCCGATTGCCCATCCAATCTTCAATACGGATCCCCCACTGTCGGGATTCGTAGAGATCTTCGGCTCGGTAAAAGACTTCCGGCAAGCTGTCTAGCAGTGGCATCAGCCCCTGCTCGTAGTGGAGCATCACCCGCCCGATATTAATGAGGTAGCAGTAAGCAATCTCGTGGTGGGAGGGGGCAATTTGCGAGCCATCGGTGGCAAAGACGCTGTGTTGCTTGGGCGGCACCGGAATATCCGTGCGGGTTCCGAGGGGCTCTAAAGGAATTGCCGCCGAAAAGAGCAAACGCTCCCGCCAGGCAGCATGGCGCGCGACGAGTTGGGCACGGGCGCGATCGGCGGCCTGCAGGAGCTGTTGCCCGCTCTCCAAACGCTGGTGCCCGGCAGCGGCTTCTTGGGTTAGGTGTTCGCTGATGCCGGGGAGTTGCTGGGCGAGTTTGAGCAGGTCGAGCATGGCTGGCCGATCTCTACAGAAGAGTTCGTCTGTATTATCACTTGGAACAGGAGGACAGCTCAACTCCGGTGCGATTTCATCCACCCGGCCGCGTTTGAGTGCTCCCGCGCCAGCATCGGCGTGCCAGTTAACGTCCTCCAATGAAAGCTTCTTTGGGTATGGTCAATCTATGGCCCGTTGCAAACTGGAGAGTCACGCCAGTGTCATCCCATTCGGACGTAATTTTGGTCGCATCTTCCACGCACAAATTTGTCTCTATGAAATGTCCGTAGGACGTCTCTCCACTGCGGGTGACCTTGATGAGGATCGACCGGGGCCAACCAACTGTGGACCATTGAATGCTCCCTTCGGTGATAGCGACCTCATATGGATCGAATGACTCATAATCGATCTCATCCGGCTGCTGAAAGGTTCTGAATGTCGTCGCGCCCGGCCTATCAGACGTACTCAGTACGAGAAGCGTATATACAGGAACGACAATCAGCACGCTTCCTGCGATTAGGGCTTTTTTGACTTTCTTCATCGCTTCTTTCTCGCACCGATGGGCGATCTCTGTGTGAGATTCTACTGAATTTTCATGTCTAGAGAATCCGCGTTCTGTCGACCGTTGTGATTGGAAATGGCAATCTACAAGGCCCCGATCTCGTCGATCCGATTGTTTTTGAAGTTTCGGATCTGGGTGCGCCGAGGAGTTTACTGCTGACCCCGATGCTGCAATCTTCTTGGGTGGCCTGGGTGCGGCCACCGTACCCGAGCCCTTGGGTTCTTTTGCAGCGGTCGTGCCCGCGCGCCCGACAATAAGATCCTATATATCTCCGAATAAATTCTTCTGGTCGAATCACAGAGAAAGAAGGGAACAGCAGCTCCGCCTGCTGGAAATCCCGAACATGAGAGATATTGGTATTACCCCACGCTTCTGCGAGACACGATCGCTCGCTCGATCTCGTCGCCCAAATGAGGCTGCTCGCAATCGAACCACCAGATCGTCGGGTCGGCCTCGAACCAAGTGCGCTGTCGCTTGGCAAACTGGCAAGTGTGTCGGACGATCGACTCTTTTGCGTCTGCTAGGTTGGTTGTCCCCCTCAGGTGCGCTCTAATCTCTCTGTAGCCTAGGGTTTGCAGCAGTGGTAAGTCCCAGCCATACTCCTCGATGAGGGCGCGGACCTCTTCAACGAATCCCGAGGCAATCATGGTTGTAGTGCGTTGCCGAATTCTACGAGCCATCGTTGCTGGGTCCGCGCGCAGGCCGATTTGTAAGGTTGGGTAGCCGGGAGGATCTTCTCCCTGAAGCTCGGAAATAGGCCTGCCGGTGACGTAGAAAACCTCCAAAGCTCGCAAGGTACGCACCGAATCGTTGGCGTGAATTTTGTTTGCCGCATCCGGGTCGATTTGCTCGAGCTGAGCGTAGCAGAGCTTCTGGCCGAGAGCGCTCAACTGCGCGCGCAGCCCTGGCTGAGGCGGCACGGGCGGAATTTTTAAGCCTCGGACGATCGCCTTGACGTACAAGCCCGTGCCGCCCACCAAAATTGGCAGCGGGGCCTCCGGATCGTGCAGATGACGCTCGATGACGGCCCGAGCCCGGGCCTGATACTGTGCGAGGGTTAGCGTCTCGGTTGGATCGCAAATATCAATTAGATAGTGCGGCGCGGCAGCACGCTCTTCGCGGGTCGGTTTTGCCGTGCCAATGTCGAACTCGCGATACACCTGCCGCGAATCGGCACTAATAATCGCTCCCGACAAACGGCAGGCAAGCTCGAGGGCGAGCCTAGATTTGCCCGTTGCCGTTGCACCTACGATTGCGATCGCTCCGCCATTCATTGTTACCGTTCGTTGTTACTGGCCAATACGAAACTTCAAGGTCGGGCTGCGTCCCTCTCTGAATGTCTCTTCCAAGCCGGTTCAGGCTGCCGTGAACCCCAATGTGCTAGAATTTCTGAGGATTTTAGCCATCGAGGAGCCAAACGTCGCGAGCGGCTCCTGTATTGCAAGGGAGAACTTTTGATGAGCGATACCTACGGCGCCGAGCAGATCCAGGTACTTGAGGGGCTCGAGCCGGTGCGCAAGCGACCGGGCATGTACATCGGCTCGACCGGCCCTCGCGGTCTGCACCACCTAGTGTACGAGGTTGTCGATAACTCCATCGATGAAGCGCTGGCAGGGTATTGCACCCACATTGAAGTCGACATCAACGCAGACGGTTCTGTCTCGGTAACAGATGACGGGCGCGGCATCCCCACAGACGTCCATCCAAGCACGGGCAAGTCGGCTCTAGAAACGGTGATGACCGTGCTGCACGCCGGCGGCAAGTTTGGCGGCGGTGGTTACAAGGTTTCCGGCGGCCTTCACGGGGTGGGCGTCTCGGTCGTGAACGCGCTATCAGAATGGGTCAAAGTCGAAGTGCGCCGCGGGGGCAAACTCTACACCCAAAACTACTCCCGCGGCGAGCCCCAGGGAGATCTGCAAGTCGAGCCAGGTGACAAAGACACGACCGGCACTCGGGTTGCCTTTTCACCAGATGCCGAGATCTTTACGGAGACGACCCACTTCGACTATGGCACCCTGGCCGGACGATTGCGGGAGCTTGCGTACTTAAACGCTGGGGTCAAGATTACCTTTGCCGATCGCCGCCCCGAGAGCCCTCGCGAGGAAACCTACTTCTACGAAGGTGGCATTCGCGAATACGTCGCCTACATGGTCCGCGAGAAGCAGCCACTGCACCAAGATATTATTTATGTCTCGGGCGATCGCGATGGGGTCACGGTCGAAGTCGCCCTGCAATGGTGCATCGACGCTTACAACGACAATATTTTGGGGTTTGCCAACAACATTCGCACGGTCGATGGCGGCACTCACCTCGAAGGTCTCAAAACCGTGCTCACTCGCACCATCAACACCGTCGCTCGCAAGCGCAACAAGCTCAAAGACCTCAAAGACAGCGACTCCAAACTAGGCGGGGAAAATATCCGCGAGGGCCTGACGGCTGTTATTTCGGTGAAAGTGCCAGAGCCAGAATTCGAGGGTCAGACGAAGACCAAGCTGGGCAACACCGAAGTGCGCGGCATTGTCGACACGCTAGTTGGCGAGGTCCTCAACGAGTTTTTAGAATTCAATCCCAACGTTGCCGATGCCGTCATCGAAAAAGCAGTGCAGTCTTTCAAGGCAGCCGAAGCCGCCCGGCGCGCGCGCGAACTCGTTCGGCGCAAATCAGTACTCGAATCGGCAACGCTGCCCGGCAAACTAGCAGACTGCAGCTCGCGCGATCCGGCCGATTCAGAAATTTTCCTGGTTGAGGGCGACAGCGCCGGTGGCAGTGCCAAGCAGGGGCGCGATCGCCGCTTCCAGGCCATCTTGCCCCTGCGAGGCAAGATTCTCAACATTGAAAAAACCGACGACAGCAAGATCTACAAAAATGCCGAGGTACAGTCTCTGATTACGGCGCTGGGCTTGGGCGTCAAGGGCGAAGAGTTTGACGAGTCCCAACTGCGCTACCATCGCGTCGTCATCATGACTGACGCGGATGTTGACGGCGCCCACATCCGCACCCTGCTGCTGACGTTCTTCTACCGCTACCAGCGCGAGCTGGTCGATCGCGGCTTCATCTACATTGCCTGCCCGCCCCTCTACAAAGTCGAGCGGGGGCGCAATCCCTACTATTGCTATAGCGATCGCGAACTCAACAATCTGATCGAGCACGAGTTCCCGGCCAATGCAAAGTACACGATCCAGCGCTTCAAAGGCTTGGGGGAAATGATGCCCCAGCAGTTGTGGGAGACGACCATGAACCCAGAAACTCGCACCTTCAAGCGCGTGGAAATCGAAGATGCTGCCGAAGCCGATCGCACCTTCACGGTACTGATGGGCGATCGCGTCGCGCCGAGGCGGGAGTTTATCGAAACCTACGGCCCCCGCCTCAACCTGGCCGAGCTAGATATCTAGCTCGGGGGCCTACTGCGGCTGCGTCGGCGCGCAGGTTGCTGGGGGCGCAGCGTCGGTGCAATTGAGCTGCTCCAACTGGCGGCGGCGAAACTCGGCACCGGCTTCGTCGATTTGCCCGTTGCCATCAGTGGCAAACTCATCGAGAGAGCGGCTGGGCTTCAGGCGGCTGCGGTGGAGCAGCTGAAAGGGGTCGAGGCCGCCATCTTCTTGCCCGGGGAAGAGGCCGCCGCTCTCGGAACTTTGATATTTGGGGTCGCCTTCAAAACCGCCGCCCGAACCGAACTGGGCAACGGCTGTTGCCTGGCTCAAGCCAACCATCCCGAGGGCAATCGCGAACGCTCCGAAGCGGGTGATAGTCAATTTCATCGGTAAATAACCCAACAGCGCATCCTCTTTTAAGAGCACATTCTATTCTAAGAGTCGCGCCCGATCGCTTGCGTGCTTCATGACTGCAAGCTATTGAGGGTCTAATGTATCTTGATGTAAAGCTACCAGCAATCTTGCCTGCGATGAGCGCTCCTCTAGACCCAATTTCTGAAAAAGTAGCGTCTCTCGACGATGTGCCCGTCGATTCTGCAGCTTCGTCCCAGGCCACCAGACCGCCCCGGAGCGTCGATTGGGCCACGCTGCAGGTGTTGGGGGCTTGGGTATTGTTGGCAACGGGCTGGACGCTGGGAAATACTTGGCTGGGTTTCTCTGGGGCCATCCTAGCCCTGGCCCTGTCGCTGCCGACGGTTGTCCCGGTCATTCGCGCTTGGTGGGGGGGCTTTGATGTCGATCGCCAGGCTGTGGTGGGGTGGTTGGGGTTTACCTTTGCGGTTCTGGGCTTATTGAAATATTTGGGAGTCTACCGCAGCATTAGTGGCTGGCTGGCGCGGGTGCAGTGGGATGAGTTTGGCTCCTGGGCGGATTGGGTGGGGGCCATCGGCCAGATTGCGATTGCGATTTTTGCAGTCTACGTGGCCTGGCGGCAGTATGCGATTTCGCGAGATTTAACCATCCAACAAAACTCGATCACCCAGCAGCAAACGATTGACGCTTATTTTCAGGGCATCTCCGATCTCGCCCTCAACGATGAGGGACTCCTTGAAGATTGGCCCCAAGAGCGAGCCTTTGCCGAGGGCCGCACGGCCGCGATTTTGAGTAGTGTCGATGCTGCCGGTAAAGCTAAAATCATCCGGTTTTTGTCCCAATCGAAGCTGCTGACTCCCCTCAAGCGAGACGGTCACCTAGGGCGCCCCATACTCGATGGCCAGGGCGGTTACGCCGAAGACCGCGAGCGCGGCCTGCGCGTGATCGACTTGGGGGTGATGCTCGCCGGGGCCGCCCTGGCCGGAACCGACTTGCGCTGGACGGATTTGAGCGAAGCCAATCTCATTCAAGCCAATCTCAGCCGTGCGGGGCTCTACCGAGCGAATCTAGCGCGCGCGATTTTGTTTGGCGCGCGGCTAACGAGTGCCAATCTCAGAGGGGCGCGACTCTTTTACGGCGATGCTGAGACGGCATCGCCGCGCGATCGCAGCAGCTCGCCCGACTATGCAACCGGCGAGCACACGGGTGCTGTAATCGAGAATGCCGACTTTGGCGGCGTGCAGGGCTTGAGCGAAGCGCAGCGCTACTACTGCTGTGCTTGGTGTGGCGAGAAGTCCCGTGCGACGGTCCCCGGTGGTTGCGACGGCATCCCCAACAAGCTGCGGGAAGTGCGCCAAAAAGTCCAGTAGCCCCGCACCTAGAACCTGCAGGCTATCCTCGCCCGAGGGCGTGCAGGGCGTTGATCGTGTCTGCCAACTTGGCGGTTGTTGCCTGCAGGTCGTCTCGAGCGGTCGAAGCTGGGGGAGGCACGACCTCGCCAATGCGGATCGTAAGCGGCACCGGGCGCGGCACCGGCGACCCCTTCTGCAGAATTCCCTCGGTGCCCCAAAGGCATATCGGCAACATCGGCGAGCGAGCCTTAGCAGCAATCGTCGCCGCGCCTAATTTGGGCGAATCGATGCGGCCGTCGGCCGTGCGCGTCCCCTGCAGAAAAATTCCGATCGCCCAGTCTCGATCCAAAAGGTGCAGAGCCGACTTGATGGCCTGGCGATCGACGACGCCGCGCCGCACCGGATAGGCCCCGTAGAGACGTATGGCGTGGTTGAAAACCGGAATGCGGAATAATTCTTCTTTGGCCATGTAGGCGACCGGCCGGCGCACGCAACCCGAAATGATGGGCGGGTCGAAGTAGCTGGCATGATTGGAGACGACGGTCAGCGGGCCGGTGGGGGGGACATTTTCGGCTCCGTAGATGCGCCCGCGAAAGTAGCCCCGCAGCATGGGCGTGATAATCGGCCACTTGAAGATGTAGTAGAGCAGGTAATCTTGGGGTTTCATAGGCTGCCGTGTCGGGCGATTGGCCTCTCAAGTAGCGTGGGGCGATCTCTGGCAGAATTTTTCGACGCAGCGAGCAAAAATTTCGACGCCCATTGCGAGGGCTGTCTCGTCGAAGTCGAAGCGCGGGTGATGGTGTGGGTAAGCAAGCCCCTTCTCGGGATTGGCCGCCCCCAGGAAAAAATAACACCCCGGCACTTCTTGCAGGAAAAAAGACATGTCTTCGCCGCCCATCGTCTGGCACTCGGGGGCAACCCCTGCCGGCGTCTCGACCACCTCAAGGGCTACCGAGCGGACGAGATCGGCAATGTTCGGATCGTTGATCGTAGGTGGATAGAGTTTCCAATACTCCAGGTCGTAGCGGGCCCCGTGGCTGGCACAAATGCCGGCAATGGTTGCGTCGATGCGATCGCGCATCCAGCCATCTAGCTCGGGGTTGAAATAGCGCACTGTCCCACTGAGGTTGGCCGTATCGGCAATCACATTTAGAGCCGTTCCGGCTTGCAGGGTGCCGACGGTCACGACGGCAGAATCGAGCGGATTGACGTTACGGGCAACAATTGCCTGCAGCGCCGTGACGACCTGAGCGGCCACCAGTACCGCATCAATCGTTTGGTGGGGCATCGCGCCGTGGCCGCCCTTGCCGGAGATCTTGCAGCGAAAGCACTCGACTGCGGCCATGAGCGCGCCGGCGCGCACGCCAACCACACCTAAAGGCAAATTATTCCAAAGGTGCAAGCCTACGATTGCGTCTACCGCCGGATCTTGCAGCACGCCAGCTTCGATCATGGGTTTGGCGCCGCCGGGGCCTTCTTCTGCCGGCTGGAAAATCACTTTCACCGTGCCGCGAAAATGCTGGCGGCGATCGGCTAAGTACCGCACGACCCCTAAGGCAATCGCCACGTGGCCGTCGTGGCCGCAGGCGTGCATCTTACCCGCGTGGCAAGAACGGTAGGGCACGTCATTCTCCTCTTGGATTGGGAGCGCGTCCATATCCGCCCGAATCGCCAACACTGGCCCTGACTCGCAACCGGCGAGTGTCGCGACGATCCCTGTCTTGGCAATGCCAGCTTGGTATTCGATACCCCAGGCATCGAGCCGCTCGGCGATCGCGCGAGCAGTTAGCTCTTCTTGAAACCCGAGTTCGGGATACTGGTGTAATCGGCGTCGCCATTGCACCAACTCAGGCTGTAGGTCGCGAATCTCGGGGCGAATTTGCCCGAGATCGACGCCGTCAGGATTGAGAGAAATCGGAATCATCGGCGGCCTTAGAGATTGCTCGTCAGCAGGAGACAGGCAAGATTGCATCTAGCACCAAGTTTGACGCACCCCGCGCCAACTCCGCTACATCTTCGGGTGCGGCCATGTGAGGCAGCATCCCCAAAACAGGCACCTGCCCCAGTTGCAGGAGCAGATCTGGTGGCGCCCACAAATCGATGTTGCTTTCTGCGTCTGGCTGCTGGCAATTTAAGATGATGCCGCGCAGATCGACCCCGACTTGCCGTGCTAGGGCGATATTGGCAACGGTCTGGGCGATCGCGCCGAGCCGCACCGGCACCACCAACACTGCCGGCAGGTGCCACAGCGCGGCGATGTCGGCTACGGTTAGCTCGTCGGTCACGGGCGAGCCCAGGCCTCCTAGAGCCTCAACCAATGTAAGCGCCTGGGTTTGCCGCAGCTGCATCAGAGCTTCCCAAATCGGTTTTAGATCGACGCGCTCGCCTGCGATGGCCGCCGCAATAGGCGGTGCTGCAGGGGTCGCGAAGGCCACCGGGGTCGCCAAGCGGATGTCAGGGTCGTCTCCAAAAAGCCGCCCGTAGAGTTCTCGGTCTCCCGCGCCGGTTTGGAGCAGTTTTAAAATGCCCAGGGGGCGGCGGCAATATTTTTGCCAGTAGGCTGCCAGGGCAGTTGTCAGAACGGATTTGCCTGCTGCTGTGTCCGTTCCGACGATGAGCAGTACGGTCATCTTTACTTGCGGTTGTGGGGTTAGTCTTTGCGCGGGAGCGCGCGGTGGGTTGGAATTTCAGCCTGCGGCTCCTATTTCTTCAGAAATATTCTCGCGATGGTCCGAGGTCGGGAGTGCTAACATTGCCATGAAGTCGAGCTTGGCCGGGATGCGCCTGTGACCCGTACCGTTCCCCCCTTGGGTGGCCTCAACCCCTCTTTGACGATACCGCTATCGAGCCAGATTCAAGGCAGCCGCCTGCGTATCTTTTCGGGCTCTGCCAATGTAGAGCTCGCTGAGAAAGTGGCAGCCTATCTTGGCATGGACCTCGGGCCGATGGTCCGCAAGCGCTTCGCCGATGGCGAGATTTACATCCAGGTTCAGGAGTCCATTCGCGGTTGCGATGTGTACTTGATCCAATCTTGCTCGAGCCCCATCAACGATAGCTTGATGGAACTCTTAATTATGATCGATGCTTGCCGGCGCGCTTCGGCCCGGCAAATTACAGCCGTTCTGCCTTACTACTGCTACGCTCGTGCCGATCGCAAGACTGCCGGTCGCGAGGCGATCACCGCCAAGCTGGTGGCCAACCTAATTGCCAAGGCGGGCGCCCATCGCGTGCTGGCGATGGATTTGCACTCCGCCCAGATCCAGGGCTTCTTTGACATTCCTTTCGACCATGTCTACGGCTCCCCGGCGATCGTGGATTATCTGCAGCGCAAAGATCTGCCCAATCTCGTGGTCGTTTCGCCCGATGTTGGGGGCGTCGCACGCGCGCGGGCTTTTGCCAAAAGACTCAACGCCCCCCTTGCCATCATCGACAAGCGCCGACAAGAGCACAACCAAGCCGAGGTCTTAAGTGTCATTGGTGATGTTGCCGGCCAAACTGCCGTGATGGTCGATGACATGATCGACACGGCTGGGACGATGCTCGAAGGGGCACGCCTTTTGCGAAAAGAGGGCGCCCGAACCGTGTATGCCTGCGCGACCCATGCAGTCCTCTCGGGCCAGGCAGTCGCCCGCCTTTCGAGCGGTGCCTTCGAAGAGGTCATCGTCACCGACACGATTCCGGTGCCTCAGGAGAAACGTTTCGAGCAGCTCACCCATCTTTCCGTATCGAACCTCATCGGCGAGGCCATCTCCCGCATCCACGACGAAAGCTCCGTCAGCAGCATGTTTCGCTGACGCCCCAACTACTACTGCTGACTCAAGAATCTAAGGAAAAGGCAGTCGCTTCAAGCCTTTAGCTTCGAGATGTGTTTCTCGAGCATTTGTGAAAACTGCTTGGCATCCCACCCATTCGTACGAGCCACGAGCTGAGTGCCGACTAGGACAGCTAGTAGCAACCGAGCGGACTCTTGTGGGGCGTCGCAGGCAAGCGTGCCTTCGCTGCAGCCAGCTTCGATAGATTCTTGGAGCCAGGTCGTGCCAGCTTCAAAAAAAAGCCTGACCTCGTCGCAAATCTCTGGTGGGAGCGTCAGAATATCGGTGCCTAGTACCCCACAAAGGCAGAGCCTGTTTTTTTCTAGATCGGATGCGTAAACCTCTACCAATTCAAGAAGTTGTTTGTGCCCGCCAGACGATCCCTCGCGAATCTGAGCGAGGATATTGGCAAACTCTTCGCGATACCGCTTAACAAGGGCCTGCCCCAGTTGAGCCTTAGTTGCAAAATGATAATGGATGCTAGCTTTGCGGATGCCAACGACTTCAGATATGTCTGCATAGCTAAAGGCATTGAAACCCCGCGTTTGAACTAATTCTTGGGCGACATCAAGAATTCGCGTACTTGTCTGAGATTGAGCCATGAGGGAGCCCTACCAAAACTCTAGATCGCAGTAATCATTGAGTAAGTATCTTAGCACGTCTGCCTAGAAGTTGTCGCCTTGCTCGATCGCAATCCAGGCAACTTCATAGCGAAATCGCCAGGAAAAAGGGCAATCCTCCCCATCCTTGCCTATTTTTGCTTGAGATTGACAATACTACTATCCTCAGTGAATTCTTCTGCTCGGTAGCAAAAATAACACCTCTTGAAGAAGCCCGCGCGCAATAACAGTCGAAAATGGTGAAAGCTAGAATCGAGTCGAGAGCATTTATTGAAAACTCACTAGAAGTATTGAGAATTGTATCTCTCTGCTGAGATGGAGCGAACGATCGTCGGCCGTATTTCCGAGTGTGCGAAAAGACTATACCCAAGCAGTGCCAATAGCATCTTTTAGCGAGATACGAAAGATTGGCTGTCGTACGGAATGCGAAAGAAAAGTTGGCTCTACCGGGGTGATATTGCTGACCCTTGTAGGAAAGCGCGGCCCCACGCAGGATCGAATGGAGCCTAGCGATTGAGTTGGACCGCGCATTAAGGAAACCCGCAGATAGCGTAACCCCCGTCTTTCCACGTAAATTGAGGAGAACTCGTGAACGATCGCAGCGCGAGTTAAGGATTTTTCTGGAGAAGGACTCAGGTTAATTGAGGCTGAGGCCGCGCGATGCTGACAGCTCGGCCATCGGGATCGCGGGCTCTCCATAGGGGGATTTTTCACCGAGCACCACCGATAATCTAGAGTGAGAGTCCGGGCACCGCTCGGCCGGGGCTGCCCGGTAGGCTTCGTTACAATATTTCACAGTCTCTTCTAAGGAACGCCCCCGAGGGATATGACAGACGTACCCGTTTCTCGCATTCGTAATTTCTGCATCATCGCGCACATCGACCACGGCAAATCCACGTTGGCCGACCGCCTGTTGCAGGTCACTGGCACCGTCAGCGATCGGGAACTCAAGGCCCAGTTCCTAGACAACATGGATATCGAACGCGAGCGGGGCATCACCATCAAGTTGCAGGCCGCCCGCATGAACTACACCGCCTCCGATGGCGAGCGGTACGTTCTCAATTTGATCGATACTCCCGGCCACGTCGACTTCTCCTACGAGGTGTCGCGATCGCTCATTGCCTGTGAGGGTGCGCTGCTGGTTGTCGATGCGTCCCAAGGAGTTGAGGCCCAGACCCTAGCCAATATTTACCTGGCCCTGGAGCAGGATCTCGAAATCATCCCCGTCCTCAATAAAATCGATTTGCCCGGTGCCGAGCCCGAGCGCGTCATCAATGAAATCGAAGATGCCATCGGTCTCGATTGCAGCAACATCATTCATGCCTCGGCCAAAATGGGCATCGGCATCGATGAGATTCTCGAGTCGATCGTCCATTTGGTTCCGCCGCCTCGAGATACCGTCGATTGCCCCCTGCGAGCGCTCATCTTTGATAGCTACTACGATGCTTACCGGGGCGTTATCGTCTACTTCCGGGTAATGGACGGAACCGTCAAGAAGGGCGATCGCGTCAAGCTGATGGCCTCCAAAAAAGAATACGACATCGACGAGCTGGGCATTCTTTCCCCCGGCCAGGTTCCGGTCGCTAGCCTCCACGCTGGCGAGGTGGGGTATCTGGCAGCCTCAATCAAAGCCGTTGCCGATGCCCGCGTTGGCGACACCATCACCCTGGCAGCTGCCCCAGCAGATGAGCCCCTCCCGGGCTACGAAGAGGCTCGACCGATGGTCTTTTGCGGTCTGTTCCCAACGAACACGGAAGACTACGGCGATCTGCGCGAGGCCCTCGACAAGCTCAGCCTCAACGACGCGGCGCTCTCTTTCGAGCCGGAGAATTCCTCGGCGATGGGTTTTGGCTTTCGGTGTGGCTTCTTGGGCATGTTGCACATGGAGATCGTCCAAGAGCGCCTCGAGCGCGAGTACGATCTCGATCTCATCGTGACCGCGCCTTCGGTGGTTTACCGCGTCACCGATAACGAGGGAGAAGTCTCCGAAGTCGATAACCCCAGCCTGCTGCCCGACCCGCAATTTCGCCAGAAAATCGAAGAGCCCTACATTCGCTTGGAGGCGATTGCGCCCGAAGAATATGTCGGCACGCTCATGGAGCTGTGTCAAAACCGGCGCGGCATCTTCGTTGACATGAAGTATTTTGCTCAGAACCGAGCGACGCTGGTTTACGAGATGCCCCTGGCTGAGGTGGTCACCGACTTCTTCGACCAGCTCAAGTCGCGGTCGCGCGGCTATGCCAGCATGGAGTACCAACTCATCGGCTACCGGGAAGACGACCTCGTTCGTTTGGATCTCAAGGTGAATGGCGACTCCGTTGATTCTTTGGCAACCATCGTTCACCGCGATAAAGCCTACCACGTGGGGCGATCGCTCGCAGAGAAACTCAAGGAATTAATCCCGCGCCAGCAATTTAAAATTCCCATCCAAGCGGCAATTGGCTCGCGCGTCATCGCCAGCGAGCACATCCCGGCCCTGCGCAAAGACGTCTTGGCCAAGTGCTATGGTGGCGATATTTCCCGTAAGAAGAAGCTGCTGCAGAAGCAGGCCAAGGGCAAGAAACGGATGAAGGCCCTCGGCACTGTGGAGGTGCCGCAAGAGGCGTTCATGGCCGTGCTGAAGCTTGAATAACGCCATCCCTGAGGCCCCAAGAGCATCTATTGCTCCCGATGTGCGATGGTGTGAGGTGGCGAACCCTTCACCCAATTCCTGCCGGTGGACTTATCAATCGACATTGAGGGCCTTGAGGACCTCGAGAGCGGCGATCGCGCCGAAATTAAAGCGCAGCTCAAGCAACTGCGGCCGGGCGACACGCTCGTCGTGACCGTCGAGCGCTTCGATAACAAATACCTCGGCGAGACAAAACTTCCCGGTAAAACCGTCATGGTGCCGGGAGTCATGCCAGGAGAAACTATCCGAGGTGTCGTTCTGCGCAACTGGCGCAAGCGCTTGCTGCTGCGCCCCATCGAAATCTTGCGCTCCGATCCCGACCGCGTCGAGCCCCGCTGCAAGCATTTTGCTGTGTGTGCGGGGTGTCAGTTCCAGCACATCAGTTACGAGCGCCAGCTTGCCATCAAAGGCGATCGCCTCGCAGGCTTTTTCTCTGAAGACCATCCCCTCCATCCGCTGCCGCTGCGGGCAATCTTGCCCTCGCCTGCTCCGTATCGCTACCGCAACAGCATCAAAGTCCACGGCCCCGGCGAGCCTGGCTTTTGGCAGGTCAAAGGCATCGACATGCTCCACAACGAAGAGTGCCCCATCTGTGTCGAGGGGGTCGAGGCCGCCCTGCAAGAGCAGCGGCGCAACGGCTTTGAGGAGTTCGTCAGCCGCGACATTCTCAACGTTTTAATTCGCACCACCAAAATTGGCGATACCTACATCGGCCCCGAGCAGCCCAAGTCTGCCGAAGTCGCTTGGCTGGCCGAAGAACTCGATAATCCTCTGACTGGCGAAACCCTGAGGCTCGTCGTTCCCGCCCATGCCTTCTGGCAAGCGAGTACCCCCATGCTTCCCCACCTTGTTGCCGAGGTCGTGCGGCCCGTTGCCGATTTTGCCCCAGAGGTCTTGCTCGAAGCCTACTGTGGCATGGGCTTATTTGGCATCATGTGCGCCCCAGTTGTGCCCCGTGCCATCGGCATCGAAGAGCACCCGCTGGCCATCGAAGCTGCCCGCCGCAACCAGAAAGCTTTGGGGCTTGAGAACCTGGAGATTGTCGAGGGCAAAACCGAAGACTGCCTCGGGGCCTATCTAGAGCAATTGCCTCTGGAGCGCGCCACGCTAGTCGTCGATCCGCCCCGCAGCGGTCTTCCCAAAAAGGTCCTGCAGCAAATCTTGGCTCGGCCACCCCAGCAGCTCGTCTATGTGAGCTGCAACCCCGATAGCTTCGCTCAAAACCTGCGCCAGCTCTGCCCCGAGCCCTACGCCGTCAAAGATCTTGTTGCCCTCGATTTGTTCCCGCAAACCAAGCATCTCGAGTGCCTCGGCGTCTTAGAGCGCGTCGTCTCGCCCTAGCCGTGCAGCAAGCCGAACCGATGCGCGATCCGGATGCGGCCGGTTCGGCTTGCCGCATGAGGTTTTCCAGATATCCTAACAATCGAGGTTTGATTTTGTAGCTGTTGATACAGAATTTTGTGTTATATTGATTCCATCAGGCGAGAGACATCTCGCTTCAACCACTAAGTCTTTGCCAGCTGAGGAATGAAAGTTATGTCTACCCAAGAACGCGCCCGCGCACTGATGACTCGCCACCACCACGCCATCAAGAACCGCCAGCAGTCTCTGCTCGGCCGTGCCGTAACCGAAATCGGCATGGATATCGACGGCGCTCGCTACTGGGGCCACATCCAAGGCAAGCCCAACCCCAGCTTCCGCGCGTCCTACGATCGCAGCCGCGCGACCCTGAGCTAGGCGCGCCGCCTCGAGACTCTCTCTCGCCAGGGTCTGGCGCTGGGGGCAGCTCGGGTGCTAGGCCGGGCAATCAGATATAAAAGACTGGGTTCGCTCCTGATGCTGGGGGCGGACCCAGTTTTTTGCTAGCAAGGGTTGCTCTGTTGTGGAACCCACGCCCGCACGGGTTGGCGGTACGCGTCGAGCAAGACAGCGCGCTCGACGTAGCGCGCGTCGTCGAGGAGGGGCCGTACGAAGAGTTCTGGGTGGAGGGCCCGCCAAAAATACTCCACAAAATTGGCGACTTCGCGATCGCTCATGCCCGATCTGCCTGCCGCGCGAGCGCGCCGCTCGGCCTCCTGACGCCAGCGCTGGCTGTAGCGGTAGTCTTCGGGGTAGAGTGCTAAGAGCCCGTCGAGGCAGTTCCACAGGGGTTCGTAGTCTGCAAGGCGGGTATTGCAATCGTGAGCGAATTGCCGATCGGCAGGTGTTTGAATCGGCCAGGGGGCTCGCTCGAAACGCGCCGGATCGATCGGGCGGACGCCGAGAAACCACCCCTCGAACAGCAGAATGTCTACTGGCTCGGTGACAATCTGTGGCTCGATGCGATCGCCTTGTCCGCCAAATAAAGATTTGTCGAAGCGCGGCACTTGCAAAGGAGAGCCGCCCCGTACGTGCTGCAAAAGCTCGCTCCCAAGCGCGACATCGTGGGTTCCAGGCGGCCCGCGCCAGAGCAAACGCGGATCTCGTGCCTGTAGGGCGCGGCGCTCGGCGTAGGTCTTGTAGAGGTCGTCGATTGACAGGCAAATAACGGTGAAACCCAGCTCGCACAAAACGATTTGCAGCAACCTAGCGAGGGTCGATTTACCCGCGCCCTGCAGGCCCAGAATTCCCCATACGATCGGGCGCGGGCGCTCTGTAATCGCTTCAGCCAGAGGCAGCCATAGATGCCAGCAGTGCCAGAGCAAATTTTCAGAAGCAGGCAGTGCGGCCAGAACCTGAGGATAAACCCGCCGCAGCAAGTGCATTCGGGCGGGCAGTCGCTCGCGATCGGTCTCGGCTGCCAGAGACGCTAGCTCCGGGGCGCTGGGCTCGCTACCGAGGAGCCAGCGGTGCAAGATTTCGAGTTTTCGTTGCATGGCGCAAACTCTCGAACTAGAGAATTAGCTCCCACAAACGAACCAACTGCGAAGGCTGCGGGCAGCACACTTCAGCGTAGCGGCAGTTGCAAGCAGTGGTGGGGATCGGCCTTCAGAGCCAGAACGGAGCCAGCCACGCGATCGCTTCTTTTCATCTCGAGCCCGGTAGCTGCGATCGCAGGCAGTTTATTTGCTAGTGCAACTGCTGACAGCATTGCTTCAGACCGGCCCGGACTTAGCTCATTCTGGAGTTCTGAGGCTCGGATAGCTGACACGACGTAGACCGAAAGACCGTCCTGAAACAATTAAAGCCGAGCAATGATAAGAGATTTGCGTCACTTTTTATTTGGATTCCATGATTTCGATCGCTAATTAGATGCTCTGCTACAAGACCGTCTTGAAACAATTAAAAACGATAAGAGATTTGCGTCACTTTTTATTTGGATTCCATGATTTCGATCGCTAATTA
>CAYTBI010000038.1:36166-37365 GCA_964435975.1 uncultured bacterium
GATACTCTGCTGCTATCTATGTTTCGGTCTGCTTGCATTATCCAGGAAAAGTTTGCAATCCCGGACAAATGTTGTAGGATACACCTGTCGGTAATCAATAATCTTGACATGCGGATGGAATGAGAACTGAGTAATATCCCAAAGAGATAAAAAATAGTTCGTGCCGCCACCCTGAAGATAACGACCTTGCGGCTCGCGATCTCCTGGCTCCGAATCAGCTTGATGATGGCAGCTGGCAACTTTTTCTGGATGATTTTGCGAAGATAGAAAGCATTTTTATCAATCCCTTTTTCGCTCGCAACGCATCTTAATTAAGTTGTAGGCAGTTTAGGTTTTGACGAAAAGATGCCTAAATCGAGAGCTAGAGGTAGTGAAATTGAATCAATCTACCCTTAGCGAGAAAGTAAAGAAAAAAGATATACGATGATTTGCTGAATTTTAAATGCTACTCTCTTCATTGAGGAGAAACTGTGCATAGACTTCCGATCTAGTATGGTTTCGACACAGCGTTTCCTACGTTGAAGAGGCATACGGTCTAACAGGATGCAAAGCGCTTGGGTATTGCACCCTGTTAGACCGAGAAATGCCGTATCACTTTTACTCAGTCACTTAGATACGGGCGATTGACGGTCTTCGCGTCCCAGCGAGATGTCTCGTCTGGGCTTCTTCGCGGCGGTTGTTAGGGCAACTTAGCTGATTTGAGTTGGCGAGAAACAAGATCGCCAGGCTTCGACAAACAGATTATGTAATTTTTGGAGAAAAGAATTGTGGCACTCACCTTTGACGGTACAGGCAGCTCCGAATTATTTTCACCGGGGTCGCCGGATTTTATGACAACGGATGGCGACGATACCATCAACGCTGGCGGCGGCAACGATACTATTGATGGCAGCGGCGGGGCCGACACCATCAACGGCGAGGCCGGTAATGACAGTATTGATGGTGGCTCCGGGAACGACACTATCAACGGTGGCTCCGGTAATGACAGCATTAACGGTGGCAATGGTGACGACAATATTGATGGCGCTGCCGGCACCGACACTATCAACGGTGGCAATGGCAACGATACCATCACCCTTGGCGGTGGGGACACCAACGAAGTCGGCACGACAGTGAACGGCGGCAATGGCAATGACACCATCACCCTAGTGCGCTGTCAAGCTAATTTTTTAGGGTAGAGAGACTTTAGCCTAGTACGA
>CAYTBI010000039.1:0-37153 GCA_964435975.1 uncultured bacterium
CAAAAATGAAAACGATCCTCGCATCACGCGCGTCGGTGCATTTTTGCGTAAGACCAGCTTGGATGAGTTTCCTCAGTTCTGGAACGTCTTGGTCGGCCAGATGAGCTTGGTCGGGACCCGCCCGCCCACTATCGATGAGGTCGAGGGCTACGAACCTCACCACTGGCAGCGCCTCGATATCAAGCCGGGTATCACTGGCGAATGGCAAGTCAACGGCCGCTCTCAGGTGCGGGATTTTGAAGCTGTCGTGGCTATGGACTTAGCCTACCAGCGCAAATGGACGCTCGCTTACGATATGCAGCTACTTCTCAAGACTGCTCTGGTTGTCTTCCACAAAACCGGCGCTTGTTAAGCGCTCCAAACTTTATCCGAGGTCTCTAAAAATGCCCGCCAAAATCTCTCCCCTTGCAACCCGATGATAGTGACGGTGGCCAAATTTTGTCAGCTTTACCAGCATCACTCAGACTTTAGCGAGTTCTATTACCGCCAATACTGCCAACGATGCCTTCACTCTGGCTGCTGCGACTGGCGATGGCACCTTTAGTTTCGATTTTTACGACTCCGCAAGTTCGCCAAGCTGCTGGCGCTGCCGTCCCTGAAGCCAGTAGCATATTGGGCCTAGCTCTGAGTGGTGGGCTTTTGCTGGGGGCGCGCCAGAAGAAATCGATACAAAGTAGCCTTGCGGCTTGGCTGGGAGCCCGGCAACCGGAATCTAGCTCTGCAGATGAGAATGGAGCGCCCTAACCGAAAAACCCCCAACTCAAGAAGGAAACCTAAAGTTTCCAAGGCTCTGACGTTTGCCCTGATACTATCCTTATCGACCGAGCGGTAATAGAAACCCCAGTCCTCGTGCCAGGCGGCCCATAGCTGCAGCTCGGCTTCCTGGTAAGGATCCCCACGCGTTCCCTCCGGGGGGTGAAACGCGGCAGACTCGAGCGATGTCAGCTTGCAGCACAGTGTCAGGCGATGTACGATCCGATAGGACTCTTGTCACATTAATCAATTCGGTGCATTACCATTTCTAACCGAGATTAGTTTCGATAGACTTCGATCCAGATTACTTGCTTATGAACTCCTGCAAACCTGTGTCTTCCCAGTCCGCGCTCGCCCTCGCCCTCAGCAGCCTGACGCTGTTTGCTAGCGTCGCTCCTGCAATTGCCGTACCCCTCGTTCCGGTCGAGCCTGTAGAAGTCGCTCAGGCCCAGCGCAAACTGCGCATCGCCGTGCTCGACTTTGACTTCAGCAGCATTAGCTCCCCCCAGATTTTAAGTGCGTTTCCTGGCATCGCCAAAGGCACCAGCGACATCATGGTCAACAGCCTCGTCAATGAGGGGACCTACTCGGTTATCGAGCGCAGCCAAATTGAGAGCATCTTGGCCGAGCAGGACTTGGGTGCTTCCGGGCGCGTCGATGCTAGCACTGCTGCCGAGATTGGCAAGGTCTTGGGCGTCGATGCTGTCATTGTCGGTACCGTGACGCAGTTCGACGTGCAAGAGAAGCGATCGGGATTCCGAGTTGGCGGTCTCTTCGGCGAGAAGAAGCGGCTAACCACCGCAAACGTGCAACTAAATGTTCGCCTGATCAGCACGACTACGGCTGAGATTCTGGTTGCAGCGGAAGGCTCCGGAGAAGCCGACCAAAAAGACAGCTCGACAGCCGTCCTCGGCATTGGGGGTGGGAGCGAAACTGATAACCGCCAGCAGTTGCTCTCGACCGCTACCCGCCAGGCAATCGACGAGACCGTCGGCGAAATTGCCGGCGCGTCAGGCAAGGTCGCGGCTGCCCCTGGCGCCCTACTGGGTGCAAAGGCGGTGGTTGCCGACTTTCAGGGGGGCGTCGTGGTTCTCAATCGCGGCTCCAGTGACGGTTACCAGAATGGTATGGTAGTTGCCATCGAGCGCGTGACGCGCCAGATTACCGACCCAGAAACGGGTAAGGTGCTCAGAGAGCTGACGGCTGAGGTCGGCCGCGTCGAACTCTACGATGTCGATCGCGACTCTAGCCTGGGACGGGTTATCTCTGGCTCGCCCCCGCAAGCGGGAGACGTTGCCAATCCGGTTTCCCAGTAAGTCTCCGACGGCACGACAGCCGACAGGAACTCGACAGGCCTCTGACCCAATCCGAACGCTTGAGAGCCCACCCAGCCCGCACTCCGGTGACGTGCTAGGTGGGTTTTCTAATGGGAAATTTTATCAATGCACGTTGTTCAGCCCCAGTGGGTCGCAATTACCGACCTCTGCGAGATTGAATTTCATATCTCAGCATTCAGGTGATTTGCATCGCTTGCAAAAAGTGGCTAAAATACAAGTCTTAACTAGTTATTAACCCCTGGATAACCTTGGCTTTACCGGCAGATCGGGCTGCAGCTCCAACAGAGTGTGACCTCGATCGCGTCAATGCCGGCTAGATACCTCCAAAGGTTCGATCTCCAGAGGCAGGCCATTACCTCACGCAGTCAGGAGTAAGCCCTTGATGGGAAATATGAATTTTGAAAAGATTGATGCAGTTGTTGAAAAGGTTGTCCCCTTGCGTTTTTCGTCGCAAGGCTTGCCCCCCCAGCGGCCTCAGAATTCGCAAGGGAATTTACAGGGGTCAGTAGAATTTCTTCCCGGCGCCACTTTGCGCGCACTACCGAGCTACGATTGCACCTTCGATAGTCAGGTCCAAGGCTGGGAGCTTGCCGCCGCATTCGACCGCTCTCCCGAGTTGCCCGGGGCGATCGTGCGCTCTGGCTCGCGCGTCGTCGGTATTATCTCCAAGCCTCGCTTCCGCTATTGCATGAGCCAACCCTACAGTCTGGAGCTGTACATGCAGCGGCCGATCTCGCGTTTTTTGAATACTTTTGGCAGTGAGATTCTCCGCTTGCCTAGCGATTATCCAATCGAGCGAGCCCTGCGCGAAGCTCTCACTCGCAATGCCGAGGCCCTTTACGATCCGGTTGCCGTGGAGTTCCCAGATGGCTCGGTCAAACTAATCGATTTCTACATCCTGCTGCTCGCTCAGAACAATATGCTGGTGCAGTACTCTTCGCTGCTCGATGCCGAAAAAAAGCAATCTAAAAAACACATCGCAAACTTGCAGCAAACTCGGAAAAAACTACAGCGCTACGCTACCCAGCTAGAGGCGGAGAAAGTAGCTGCCCAGGAGCGCAACCGCCAGTTAGAAGAGCAGAAGCTCGTACTCTCGCAGCAGCAGAATGAGATTGTCGAGCAATCCCGAGAAATTACCGACCTTAACGAAAAATTCCTCCAGCTCGGCACGTTTTTATCCCTTGAGGGCAACAAGGCATTCGAGACGATGTTCGAGCGGGCCGAAGCTATCTCGACGAGCATGAAAGCGATTGTGGCTACGGGCAAAAACTTGCACGACGGGCTCGGCGCGATTACCGATGCGGCCAACCTCATCGAACGCCTGCGCCAAAGCGTCCAAGACCTCGTGGTTCGCTTCTCCCAAGCGAGTGCGAACTCCGCTAGCAGCAGAGATGCGGTCAATTGGTCGGACCTACAAGCCAACATTGCCGAAATTGGTAGCAAAACCTTCGAGGCCAGCAGTCATGTCGGTCGCATTGCCGGAGTTTTCAAGTCTCAAATTCGGGAGCTGACAGCCGCGGCTTTGGCTAGCGAAGCAGAAGCGCAGTCTTTCGCTGAGGATTCTCAGCAGACCCGCAGCGCCCTTGCAGAACTCGAGGCCACGATCGCTCGCAATTCTGCTGGTATAGAGGCGTAATGCCAAATTCCTAAATTGGGGCTACACAGCAGTTTTTGTAGTGCTGGCCTCGCTGTCATTTGCTGCGAGAACCGGAGCGCGAGGCTGGCCCCCAACAACGAGATCGGGTAGAATATTAGTGCAAAAGGGGATCGATTTCGCTAGTTCCCTGCTGGGCTCGGACAAAATCTCCGAACCAGAGAGACTAGTGTTAGGCGAAAATAGCTCTCCTTCAAGCGAGAAAGATTCCCAAAGTGTCAGGACTCAGATCCCGCCCACAGTCCATCGAGAAAATCGCTTTAGATAGGTAGTATTATTGAAATCTTGTTTTTCTCCTTGAAAATTAGACCGCGAGTACCGAGCTCGACACCAGAACTTGACGAGAGTCAATCAGAGGTCGACTTTAAATAGATGTTGTATGTGCTTGTCCTCAATCTCCCGGAATCCTCGGCATGAAGATGAATAAATCGAGAACCTGCATGGGTACTTTATTGATAACTGCGAGCACTCTATTTTTTGCTCGACCGGCACGACTTGAGAATATAAAATTTGACTGGGATGCCGAGACCCGAAAGATCCCGCAGGGAGCGAGCACGGTCAACCCGAGCCCACAGGAAAGGTTGCCTCAGGCAGCTGCTCTATCCAAGCAACAGCACGATGAGATTTTTGACTCGATTTCATATCCCGGTCGGCTGAGGAATCTCTTGGCAGAATCTCCCGCTCTGATCAATGCGCGCTACGAGCCAGAGCCCAATGCCAGCGCTCGCTTCCTAAAAAGAAAGGGTTGGACGCCGTTGCACTTCGCCATTGCTCGTCATGGGCATGTGGGAAGCACAAAGGTTCTCCTCGAACATGGAGCGGATGTCAACGTTCGAGGGGGAGAAAGAAATGATTCTCCCTTACATCTGGGTGCAGATTACAATCGCTTAGATAAAGTACCCCTTCTGATCGAAGCAGGTGCAGATATCAACATTCAAAACAGGTGGGGCGTTACTCCGGTCCACGAGGCAGTTAACTCGAAAAGCATGGCCGTGCTCGAGCAGCTGGTAGCAGCTGGAGCCGACATCAACCTCCTATCAAACAAGGGATATACGCCGCTAGACATTGCCATTAAATATAGAGGCGGCCGCAATACGGAAATGGCCCGATTTTTGATCGAGCGGGGTGCCCGAGAAGGCATGCGTTAGCTTCTCACTAAAACCCCTAGCTAGTAGGGATCGTCAAGTCAAAGTATCAAGGCTCGGATCCCGCCCACAGTCCATCGAGAAATTTACCTTTAGATACCTCTCTTCATTTACTTTGGGGTCAAAGCCTGATTCTTCCTAGGCCGAAGTAACTGAAATCCGTCGAGATATTCCCTTGTCAACAAAGAGGGATAGCCCTCATTTGGGCATTTAGTTATGAAACTTCAGCTCGGGCTGCGACCCAAAGCCACTTCAAGGGAGCTGCTGGCGGTACTCGGCAACGCGATCGCCAAGCTCGTCGGCATGCAAATCTCGAGACCAATACTCTACTAAGGCACGACCGAAAGCACGGGCTTCGAGATCGGGGGGAGAATCGCTCTCTTCGACAAGCTGCGGCCAAATCGCCAGCAGGCTGCTGTAGTCGCCCTCTTTCCCGAGCAAACAGTACAGGTCGTAGGCCATCTGCAATTTCCCTAGGGTAAGAGGCAGGCGCTCGACGGGAATGCGCTCGGCCAAAAGATACGCCAGCGTCGGGCTGCCCGACACCAGAGTTCCCAAAAACCCGAGGATGGGGCTCTTGAGGAACGCCGTTAGCCCTTGGGTCGTAGACATCTGCAGGGCATAGCGCTCGACAATGCGGGCAGCAGCAGCAGCCCGCGCCTCGATCGCGCCTAAAAATCGCGCCAGTCGCACCTGTTTGGCCGGGTCGATTAGATCGAGCAGCAGTAGCGCCAGCTCGTCTGCACCCCACTCGGCGCGGCCGCTTTTGCGATCGGCACTCACCAGTGGATGGATCAGATTGCAGTAGGGGGCCAGGGTCGTGGCGCGATAGTCCACAGCAGCCCGGATGGCACGCTCTTTGGGGCGATCGCCACTCTCCCAATCATAGGGAGGAGACCACTCTCGAATCGGTCGCAGCCGGTCGACTTGCCCGAGCACCCCCAGCACGGGCAGCTCGGGGAGGGTGGCTTTAACCTCGCGCAAAAAATTGACATCGCTCTCTAAAGCCGGGTCGAGAGCGGGAGTGACCAGCAGCAAGGCATCGGCCCGGGCCGCAAAATCGAGCACCCGCGCGCGCAAGTCCGGGCGGCTCACCTGCTCGTAACCGGGCGTATCCCAAATGACCAGGGTCTCGGCAGCCGCGCCCGGCGTCTCAATCTCCCAGTGATATTCGGTGATGCGATCGGTGTTGGGCAAGACATCTGTCTCCGCTAGCTCGGTCAGAAACAACGTGTTGATGAGGCTACTCTTGCCCGCGCCAGTACGCCCGACGAGCAAAATATTGAGGGGTTCGCTCTCCAGGGTTTCAGGCGATGCTGCCGTCGCCAAGATCTCCCGGAGCGTGCGGGCTTCGCTCGGGGGAGCGAGATCGAGCTCGCCAACGGTTTCGCCACCATAGAGGGCGATCGCCCGCCGACAGAGATTGCGCAGAGTGGCCTCGCGCAGTAGCGTATCGAGATTGGCCAGCAGTTGCTGGTTGGCCTTGGCACTGTAGCCGCGGCTGAGTTGGGTGGCGGCGGCGGCGATGGGGTTAAACAGCCACTGGGACCAGCGCCAGACCTGCCACGCTTTTTGTACCGTTGGCCCCCACTGACGCGAGGTCTGATAGGCCCGATAGGCCTGACCGACAGTGAGTTGGCCGAGGACCGGCGCGAGCTGTTGCATCCAGCGGTCGAGGTCGTCGATGGTGTCGCGCAGCAGGCCGTAGGCTTGAGGAATGTAAATACCGAGCAACGGATAGGGGGCTTCGGGGCGATAGACGCGGGCGATCTCGATGACAAGCTCCCGGCAGCGCTGCCAGAAAGTGGGCCAATCTTCCCAAAAGGGAGCATCATCGCGGGCGGCACTCAAAACGCCTTGCAGGGCAGCTTCGGCTTTGGTTTTCAGGGCAGCCGAGTCGACCTCGGCCACCGGGTCTAGCGGCAGAGCCACAGCCGCATCGAGATTGGGGGCAATCGGTTGCAGCCAGCGGCCGAGCAACCCGCGCCATGCGACCAGCACCAGCACGATCGCACCCCAAATCCAGCTCAGTCCCCAAGCCTGGATCTGTGCTCCGGCTGCTACGAGTAGAAAACCAATGACTGCAACTAGTGGCAGCGCCAAGATCGCCCACTGCCACCATTTCAACGGTTGCATTGCATCTCCCCCAATTTGAAATTCTTTGCCCCAGGTGTTCGCTTCAGTACTAAGCTATCCAGGGCTCGAACCCCACGACTACTTCTTGACATCATCACTGCCGGTTTCTCTGTCGCCGTCGCCAGCGCGGCATGTAGGCCATGCCGAGGCCGTAGGCAACTGCGGCTGCTAGCAGCCCCATCAACAAGCACCCTAGCAGCAGCGGGCGAACGACGCGCGAGCCGAGCTGCCAGAGCTGCTGGGGCGATCGCCAATCGATGGCTTCCATTGGTCCGTCGGCAAGCAACCAGCGCCCGAGCTGGTAGTTGAACCAAAAGATAGGCGCGTAGGTCAGGGGGTTGCTCACCCAAGTACCGGCGGCGGCGGCTAGTTTGTTGCCCCGCACCACCAAGGCGATACCCACACCCAAAAGTGTCTGCGCGCCGAAAAACGGAAACATGCCCGCAAAAACCCCGGCAGCAAGCCCCCGCGCGATTGCCCCCGTGCTGCCTTCGGCGCGCAGAACTCGCAGGTAGAGGTAGCGCGCGCCGCGCCAACGCCCGTACCGGCGCCGCCTGAGCCGAGTCGCCCGCTCGATTGCCACCCCTCAAGTTCTCCAAATCGCGATGCGGGTCGACCGAGAGGCTAGACCAATGGGCAGATGCACCTCAGGCATAAAGGCCAATTAAGTCTTCAGTGGTGTTGATGTTGATGCCGCTGCCAATGGCCGATAGCAACCAGCTCCCAGTATCTTCACGGGCTACCGAGGCGACGATCGCGCCGGTTTTGCCTTTGAAGTCTTTGCCGGAGAGCTCGTAACAGGCAACATCGCGGCCGGATATGAGATCCACCAGATGCTTTGCCCCCGTGCTAGCTTGATGGCTGCCATATGTCCCCCAGTTCCCACCACAATTATTGCAGGCAGCGCGCCGCGTTAATATCGCGTGAAGCCGGGAGCTTTGATAGTTGTGAAAGCCCTGCAGACCCGCGATCTCGCCAATACAGGCTTGCTTGCGACGCTTGAAGGGGCTCTGGGCGCCGTGATATCCTGTTGGTAGTTTTGGGTCGAGCAATTCAGACTGAAATCTGATAAGAATCTCTGGACTGGGGCGGCAGATGCTGAAATTCTCGCAACTCGGGCTCGGGCGAAAGTTCACCCTAATGCTGTTGGGGGTGTTTTTCTGCGGGGTGCTGCTCAGTGGTATTGCCCTGTCTCGACTGCTGAGTCACACCACCCAAGCAGAACTCCAGGGTAGAGCCCTGATGCTGATGGAGACCATGAACTCGGTGCGCGGCTACACCAGCGATGAGGTCAGACCGGAGTTAGCCGGCCGCCTGGATGTTGAGTTTTTGCCCCAGACAGTCCCGTCCTATTCCGCCCACAGTGTCTTCGAACGCTTTCGGGAAGATCCAGATCACCGGCAATTCCAGTATCGGGAAGCCGTTCTCAATCCGACCAACCCTAAAGATAAAGCCGACGCGTTTGAAACGCGCTTGATTGAGGAGTTCCGCCAGCAAAGCAATCCGAAGGAAACCAGCGGTTTTCGCGACGGGCCGCAGGGGCGGCTCTTCTACATCGCACGCCCCATTCGCGTAGATAAAGAAAGCTGCCTAGAGTGCCACGGAGCAGTCGAGCGTGCCCCCAAGAGCATGGTGGCCCTCTACGGCACCAGGGGTGGTTTTGACTGGCAGTTGAATGAGATTGTTGGTGCCCAAGCCATTACCGTCCCAGCTAGGTCAGTCTTGAGCAAAGCCCGGCAGTCCTTGCTGGTGACTCTGAGCGTTGTGGTGGTGGTTTTTGCCATTGCTATTTTCCTGGTCAATCTCTGGCTCGAGCGCTACGTCGTGCGTCCCATCAACCGTATGGCTGCTACGGCTGAGACTGTCAGCCTCGGCGACACTAAGGCCGACTTCGTCAAGCAATCCGACGATGAGGTGGGCAAACTGGCTGAGTCTTTCAATCGCATGCGTTTGAGCCTGGATCTCGCGATGCAGCGCCTGGAGCGCAATCGCCGGCGCGGCCAGTCGGACATCACCCGCTCCCAGGACAGCTAAAGCTCGGTGTCGGGTGCCGCAGTTTGCCCCGACATTTTTCAGGCTCGCAGTCGGCTCCCCAGCCCCGATCCTCTACCCAAAAGTCTTCGCGAGAGTCCATGTCTGAAGCGCAACCCAACGCTAACCCTGGCGATAGCTCCAAAAAGTCATCGAAGGCCGGGAGGTCTTCGAAAGTAATTCGTCCCGGCACGCTGGTGGGAGGGCGCTACGAAATCGCGCGCGCCATCGGCCAGGGCGGATTCGGCGTATCCTACCTAGCTGAGGATTCTCAGCGGTTCGGGGAGCTATGCGTTGTCAAGGAATTCAAGCCCAGAGGTGCTAGAGACAAAGCAAGCCTCGTTGAGAAGGCCAAGAAGCTTTTCGAGCGAGAAGCGAGGGTGCTCTATCGCATCGATCACCCCCAGATTCCAAAATTGATGGCGTTTTTCGTGCAAGCCGGACGCTTGTTCATCGTTCAGGAGTATGTCGATGGCGTAACTTACATCAAGCTCCTACAAGAGCGCAGACAACAAAATCAAGCCTTTTTCACCGAAGGCGAGCTGCTGAGCTGGTTCTCTCAAATTCTGCCAGTGCTCGGTTATTTGCACGATCTCGGCATTCTGCACCGGGACATTTCCCCAGATAACATCATGCTCTCCCGGCAGCAAGGCTTGCCCGTGCTCATTGACTTTGGCATGGTGAACGATCCGTCTTTCGATTCGCTTCTGGAGGCAGACGTGCCAAAAGAAGCAGGACCCCCAGCCAGCGATCGCACGGTGGCGGGCAAGTTTGGCTATTCACCCCCAGAACAACTTCAGTTTGGGCGCTGCAGTGCTGCTTCCGATCTCTACGCTCTAGGAGTTACGGCGATCGTACTGCTGACTGGAAAAAGCCCCCGCGACCTGATTAGCCCCCAAACAATGGAGTGGTGCTGGCAGGAATTTGCCGCCATAGGCCCGGATCTGACGGCCATCTTGACGCGCATGATCCGCCAGAAACCTCAGGAGCGCTACCAGTCGGTTCGCGAGGTCGCTCGGGCATTACGCGATCTGCCGACTGCCCCTGGGTCTGTGTCGTGGGAGCCAGAACTCCAGAGCGCTCGACCCGCTCCCTCAGGGGCGACCGAGTCTGCTGGGGCCCCAGCCCGCCAACTCGATCCGGAATTTATCGGGCGCTGTGAGGACGAACTGCGCCGCTGCATCGGGCCGATGGCTGGCATCACAATCCACGAAGCGCTCGAGGAGAACCCCACCGCTACCGAGCAAGAGTTGATCGAGGCCCTAGCCGGGCAGATTGCAAATGCCGATCTAGCAGCAGCATTTGTGAGCCACCTCGGCGCTACAACCAACCAACCCAACCCGGTCGGCGGATCTCTCTCCGAGGACGTGCTCGCCTGTTGCCGCCGAGCGCTGGCGCGCTCGATTGGTCCTTTGGGGAGCATCATACTCGACGAGATTCTGACCGATTGTCCCCATCTCACTAGCGCGGTACTTGTCGAGCGCCTTGCTGCCGAAATTTCCGACGAGCGCGCTGTCGCTGCCTTCCGGGCAGAATTTTCTCTCTGCAGTTCTACTTTGCAGTAGCCAAGCGCGTGGCTAGGACGCCACGCAGATTTGGGAGCCCTCGCTTGATTTGATAATCTCAATGCGGCTTTGGAAGGCTTCTTTGAATTGGGGCATGTGGGTGACGGTCAGGATGCAGTCAAAGTCGGAGGCGATCGCGTCGATGGCCGCAATCAGGCGATCGCAGCCTTCGGCATCTTGAGTGCCAAAGCCCTCGTCGATGATGAGCATCTGCAAGGCCGTCCCCGCTCGCTGCGCCAAGAGCTTGGCGAGGGCCAGGCGAATGGCAAAATTAATGCGAAAGCCCTCGCCGCCCGAGTAGGTTTCATAGGGCCGCGTGCCGCAGGCATCGGCGATAGCAATGTCGAGCGTGTCGATGAGTTTGGCGGTTTTTTTCGAGCGCCCGCGGGCCGTTTTTTGCGTGATGAATTGCACGTGCAGCTGGTTGCCCGTCAGTCGCGCCAAAATCTGGTTGGTTTGGGCCTCAAGTTGGGGCAGGGCATTTTCGATGGTCAGGGCTTGGATACCGTTCTTGCCGAAGGCTTGGACTAGTTCTTGGTAGATGCGCTGCTGGCGCTTGGCAGCCGCGATTTGGGTTTTGGCAGCCGCGATTTGGTCTTCGAGTTCCGAGAGTTGGGAGAGCTGTTGTTCGAGGCGGCCGCGCGCGGCAATGGCACCATCGAGGTCCCGGCGGCGATGCTGCAGGGTTTCGCCCAGGGCTTGCAGGCGCGCGACATAATCGGGCATCTCGGCAAGGGCGGCAGCGAGTTCGTCAATCTGCCCCCGCAGCGCCTGCAGCTCGGCGAGGCGCTGCTGGTGGAGATTTTGGAGTTCGCGGTAGCGCTCGTGAAGTTGAGGATACTGCCCGCGGGCGCGCTCGAGTTGCTGGTGGCGTGCCACCCACACCTGAGCCTGCTGGAGATCGGCGATCGCGCGGTTGTGCTCGGTGCGGTCGTAGCCCAGCGCCGCGATCGCCCCATCGAGCCGGTCGATGTCCTGCTGCAGGGGCGAATCGGTTTGCAGGCGGTCGATGTCTTCTTCGAGAATTTGAATCTTTTGCTGGATCTGCGGCTGCAGGCGAGCCAGCTCTGCTTGGCGCTGGCGAGCTTCTTCGAGGCGCGCGCGCTTGGTCTCGGCCCAGCGCCAGCGCTCGACCTCGCCGCGGACGATGGCGTGGGTGCGCTCGTCGTAATTAAGGTGCTGCAGTTCGGCTTCGACATCTGCCAGCTCGACGCGCAGCTCGCGGGCAAAGTCGCCTGCTTCTAGCGCGGCCGAAAGGTTCGTTCGCTCCCGGGCGATTGCTTGAATTTGGGCTTCTAAAGCGCTGCCATCGGCGAGTTGGGCTTCCAACTGGCCGCGCTGCTGGAGCAAGCGCTCGTAGGCGCTCAGCTCGGCAGAAATACTGCGGTATTCGTTGCGCAAGATTTGCAACTCGCGCTCGGTGGCAGCCAGGCGATCGCGCAATACCCACACCTGCTGCTGGATCTCGGTTTGCTGGGCTTCAGTCTTGCGATGGACGGCTTGCTTGTGTTCTTCGTCGAGGGGGCGCTGGCACAACGGACAGGCCGCTCCCGGTACCTGCAGGAGTTCGAGTTTGCGCGCGAGGTCGGCTAGCTCCCGCTCGCAAACTCGTTGCTGCTCTTGCAGGCGCTCGCGCATGGCCCGCCGGTCTTGGCCGCGCTCCTGAATTTGCTCGCGGCGGCGCTGTTTTTTGTCGAGTTCTTGGAGTTCGGCATCCACCGTCGAGACCTGGGAGCGTACCTGCGGTACGGCTGCGACGCGCTCCCCAAGCTGGGTGGCAACGGTTTGCAATTGCTCGAGGCGCGCGCTCAGGCGCGCCCCTGCCCGGTCGATCTCAGCTTGCAGGCGCTGGTGCCGCTGCAATGGTGGCGAGACCTGCAACTGCAGGGCATCGAGCTGCTCCTGGCGCTGGCGATGCTCTTGGAGCTGGGTGTAGGCGGCTTCTACCTCGTCGGCCCGAGCCAGAATAGCGTGGTTCTCGCGGGCTTGGCCTTGGAGGGCCTCCATCTGACTGGTATAGGCGCGCAGTTGCAGGTGGAGGGTATTGAGCTGCTCGCTCTGGCGGTACTGCAGCTGCTGTTTTTGCTGGCAGGCATCTTGGTAGCGCTGAAAACAGGCGGCCAGGGCTTCTTCTTGCTGCCGCAGGTCGAGATACTGCTGGTGGCCGGTTTGAATTTCTTCGGCGCGCCCCAGGAATTGCTGGAGTTCGGCGAGTTGACCCCCGAGATGCTGGCCTTCGAGGGCGAGGCGCTCGCACTCGTTCGCGAGGGCGCGATGCCGGTCTTGTTGCCAGGCGAGTTGGGCTTGTTGGTGCTGGCGCTGGTGCTCCTGTTGTTGGAGATTTTCGTAGGCCTGGCGATCGCGCTCCTGCAGCGCCTGGAGGCTCTCGAGCCGTGCGAGCAGATCGTCGCGCTCGGCTGCGATTGCCGGGCGCGCCTGCAGGCGCGCGTGCAGAGGCACCAAGCTCGCCTGCAACTGCTCGGCGCGAGCTTTGAATTGCCGAGTCGCGTCTTTTGCCTTCTCGGCAAGGGCCTCGTAGCGATCGAGCTTGAGCAGGTCGGCGAGAACTTGCTTGCGATCGCTCGGCCGCCGGGTCATGAATTCGTCGGCCCGACCTTGGCGCAAGTAAGCAGAATTAACAAACGTATCGTAGTCGAGCTTGAGGGTGCGATCGATTTGCTGCTGGGTCGCGCGCATGCCCCGTCCGGTCAGAGAGCGAAAATTGCCATCGGGGGCGCGCACTTGCAGATCGAGAGAGCCGCCGCCGCTGCGCCGCCGCCCGCGAATGACCCGATAGACCTCCCCGGCGCAGGCAAATGTGAAATCAACCCGCACCTCTGTCGCCCCCGCGTGGATGGCATCGTCATCGGCGGTCGCGCGCGACTGTCCCCAGAGCACCCAGGTAACGGCCTCGAGCAACGAGGACTTGCCCGCACCATTCGGGCCGCAAATGCACGCCGTGTGCAGGCCGCGAAAATCGAGTGTGGCCTCGCGATAGCTCAAGAAATTTTTTAGGACGAGTCGGAGCGGTTTCATCGGGCGGGTCGCTCGCTTTCGTAGGGTTTTACAGTCTACTCGGACGATGGGCGAGCAGACCGAAGCGTATTTAGGAATCTTAATACAAAAGTACCCTGTCCGCTCGCACCGCTCTCAGTATTGAAAGTCATCGCCGAGATAGTGGCGGCGCACCAGCGGGTCCTTAGAGAGTTCGGTGGGTGTACCGGTGGCGAGTATGCGCCCCTCATGCATGATGTAAGCCCGATCGACCAAGCTAAGGGTCTCCCGCACGCTGTGGTCGGTAATTAAAATGCCAATTGCGCGATCGCGCAGCCGCACGATGAGCTGCTGGAGTTCGGTAACGGCGATGGGGTCGATATTGGCAAACGGTTCGTCTAGCAGGAGCGCGGCTAGCCCCCCCTCAGGATGGCAAGCCAAGGTGCGTGCGAGTTCGGTACGACGGCGCTGGCCTCCTGAAACCGAGCGCCCGGCAATGCGAGCGATGGCCTCCAAGCCAAATTCTTGCAAGAGCTCCTGAAGATAGCGCTCGCGCGCTCGCGCGTCGAGACTCGTCCGCTCCAGCACCAAGCGCAGGTTGTCGCGCACGCTCAGGCCGCGAAAAATACTCGGCTGCTGGGGCAGGTAACCAATCCCCAAGCCGACCCGGCGCTCTAGGGGCAAAGACGAGACATCGCGATCGCCGAGCCACACCCGACCTTCGTCAGGCTCTAGTACGCCGGTGGCAATGCGAAAAGTGGTGGTTTTACCAGCACCATTGGGTCCGAGCAGACCGACAATCTCCCCTGCCGCCACGCTCAAACTCACATCATCAACTACAGCAACCTTGCCGTAGCATTTGCGAATGCGCTTGAGAATCAAGGTCATGGTACTGGGCCGGGGCAGCTTACCGGTTGGCTCTCTATTGGGCTGTTTGACCGCCTGGGGCTCCGTTGCCAGCCGGAGCGTCGTCGTTTGCCGGAATGACATACACCGACTCGACCTGCTGCTGGGATTTGGGCGTGGCAATGAAGCGATCTTCTTCGATGAGATAAACCACTTGCTCGGCTTTGATGCTGTTACCCCTTTGCACCACGACAACATTGCCGCTGAGAACGAGGCGTTGCTCTTGGCGAAATAGTTGCACCTGAGCGGCAGTGGCTCGAATCTCCCGGGCCGGATAGTCAATCTCGACGTTACCGCGTGCGACGATAGTGCCGGCATCGGCATCGGCTTCTTGAACGTCGGAACGGACGATCACCCGATCTTGGGAGCCAGCAGGTTGGGCGGCAAGCGGCGAGCAACATAGCAGGGCAGTAGCAGCTGCAAGTGCCCCAGCCATGGAAGCGAGCGGAGGAGCCAGTGAGACGCGAGGCAACATGGAAGGAACGCCACAAGACAACAAGGCCAGTCTAGCCGATCGCTGCCCCGTCAATACCGGTCCCATCTGGCTCGCTCCCTGCTGCATCCGTATCTTCTGAGGGCTCCGAGTGGCGGCGCTCGGCACTCAGGCGCTCGAGTTCTTGCAGTGCTTCTCGAGTTTGCTCGGAGCGCGCGAGCAAAGCTCGCGCCACCGTATCGCTTTCTCTGGCCGCATCCAACAGTTCTTGAATTTGGAACTTAAAACGACTGGCAATTTGATTAACCTGATTGGTGGCCTCAAAGGTTTTGCTGCCCAAGCTGCCAATTTCGCTGGTGATATTACTAAACCCACTCAGCTGATTGCCACCAGCGCCCGCTTCATCTTGGGCGCGGTTAGCGATGAGGGCTGCCTGAATGGAAAGGTGCCGGACCTGCTGGCTGACCCGTTCGATGAGCTGAGTTGCGCCGTTGACCGCTTCTAGCTCCGTGCTGAAGGCTTTGCCAATCTCGTTGATGCGCTCGGTACATTCGCCAATCGCCTCGACGCTGTGCAGCATCTCCTCAAAGGTGCGCTTGCCTTCGGAGGAGAGCAAGCGACCAATACGGACGAAGCGCTCGTTGTACTCGGTAATCTCTTGGGTTTGATTGGCCAACTTGGCCCGCTGCAACTCTAGAACCTGGTTGCGCCGCTGAACCTCGAGCTGCTCGGTTTGGAGCTTGGCAGAGTATTCTTGCACCCGCGTTTGCTCTCGCTGCAGGCCCAAAGCGTACTGGCGGGCTTGCTCTTTCTCTTTTTTGAGGCGATTGCTCAGCTGAGCGAAAATCTGCGATTGAGCCAGCAGTAGGATATTGAGTTCTAAAAGACCGAGCCGATTGTCTTCCACATCTCGAACGACAATCGGCTCGTAGAGTAAGTCCAGGGGGCGATTGAGGGCCTGGCGGACGGCTTTATCGATTCGACAAGTGCTCGGCAGGCGCAGCGCATCGGACTCGATGATGTCGAGCAGCATACTTACCGGTCGGCGCAAGTAAAGCTCCAAACTGTAAGGCTGACTCATCTGCTCGAGAAACTTCCGCCTTGAAATAACACCAGCAACCTCGCCACCTTTACTAATGATGACTCCTGGCAATTCCGGGCGATCTTGAAACTCGTTTTGAATCTCCTGGCCGAGGGCATCTGCCTCAACCCGATGGCTGTAAGTTGGTAGCTCGGCGAGAGTCGTACTGGGCGAAAGTTGTGCTAAGTCTTTTGAGAACACGTCGACCCAACTCCTGGAACAACTGCGCGATGACCCCTTCTGAGCAGAAGCATACCCCACATGTGCTGGTTTCATTCAAGTTTTCGCGGGCCTAAAAGCTTGCCGCATTGCCACGTTTTTTAACCATTAAGAAGAGAAGATTGCCACCCCGGAGCACTCGCTGGGAGTATCCTGCTGCCGACGGTTCTGGCAAGGAGCGCGGGCATCCCACAGGTTTGCGGCTGGGTTGGGGGGCCCGCAGCAAGCGTTCTCAAACTCGTTTCGTTTTGGGGTGTCCGAATGGCACGCGAGCGAGCTATAATTAGTACAAATGAATCAATCAGCGGGCTGTCCGGCTCGCTGCAACACCACTCGATTCCCTACCAAAGGAGACTCAAGGGCTCTCGGCCTGTCGCGCGAAATAAAGCTCGATGCCCTCGCGAATGATGTCGGGGGCAAGTACCTTTTCCCCAGCCGCTCGTCGCCGCGCGACTTCTGCAAGGATGCGTTGCTTCATCTCGGGGGTAATTTTCAACGGTACGTACGCCGTATACTTTGCCCCCACGCCCGCGTACTGGTTTTTGCCGGTTGGATTGGGCATCTTTGCTGCGCTCTAATAACGGCCAGGATCTATAGTACAAAAGCATTGCATCCATTGGAACACTTTGGTAGAATGGACGAGCATACAAAAAGGCGGACGCCCCTCCTGGCAAGAGTTTTGGCGTCCGCCCTCTACTGACAATCCAATCAAGGACCTATGTACCAATCTTACTTCGATCTCGACGAAAAGGACCGCGAATTAGAGGCAATTGACGCCCAAGACGCCCTTGCCCTGCGCGGTAACCGCGATTATCTCGATGGCGACGCCGATGCGGCCCTCGGCTACGACCCGCGCCATCCCGAGAATTTCAACTACTGGCGCGGTTACCAAGAGTCTTTGCGAGAGCAATGGATGCGCAAGCTCGGCTACTTGAGCTGGGAGGAGTTTTAAGGTGAAGCGCTTCCTCCTGGCCGAATCCGGCTACCGCGATGGGTTGCTCGGCTCCCAGCCCAGTCGCGACGAAGCGCTCTACCTGCGCTGGTGGCTCAAAGGCCGCGACCGAGCGCGCGCGATCGCCACTCCAGAAGAATTTGCCACCGAATTAGAAATTTTGCACTCTTAGCAATTGCCCTCGAGAAAACCATGCCAACAACCGAAACCCTCGAACGGCCCCTGCGGGTCGGCGACTGGGATTTAGAGAAGACCCAGCAAATGCTCGGGCGTCCCATTCCGCAAGCTTTGCTGAAAACCAAGATCGTTCAGGGCAACAAAATCCCCTATCTGCCTTGGTACACGGTCGTCGACATCCTCAACAAATACTGTCCGGGTTGGACGTGGGAAATCACCCGAATCCATACCACTGGCGATCGCTTGTTCTTGGTGGGGCGACTGACGCTCGCCACAGCCGAGGGCAGCACCTACCAAGAAGCCACCGGCACCGAAGACCTCGATGGCGTTGTCTTCGGCGACCCATCGAGCAACGCCGAGAGCATGGCCCTCCGGCGAGCCGCCGCGAAGTTTGGGCTAGCCCTAGACTTGTACAAAAAGTAGATCGGGCCCGGGCAAGGCCCAAAATAAAGACCGCTCTTGGCATCAAGAGCGGTCGTCAGAACCGAGAAAAATCCTAGCCGAGAGCACTTTCAATCGCAGCGCGCAGCTCCGGGCTATCGGGCGGCGTGGTCGGCTCGAAGCGCTTGACAACTTCGCCATCGCGGCCGACGACGAACTTGCCGAAGTTCCACTCGATATCCGCGCCGTCGCCAACTAAAAATTGGTACAGCGGGCTGCGGCTGGGGCCATTGACATCCTGCTTCTCGAGCATGGGGAAGTCGACGCTGTAGTTTTTGGTGGCAAACTCCTTGATTTCCTCGGGGGTGCCAGGCTCCTGCGCGCCAAACTGATTGCAGGGAACGCCAACAATCGCGAAACCGCGGTCGCTAAACTCTTGGTGTAGCGCCACTAGGCCGGAGTATTGCGGCGTCAAACCGCACTTGCTGGCAACGTTCACAAACAGAACGACCTTGCCCTGGATCGTCTCCGGGGACAGCGGATTTCCTTCCAAAGTAGTCAGGTTAGTCGGTACGGGCATCGCTTGCACCAGATGAGGACGACCTCATTATCAATCATCCTAAGCACGAGTGGCAGGGTCGTTGTCTAGAGCACTTGGTGAGTGTAGGCATGCTGCTTGACGTTATCCGCAGCGCCAACAGCCCGCTTGGCATTCAAGACGCGCTTGCGCTCGGTGGAGTATTGCGTCTCGGCAAACTCGCGGCCTGCCGGAATTAATTGAGCGGCGGCGGGGTTTTGCTTGTAGGTTCGCGCCGCGGCGATCGCGCGCCCGACGAAGTCATCGCACAGCTCTACCTCTGCGGGCAGATCTGCGGGCTTCTGGGGGGTCTCCCCTGCCAAGACATCTGCGAGCGTCTTGCCATACAAGCAACGATAGGAGGTCGGAATGCCCTTCAAGATGGCTTCTAGGGCTGCGGAGGGAACGGGCTCGAGGATCTCGACTTGGGTCACTTCGCCTTCGTCTTTGATAAAGCAGGTAGCGACCCCAAAGGCACAGTAGTCTTCGGCGGTCAAATCGGGCGCGTTGGCAAGAGTCATGGCGAAGTAACGACTGAAATTGTAGTGTTGAGATTTTGCCCGGATCGTAGCAATTGCCCGGCCGGGAGGCGGGACAGTTGTCTCGGAGCGTTACATTTATTCGTCGCTCGCGCTCGTTGTCGGCCGGTTGCAGGCGAATCTTTCGGCCTGCCCCTGGCGTCAAGTTTTCGCTAGCATGATGCCTCTCAATTAACTCTAAAAACTCCATGTCCTTCGTCGGCCTGCACGTTCACAGCGATTACAGCCTCCTCGATGGGGCCTCCCAGCTTCCGGCTCTGATCGATCGCGCGGTGGAGTTGGGGATGCCTGCGATCGCCCTGACCGACCACGGCGTGATGTACGGCGCTGTCGAACTCATCAAATTGTGCGAGGCCAAAGGAATCGTCCCGATTGTCGGCAACGAAATGTATGTCATCAATACCGACGATCTCGGTGCCAAAGGACGCCACCGCCGCTACCACCAAGTCGTCTTGGCCAAGAACGCGCGCGGCTACAAAAACCTCGTCAAGCTGACGACGGTTTCTCACCTAGAAGGCATGCAAGGCAAGGGAATCTTTTCGCGGCCTTGCATCAACAAAGCGCTGCTACAGCAGTATCGCGAAGGCTTGATCGTCACGAGTGCCTGTTTGGGTGGCGAAGTTCCCCAGGCGATTTTGTCTGGAGATCTCGCGCGCGCGCGCCAGGTAGCCCAGTGGTACAAAGACTGCTTTGGCGACGATTACTATCTCGAAATTCAAGACCACGGCTCCGTCGAAGATCGCATCGTCAACGTCGAAATTGTCGATATCGCGCGAGAACTCGACATTGCTTTAATTGCAACCAACGATTCTCACTACATCTCTTGCTACGACGTTGAGGCTCACGACGCGCTCATTTGCATTCAGACGGGCAAGTCAATTGCAGAGCAAAAGCGCTTGCGCTATAGCGGTACAGAATATCTCAAATCTGCCGAGGAGATGGCGCGGCTGTTTCAAGACCACCTCGATACAGAAACCATTGCCAGCGCCCTGGCCAATACCTTAGAAATTGCCAATAAAATTGAGCCTTACAACATACTGGGCGCGCCGCGCATTCCAGAATTTCCCGTTCCCGCTGGGTACAACGCCGATAGCTACCTGTGCGAAGTCGCCCGCCAGGGCTTGCAAGCGCGCCTGAGCTGCGATCGCCCGGATGCCGTCGATCCCGAGTACGCGCAACGCTTGGAGCGCGAACTCAAAACCATCGAACAAATGGGCTTCTCGGGGTATTTTCTCGTCGTTTGGGACTATATTCGCTTTGCCCGCGAGCGCGATATTCCCGTCGGGCCGGGACGAGGCTCGGCTGCTGGGTCGCTGGTGGCCTATGCCCTGCGCATTACCAATATCGACCCCGTACACCACGGCTTGCTCTTCGAGCGCTTCCTCAATTCCGAGCGCAAGTCGATGCCCGATATCGATACGGATTTTTGCATCGAACGGCGCGATGATGTTATCGACTACGTCACCGAGCGCTACGGCGAAGATCGCGTCGCGCAGATCATTACCTTCAACCGCATGACTTCTAAAGCGGTTCTCAAAGATGTGGCGCGCGTGCTCGAGATCCCTTACGCCGAATCGGACAAGCTCGCCAAGCTCATCCCAGTCACGCGCGGCAAGCCCGCCCCCTTGGCAACCATGATTTCGGCGCACTCACCAGAGCCGGAATTTCGCCAACTCTACGAAGGCGACCCGCAGGTTCGGCGCTGGGTGGATATGGCCATCCGCATTGAGGGCACCAACAAAACCTTCGGCGTCCACGCCGCTGGGGTTGTCATTGCTGCCGACCCCCTCGACGAAATCGTGCCCCTACAGAAAAACAACGAAGGCGCGGTCATCACCCAATACGCCATGGAAGAGCTAGAGGCGCTGGGGCTGCTCAAGATGGACTTCCTGGGCCTCAAGAACCTCACGACGCTGCAGCGGACCGCCGAGCTAGTTGCCGCAGATCGCGGCCTGCAGCTCGATCTCGATCGCCTGCCCCTCGAGGAGCGCTACGCCCTCGAAGGGGTCGCTCGCGGCGAAGAGCTACCCGCAGACATCCAAAAAACCTACGAGCTGATCGCCACCGGCGAGCTGGAGGGCATCTTTCAGCTCGAATCATCGGGCATGCGCCAAGTCGTGCGCGACTTGCAGCCCTCTAGCTTGGAAGATTTGTCTTCAATTTTGTCGCTGTACCGACCGGGGCCGCTCGATGCGGGTCTGATTCCAATTTTTATCAATCGCAAGCACGGTCGCGAGCCCATTGCCTACGACCATCCGCTGCTCGAGGAGATCCTGCAGGAGACCTACGCGGTCATGGTCTACCAGGAGCAAATCATGAAAATCGCTCAGGTGTTGGCTGGCTACTCTCTGGGTGAAGCAGATTTACTGCGGCGTGCGATGGGCAAAAAGAAAGTCAAAGAAATGCAAAAGCACCGCAGCATTTTCATTGAAGGGGCCCAAAAAAATGGTGTTTCACCGCGCTTGGCAGAGAGTCTCTTCGAGCAGATGGTGAAATTCGCCGAATATTGCTTGAGCTACGACACTCTCGTGTTGACTGTCGAGTACGGTCCCGTCCCCATCGGTCGCCTGGTCGAAGAACGCCGGGCCTGCCGGGTGTACAGCCGCGATCGCGCGGGCCATCTCTACACTCAACCTATCGCTCAGTGGCACGCGCGCGGGCAGCAAGAAGTATTTGAATACACCCTCGACGACGGAACGACCGTCCGTGCCACCCCGGAACACGAGCTGATGGCAGCCGACGGCAACATGTACTCCATCGACGAGATTTTCGAGCGCGGCCTCGACCTCATGACTGGTGCGCTGCCACAAAATTCAACAGTACGAGAGCTGCCAGTCTAAAGTGAGTTCGACGAACACAATCGCTGAGACTCCCGGTGTAAATTGATTTTGCGATCTAGTCCAACAAATGTGGCACTGAGGATACCGGTTCTACCCATACAAGTATCCCATCTCAATCGAATAATTAGTAGCTCCACAAAGTTTGAAGTTGTGTCGCGAGGCAGTTGATATGGAAAGACATTTCAGTAATATTCAATTTGAAAAAGTCCGAAACAAAGTCAATGAGAAATGGTACGACTGGCTTTCTGATGCAATTCCCATTCCTTATCTCAAAGATAAAGTGTGCCGCATTCGCCTTGAATTTGGGGACGACGAACTCGACCGATTCAAAGAGGAAATCGATATCACAGTAAAAAATATCTTTCGGCTAAGTGAAGAGCATCGAAAGCTGACTGGGCCGCATCTTTTTGCTTACTACAGAGACGTTTTGCTTGTTGTTGGCGAAGAAGGCCTCGAAGAGATGCCACTCTTGGAGACTGAGGAGAACATCTTCGATTATGTCAATTTAACGCGATTGAGCATTGGCAGAGGCAGCATTGCTGGTAATTTCTATGCAAATTTTAGTGGAAACTGTGATTGGGAGCTAGAACATGGCGTTTCGATATCTTTCCTGCGAGGAGAAGCGTTGGCTATGGTGTCGAGCGTCGGCCACATCTGTAATTCAGATGCCCATGCAGACAAAGATAAAGATCGCTACATCTACATAGGAAGTAATATCAAAACGACTCTGACATAGAGCAAAAAATCGACATAGGCCTGCCACTAATTACGAGCTTGCTGCCAGGGCTGCCTTTAAGCCCACACCAATTCTTTCAGCTCCCACTACAGATTGTCTGGACCCCGTAACCTCTGCAGACTCGGGCTCGGATGATGAGGCAAAACCCAGACCTGCCATACGAATAGCATTATCACTTTCGGGGGAGGTCTGGAGAGTGCGTAGTTCTGAGCTTACCTCAGAACGCAAGATGCACTCGCGGGGGCGATGCCCCTCTCGGATCCGGTTTTGCAAACAGAACAATTGCAGCTAGCACCACAAATCGATTTGTAGCCCTGATTCGCAGAACTGGTATTAGACTCGAAAACGCTAAAAATTAATTTTGCGGTCCGGGTCGGTCTGCAAGACATTCGATCGCAGCACGGCAATCGCTAATTGCGTGCGATCGCGCAGGTTAGCCTGGCTCAAGATGTTGGTGATGTAGTTTTTAACGGTTTTTTCGGCGAGGTGCAGCGATTGGGCAATTTCACGATTGCTGAGGCCTCGAGCCACCAAACGAACGATTTCTTTCTCGCGATCGGAGAGTAGGTTCCAGGTCTCAAACGCTTCTGTTGGCATCGGTGGCGCAGACGATTGCAAGAGAACCCCAGTTGCTAGGCCAGGGCCGATTTGGGTATACCCTTTGCAGACTAGATGGATCGCTTGGGTGAGCTCTTCAAAAGGAGTGTCTTTGAGTAAATAACCCGATGCTCCAGCCTGCAAGGCTCGCGAAACGTAGTCGCAATCGTCAAAAGTCGTCAGAACGAGAACTTTAGTTTGAGGAAATCTGCGGCAAATTTCCTCGGTGCCAGCCACGCCATCCATCACGGGCATGCGTACGTCCATTAGAACGATGTCAGGCTCGAGCCTAGTAACCAAGTCAACTGCCTCTCGCCCATTGCTGGCCTCGCCAACAACTTCAAGGTCCGGATCGATGGCGAGCAGGGCGCTCAAGCCCCGTCGAATTAAATCTCGGTCGTCGACCAGGAGTAGGCGAATCATAGCGAGGTTATTTGTTGGCTACGGGGACGGGCGGCCTCAAAGGGGCAGAATCGCTTCTACGCGACAGCCCCGGCCGGGAGCCGTCACGACGTTCAACTGGCCTGCCAGAGCCAAGGCTCGTTCCTGCATGCCTTGGAGCCCGAATCCCGTCTTATTTTGACTGAGTTCGAAGCCCCTACCGTTATCGGCGATGGCCACCTTCAGGTGTCGATCGGTTCGGTCAATTGCAATGCTAACCTCAGTGGCCGCCGCATATTTGCAGATATTGGTCAAACTTTCTTGGATGATGCGATAAACCGCAAAGCTCAGCTCGCGCGGGAGGGTTTGCTTTACGGCAATGTCGAACTCGGGCTCGATGCCGGTGGAGTGTTGGAATTCTGCAACCAAATCGGCGATCGCGACTGCGAGGGGGCGCCCCTGGAGCGGATCGGCGCGCAGAGCGGCCACCGATTCGCGCACGTCTTGCAAGGCCGTAGCGTTGAGGAGCTTGAGCTCCGACAACAAGGCCTTGGCACGTTCGGGATCGGACTCGAGCAGGCGCAGGGCAGCTTCGAGGTGAATGCTAAAGGCTGTCAGGGAATGGCCGAGGGCGTCGTGGAGTTCGCGAGCAATGCGATTGCGCTCTTGGACTGCTGCGAGCTCCTCTACTTTGAGGGCGTAGCGCCGCAAGCGTTCGTTGGCATCGGCTAGCTGCACTTGGCCCCGGTGCTCTTTGAGCGCCGCCTCAACCAGCAGGTGCAAAAAGAGAACGACCAAACCAGACACCAGTAGTACCGCAATCCAAATCGGGCCGAGTTGCCTCAGGGGTAGACCGGCCAACTGACCAATCTCGAATAATCGTTGGGTTTGGGAAAGCGCAATGTAGATGAGAGCCAAACTAGTTGAGATTGCTCGTTCCCACCCCTGTAATCGCATGCAATTGCGCAGGGCCAACACGATAAAGAGCACCGCAGGTAGAGGCATACGGCCGACAAAAACCAAAACGATCGCCAGACAAAATTCCAAAATCGCGCGACCGATTTCGGCTTGGCGACGCTCGAGGTCGATGCGACCGAGCCCGGCAATAATCGCGAGACCCAGGCCATTGATGAGGATCGCACCGGGCGCGCTGCGGGTAATTACAGCGAAGATTTGCGCGGCAGCCACCATGCCCAGCAGCACCCACTCCACAATCGAGAGCAGGTGCAATAAAGATGAACGAACCGGAGGGGATGAATTCATAGGATAGTTTTTCAGTGCGCCTGCGGCAAAGGACTTTGGTCCCGTTCGGGAGAGGACGTTAGCCTCTAGTGATAGTATCGGTTGCGATTTTATATTGTAAATGTCCAGAAGAAAGCAGGAGCTTTCATCCATGAAACTTCAATCGATTGCGTGGCTTGCAGGCGGAGTAGCGGCTTCAATTCTTACCTTTAGCCCAATTGCAATAGCTAATCCAAGTATGGCCTCAGGCGCATTTTCGATTCCACCAGAAGTTCAATTAACTTCCGAGCAAGAAGCTCAACTCAAAGATCTCAAAGAGACCACTATGTCTCGGCTCGACAGTGTTCTCTCCAGCGGGCAGCAATTGCAGCTCGAAGACTCGCTCGCTCGCGGTGAAGATTTCAAGACAGCCGTTCGTTCGCTCGATCTGTCTTTCAGGCAGCGCCGCCAGCTGCGGGGTATCTTTGGCGATCTGCGATCGCAAATTGACACGATCCTAACCCCGGAGCAAAAACAGCAAATCGGACAAGAAATTCAATCGCAACGGCAGTAATAAACTGCAGGACTAAGCACCCATCGAGTCAAAAAGGAATCGATTCAAAATGAAAAACTCAGCACTCAGCCTTTCCATTGCCCTCAGCCTGGCCGTTCTGAGCCTAGGAAAGCCTGCTTTTGCAGGCGAACAAACGACCGTTCGAACCGGCCCCAATGGCAATACCCAAACAACCCAACGCGTCTACGGCGACGGACAACAGACCGTCACCCGCACGAGCTCTAATGGCAATACCCAAACGACCGAGCGCGTCTACAGCGACGGACAACAGACCGTCACTCGCACCAGTCCCAACGGGAACACTCAAACAACGACTCGCACGCGATTCCGGTAGTTAAAAGTATCGAGCCCGAAGTAGCAGCCGCGCCTACTCGGGCTTGTCGCAAGGAGATGGGCATCTCATCTCCTTGTACCCCACCGATGATTTTTTACTCTGGTGGAGCGCGCAGAGTTCGCCCTAGTCGGAGGCCTCGTTACTCGTGTCTCAGGATCTCATCGGCCGAGTTTACCCATTTCTTATCGCGTTTGCCATCTTCGAAATCGTTCTCATTCGACTAACTCGGAAATCCAAATTCTCCTGGAAAGAGGGTGCGACTTCCCTTGGCGTTGCTGTCGGTCACCGACTGATGCAGCTTTTATCGAAAAGTAGCGCGCTGGCGATATTCTCTCTGGTTTGGGAGCATCGCGTACTGACAGTCGATCTAGGCAGTCCCGCACAGCTGCTTTTGCTCTTTTTGGGAATCGAGTTTTGCTATTACTGGCATCATCGGGCTGCCCATCAGGTTCGCTGGTTGTGGGCGACTCACGCCGTGCACCATACGCCCCGACACTTTAATCTGTCCGTGGCTTATCGACTGGGCTGGACGGGATGGCTCTCAGGAAATCATCTCTTCTTCTTGCCCCTATGCTGGTTGGGATTTCCTCCCATTGCCGTCGCCATTGGACTGGGGCTAAACCTGCTCTACCAATTCTGGATTCATACCGAATTAATCCCTAAGCTGGGATGGTTGGAGTGGGTTTTTAACACACCATCTCACCATCGCGTTCACCACGCTTCCAATCCAGAATACGTCGATCGCAATTATGGCGGTGTTTTAATAATCTTCGATCGCCTATTTGGCACCTTTGCTACCGAGCGTGCCGAGCTGCCACCGCGTTACGGGCTAACCTACCCTTTCAACTCCCATAACCCATTTGTCGTAGCGCTCCACGAGTGGTATCGGTTGCTTCTGGATCTATTTGCCGCTCGAACGTGGCGCGATCGTCTCAGAACCATCGCGAGTTCTCCGACCAATACTCACTACTAAGAAGCTGTTTGAAAAGCGGCCAGTTCTGTGAAAAAGCTCACAGCTGCGGACCGGCTTTACCTGATTCGGGCTGATGGGAGCTACGGAGGTGAGCCCTTCCTGCGGTGGGTGATGGATAGCCTGTGCTGCATTCTGGAAGTGTTATTGCGTTCCAAGGAGAAGCAGGGATTTGTCCTCCTGAAAAAACGCTAGGTGGGTAAGGACCTATGAGCATCTCCTCGAGACTGCCGAGGCCATGATTGACATCGCCATAATTCGGCTCATGGTCCGGCGGCTCCCATGAAGGTGCCTTTTGACACCAAGCTCTGTCTTTTCAAACAGCCTTTGAGGAGGCAGGGCTGCGGCAACGGCCCTGCCAAAGGACAGAAGCCGCAATCCTGTCTCGAAACAGGCCTTTAGTTGTCTTGGTCTACGAGGTCGTTCAGCCCGGCCTCGACGGCATTGAGGAAGCCTCGATCGGTGAGGCTGTCCTCGCTCAGGCGACCCTGGGCGATTGCAGCTTTTACCAAATCTTCTGCTTCGATGTCTCGGGCGAGGACTTTAGCCTCAAGGGTGCCAAAGCTAGCAACGCCATCTAGACGTCCGCTGTACGCTGCGTCGACTAGGCCGCGGGGAGTGTAGGTACTCCGGCTCGGAGCCGCCTGAGCGTCAGCCGTAATTCCTACGGCTAGCACGGTAGGAGCAATAGCAGTAGAGGCAAGGAGAATAGCAAGAGCGATGTTTTTCATGGTGCAGACCTCATGTAGTGAATATGCAGCCAAGTCAGAGTGTGAATGGCTTGACTGCCGGTGTTATCTATAGTCGGCCTGCAGGCTGGGGGACCTCTGGATATCGCCTTAGGAAATAGAGAGAATTTGTCAAGAAAGCTGAGAAATCCTACTTACGCCGACAGCACAGCGGCGATCGCCCCTGAAGAATCGAGCGCGGCAATACCCATGACAGTGGCAAACGCAATACCTACAAATCACCATCGAGCCCGGCTTGGGAGAGCGCTGGCACTCAGCTTGCTTTTACTTTTGGGCGGTGGAGTAGTCGGACGCCGCTTGCTGCCAAGGTGCAGCGCTAAGAAGCTTGTCGGTTGCTACATTGACGATTGTTAGGTGGCAAACATCGAAGTTGGGGAAAACTCACGGTCATTGTTGGGCTACGTTGGGCTGCCCCGGCCAGAGCCCGTAGCAGCATTTTGGAGCAAGTCGTCAGATGTCAGACACACCCGATCGTTCTTCGAGCGCTGGCCCCACGGACTGGTTCGAGCCGCTGTATGCCGCCGCCGGAGGAGACGCCGAGCGGGTGCCCTGGGCATCGATGGCAGCCAATGCCTACTTAGAAGCATGGCTGGGGCAGCAGGAGCCGCTTACGGGCAAGGGCCGCACTGCTGTTGTTATTGGCTGCGGCTTGGGGGATGACGCGGAGTTACTGGCAGCCAAAGGCTTCGAGGTGACGGCCTTCGATATTTCCCCAAGCGCGATCGCCTGGTGCAAGCGTCGATTTCCCGATACCCGCGTTGACTATCGAGTGGCCGATCTTTTCGCTCCGGAATCGAGCTGGCAGGGTGGCTTCGATTTTACCTTCGAGTCTATTACCATCCAGGCGCTGCCCTTGAGCGTTCGCCAACAGGCGATGGCCGCGGTCGCTCGGCTCGTTGCTGTCGGGGGCACGCTGCTGGTAGTCACCTACATGCGCTCCACCGAGGCTCCGTCTGCCGGCCCGCCTTGGCCCCTCTCAGCAAGAGAGCTGGCGTACTTTCAAGAGCTGGGTTTAGAACTCGTCCGTAGCGAGGACTTCTCTGCAAAGGAGAGCAAATTTCCCCAGCGTCGCCGGGTTGAATATCGCCACAGCGCGATCGCAAATTCAATCGCGAACTAGTGCACCTCTGGCCGACCCAAAGGAAACTTACAAACCCAACCGGAGTTGAACGAGAGCAACCCTCACTTTTCTAGCCGTCAGTCGGTCGCCTGGGCGAGATCTCTAGCAGATGGGGCTCGATATCTTCGCCCTGACGCCACCGCACCCAGGCCGCCAGCAACGCGTCTGCTAGGTCGGACTTATCGATTTCGAGTCCCTCGCGTCTGAGCTCTAGCAGTTCTGAGGCGACGTCCAACTCGGTTTCGCCCTGAATGTAGTAGTAGTAATAGGACTGACTGCGCCAATAGGGATTTCGCTGTTTGCCAACTGGGGGACGCCGCTTTTTGGCGACAATGTCTTCGCTCGGTGCTGGTGGAGAAGCTGGCTGTGGCTGATGTTTCCGGGTCAGCTTCTCAAACAGGTTCTCTCGATTTTCCCGATCGCTCATGCTAGAACCTCCCGACCCACGGCCTCGTAATCCGACCAAGCAATCTTAGCGTTGCGATCGCTTTTTACGGCATGCACGGGCACCCCTTCTAAGCTCGCCTTCTCATAAGCCAGGTAGCGGCGAATGTGACGGGCGAATAATGGAAATTCCCGTAGGGCTTCGCGGGCCATCTCCGCCATGCGGACGGGCTTGGGGTGCACCATCGTCAGCAGTACCCGATAGCGATCGCTGTTGAGCATTTTCATGAGATCGACAGTCTGCAGAAGGGCATCGACCGAGAGCGCATCGGGAGTTGAAGGCAACACGAGCAAATCACAGCCATCGACGAGAGCCTCTAGCGCCTCGCGACTGGGGCGAGCGGCCGTGTCGATCACCACGTGTTCGTAGTCGCGGCCGTAGCGGGTCGCCTCTGCCGGATCGACTACTTTCACGGGCAGCTCGCCCCGTTGCGCCCAGCCCGAGGCGCTCCGATTGGGGTCGCCATCGACGAGCAAGGTGGGGCCGCGCTGGCTGAGGTAGCAAGCTAGGTGTACGGCTGTGGTGGTTTTGCCGACCCCACCTTTAAATCCAGCGACGGTGACGTACATAGGCAGCTCCCATTGCCTTGACGAAAAACAATATTGATAGATTACAGAGATCTGGCATCAGCGAAAAGGGATGAGTTGGCGAACCACTCCGGCAAACACGGCTGCTGCTAACTAGAGTATTGGGCAGCCGCGAGATTGCCAAAGTCCGCAATATGTCTTAAGTTTCTGCGCTTCCGCCTCGTAAAGATCGCACGAGGGTCGCATAAAAGCTGCACCATCATTACCATAAATAGTGTCGGCTCGGCAGCCGTGCCGATTCAATTCAGAACGCAATGTTTTAGGGTCCAATCGAGCGATCGCAAACACCCATGACCGACGCAACTCCCGTTTACCAAGGTCAATTTGGCTCCTTCACCATCGAGCGCGGCGATCGTTTGGGGGTTTTGGCCTATCGGGGGGGCTTAGCTGTTGCCGCCCTCTGCGCTCTTGCTGGCTCGCTGGGTGTTTTCTGGCCTGCGACGCGCTCGATTTGGCTGACCCACGTTCTGACGCCACTGTATGCCCTCTTTTGCCTGGGGTTGGGCTTGAGTCTGCTGACGGTACACATTTATCTAATTCCCCTGCACCGCTTGCTAAAAGTTTTTTGGCTGGTGGGGGCGGCTGCGGCATTGTGGTTTGCCGGGCGATCGCCCGAGCCATTGTTGGTTTATCTCTACGAGCATCCACCAGCGGTGCTCGGGGTCGGCTTTACCTTTGCCGCTTTGACGGGGCTCTACATTAAAGAATCTTTCTGCTTCGGTCGTGCCGAAGCGCTCATATTGGTGCTGGTGCTGCCAACATTGCTGCTCGGCCACCTGTTCTCGCTGTGGTCGCCCGAGGTTGCTGCGGGGCTGCTAGGGCTTTGGGCCATTGCGTTCGGTGTCTTTGCCGCCCGCAAATGCTGGCAGGCAATTCCGCCTGACATTGGCGATAAGTCTGTTTTTGAGTACCTGCACTCGGCAGGGAGGTAAATTACCCACGCTCGCGTAGAAATTGAACGAGTTGGCGTAGGGCTTCCCGTTCGGCTGGGTCGTAGTCGCACGATTCGCGCGAACCAACTAGCTGATTAATTTTTGTCTCTAATTCAGGAGTTACCCGCCCGGTTTCGAGAACTGCTCGGACGGTCGCCAACAAATCCACTTCTTCGCTCTGCTCCGTCATGCTCGCAGTTGCGTGTGTCGCCTATGGGTCGCGATCTGCCCTTGTCTGCCCTCTGGCAGGGGGTACGGCCGCCAGCAGAAGAGCGCTCGAGGTACTCACCCGACTGCATCGAACCGAAATCCTAAAGAACAGGTTAATTCTTCGGGATCTCGAGTGCAAGCGCCGCCGCGGCACGCTTCGCCTCAGGCGATCGCCGCAACACTCGCTCGGGGCCGCTTTTTAGGGGCATCTATAATACATGGGCCGCACCATCAAAACTTTATCCTGACGTTCGCCTATGCCCGCCGAGACCTGGCCTACCGAGATTTTGCAGCAACTTCTCAATCGCGACTCCCTCACGCCCGAGCGTGCCGGGCAACTGATGGCAGGCTGGCTCGGTGAAGAGATTCCGCCGGTGCTCTCAGGCGCGATTTTAGCCGCGCTGCAGGCCAAGGGCGTGGCACCGGCGGAGCTGGCCGGCATGGCGCGAGTCTTGCAAGCGCAGTCGGTGCGCTGGGGCGAGGCCCAGCCAGCGGCGATCGACACCTGCGGCACTGGCGGCGATGGGGCCTCGACCTTCAACATTTCGACGGCCGTGGCCTTCGTGGCGGCGGCAGCGGGGGTGCCGGTCGCCAAGCATGGCAACCGCTCGGCTTCGAGCAAAGTGGGCTCCGCCGATGTGTTGGAGTTTCTGGGGGTGAACTTGCAAGCCCCTCCCGAGACAGTTGCCGCTGCCCTAGCCGAGACGGGAATTACTTTTTTATTTGCGCCCGGATGGCATCCAGCCCTCAAGAGCGTGGCCCCACTGCGCAAAACCCTGCGGGTGCGAACGGTGTTTAATTTGCTTGGTCCACTGGTCAATCCTTTGCACCCTGGCGCTCAAGTGCTGGGCGTCTACGCCCCCGAGCTAGTCGCCACCATGGCCGGGGCCCTCGCCCAACTGGGCGTGCGCCGGGCGATTGTATTGCACGGCCGCGAGCGACTCGACGAAGCAGGCCTGGGCGCGCCGACCGATCTGGCAATCGTCGAAGGCACCGAAGTCCGATCTGGTGTCCTCGACCCGCAAGAGCTGGGCATCGCCACCGCGCCACTCTCGGCACTCCGGGGCGGCGATGTTGCAGAAAACGCCAACATTCTCAAAGAGGTCCTACAAGGACGCGGCACCGCAGCCCAGCAAGACGCTGTCGCCCTCAATAGCGCGCTGGCACTGCAAGTTGCAGGCCGAGTTCCCCTCGAGGCCCACGGCGAGGGGCTGGCTCTCGCTCGCGAGATCTTGGCGAGCGGCACGGCCTGGACCAAGCTCGAAGCCCTCGCGGCTTTTTTGCAGCCGACGGCGGGCTAGACTTCGGGTCTTTCACTTTCTTTAAATTGTTGCCGGGCGCTGGCAAAGGCATCGCGCATGGCGGCCTGAATGCGCTTGGGGTCGGGGGTTTTGCCACCAGCCAAGTCGCCAAAGTAAGCGCAGGCCCCTTCGCCGAGGGCCCAGGTGTAGGCTGCTGCCCAGGTCGCGGCGATCGCGCTGCCGAAGCCCGGAATGAGCTTGATGAGTTCTCGGCCGATGGCCTGGGCGAAGAAACCGCCTGCAATCGTGCTGACGATGCCCCCGGCTTGGGCGGGGGTGAGTTCTTTGCCATAGAGCTTGCCCAGGAGCCCGACCAGAGAAATCTGCAGGGCAGTCAGGACGGGCATGGTGGCAAAAGGCAACGGCACGGCTGCCACGATGCCGGCGATGGTGGCAAAAGAGACGATATAGTGCCGCCCGGCGCTGCGATAGAGATGCTCGAGGCGTTTGTCGCCCTCGCGATCGAGTAGCTGATGGATGGCGCGCGACTCGGCATCGGGAAGGAGATCGGCAAGGGCCCTTTGCAAGGCAGCGAGCCCATAAAATACCGGCTCGAAGCCATCGGTTTCGAGGGTGAAGTCGAGGGGTACTAGGCGGTCGTAGAGCCCGGCAAAGGTTTTTTGGTGGGCGGCGATGGCGCGATCGAGCGCTTCGTACTGGGGCGGATAGGGTGGGTGGTTGCTGGTGCTGGCGGGGTAAAGCTCGTGCAGGCCCGCGATCGCCAGCAAGCAGGGCACCGCCGGGAAAGCCTGTCGCAGATCCCGTGCGACCTGATAGAGGCTGTCGGTGGCAAAGTCGCCAATTTTGACAACCCAAACGAGAACTCGGGCGCGATCGGTTTGTTTGTTGAGTTCGGCTCTGAGTTCGGCGGCGATGGTGGCGGTGTCGCGGCCGGGGTCGCCGAGGCCGACGGTGTCGGTAAAAATGAGCAGCGGCAGGCTCTGCGAGGGATAGGCGTAGCGCTCGGTGTTTTGGGTGTGGGGCTCGAAGCCTTGGCCGACAATTTCGACGGAGGCCCCAGTCAGGCCCCGAACGATCGAGCTTTTGCCGGCTTGGGTTTTGCCAATCAGCCAGGCTTCGGTAGTGGGCAGCTCGGCCCGGATGCTCGCAAGAATCTCGGCTAGGCGCTCGTCACTTACCTGGAACCGGCGCCAAAAAGCGCGCGCTAGCCAAGGTAGCGAGGGGCGATCGTCGGGTTGCCGAGGGTGCCGTTCGGTCATCGCTGAGGTTTTGAGCTTGGGGGCGTGGCTTCCAACCCTGGTGCGCGAAGGTATTAGGCTGTGGCGTACGGGAGCAGTGCCAAGCGCTCAAGAGCTAGTCTGCAGCCAGTTTAATAAATCTTCTACCGTCTCGAAATCGAGTAATGCCTCTCCCAGGGCCTCAAGAGAGTTTATGGGTAGAGAGACGATGCGTGTCACTAGCTCTGGCGAGATCGCGCCCACCTTGCGCTCGAGCTGCTTGAGAATCAGGGTTTGCTCTCCCTCGGCCCAACCCTCCTGAAAGACGCGCGTTTGACTCGCTTCGGTTGCCATGCCCAGCATCTTTGCAATCTCCTCTCGTCCGAGTTCGGGAAATTTATAGACCAGGGTGGTCTCAACCAATTCTACCAAGGTGGCCTGCTCTGCTGGGTTGCTTGCAGCGGCCCGAACTAGTTGCTGGGCCTTCTTTTGTGCGCCATCAGCAGGTCCGACGATGAGCTGCATCAGACCCCAAGCGAATGGCTCGCTCCCAAGTTCGGGTGGCTCGTCAAGGTAGATGCGGCTGACGTTGGGTAGATTCAGGAATGGCGCGTAGGCCAACGATTCCGGCGGCTCGAAGCTACGGCGAGCGAACAAGACCGCAAGCCTGCCAGCTTGGGGTTTCGGGATGGTACTTCAAGAACAGCGCAATCTCAGCAAACAGCCGTTGGTAGAGGGCATCATCCGGCTGAAACTGCACTTCTACGAAGTAGACGGTGCGATCGCTTGCCGCAGGTTCTGGGAGGAAAACACCGTCAATGCGAAAGGCAGTTTGCTTGACCTCGACCGAATCAAAGCGATGGTTTCTGGAGATTGGTCGATTGATAAGTTCGAAGAAGATGCGGGGAGCAGCAGCAAATATTTTGTAGTAGAGGGAGTCGGTCTTCACGGCTAAAACCCCGAGTAGGCAACGATCTCGCTTATCGTATATTGCAACTACGGGCATCTCTCGATACGAAGCCTAAGTATCGCCGCCCGGGCCGTACGGCCTCTAGAGAGACTAAAGACGCTTGACCGCCGCTCCTACATTCCTACGTAAAGATTCCGAGTCACATTCAAGCCTAGTAGGTAAAGCCCGAACGGCTTCCATCGCAGCGCTCGTCGCCCTGAGGCGCCTTATCCGTTCGAGTTTTTCATCCAGAATGCGGCGCACTTCTTCTGGGGGCAGACGGTGCTTTGCCAGGGTCGCGGCGTAGCAGCTCCTCGAGGGCCGCACTACTGCCAAGCACAAAATTCTTGACGGGTCCCCCTCTGCGCTTGAGCCAGACCTGGGCAATTGCATCGGCAAGCTTCACAGTTTGACGACAACGGGCAAGATAATAGCCAACACGGCAGCCACAATCAGGCTAAAAGCTAGATTCACGACCTGGTTGCTCGCCTTCTGGTACGTGTTGATTTGAATACTCTGGTCGGCCAAGGCCCTACTGTTGGTAGCGACCAGTGATTCTAGTTTTTCCAGGACAGAAGTATGCGTTGCTAGCGCCTCGTTATGGGCGGCGATCGCCTCAGCGTTCTTGGCAACCAACGCCTGCAGATCTTCAAGGGACATGGGAGCTCGTTCGCTTGCGCGTCGTACATCTTCTAATTATGGAGAAACTGTTCGTGATGTCAGCTCGCCGCGTCGCTCGCCGCATGTCGCTGCAGCCTTCATTCGGCAGTCCTCCTGGTAAGGTCGACAACCGCCGCGATCGCTCTCAAGCTCGATCCCCCGCGCTGCGGCTGCGAGATTCTCTCGGTCTCGCGCGGATCGAGAGTCTTCTTAGCCCTCCCGGCACAGTAGAGAAACCTTTCGTACGACACAATTGCCTTTCTCTACAGCGGCAAGCCCCGGAACGTTGCAGCAATCTTACCGTCCCTGAGGCTTGCCAATGCTCGCGAGCCGGGATCGCCAACCGCCACCATGGAAGCAGCCACCTTCAGAGCCTACCGCCAAAAATACGAGCGCGAACTCTTCGAGCGAGTGCTGCCCTTTTGGCAGACCCACTCCCCCGATCGCGTCGCAGGCGGCTACTTCAACTGCCTCGATCGCGCCGGTCGCCCTTACGATCGCAAAAAATACGTCTGGCTCCAAGGGCGGCAAGCCTGGATGTTTGCCAAGCTCTACCGCACCGTCGAGCCCCGCCCCGAATGGCTCGATCTCGCTCTTCTAGGCCTAAATTTCCTACGCGACAAAGCCCTCACTGCCGAGGGCCGCGTGTATTTTTGCCTCTCACAAACTGGCGAGCCGGTTTACCTGCAGCGCAAGATTTTCTCGGAGTGCTTTTATGCGATGGCCCTGGCCGAGTGCGGTCGCGCGGCCGACCGGCCAAACCTCTTACAAGAAGCCGAAGCGATGCTCGCGCGGATCTTCGCGTGGGCCTACGACTGGACGCAGGTGGGCCGGCCGGCATTTGCCGGGGCCGATGCCGGTCAGATGCTGGCCGTGCCAATGATTTTGCTCAATCTCATTGACGAAATCGCCGGCGAGAATTGGGCGCGTTACCGAGCCGAAATTGATGATTGCATCCGTCGCGTTCGGTTGCATGTCTGCGAAGCCGAGCGCTGCGTGCGCGAATTTGTTGCCCCAGACGGTAGCTCCCTCGATACACCCGAAGGTCGCCTACTCAACCCCGGCCACGCCATCGAAGCAGGCTGGTTCCTGCAGCATTGGGCCCAGCGCCTGCAGCAGCAAGAACTCTCCGAGCTGGCCCTCAACATGGTGCGCTGGTCTTTCGCCAGAGGCTGGGATGCAGACTGCGGCGGCATTTATTATTTTCTCGATGCAGCCGGCCATAGTCCCACCCAACTAGAGTGGTTCATGAAGCTCTGGTGGCCCCACGCCGAGGCCCTCTACGCCCATCTGCTCGACTACTCAATCTCGGGCGATCGCGCTGACTGGGAAGATTTCGCGCGCACCGATGCCTATATTTTCAAGCACTTCTGCGACCCCGACTGCGGTGAGTGGTACGGCTACTGCGATCGCCAAGGCCAGGTCACCCATACTTTCAAAGGGGGCCCCTACAAAGGCTGCTTCCACGTGCCGCGATCGCTGCTGATGTGCTGGCAGCTCTTGCAAGCCCTAGAAGCCAAGCCGGAGCTACTCGTCGGGGCTTGACGGAGCCTGGTGCTGCCGAATGCTCGCGTAGGCACGCGCAAAGTACTGCCGCAGGGCCAGAGCATCTGCGAGAGGAAAATCGCCGAGCAAATCGAAAATTTCGGTTTCGGCACCGCCGGTGTCGGGCGTGCCGGTGGCAAGGGCTGCTTCTAGGGGCTCGCGATAGCGCCAAAAGCGCTCTTGCAGGCGATCGCCGGTGGTGGCAGGTAAGGTGTCGGCCGCCGCGCCCACCGCTGCAGCCGCGAGGTTCGCGGGGGCCGCTGGGGCGTCGCCTTGGTTTTGGCAAGACTGAGCCCGCTGCTGCCGAATCTGCGCGAGCACTCTCTCGCGCGTGCGCCCGCGCAACTGAAACAGCACGAAGGGGTCTTCGCTGAAGCGATCGCCGAGCAAATAGTAGACCGCCGCCACGTGCTTGCAGGGATTTTGTGGGTCGGGGCAACTGCAGTGGGATCGCACCTCCGACAAGTTGAACGGAAACAAATTCAAGCCACTTTTGGCAAAAACCGCTTCGATGTCATCGGGCATCTGGCCCACTAACAGTTGCGCGGCATAGCTGGCGCGATCGGCCAACAGCTCGATGGCATGATCCCAGTCTTCCTCGCTAAAGGTTTCGAGGCCGATAGTAATGTCGTAGGGCTCGTCCGCCGTGCCCTGTACCCGCGCCTGCACCTCGGTCTCGGCAAACTCGATGCCGAGCACGTTGCCTTCTTTGGCGTAGTTGCGCCCGCGCTCCAGACGCTTTTTGAAGCGGTATTTTTCGAGCAGATCGAGCCACTGCAGCGCCCACCACTGGCGGGTATCGGAACTCGTTTCCGGGCGCGGTGCATCCATCATCGGCTTTTGATGTTGAGTATCGGGCTAAAGAAACTATTTTAGAGTGCTTAAGAAATAACCCATCTCCTTCACTTTGTCAGGGACTGCAGGCATAATGCCAACCTAGAAGC
>CAYTBI010000040.1:0-36188 GCA_964435975.1 uncultured bacterium
GGCCGATAGCGTTGCTGGAAGGAACGACAGCACCGGAGATGATGTTGTTGCCGTACAGCAAGGAGCCACAAACGGGCTCGCGAATGCCGTCGATGTCAACGGGAGGCGCGGCGATGAAAGCGATGATGAAGCAGGTGGTTGCGGTTAGCAGGGTGGGGATCATGAGCACGCCGAACCAGCCGATATAAAGGCGGTTGTTGGTGCTGGTAACCCACGCACAGAAGCGCTCCCACAGACTAGCCTCGCGATTCTGCAGAGTAGTCGTCATGAGATAATTCCTAATTCAAAAATTAATGTGTCCGAGTATGACACATCCCAATCCTAGTGTTTGACTTTACCGGACTGGAAGTTTCTTTACTTTTATTCTTATTTCTGGAAGTGCTTACTTCTGCTGTTGGGTCTTAACAAAGTATTTGTGCTTAGGGCCTAGCCGGGGGGCCATTGCAGGCTGCGACCGCCCAACACGTGAACGTGCAAGTGATACACGGTTTGTCCGCCGTCTTCGCCGTTATTGACGACCAAACGGTAACCATTTGTTAAGCCGGCATCTGCTGCAATTTTCTTAGCAATAATTAACAAATGTCCTAGTAGCTGCTCGTCTGCTTCCTCGGCTAGAGAAATTTGCGGGATGGGTTTTTTAGGAATGACGAGTAGGTGAGTTGGCGCTTGGGGATTGATATCTCTAAACGCCAAGGCGAGGTCGTCTTCGTAGACAATGTCGGCTGGAATTTCGCGCCGAATGATTTTGCTGAAAATCGTATCGCTCATTGAATCACTTTTTCGTGGGGCTAGCGAGTTGCCGCTGCCATTCTAGAAGCATCCCCCGCCAGGGGCATCAAAATTGCCCCCGATGCTGCTGCGCCGATGCCTTGAGGGAGTCGACCGATTGTTCGAGTCCCGCAGCGGCGACGACCGGGGAGGGGGGCCGCTCCCTACTGGGCTACAGATAGATGTGACTGTAATGGACACTTCTGACGGTGTCAATTTCGGCTCGGGTCGGCGAGCTGGATTTGGGTGATTTTTCGGGACCGTCTACACGCTAGGGTAGAAGCCTCTTGACAGAAATCTCGATGCTTGCGAATGCTAGTGGGGCGATCGCTCCATCTGTAATTTCTAGTTTCTCGAGATACTCGTTCCCCCTAGGATTTCTCAAGACGAGTACTCGCTTGCTTGATAAGTCTAGAATCCAATATTCCCGTATGCCAGCCGTTGCATATATTTCTGGCTCGGTCTCCAAATCTTGCTTTAAGCTCGATCTGGCGACCTCTACGATCCAGAGAATATCCTCAGGCCCGGGATGACGGTCATCATATAAAGATTCCGGCAATCGGACGATGGCAATGTCCGGCTCCGGTTCCGAGTCGGTCAGGGTAATGGGTCCATTGAATCGGACATCAGCCACACCGGGGAGCAACTCCTCAAGATATCTGGTCCCCCTGCTTTGCAGTAGTGTAGTGAATGGGTGTCTCTGGGCTCATCTCGACAATTTCGCCACCCAGGAGCTCGACATTGCGATCGTGCAGGATGCCCGCCTCAATCATGTGGTGATATTCGTCTACAGACCACTTTGCCAGAATTTTCATGGCGGAATCACCCCGGTCCTCGTAGTTCAATTCATCTGATTTTAACTTTTACAGTTGGGCCATCTTCAACCTAAAACGTCTCGGATCTAATACTCTCGAACTATAGGGGCGCGGCCCGAGAATTCTAGCAAAGCCCGGCGCACGGGCCGCGCTTCGAGTTAGAACATGTGTGCGTGCAGCACCTCCACGCCGCAGAGGTAGGCGATGCCTGCATAATCGTCGAAAAACTGCGCGGCAACCTTATCTGAAATCTTCAGGGCCATATCCCGATTGGGGACGAGCACCTCGATTTTTATATTTGAGTAGGTATCGCCAACGATGGGTTGTCCCGACGAGCGTACGTTGCGACTGCCTTCACCGCCAACGGGCAACACTGTGTAGCCGGTAGCCCCTATTTCGCGGGCGATCTTGACGATCTTGTTGAGCAACAACTTTTCCGTGACGATGACGAGCTTGCTGGCTTGCTGGGTCATGTGCGTTACCTCTTGACGCATAGAGTCATTGAAGAATTTTTTGGTAGCCATGTTGGCCGAATGTTGGTGCTAGCCCGAGACCGACATGTCGCGGGCTACCGGATCGGGGGAGCACCCGCGACCCGTCCGGAATTCTCAGCCGCCCAGCGCCTGGGCGAGCCCGATGAAGAGTGGTATTCCTAAGGCAAGGGCAACTGGCGTGCCGACGGCTGTGGACGAGCCGATGTAGGCAGAGGGATTGGCCGACGGGATACCAGCTCGTAAAGTCGGCGGCCCTGAAATATCCGAGCTAGAAGCAGCGATAACGGCCAGAATTACAACGCCGCCAAAACTAAATCCCGTGATAGCGTGGGCGATCGTGCCCAGCCCGAAGGCAATAAAACCATGCAGCAGCGGTGCCACAAAAGCATATAGGGCATACCACTGACCTACTTTGCGCAGCTCGCCGAGCCTGGCTGTGGCCTCCATGCCCATCACCAGCATCAGTATCGAGAGCAGGCCGCGGAAGAGGGGATTGAAGAAGCTCTCATAAACACTTTCCGGCCGGGTCAGAAGGCCCAGAGCGAGGCCGAGCAGCAGTGCGGACAGGGCAGAGCCCTGGAGGCTCTCCTGCACGATGGGCCAGATTTCGACCCGCTTGCCTACGGTACCATCCTGCTCTTGGGGATACCCGCTTGCGGTGATGCGCGGCTTGCTGAGGACCGCCGTGCCGTGCGGCTCGCTGGTAGGGTACTCGCCGAAAAATGCCTGCTTGCTGAGCTGCTCCTCGGCGGCGCGGCGCTGCTTCTGCTTGTTGACATAAAGGCTAGCTAGGACGATCGCAGTCACCAAGGCTGGGATATCCATGAAGGGATAGAGGGCGGCAGCCCAAGCTTCGTAGCCGATGCCCTCCGATTCGAGGAGCGTCAGGGCGGCGGCAAGAGTAGAGCCACTCACGGCACCAAACAGGCCCGCAGTGGCAATCGCATCCACGACCTTGACTTTTGGCAGCATGCCCAATGTGTAGCGACCGATGAACACGGTCAGGATGCCGACCACCACGGCGAACGCTGCAGGCAACAGCATCTCTGTCAGGTTGGCATTACGGATCGCGATGCCGCCGTTCAGGCCAACTTTGATGAGCAGCATAAAAACGACGAACTTGTAGATTGCATCTGGGATTTGCAGTCGGCTGTTAGTGGCGGCAACGACCATGCCACCAATTAGAAAGCCTAGTGTCGGAGACTGCAGCTTCCCTATAAAGAGCGTCCAGAAATCGGACAGAAAATCCATATCTTAAATTTCTCCTTGACTCAAATCTCAAAGATTGGAACGCTAGACAAGCGCGGCCGCAAATCCTGGGGGCTGGCTTCACGCATCCACTCTGTAAAACCACAAGCACCAAGATCTCTCAGCACTGGCCCCCGAGAGCGGAGGCTGCCCCCAAGCCCTCTATCTAAAAGAACTTGAAGGTTGCTGCTTCTGCGGGGTGCCAGCGAGGAGCCTAAAGCGGGCTCACCTTTTTCGAGGTTTGGTGCTTTGGAGATACAAATCTCCACACGAATAAGTTTATCTTTAAAAACCCGAGAATCCGTACGCCTGAGTCACATACCTGAATACAATATTAAATCTCGCACATAATTTTAAATTATACTTGTTGGATTGGATATATGCAAACTTAATATAAGACACTCTCTAGCCTGGCAGCCAACAAAAAAGCGATCGCGCTTTGAGGCGCGATCGCTAAAGCAAGAATTCACCCCAGGACGCTCTAGATGACGGCGATGTCGATTGCAGCCGTGTCAATGCCCGACAGGGTCGCGACGAGCGTGCCGTCGAAGAAGATATCCTCGCCGACGGTCTCGAGATCGCCCGCGCCCGCGCCCAAATTGACGATCGTCAGGGAGTCTTCGATGGCATCAAAATCAACAATGACGTTGTCTTCGATGGGTAGCGCGATGACGAACGTAAAGGCATCTGCGCCCTCACCGCCGGATAGGATGTTAGCGCTGCCGTCGGTGATGGTGAAGAGATCGTCACCCGCACCGCCGAGGACGCGGTTGCCAGAAGCAGCGCTTTCCAGAAGGAATTCATCGCTACCGGCACCGCCAGAGATGCGGCTGTCTTCGCCCAAGACAGCGATGGTGTCGTCGCCGCTGCCACCGAAGACGCGATCGTCGCTGCTGACGAAGATGGTGTCGTTATCGCTACCGGCCAAGATGGTGTTGTCTCCAGTCCCGAGGGTCGCTTCGGGAGCCAGATCGATCTCATCTTCGCCCGCACCCGTAATGAGTGTGTCGCCGATACCGACGAAGTCATCGACGCCTGCGAAGAAAAGGTCGTCGTCGGGCGTGCCGATGACGGAGGCACCAACGACCGGAGCGACCGGATCGGTCGGATCGGTAATTGCAAAGATCGTGGTGGTGCCACTGACTTCGTTCCCGACGGCTAGCAGGGGCTGACCCGTGGGGCTATCGGCAGCAGAAATGAATGCCAAACCCTCAGGGCCGAGGTCGCCAACGGCAGGATTGGTGCTGCCATCGGGCAGCTCGACATCGACCGTGAAGTCGCGGTTGTTGATGTACTGCACGAACTCTGAGTTGGCAGGGTCGCTGATGTCGTAGACGACAATGCCACCAATGCGCTCGAGGCCAATGAACGCGTAGAGAACGCCGTCGACTTCGCCAACGGCAACGCCTTCTGGCTCGGGACCGGCATCGTCGCTGCGGCTATCGAAGCTGCCGTTCTCGTCATTATCGGAGTTGAAATCTGCCGGCAGCAGATCGGCGGTAATTTTCTCAAACTGGTCGCCACTATCGAAGACCAGATTGCCGAGGGAGTCGAAAATCGAAAAAGACCGGGTACCGAAGGCAAACAACTGGTCGAAGTCGCCATCGCCATCGATGTCGCCATCAATCGTTGAGACCTCGAGGCGACCTAGGTTCTCCGGCAGCTGCAGTGTGGCAGCATCGGGGAAGACCTCCGGATCGAGGGCTAGATCTTCGACGCGAGCGTCTTCGTCGCGGCTGTCGCCCTCGTTAGCGGTGATAAAGAAAGTCGCTCCTTCAACTTCAAAGGCTGCGATAGTGTCTGGCTGGTAGAGGCCGAAGACGGGCTGATTGACAATGTTAATGCCACCATCCTCGTCGCTGGCATCGAGACCGTTGGAAGGACCAAAACCAACGACACCAAGCTGAGTCGGGCTGTCGGGGCCTTCGTAATCGTTGTCGTTAATGACAGCCAAGCGCCCGTCGGGCAGCAGAGCCAAGCCTTCGGTTTGCGGCGTGGGGCTAAAGCCGAGAGACGGCAAGTTGGTGACTTGGATTTTGTTGACCGCCTGAATGCCAGCCGCTGCAATCTCATCGGGGCTCAGGCTCTCGAGAGTTTCGCCTTCGGTAGCGTTGGCCAGGTCGGTCCCGAGAATGTTGGTGGCCCCAGCCAGGTCGATGCGGAAGATAAACTGCTGGGCATCGTCGCTATCTTCGTTGTCGCGCTCGATAACAAAGAACTGCCCATTGCCTGCAAACACCGCATCGCCAATACGATCGACTTCTTGGCTGCCAAAGCCTACCTCGGGATCGGTACTGACGGCCGTGGGGGTTTGCAGGAGATAGACAAACTCTTCAATCGGCACGCCCGTCTCTGGGTCGATGCCGAGGATGCGCAGCACGCTAGAGGCATTGCTAGTGTCCGTATCGGGGTTGGACAGCGGCGTTTGGATGAAGCCGTAGAGGATATTCTGCTCGTCGTCGAAGGCAACTGCTTCAAAACCCCGGTTGTTGCGGCGGTTGAGGTAAACCTCCGGCAGGGTCTCGGTGCCAAAGTCGCCAGGATTGAAGTCGAGGCCGGGTGCTTGGTCGTCGCCCTGGTCGGCGTAGCCGATGGGCACAAAGCGATCGACGAGCAAGCCGTCGGCACTATAAACATTCAGCGAAGGCGCCGACTCATCGGCAATATAGAGATTGCCGGTATTGGGATCGCGGATGATGCCCTCACTATCGAGACCGAAGGGGTCATTGGGCAGCACTTCGCCAGTGGCCGCATCGAGGGGAACCTCGAAGAAACCTGGAATATTGGTAAGGCCGGTGACCGGCTCGGCAGTCCCGTCGCCGTCAGCATCCTGGGTTAGGCCGAAGCTGTCGGTGACGGTAACGGTGTCAGTGGCTTCGTCTAGCTCTAGGGTAACCACTGTAACCTGTAGGTCGGGCGCGAGAAAAGGCCGATCGCTCGAATCGGGGTCATCGGTGGCGATAGTGCCATTGACAGGGCCGCGATCGTTGATGGCCAAAAAGGTGGGGTTGCCCGTGGCGGGGTTGATGCCATCGAAAGCCAGACCCGAGAGACCGCCCAGGAAGATGGGGTTACCGTCAGCGTCGGTGCCGATTTGAAACTCCGCTGTTTCTAAGGGAACATCCGAGATGCTCTCCAGGAAGGGCAAGCCCTGACTGAAGTCCGTAACGCCGAGAGGCAGAATATCAAAAATGCTCGGTGCTGCTAGGTCGGTGAGATCGACTATGGCAACGGCATTATTTTCCTGCAGGGAGACAAACGCTTGCGAGCCATCAGGAGCGATCGCCACAAACTCCGGCTCGACATCTTCAGCAACGGTCGTGCCGGGGAAGATCCGCACGCCGTCACCGCGCAGGTCTTCTTCGCGGCCATTGAAGGCCGTGAAATCGGCAGTTGCCACCGTGGCATTCTCGACACCAGCAGAAATATCGATGACGCTGACGCTGCCTTCAGGATCGACGCCATCGTCGGGCTCGCCTTCGTTAGCTACGAGGAGGAAACTGCCATCAGCAGAGAAAGCAACGCTATCGGGTAGTACGCCAACTTCAACTGAGTTTAAGAAAACACCATCGATGTCGAAGAAGACCACCAAACCTGCAGCGATTGCATCGTCGTTTTCAACCGCGGCTGCCACGATACCATTGCTCGCGCTGATACTGTTAACTCCGCCCGGCACGAAGCCAGCCCCTAAATCGAGACCATCGAGGTTAATACTATCGATAAGGGTTGGATTGGTGGGGTCAGCTAAGTCGAGGACGTCAACTTGGTCTGCATCGGAATTGATGACAAACAGGCGCCCCGAGCCAGCATCAAAGGAGACTATTTCTGCAGCACTTTCATCGAAGATTCCAGTTTGAAAGCTGCCGATAACGGATAAATTTATAGCGTTTGTTCCCTGCGGTGTGTTTTCCATCGGTAATACTCAGTGTTGTTGGCTAATATTTCCAAAGCAGCTATCTATTCTTCATGGCGATCGGAGTCACGATCGAGGTTCGGAACTGAAGCCACCCGAGGAGAGCCTACCGCTCGGAGATTAAAGACAGTACCTTTAATTATTAAGAGCTGGTTATAGGCGGGAGCGATTGGAAGTGTCAAATCTAGTAAAGTTACTTTACGATTTTACGCGCGAAGATCGAGTCGATCTAGCTCGCTAAATTGCCATACTCTTGGCAGTCTTATAAAGATTTATCTTTACACCAGCGAAACAAATTACTAGGAAGCCGGCCCCATGGATTTCCAGCTCGCAGAGACCCTATGGGTCCGAAAGTTTCCAGCCGAAATGGATGAGGTTGCGCGCATCGAACCTAATACAGGCGTGCGGACCGATGGCGAGCTTCACGAAGTTCCTTGGCCTCCGCTTACTTCCGAAAAGATAATCGCGGCCAAGGAGATAGCAGCAGAATGGGACCTACATCCCGAACTCGTTCCAATCATGGGTGACTTTCACAATCTTGTCTGCCTCGACTACAGGACTACCGAACCACAGGTCGCGATTGTCAACGACGATCGAACCGAGATTGTCCGATTCGAAAATGCTCGCAAGTTTCTAGACGCAATCGAGGTAATTCCAGCAAAGCCCGGCAGATTCGAGCGGCGTGGTAGACGTTCGTTTGGATTTCTAGGAAGTAGCGGGCATCCGACGCCGCCTCAAGCACCAACAGCGCTTCGGCGATCGCGCCGGTCTTACCGACGACTCCCGCCAGCCACCCGACCGGACGCACTGCAAAATCACCTTCATTGGCCGCAGGGCACCCCAAAACCAGCCCATAAGCAACTGCTCTGTGAGGCATTAAGGACACTTCTGGTTCGCTCGTTGTAATTTACAGAAGTTTTCATTAAGATTTAAACAATAAAATCATTGTTTAATTGATGTTGTAGCCCAACTACAGTTCCAACCTACCCTCCGGTCTGGGAGACTTTCCCCGGGCACGAGCAGCTTCTGCTGGCAGCCGCATGTCATTGGTGGGGCTGGAATCTTTAACTAAATGCTGCTAAGAGATAAAGCGGCCGGTCCTTACTAGAGATCTTTTTTTGATATCGGCCTCTAGGGGAATTGTATGGAAATCAATCGAACATAAGCAATTTCTATAGATAAAATGCTTTACTATAAGCAACTCACCATAGCTTTTATTAGCAATATCAAAATGGGCGAACTCAGCTTGTGCGGGTATTTATGCTTAGATATCAATATTGGCTGAGGCACTGACAAACAATCATCGGAGCGGACGTGCTTGCGAACGCTTAGGGCTCGAGGGAAAAGTGATGTATTGGTTCGTAATGCTGTCAATTGCAATTTTCGCGCTCGCACTCACCCGCCATCTGCAGCAAGTTGACGATGTTTACCGATTGGCTATCCATAGTATGGTTTTCTCGAGCGCACTCTGGGGCTTCGTCATAGCTCCTTCGATCGCACAAGTTGCAATCGTCGTGCTTGCCTTTGGCTGGCTGCAGATCGAGTCCTCCCGTACCTGAGTCGAGGCGTTCTCAATTTTTAAATGACTTCTAACCGAGAAGACCGATAGTGGATTTCCGAGCCGTAGAACATCATGAGCAGCTTGATACTCGAGTGGATCGTTTTTCCGTTTCTAGTTGGATTCAGCATCTACTTACTGCCAAGTACGGCTCGCCTGCTGGCATTGGGATGCGCCCTGCTCTCAAGCCTCTATGCCCTGGCATGGCTGCTGGGTGAGCCGCCGCTGACACTGGAGCTTTTAGATAGCTTTGGCGTTACTCTCACAATCGATGAGGCCAGTGGCTACTTCATTCTGACGAATGCAATCGTGACGGCAGCAGTCGTTGCGTACTGTTGGCCCCTTCAGAAAAAAGCCTACTTTTACACGCAGATCGTTCTCATTCATGGCAGCATCAATGCTGTTTTTATCTGCGCGGACTTTATAAGCTTGTATGTCGCCCTAGAGGCGATTGGCATCTCCGCTTTTTTACTGATTTCTTACCCGCGTACCAATCGTTCGATCTGGGTGGCCCTGCGCTATTTGTTTGTTAGCAACACCGCGATGTTGTTTTACCTCATCGGCGCGGTGCTGGTGTATCAATCCCAGCAATCTTTTGCATTCACCGGACTCGCGAGCGCCCCCCCAGAAGCAGTTGCCCTTATCCTGCTCGGCCTATTTGTTAAGGGAGGAATCTTTGTCTCGGGTCTTTGGCTGCCCTTCACCCATTCTGAGGCAGACACCCCCATCTCGGCCTTACTTTCGGGCGTGGTTGTTAAAGCGGGTATTTTCCCACTGCTTCGCTGTGCTCTCACCATGCCGGATATCGCTGCGGTCGTGCAAATCTTCGCCATCGGTGCGGCACTGCTGGGGGTCTTCGGCGCGATCTTGGCAACTGATGCCAAGCGCCTGCTTGCTTTTAGTACGATTTCTCAGCTTGGGTTTATCTTGGTCGCCCCTTCAGTGGGTGGCTTTTATGCCTTAACGCACGGCCTGGCGAAAGCTGCCCTGTTTTTGTCGGCGGGCAAATTACCCAGCCGGGACTTCAATACGCTCGAGCGCACGCCCATGACAACCTCTGTTTGGTTGGTGCTGGCCACCGCCGGGCTATCGATTTCTGGCTTCCCGTTGCTGGCTGGCTTTGGTGCTAAGGCCGCGCTCGGCAAAGCATTGCTACCCTGGCAGCAACCCATAATGAACCTCGCTGCAGTCGGCACGGCTACGGCGATGGCAAGATTTATTTTTCTGCCGCACCAGTTCTCCAAACCATCCGAACCCGCAAATCAAAAGACGGCGAGCGGCAACCTGGCGATCGCGCTGCTCGTTGGCACTCTGGCAATTGGCAATAGCTTTTACTGGCAAGCCTACACGCTAGAAAATGTCATAAAGTCTTTGGCTATTGTTGGCGTGGGGTGGTCGGTTTGGCAGGTGATAGCGCGCCGCTTCGGTTTCTCGCTTCCAGGGGCGATCGAAGAGCTAGACCACTTAATTGGCACGATGGCACTGTTGCTCGTCGGGCTCTTTTGGATGGTCGAGACTCGCATCTAGACTGTGCTGCTTTCCGGCTAGATTCTCCCGTGCTGCTGCCCGCACCATGCAGTTTCCTTCGCGGGCCAATCGCTCCAGGCAAGCTTGGGGCGTGCTGGGGTTTTGGGCGATCGCGCAGCGCTCTAGCCAATTGAGGCTGCGCGATCGTGCGACCAAGCATTCGGGTGGCATCTGCGGATGCAGCAGTACGACGAACTGACAGTCGAGATCGCGGGGGTCCCAACGCGCGCGCAGGGTACCGGCCAACACTCGAGGCAGACCTGCAGGCATTTTCTCCAGGTAAGGCGCGGTGGCCGCCGCACTCACCCCCGGCGAGCCATCGGCGAGCAACTGCTCTAGGACGGCCACTGGTGTTGCGGGGTTTTGGGCGAGGTTGCAGCGCACGCCCTCATCGCGATCGCCCGCCAGACGGGCGCAGGAGATCGGATCGAGGGCGGGGTTACACGCGGCGTCGCGACGGACTTTGCGGTCGCGATCGCCAATCAACTCGCCCAGAAGCCTGGCAGAAATTTGCGGATTGGGGGCGACGCTGCGACGGCGGGCAGGCAACTCGCTCCAGGCTCGAATCAGCTCGGGCGGTGCGTTGGGATTGCGGGCCACGATGGCCTGTAGAGGCAAGCTCGTGGCGGCAAGCTCGCTCAAGACATAGCGAGGCGCGCGCGGATTCTCGGCAATCTGCTTGAGAATGCCAAAGCTGGCGATGCCCGGTCGCAGGGGCTCGGCCCGCTCGAAAAAACTCCTGACCTGGGCGCACAACCCCCGGCCGAACGCCCGCTCGGCCAAGGACTGGGGGACATTGGGGTGCAGGGCTATCTGCCAGCGCAGCAGGGAGTATTGCTGGCTGAAGGCGCGAGATGCCAGACGCTTCGCGGCGACCGCCTCGGCAAGGGCCTCGAGCGTGGCGAGGAGTTTTGTCAGTTGCGATCGCGGCGACCGCGGATTTTGGGCGATCGCCGCGAGGATAGCCCACTCCGAGCGAACGAGCCTGTGCAATGCGTCTCCCGTCGGCTGGGTTTGGGCGCAGATTTTCTGGCGAACCCCAGCAACCGCCTCGCCAGCTAGGGCTGCAAAGAGCTCGGCCGGCGCTTGCGGGTTAGCGGCCAAAGCCGCCAAAAGCTCCGGTCGCCCCTCGCGACTCAGAGCCGCCAACGCAGTTGCAGGCGTCGTCGGGTTGCAGGCGACGGCTCTGCGGACCTGGAGGACCGGATCGGCGGCCAGGCAAGCGAGTAATGGGCCTGGGGTGACGGGATTTTTAGCTGCAGTTTCCCGTAAAATCGGGGCTTCGGAGGTTGCAAGCCACTCTACGAGCAAGGGGGGCACCCACGGACGGAGCAAAGGCTCGGTGCGGCCGCGCTTCAAGATCGCGATCGCAGATAGGCGGGCGCGATCGCGCCAATCGGCATCGGGTGCTAGCTCGCCAGCGAGGGCGACATGAAGCCGAGCGGCGTCGCGGACGCGATCTGAAGGGTGCTCGGCCAGGTCGCTGAGGATGGGTGCGGGGGTTTGGGGGTTGGCGGCCAGCGCTTGCTCGATTTGAAAATCTCCCCGACGGGCGGCACCAGCTAGGATGGCGGCAGGGAGAGTTTCGTAGCGACTCAAAACCCGCAGGGTTGCCAGGGGCATGCGGTCGGCCAGGTTTGGCTCGGCTAATAACAAAAGCAACAGAGCCGGATTCGCCAGAAACTCCTCGGGAAAGTCGGCTCCTAGGGTACAGAGCACTTCGCCCGGGGTGTTGGGGTTGCTCGCGATCGCCCGCCGCAGGTCGAGATCGGCACCGGTCGCTAGCTCTGCTAGGCTTGCTGGCGGTGTCTGCGGATCGGCTGCGGCGGACTGCAGGTCTGCTGTTTCGGAAGTGGCGGCATCTGCGAGCATGGCAAAATTGTTTATCGGACCAAGCCTTCAAAGCCATTCATGTCGAGGCTTTTGGCGCTGATAACTTCTTCACAGAAGGCTGCGAGTTTGGCCTTTTGGCTCGTTCTTGCAGTGTATGATGCAGGTTATAAAAAGGGAATCAAGTCCAAAAATGACCTTCTATTAAGAATGGGCTTGAAATCCTTTCAGCAGTTGATTTTCAGCCTTAGCATAAATTTTGGGTCGATTGCCAAATAAAGGCCTATTCGAACAATACCTTGGCGAGATTTTGGAGGATTGCGTCGGTCGACCCTAACAGTCGGCGTGGGTATTACCAGGCACCGAGTCCAGACGATGGAGGTGGGCAGACTTCCATGGCTCGGATCGCCCCATTCTCGATGGTGAAACGGTGGCCGACGCGTTCGTTGGCAAGCAAGGTTCCGGTCAGATCGCGCACGACCTGATGCACCTCGACCAAGATTTGCCCGTTCTCCTCCGAGTGAAAAGCAACCGGCTCGACACGTCCGTCGATCTCGCTCCACTGCTCTGTCCAGTAAGCGCGGACTGCTTCCGGCCCGCAGACAAAACCGCCCTTGAATGCTCGCGGCCAATGTACGTCGGGAGTCATGAGGGCGAGGGCGGCATCGATATCACGTGCATTGAAGGCCGCATACGCCGTGCGTAAGAGCTCGATTTCTGGTGTGGGTCGCTCTGACATAGGAAGACATGGCAATGGGACGGCATCTAGGTGGTGATTGGACGAATTTTCTCCCCTCGATATCCCTACAGTAGACAGGGCCCCGACTTGCCGTCTCATCCAATGCTGCTAAGATTATCCCGATCCTGCTTGGAATGCGAACCCTTGGCTCGTTAAGGCCCATCATGGAGCGTGTAACCTCCGCACTCGATCTTACAAACCAGCAGGAAGCAGGGCGCGTACTGCCACAAGCACCCGTAGTCGCTAGCTACCATGCCGGATGGCAAGGGTTAACCTTCCTGCACTACTGCCATCCTCCCCATGAAACGGTGGAGCATTGCCTCTTACAACATTCACTGACGATCGCAGATCCCAGAAGCTGCTTTCAGGCAGAGCGTCGTTTGGACGGCAGATTTAAACGCTATACCCATGGCAACGGTCGCGTGGATGTTATCCCAGCATTTCTAGATCGTCGGACAAATTGGAATCAGGAAGTCGAATTTTCAGTAATTGCAATTTGCCCGACATTACTCGCGCGCGCCACTCAGGGATTACTGCAGCGTGATGTCGAACTGATTCCGCAGTTTTCGATTGACGATCCGGTAATCCGGCAATTAGCCCTCGCGCTCAAGACAGAAATCCAAACAGGTTGTCTGTCTGGCAGATTGTATGGCGAATTATTAGGAACGGCATTTGCCGCTCGCTTGGTGCAGAACTACGCAGTCAGCAAACCTTCGCTTGCGTTCGAGGCCAATGGTTTACCCCAATCGCAGTTGAAGCGAGTCATTGCTTACATGCGGGCGAATTTGGCACGGGATTTATCGATTTCGGATTTGGCGAGCCTGACTGGTACGAGCGCATCCCACTTTAGCCGATCCTTCAAACGCTCGGTAGGAGTTTCACCCTATCGGTATTTAATGCAACAACGGGTGGAACGAGCCAAGCAACTCCTGAAACGGCGAGCGCTTTCAATTAGCGATATTGTCCTAGATTGTGGCTTTGCAAACCAAACCCATCTGACAAAAGTCTTCCGTCGGATGACAGGGGTAACGCCTAAGGCTTATCAAAAGTAGCGATCCAGAGTGAATTTTGGGGTCACAGGTCTACGCACTGCAAGAAATAACACCAATTTTCTAAATTCCCGCTGTGAATAGAGCATCGATCGGTGCCATTGCCCAACCCACCACCCTTCGGGAGTAGAGGTCAAGGACAACGGCCAGATATAGCCAACCACTGCGAGTTTTGACGTATGAGGCCGACGCTTGCGAGCTTGCAGCCCTGCTGCCCGCATCAGTCGTGCGACGCGTTGGTGCCCAGCAGTCTCCCCAGCTGCCTTCAGGTCGCGGGACCCTTCGACTGCCAGAGGTTTGGCAAGACGCGGCATGACTGGACTGAAACCGGACCACTCCAGAGAGCTACCGGCCGTGATAGCTTAGTTTGCATTTTATTCAAGTTACTCACATTATTCAAGTTACTCACAAGTTAGTTCTGAATTTAGCTATGCCTTGGCTTGAATAGGAACAGGAAAGGGCAGGAGCACTGCCGTTACTCCTACAGCAATTTCAGGAAAAATGAGGACAATTCAGATGAATTCAGTGAGCGATCGGTACAAGGTGATTCTTTTAGATGCTGGCAGTATTGCCAACATGATAAAGGGAGACAACTTCGCACTTAAACTTGAAGTGTTGAAGCGAACAAGAAAAAAGCTTATCACGACGGAGCATATCATGGAGGAAGTGCTGAAATGGAATAAAGAGAAAGCAGGGAAATTTTTGAATTGGGGCGAAAAGAACGGCGTCGAGATCGTCAAGACCTCCGATATGTTGGGGACATATGAGGGTGGCAAAAACTATGGTGTCACCATGAAAAAAGGCAAGTTAAGCCAAGTTGGGGATGCCTCAATCAAGTGGCTGTTTGAAAACAGTGAAACGCTTAACTTTGCCGAAGTGCGCATTCTCTCAAATGACCGAAACCTCGCCAAATGGGCTAAAGAAATAAATAATAATGGGCCAGGTTTCTATCATTCAGTGCTTGAGCTTTGGGGAGAAGAGGTTCTTGATGGCCGACTCACAACAACTACCTATCAAAAGTTCACAAGTGATTTCAAGACGAATAGAACTGGTATTTCGCCAGAGTGGAGATCTCTTCTATTCTCAGAGAAAGATATCTCTGACTTGAACGAATCACTAGAAAAGGCAAAAACTCGCGGCGTATCCGTATCACGTGGGCGACTCTGGATGGTTGCAGCTGGGGCAGAGATCCTCAGGCAAGCTGGTGTTGCTGGTGATATTTATGGGTTTGCAGTGACAGCAACACGGGCTGCTGAGCTTCACGCTGAGGGCAAGTCAGATGAAGCAGAGCAGGTTTGGGCTGGTTTCCTCGGTGACTTTACTATCGGAACTGCTGGTGCAACAGCAGGAAGCTCTCTAGCATTGGCTGCATTGGCTATTCTCGTGCCCGAACCTTCCACCACAGTTATGGGCTTTACAGCACTTATAGGTGCTTTGATTGGTGGGTATGCCGGTGCGACGGTAGGTGAAGATTTTGGTATATATCTAGCAAAGAAATACCAGGAAATGACTACTGATGGTCAATTCGAGCTCTCACCTGAGGAGCTCACTGCCATACGTGAAGAATTCGAGGCAAAGCATAATCTTCAGCCAGGTGGCTATATCGACCTCAGTAGGAAGTGAAACCTTGAAACAGATTGTATTCAGGTAAAGTAAATTGAGGAGGAAATAAGGTCGTAGAGGTGTCGAATTATTTTGCTGGAATTTGACAATATCCGAATATTGGAATGTGTCCGTAATTCAACGATCGGGCGCGCGTTCAATAGTCAAGATGTTTAGTTTCAGAGAGAAACAGTCATAAATTGACTGTAGGCCCGAGGCCTTAAAATTCAACACTTCTGGGCTGAAAACATCAGAGCTTTACTGCAGTTAATGTCACAAGCCCTCAACCTAAAGAGTTAGCTACTCATCAAGCCGAACTGAGATCGACAGCACGCTAACTTAGTAGTTAATTCTTTAGGGAATGCTTGAAAAAGGCTGCCTCAATCGTATCAGGTCACATATCTGCCATAAGAAGCATAGCTAGATTTCTGATTTTTCTGCTGCAATCAGTTGTTGGCTAGGTAGCCGATGGTATGCCAGACAGTTTTCGTTTTCAAACAGCCTCTCAATTTCAGTTCTCGAATCTACAATCTGGACGAAGCAAGGATTAAAAAGTAGAGCACTGGAGTCTAATGAAATGAGACAACTTGAGCAACGGAAACTTCGTTCGGAGCCCCTCATTCGCTGGGGTCTAACGATCAAGTTTCTTGCTTTGTTTTTTCTGGGAATTGCTTTAGCTTTAGGCTTCTCTGTCCTAGTGAGCTATTCGCAAGTAACTGTGCCCGACACTCGGCAGAATTTTTTGTTCGAGTTAATTAACCCAATGTATCTCAATCTGACTATGGCTGGTACACTGGGCGGTCTTCTCTATTCAATGCTGATAGATCGGACCCTAGAGTTTCCCTCCTGGTCTGAGAATGACAGGGGACTTAAGCCAGCCTTCTTGGGAGACATTTTTGTTGGCATTGCTGGCTCTTTCATTGCTTATATTGCTTTGCCAGCTGCACTTAAAGCTCCAACCGCTAACGGTAGCCTAGATGAGGCAAGCATCACAATATTTGTCACTGGATTGATTGGTGGATATGGTGGCAAATATGTACTTGATGCCGCCCTGAAACGCTTGGTTAAGCGTATTGATGAAGCAGAACTCGTACGCGAAAAATTAACTCGCGTGCGTGCAGCTGAGGATTTGCAAGATCTAGTACATCGTCAACTTGATGGAGGCCTTGGTGCAGAAGAACTCTCCTGTCTTCAAAGCAAGCTACAGGCAGCTACCCTCAGTTCTGAGATAAAGCAGCGAATCTTTAAAACTGTCAGGGATGCTCGTCGTTTGGGGTCGCGCGTCAAATCATATGAAATTCAGGTCAGGCGAGCTATCCCGATCTTGGAGGCGCTAGTTCAAAGCGAGCACGACAACGATCGCTACCATGCCCAGCTAGCCTGTGCTTATCGGGATACTGCACCACCGAACTTAGATACAGCCATCTATCACTTCGATCTCGCGATCGAGTTACGTGAGGTTCCAGCCGCTAATAACTGGCGCTATGAGATGGATCGTGTAGTTGCTCTAATCCATAAGGCCCCGCAAGCAGAGAAAGTCACTGATACTCAATTGCGAGACAAAATTTTCTCTGACTTACAGACGATCGAACGTAACCATGGCATAGCAAGGGTTTTCTTCGAGTTTGACGAAAAGATCGTACAACCAATTAAGACTTGGCTGCACGACAACCATGGGTGGTTACAAAAGCAGCCTGAGAGTAAAGCTTTCTTCAATCTTCCCGAGCGCTCTCCTGCAGGTGCGCTACCTAAAACCCAGCAATTTACTACCCCAATCACTAACGGCTTGAGACAAGAGCCGGAATCAGCAATGTTACCAGAACCTACCCTCGCCCGGCCTGTATCTGACACCACCGCTCGCTCTCTATGGGAGACAACTGTTGCTATCAAGCCCAACCGATGGGATGTTGCCCTGAGTGAATGTCCAACCTCAGGTGCATCAAGTGCAACTGCACAACAAGATCGCTTGCCAGTTCATGGTACTTCTGCCTCTGAGAAAATGGCCCAAGCGGACTGGTCGAAGCTCGAACCATACGCGGGCCGCTTCTATGAAGCTGCTGTTAAATACGACATCCCACCTGCGCTAATTGCGGCAATTTGTAGTCGTGAGTCTCGGGGAGGTAGTGCATTGGCCGCTGACGGTACTGGAGACCGCGGCAATGCTTTTGGCTTCATGCAGATCGATCGTCGCTATCACACTCAAGTTAGTGTAGGTGGCGATCCCGGCAGTCAGGCTCATATCGATCGAGGAACGCAAATCTGTGCTGACTATCGCGATCGAGTTAGGCACGAGCATCCCAATTGGACTGATGAATACCTTTTGAAGGGGGCTGTAGTTGCGTATAACGCAGGTGTCCGGAACGTCCAAACTATCGATGGAATGGATCGAGGCACTACCGGTAATGACTACGGTTCGGATGTTATTGCTCGAGCTCAATATTATGCCAAAATGCTCAAAAGCTTGGCTGAATGCAAAGCTGAGAAGGCTCCAGGTAGCGCTGCAGCTGAAAACTTATCTGGAGAAATGCTGACGCCGCCAATGTCCCAGATACATAAAATTACTGCTCTGAGAGACACTGTGCTGAAGAAGCAACCTCTGCAAGCAGCTCAGCTCCCGGAAGGGCAGATACTCACCGTTGCGGCAGGTCAGAGCTATGACGTGGTGGCTTATCAGGCAGAAACGTCCGGCCATTATCTCGTTCGCCTTGCTGATGGGGAAGGTGAATGGTACATCTATGACTCTGAAATAGATGGCCATTGGGATACTACTTGGGAGGGTGAAGAACGCGAGACAAGTGAGCCTACACCTCCAGCGCAAGTGGTGGGTGAAGTCAAGAATGGTCCGGGATCGATAAATTGGCAGGACGATAATCAATATATTAGTAGTTACTTCACCGTCGGAGAAGTAACTCTGCGCGATCCTCGGCGTCGTCCTCAGCCTATGAGCCAAGAAGAGAAGCATATTCTCGCTCTAGCTCAAGAACTTGACAGAATTCGTACCGATTGGGGGTCTGCTATTCAGGTCACGAGTTGGTACAGGCCACCAGCTGTCAACAGAACAGTTGGTGGAGTCTCGAACTCCCAACATATTGGCGGTAGGGCAGTTGATATTCGGCCCGTACAGGGGAATGTTCATCAGTTCCAAAGCTGGCTCGACAACGATTGGCATGGTGCTTTGGGTTACGGAGCAAAGCGAGGCTTCGTTCACCTAGACATCCGTAATGGCAAAGGTTGGAAAAGTGGCGGCCCGAAAGGGGTGCGGTGGAACTATTAACCCCGTTGGTTCTGTTGCAACCTTCAGAGGTATGGAGAAGGGGTGGTGGCTTGATTCAATTCTTGCAGTAACCCATATTTGAGGCCCGATCTGCATTGGAGGCTCGGGCCTCGCTCGGGAGCTGTAGATGGAGATGATTACAGCATGCTAGTTATGGGGGTAGTCCTCTACAGTAATGACAAGTCTCTGGCAGAAGCACTGCCCTCTGGTGCTTTCAGCCCGCATCCATCATTACACTGAAGGACTACCCATTATCTTATTGCCAATAAAGTCTGTAAACTATAAGCTGGCATCCCTACTACATCTCTGGGCTCTCGATCGGTTACGAAACTTCCCTTCTCAAGTGGCTTTTGAGGATCCTTGAGAGAAGACGACGAGCTTGATTATCAAAATAACTAGGTATGCAGAAAGAAGCATAATGTTTGGCAGCAGCAACCATACAAATGGGATTTCTAGCAGATGGAGAGCATAAAATCCAACCCTAAATTTAGGACGCTCTCGCCACCACGCTCTTATTGAATAACTTGCGTTTGCGACGATTCCAGCCGACCAATCTGCTGCTATAAAAGCAAGAAGCGTACCCCTCATATCAGTTCCGAAATATTGGAAAGTCAGAATAAAGACGACACAAAAAATTACCCATACAGCTACTAAGTCACGAAGTACCGGTGTTTCACCATGGATAGCACGAATAAGCATTTCTCTATCTATATGTATGTTGCAGGCTAAATTAAAAATCACTTAGCAGCTCGGGTTTTCATGATTTATATTATACGCCTTGAATTTATACTAGTTACCTATATAGTACACCAGATAACATGAATTTGTATAACACTTATCTGGACGGTAACTCGAGTCAATACTAGGTCACCACTTAAATCATTTGGAGTGGTGATGATGGTGGAGTCACATCACTGAGAATTGCATCCATAAGTACATAGCTAAAAGTCAGTAGGGCAAAATGAGGAAAGAGATATTTTGCCAATCCATTTTCTTGAATACCTACTATTTTATTTATTAGATAATTTGCCTGAAATTTTTGATTCATTCACCTCAATAAATCCGAAATATTAGCTATGGAAAATTGCGATAATAAGATCGTCGAGCAAAAGTAATAAGAAGTTGTGGGACGAGATTATCCTTGTTAGGAAAATATAGATAGTCTTTTATTTGACTATTTTTGTCTTGTCTTTCAGGAGATCTTCTCTAGCTTCCTAGAAGCTCATGTTCGTTGAAATGTACGTGCATCATACTCACTCAGGCATAGGAGAAAGCAGATGGCTTTATTTCAGAATGGTACGTTCGAGGATTTTGTGAATCAGCTCTTGATGGATGCTGAAGCAGAACGATCTACGCTTGGAGCGACGTCACTTGTAGCTGCGATGGCGGCTGCACCAGGACCGGCTCGAGCACCAAACCCAAGCCTCGATTTAGAGATCTCATCCGAAAGGCACGGCCTTACTTTGAAGGAAATCGAACTAACGAAGGACTTTGAGGTTTACTTTCCGAAGGTTTTTGGCGGTACCCAGCATGAAGTGTTTTTCCTGGCGTGGTCTTATGACCTCTCTAGCAATCCCGTTTTCACATATCCGGGAGAAAAAGCTTCTGCATCTTCTTGTCTACTGAAGATGAGAGTGGGTAAATTGAAAACTTTTATGGGTGATGGTGCACTACTCTTTCCACCGCGGCGAGTCACGGGAGGGTTGACGACACGCATCACTTTATGGGAATCTGACGCAGAAGAGCGTGCTTTTGCTAGTACGATGCAGGAAATCTCGAAAAAGATCCAGGACAGCGAGCTGAATAAGCTTCTGTCAGCGGCCTTGACTCTCAGTGGCGGTCAAGGCAAGGTATTAAATCAAGCTAAAGACGCCTCGCTCGAACTTGCAAACATAATTGGGGAGGTGCTCAAACAAAATGGCGACGACTACGTCGACTTTTACGAAGGATTCTTCTCGGCTTCGAAGACTTGGAAAGGCGAAGAAACACACGAGCAAGAAAACAGTAAAATCACTCTAACCCATCTAGCGTAGAGCATCGATTAGCCAATGCCATTGGGTCAACGAGCAAACATTAGTTGCCGATAGTCGGCTGACCCAGTGGCTAGTGGCTTGTTGTATTTGGACCAGGTTCATCAAAGCGTTGCCATTGCAACCATCGCTTCAACTCTTACCAGAGTCTTTCGATAGGATTCACTTCAGGACAATAAGGAGGTTGAAAAAATAGAATTATGTCGTCGGGAACTTGTCGAGCCTTGGCAGTATGGGCTGGAGCATTGCCTGCTTGCACCACGTGCGATTCCTTCGAATACTCTCGGGCAAAAGCCTGAAGAAATCCCTCAATCGCGTCCCAAAATCAGCATCGGAAGTCACTTCTAGGTTGAGGTCGGGACGCGATTCGGGGCATGCATGAGTTCTATCGTACCGAGAACAGGGACTAAAACTCCGCTGCTACATCCAACGACCAAAGCGCGTTGGCTTTGCTTGCGAGCTAGTCAGGCTAGCCCCTGGCAGTTGCCACCAGCGCAAGTGGGGGTAGCGGTGGTGTTCTTCGTGATAATTAAAGTGATAGCAAGCCAAAAACGAGAGGGCGTAGTAGAAACGATAGCTGCGCGTGCGGTGCCTATCTCGGTAGCCCTCTGGAGGTCTGCGATGGGGCAGATAGGTCCCAAAGTAAAACAGTTGGAGCGAACTCAAAATTGATGGCAAAATCCAAAAGACAATGAGATTGAAGCGCGAGAAGCCTAAGCCCAACGTCAGGCCATTGAAAATGAGCGTAAACCCCACCATGCTGCCCCACGTCGAGTAGCTTCCCATGAAATGGAAGTACCACTGCCAGAACCCGCCTCGCTCGGGGGCATGATAGTCTGGGTCGCGATCGCTCGCGGGGTCTTTGTGATGCTGCCAATGTTTGGCCAGTAGCGTTTCGTAGTCGAACAGCGCAAAGAGCAGGACCGCAATCTTGCCTAATAGATGGTTAAGGCGCAAATTTGTCGGCAGCACGACACCGTGCATGGCATCGTGGGCAGTGATAAATAAGCCCGTGTAAAGAAAAGTCTGCCAAAGAACGGCCAAAGCCATCCAAACCAGGGATCGCTCGGACCAGTCCACCAGAAACACGAATGCTAGCAGACTGCTTCCCCAGAGTCCGAGGACGAGTAGTGCGCTCGCGAGCCCCAGCCAGGGCCGACGTAAGGTAGAAGCGGAGAGGGGTAAAGCAAAAGAGGGGGTCGGCACGCGCGATTCCTGATGTAAATTTCCATTAAGGCGATCGTATCCTAAAGGGCCCTCAAACTCTCGGTTATCTCCCGAGAGCGCCGTTTTCCGGATTTTAGCGATAGACCGCCAGGTTCGCGCGCCACTTACGGCTATCTGCAGCGCCGACTCGAGAGCCTCTCTCACAATCGGAGGATGCTCAAAATTGAGAACCCCAAAAGCCCCGGAAAAATAACGTAGTAGAGAGTCGGTAAGAATACTTTTCGGATCAGCAGTCCCTCGCAGCCGATGAGGCCGACTGTTGCTTCGGCCGCCACAATGTTGGCAACGCAAATGATGTTGCCAGCCGAGGCCCCAACGCACTGCAGCGCTATGATAATCGCGGTGGGCGCGCCGATCTTGAGAGCAATGCCAAACTGAAACAGAGAAAACATCATATTACTGACCGTGACGCTGCCTGCGACAAACGAGCCTGTCAAGCCAGCCAGGGGGGCGAAAATTGGCCAGGCACTACCGGTAATATTGGCCATGCCATCGGCCAAGGTCAAAGGCATGCTGGCTAGCCCCGCGTTGTTAATATCGGAATTGATAAAGACTCGCGCCATCAAAACAGCAGCCCCGAGTGCCACGGCCGTTTTTCGGAGTAGCGGTAGCGCCTTCGAGATCGCTCTTTTAATGTCCTGGGGTTTCATGTCGTGCAGAAAATAGGTTGCGATCGCAACCAAAATAAATATTGACGGGGGTAAATACAAAGGCCGCGTCGATGCGGTAATCCCAGTATTGAAAATATTTGCCCAAGACAGCTCTGCCGATTGCAGAAAATCTCGAACGGGCAGAAACTCCAAGCGGGTCAGAATCAATAGGAAACCCAATAAAACATAAGGTAGCCAAGCTCTTGCCACGGGCATCGCCGCATCGGCATCGGGCGCGCTTTCGGACCGATTGCATGCAGGTGGCGACCAGCCATCCGGCCAGCGATCGCGGCCAGGAAAGTCCCAAGACTCTTTCGGCACTAGAAAGCCTCGGCTGGCTGCAGGAATGACAATTCCTAGGCCCACCAATCCCCCAATCATTGTGGGAAACTCCGGACCCAGAAAAACTGCAGTCAGCGTGTAGGGAATGGTAAAAGCCAGCCCCGAGAACAGGGCAAATTTCCAGGCCGCGAGACCTTCAAAGAGGCTTCTGCGCTCGCCAAATCCGGCAGTTAAGAACGCAACCAAAATCAGTGGTATAAAGGTGCCAACGATGCCGTGCAGCATGCCAGCCCACCGTCCCACAAGCGCCAGATAAGCTTCTATGTCCAAGCCAAGGCTGCCAATTTGCTGCTCCACGGCTGGGGCGCCTTGCAAACCAATATCGATGCCAATAACAATCGGCGTTCCGACCGCACCGAATGTAGATGGCGTGCTCTGAATAATTAAGGCGGCAGCCGTAGCGGCCATTGCTGGAAATCCGATTGCCACCAGTAGCGGCACCGCAATGACTGCAGGCGTTCCGAACCCAGAAGCGCCTTCGATAAAACTCCCAAAGAGCCAAGCAATGAGGATTGCTTGCACGCGGCGATCGCGCGAGATGCCCAGCAAGCTCTGGCGAATGGCTGCGATAGCTCCCGATTCTTGCAGAACATTCAAAAGCAAGATTGCCCCAAAAACAATGTAGAGAATCTCGGCCGCAGCCACCCCTCCTTGGATGCTGGATGCGGCTACTCGCGCGGGCGGAACCTGCCAGACGAATAGCGCGATGCCAATGGTTACAACGTAAGCAATCGGCATTGCCCGAGCGGCGGGCTGCCGGGCGACGACCAATAATAAGAAGATCGTCGCGATTGGAATCAAGGCGATCGATACATAAAGAAGTAAAGACATGATTTAGATTCGCGCAGTCGGGCGGCCTCAATCGACACTTCCTCTGGAAAGATATCTGTTATCGAGTGACATGCCGCACCAACTCTGGGGTTAGGAGATTCCGGGATCCAAATTCGGTGCCATATGGGGGACGCTCTACAATTAAAGGTACGACTGTATTTGCTGTCCTAGATGGCGAAGCTACTGCAATGGTCCAACTGCAACCCCAGCTTCTCACTGCCCGCGATTTCATCGATCGCTATGGTGACGAACTCCGTTACGAAGCGATCGATGGAGAGCTAATCGACTTGGAACCCACCGGTATCCACGAGCAGGTTGCAGGCTTCATCGGCCGCAAACTCAACGCAGCCATCGATCGTCATAATGCATCTTACGTCATTCCCTACCGATGCCTGGTGAAAATGCTAGGGACCGAAACAGCATTTCGCCCCGATGTTATCGTGCTGGACCGCCCTCAACTGACGCAGGAGCCGTTATGGGAAAAGGAGCCCGTCGTTTGCCGAGGCGAGTCCGTGAAGCTCGTCGTCGAGGTTGTGAGTACGAATTGGCAAAATGACTATGCCCGCAAGAGCGAGGATTACGCCCTCTTTGGTGTCCCTGAGTATTGGATTGTGGATTATCTGGGGCTCGGGGGCCGGGATTACATCGGCAGCCCCAAACAGCCAACCCTGACGCTATGCCTTTTGGAAGGCGATCGCTATCAAAAGCAGGTCTTACAAGGTAGCGATCGGCTGGAGTCTCCAACGTTCCCGACCTTGAATCTCACTGCAGATCGCATTTTTGCTTCCGGACGATAGTCGGTCTCTGCGGTCGAACTGCCAGTTTCCCGGCCAACTTACAGCAACCTCCTTCGATTTCCAGTCGAGAGATTGCCGCATCACCCAACTCTAGCGCCACAAAAGGAACCTGCCAGTGGCGGCCGCCAAGCTGCAGACACAGAGGCGCAACCTGCAGAGCGCCGTCGCGAGCGGTAATGCCGATCTGCAAGTGGGCGTTGTGGCCCCGCAGCGAGATCGCGCCTGCTTCTAGGCAAGCGGTCTCCCAACTAATATCTTTCCCATCTAGAGGATTGGTGCCAAAGGCGCGAGCCAACAAATCGGCAATGCCGCTCTGGAGCAAGGGCGACTTCAGCGATGCGGTGAGGTTGGCCTGCGTTAATATCACCTGCAAGTCCGCCAACAAGGGCGCGCGCAATTCGACTGCCGGCCGCCATTGCAGGGCAATAGACTCAGCAGCAAGGTCTACCCTACTGAGATGTAAGCCCTCGTACACCGCAGTCGTGGCCTGCAGGGCAACCTGCCGAATGTAGCCTTGGAGGAGTTCGCGATCGCGACCGGTAATGTCGAGGTGGAGTGTTTCGACCGCTTCGAGCTGCGATCGCAGCCAGAGTCCGACGGCCGGTCGCAGCGTTGCTGTTATTAAGCCCATTAAGTTTTAGCCGTTGTCCGCCCTGAAGTGTAATTACGACTGTTATGACTCACAAGCTGTCACTGCCGCACCGGTTCGCGAAAAAGTTCTGGGTCTTCCTGAACATAGCTACCCTGGCTGCCTTTTGCGCGTGCCAATTTCCCCCGACCCCTTCGGAGCTGGCGAGCGCGCCGAAGGAAACCACGCCTAGCATCGTCAAGCAACGCGGTGTTTCCTGGGTGGGGAGTCCCCAAAAAGTCACCTTAGACGACCTGACTCCCCTGGTAGAGAATCACGTCAACTGGATCGTGCAGACGCCCTTTGGCTGGCAAGAAGACTACGACTCTCCCGAAGTATTTTTGGCGACGGCGGGGGTTTACTGGGGTGAAACCGATGAGGGCCTTGCCGTCACCACGGAGCTTGCCCGCAGCCTGGGCATCCAGACACTACTCAAGCCCCACATTTGGCTGACTCGCCCCCGCGAGGGGAAGTGGCGCACGGACATTGCCATGGATTCCGAGCAGGAATGGCAGCAGTGGTTTGCAAGTTACCGCCGATTCATTTTGCACTACGCACGCTTTGCTCGAGACCACGAGATTGAGGTGCTCTGCATCGGAACGGAATTACAGACAACTGCCGTGGAGCGCGAGGCCGATTGGCGGCAGCTTATTGCCGAGATTCGCCAAGTCTACAAGGGAAAACTAACTTATGCGGCCAACTGGCACGAGGAATTTGAGGGGATTCAATTCTGGGACGCGCTAGATTTCATCGGCATTCAAGCTTATTTCCCTCTGTCCGACCGCGAGACCCCCAGCCTCGAAGAACTCAAAGCTGGGTGGCAGCAGCATTTGGAGAGCATCGATCGCGTACGGTCGCGCTACCAAAAGCCCGCCATCTTTACCGAGCTAGGGTACCGCAGCATGGACGATGCGGCGATCGCGCCCTGGGAGTGGCCGGAAGAACGAGAAACCCGACCGGCAATCTTTGCGACGGCTTCGGGCCTCGAGAGCCAGGCCAACTGCTACGAGGCATTTTTTCGAACGGTCTGGCCCCAAGACTGGCTAGTGGGGGCCTATTTCTGGAAATGGTTTCCCCGCGTCGAGACCGAGCCCGGGAAGGTCGGGCGGGGGTTTACGCCCCAAAATAAACCGGCCGAGAAGGTCATGCGCGAGTGGTATGGCAAGTCTGGCGATGCCTGACGGTCATTTTGGGTGGGGTTGTCTGCAGCGGTCCGAACCTAGCGAGTTTATGAAGTAGCACTGGGCTTGCTGTTGCGAGTACCGATTGAGATATGGGGCCGACCGTGGCTGCGGTAGCGCAGGGGTGACGCCATGTAAACGACGCCTTCGATGAGTTCGGCCTTTTTAACCCGAGGCATGGCGGCGTAGCGGCGCTCGAACTCGGAGCGGGTCAGGCGATCGCCGCTTTCTAGGGGAGGAAGCTCGACAAACTGCTCGGTTGCCGTCATGGGCGGCGCGCTCTCGATGATTTTGCTCGGGTTTCCGCTGCTGGGCTTGCGCGGTATCTCCAGTCTAGTGCCCGGTATTCTCCTCGAGCACCCGCACGCACTCTGTTAGCGGCGCGCGCGCGCCCATCACCCGCACCAAGGCATCATAAGCTTCTCGATTCTCTTCGAGGAGGGCTTTGGCTTTTAATTGTCCCAGGCGCTCCTTTTGGGTAGCTTGGGCGCTCGAATAGCCAAAAACTTTCAGAGCCTCTTGCAAGCTGGCGCGATCGTCGCTGCCCCCTTCGGCACTGCCGTAGACGAGGGTCTCAGCAGCAATACCCGCCATCCACACAGCACTCAGACGCTCGAAGGCGATCTCTTTGTCGAGTTCGGCCAGGGGCGAAACATCAAATACCGTGCCGCCCGTGCCCGGATAGCCCCGTCGCAGCGCTTCCCAGGCTGAGAGCGTGTAATCTTCGACAGGCAGCCCAAAAGACCGGGCCACGAAAAAATGCCCCGCCTCGTGGTGCAGCACCCGCTCGCGGTGGGCTCTGCCAGCAAAGGTATCCAGCCCCAGAAGAGTCAGGCGGCCGTTCCAAGCCAGCGTGTCGGCAGCAAACACCGTCAGGAACCCCAAAACAGCGATCGCCGGGGCAGCGGGCGGGATGCCCACCAGCGGACCGGCAAGCACCGACATCGTCATGGCAAAAACACCAATGGCGGCGAGGTTGATGCCAACTTGTTGGAGACGCTTGTCCATAAATTTAGCTGCGCAACGCGACCCCATGAGTGGCAGTTAGGGCATCGCGAACTTTTTGGAGCAGCGGATCGACATCTTCGTCGGTGAGGGTGCGACCGCTGGCGCGAAAGGCCAAACTAAACGCCAAGCTGCGCTGGCCGGCCGGGACGTTCTCGCCTTTGTACTCATCGAAGAGTTCGACGCGCTCGAGGAGTGCCCCAGCTGCCTGCTGCATGGTGCGCTCGAGGGTCGCCACGGCGAGATCTTGCGGCGCAAAGAAAGCGATGTCGCGAGCGACGGCTGGATAGGTGGAATAGGCCCCAAAGAGGGGGCGCTGCTGCCCCTCGCTCAGGAGTGCTGCGAGCAAGGGAGCCATATCGAGGCTAAAGGCATAGACGGCATCGGGCAGGTCGCGCGCTTGCCGCAGTTGCGGGTGGATCTGCCCGAAGCGCCCAAGCTCTCGGCCTTCGAGCCAGAGGGAGGCCGTCCGACCGGGATGGAAGCGCTCGTCGCGGCTGTCGGGCTTGTATTCCACCTTCAGGCCCAAGCGCGCGAACGCGCTCTCGAGGGTGCCTTTGGCCTCGTACCAGTCGAGGGGCGCGTCTTTGCCACCTCGGGTCCAGCGGCCTTCGGGGTCGCGGTCGCCGCCAAAGATGCCCGCCAGGCGATCGGCCTCTCGGAGGTGGCCTTGGGGGTCGCGCCAGAAGCAGCGGCCGATTTCAAAGCCGTTGAGGGCACCGTTGCCTCGCGTCCAGTTGTAGGCAAAGGCATCGACGAGGCCCGAGAGCAGTTCTTTGCGCAGGGCAGAATATTCGCTCAGTAGGGGGTTATCGATGGTGATATCGGCGGCCTCGGGCTTGACGAGGGAGTATTGCACCAGTTCGGTGAAGCCCAAGCCCCGGAAGGTCTCCCGCAGGCGGTTGCGGGCTTTTTGCGGTGCGGGGAGGTAGCCTAGTTCGGTGCGGCGCGGTAGCGTATCGCAGAACTGGTCGTAGCCGTGCAGGCGAGCTACCTCCTCGATGAGATCGACTTCGCGCTCTAAATCCCGGTAGCGATAGGGTGGGACTTTCACGCTCCAGACAACAGGCTCGGCGGTCGATTGCGCTAGTTCGCAGCCGAGGGCCGTGAGAATTTTCTCGATTTCTGCTGCGGTGATGGGGGCGAGAGATCCGTCTGCTTGTTTGACTGGACCGAGGAGCTGTCGCGTCCGTTCTAGGCGCAACTCGAGGATGCGGCCGAGCTGGGCTGGGCGCGCGTCGGCGCTGGCTTGGCCGGCGACCGTGCCGCCGGCTAGCTCCAGAATGAGGGCGATCGCGCGGTTGCAGGCAATTTCGAGCTCGGCAAAGTTCACGCCGCGCTCGTAGCGGGCGGAGGCTTCGGTGCGCAGCCCTTGGGCCCGTGCCGAGCGCCGGGTCGTAGCCGGCTCGAAGAGGGCTGCTTCGAGCAAGAGGTTTTGGGTGCCTGCGAAGACTTCGGACGCTTCGCCCCCCATCACGCCAGCCAGGGCCACCGGGCGATCGCCGGCAGTAATTAAGAGGTTTTGGGGCTGCAGCGCGCGCGTTTGGCCGTCGAGGGTCTTGAGGGTTTCGCCCGCGCGGGCAAAGCGGACGCCAATGGCGATATCGTCGCTGCCGGTGAGGGTTTGGAGGCGATCGCGGTCGAAGGCATGGAGGGGTTGGCCCCACTCTAGCAGCACGTAGTTGGTGACATCGACGACATTATTAATTGGGCGCACGCCAGCGCGTTGCAAGCGCCATTGCAGCCACTCGGGTGAGGGAGCGATCTTGACGCCGCAAACCAGCGTGCCAATATAGGCAGGGCAGGCATTGGCGTCGGCAACGGTTACTGAGAGGCCCGTTGCTGAGGCGGTTGTGGGCTCTGGCGGCTGCGGAAGGCTTAGGGTGCCGCCGGTGAGAGCGGCGACTTCGCGCGCGATACCCACCATGCTGAGGGCGTCGGCACGGTTGGCGGTCGAGGTGACATCTAGTATGGTGTCGTCGAGGCCCAGATAGGGGCGAGCGTCGGTGCCGGGCTGGAGGTCGCCTGCAAAGATATGGATGCCTGCGGATTCTTTTTCAATGCCGACTTCGGCGAGAGAGCAAATCATGCCTTCGGAGGCGACGCCCCGGAGTTTGGATTTTTTAATTTTGAGGTCTGGGACGGGTAAGTAGGTGCCTATAGTGGCGACGGGCACGAGGATGTCGGCTCGGACATTGGCGGCACCGCAAACAATCGTAGAGGGTTCGGCTGCGCCGATATCAACCGTGCAGACGCTGAGTTTGTCGGCGTTGGGGTGGCGCTCGCGCTGGAGTACTCGTCCGATGACGACGCCATCGGCGTTGCGGCTGAGGTCTTCGATGCCTTCGACTTCGAAGCCGGCTAGGGTTAGGGTTTCGGCTAGCTCTTCGGGTGGCAGCGTGCAGCTGACTATGCTGCGCAGCCAGTTCAACGATACTTGCATCGGTCTTGCGATCGCCTTTTGCGGGTACTCCCCGCATATTCTACCCTTCTCGGTTGTGGGGGGCAGTTGGGGTTTTTGCAGGATTCGGGGTCGAGGTCGATTTTGACTTTACTCTAGTTGCGCTACGGCTCGCCATTGGGCCTGAGTTATTGGATAGCGACCCATCGAAAAAGTGGGACTGTTACTTTAACGTCGGGGGCCTTCGCGCTTGCTTCGTGATGGGCTCGTCTTTTGGCGACCCTATTATGATAAAGTGCCGCCTGGAATGAGTTTGAGCGCGGTGAAAATGTTGTAATTTTGCCGCAATTCAAAAGCAAAATAAGCCAGCTTGACTTGTAGATTACTTCCTCTATCATCACTGCTTTTTCTCGGACCAAGCCGCTAGAGCGAGCTGCCAAACTTCTTGCCAGGGGCGCGCGTGGGCGCGAGCGAGTCGGGCGCAGTCTTCATACTCGGGGTGGATATTCGCTACTTCTGGCAGGCCATTGCGATCGCGGTAGGCGACCTTGATGCGAACGGTGCCCAGTGGGGTGGCGACTTCTTGGATTTCGCGCAACAGAGAGCTGCGTGCCTGCAGTCGCCGGCGAATCCCGAGGGTCGTCGTTTCGCGAAACAAAATTTCTTCGCAGGCAACGAGGCACTCTGGCCGGCAAATAACGGTCAATAAGGTGCCAGCCCGAGACTTTTTCATGCCGATCGCCGTTGTAAACACGTCGAGCGCCCCGGCCGCAAACAATGACTCGCTGGCATAGGCAATTGCCTGGGGAGAGAGGTCGTCGAGTTGGGTTTCGAGCACGGCAACGGTCTCGGTGGGGGTGCTGGGGGCGGTTTGCTCTCCGAGCCACAGGCGCAAAACATTGGGAATGTCAAAGTCGGCCGTGCCCGCCCCCAAGCCGACGCGGCGTACGGTTAGGTCGGGAAACGCTCCGAAGCGTGCGGCCAGGGTCGTGGCGATCGCCGCACCAGTAGGCGTCACGAGTTCGCGCTCGATGCCGTTGCTGTAGACTGGCACTTGCTTCATTTCCCAGAGCTTGACCACCGCCGGAACGGGCACGGCCATGCGCCCGTGGGCGGCCCGCACGGTGCCACCTCCGGTTGGCAGTGCCGAGCAGTAGAGTGCGTCGATGCCGAGCCAGTCGAGCCCCAAACAGGTGCCGACAATATCAACGAGGGCATCTATGGCGCCTACCTCATGAAAATGGACGGTTTCGGGCGGTTTGCCATGAACGGCGCCCTCAGCGGCAGCCAACTGCCGAAAGACAGCCAAGCTCCAGTCGCGCGCCCGCTCGGGCAAGCTAGCTCCTAGAATGAGCGCCTCGATATCGGGCAAGTGACGGTGATGGTGGCCATCTTGAGGCTCGAGATCGACATGAATCTGGGTGGCCTGCTGGCCCCGGCGCGAAACGGTTTCTTCGCGCAGGTTATATGCGGCCGTGAGGCCCAAACCGGCGAGGCGATCGCGCAAATACTCCAGGGGCACGCCCACACTGACGAGGGCTCCCAAGCACATATCCCCAGCAATTCCAGTGGGACAATCGAGGTAGGCAACGGTTTTTTTCATGTTTTTTCAAACGCCCCCCGATGGCAACCCTTTATAATCTCCATCCTGAAAATCCCCAGCAGCGAACCCTCGATCTCGTCGCTGACGCGCTCAGAGGCGGCGCGGTGATGCTCTACCCGACCGATACTGTCTGCGCGATCGGCTGCGATTTTGAGAGCAAGTCGGCCCTGCAGCGAGTGCGGCAGATCAAACAGCTCTCCAATGATAAGCCCCTGACTTTTTTGTGTCCGTCTTTATCGGATATTGCCACCTACGCTGTCGTGAGCGATCCGGCCTACAAGCTCATGCGCCGCTTGGTGCCCGGGCCCTACACGTTTTTGCTGCCTGCGACCAAGCTCGTGCCCCGCTTGGTACTCGCCCCCAAGCGCAAAACCGTGGGCATTCGCGTTCCGGACAATCGCATCTGCCAAGCCTTGCTCGAGACCCTGGGGCACCCGGTCGTCTCGACCTCTGCGCCCTGGCCCGAAGACGAGCCCGCCCCGGAGGCCGTCGAGCTGCACGATCGCTTTGCAAAAACCGTCGATCTCATTATTGAGAGTGGCACCGAACCCGGCACGGAGGTTTCTACCATCATCGATCTGACCGGCGACGAGCCAGAAGTCGTGCGTAAGGGCCTGGGCTACGAAGCAGCCATCGGGTGATTTTTTGCTTATGGGCCTGCCAGTACCGGCCCGAGTGCCCGCGCCACGACCTCGGCTGCTTTGCGATCGATGGCGTCCCAATCGACTTCGTCGCCTTCAGCTAAGAGGTCGCCATCGACGGCTACTTCGATTTCTGCTTCGAGATCTGGCGTGGCAGCAACCGGCAGAGTTGGCGGAAAGTCTTGGAAGCAGACCTCGAAGCACAGCGCCCACAGCTCGAACTCTATCTGAGCCGCTGTCTCGGGTGCGTCGGTGCGACGCAGGCGCAGGTAATATCCCGGTCGGGGCACCTCGACCTCGACGAAGCTCTCCGCCCAGCCTTGTCCCGATTGCTCTAGGTATTTGCGGATGTTGTCAGTGACGCGAATGTAAATTGGCTGCATCAGCAGCTCTGCTCGGTCCCAATTGGTGCGATCGCGAAATTTTGGCTTCACGTCCCGGGCTCCTCCCCAGACGGGCGCTCGATCTTGGGCAGCACGACCTCGATTTCTGAGAGGCCTGCTGCGCCGGCTCGGTGCAGGGCCATCAGCAGATCTAGGGCGCGATCGCGCAGGCGCTCTACATCGACCCCGGCAAACTCCGGCTCGTAGGGCTCCAAGCGACTGGCACTGGCCCCGAGCAGCACGGCCGCCCCGCGCCAGTTATCGTTCGTCAGGTGATAGCAGCCCACGGCAACTTGCAAAACACCCTGATAGAAGTCTTTCTCGGGCTCTCCTGCTTCGTGCCAGAGAGCCTCGATCGTGTCGTGGCAGGCATAAAACTCACCGCGATTGAACTGGGCGACGCCCTGCCAAAACTCAGACGGTAGATCCACGCGCTCTATGCCATGCTTTGGCGCACGGCTTCAAGGTCTTCGTTGGCAATTTCTTGTTGCTTCCCGGCGAAGGGGTTGTCTTCGGTCAAGAAGAGCATGCAGTGGCACTCTTTGCGCTCGCGCATGGGGACGCAGGGGCAGTTCCAGTAGCCTGCTTTTGCTTCGGCGTGCTTGTCTTCGTAGTGACGGCAGGGGCACAGGGGCGCGCCGAGGTCTTCTTTGTGTTTGGCTAGGCCCTCGATGACCACGGCGGTGACCGACGGATCTTGGCAGAAGTAGGTACCGGTGCGCTTGGCGTAGGTCTCAGAGAACTTGCGCATTACCTCTAGCGCGGCGGGGGAGCTGAGCTTGGAGGATTCTTGGGTTTGGTCGGCGGGGTTTGAGAGTACCATGAGAGGGCCTATGTCGAGGGAGGTTTGTTATCGGTGTTTCCTGGGGGCGATCGCGCCGCACCCAATTTGAATAACCATAACTTAAATCTAGTGGATTGTAGCGCCCGAACCATCTACGGGGTCGCGGGGTGGCGCTTGTCAGTAATGCTGCCCCTTTGGCCTGAGATAACCGGCAGCCCAACGCTGAGTCGGTAAAGATTACGATGGGGTCATTAGAGCCAGCCGCCTAGTTGAGGGATCGAGCGATGTATGCGGTCATTTCTCGGGAGAAAATCCAATTGCCTGCGGGTAGTGTGGTGCGCATGCCGGGAACCTGGCAGGACTACTGTCAACTTAGGGACAGCCGGGGGAATAACTCTACTCCTCGCATCAAGTTTCGTCACGGTGAGATTTTGCTCGTGAGTCCTTTGCCAAGACACGGACGGGAGGTGAATATCTTGGCTGACATTGTGAAAGTCTTGCTAGATAGCCAGAACCGAAACTACGAAGCATTCTCGCCGATCGCGATAGATCTGCCAGACGAGGCAGGTATTGAACCTGACTATTGTTTCTATATCGACCATTGGCAAACTGCTGTTGGCAAGGATCGCATTGATTGGCCCAACAGCCTCCCTCCCGATTTGGCGATCGAAATTGATGTGACGAGTTACACGGCGGTGGAAGATTATCTGCCCTATCGAGTCCCGGAAGTTTGGCTGTTAAGAAAAACAGGGTTGCAAATTCATAGGTTACAAGCCGATCGCTACCAACAACAGACGTCTAGTCGCCACTTCCCCGATGTGGAACTGCCGATGCTCGTCGATCGCGCGCTCCAAGTCGCCTCAGAGCAGGGAACGGGAATAGCGATTCGAGACCTACGTCAACGACTGGGGAAATAGGCAGAATTGGCAACTGAGAGCGGCTCGGTAGCGTTGGCGATCTGGGTCTTTTCTATTGTTCTAACGAGCGGAGAAGCATCATAAACTATCGCGACTTGGATGCCAGAGTACGAGCTGCGTGGATGGTCTCAATGTGACCGAACCGGGCATCCCAAACCCCAGAAGATTCTGGCCCTCGTTGAGCTCACATCTTGCTGTGAGGGTAGGGGCGAATTGGCCGCACTTTCCGCGACCGCTGGCTCCATTACCCGGCATCGCAGCCCTCATGTCAGGAAAACGAGCAAGAGATCTTGAGAGACTCCCACGCCGGGCTTGCTACTTAGCTTTCAATTGAAAAATAGTTAGCTTGCTAGCTCTTCGTTTCAGTTGAGTACAAAATGCTCGGAGGAGAACATAGATATTCACGATCTACCCACTCAACCATTCAAAAGGGAGCCTGCTCCTTAAATTGACATCCCGATCGATCGCTATTATAATCGACTAATGCATCTGCTCAGTGATTTTAAATCGTCTAATTTGTTTGAGGATATCTATAGCAATGTTCGATCGATCTAAGGATGAGAAGCATCTTGCGACAAGCACGTTTTTCTCGGGCCTATCCTGGTTAAAAAGGGCCCTTGTGACCGCGGCATTGACTGGTCTGGCAGTACCTTCTGTATCTTTTGCTCAACCAATAGAATCAAGTGGTGGCGCTGCGGCGTCTGACTCGCAATGCACTCGCAGCTATACGAAGGAAGGCAAATGGGTGACCACTGACACTGAAATCAGCGCAGTGCTCTCCTTACAAGAGGGCTCGAATGAGTTGGCAACCGTTACTATCAATGAGGTCAATGTGAGTAACGGTAAAGGCCTGATTCTAACCTTCACCCTATATGGTTCGTCGAGTGTATCGGGCGGGTTTGGCTATCAGATTAACAATCTCGTCCTGAATGAAGCAACTGAAACTGTCGGGGGAGAGAGAGCGGGGCAATCTCGATTTTTCCAAGGTCATGAAACTCAGCTCGGGCGCATCTACCTCGGTCAGAGTGGCCGAGGAGACCTAAGCTCATTGTGTAATAATCTACTAGCTCTCTACGAGAGAGGTATTGCTAAGTGACCGATTGGATAGCGTCGGTCGCTTTCTGACGCGCTATTCGTATGGCAGGTTCGGGTTGTGCCTCGTTCTCAGGGCCTGGTGCTGCAGGGTTTGCGGGGGCCAGAGATTCGGTGGTGAAAACTGAGAGAGTTGGGATGAGACGATATCCCAAGGTTGAGATGGTCGTTCTACCGCGCAAGAAATTTACCGCCGAGCAATATCATCAGATGGCGGCGGCTGGCATTCTCGAACCCGCCGATCGCGTGGAGCTAATTGAGGGAGAGATCGTTCGAATGTCGCCAGTTGGCAGGCAACATGCCCTCTGCGTGGATGGCCTCAATGATGCGTTTGGAGCTGCTCTGCGGCCCGATGCGCTCGTGCGCGTCCAGAACCCCGTTGCCTCGAGCGATCGCTCCGAGCCTGACTTGGCCATTCTCAGTCGCTCGGCATGGCTCGACCTGACCGGGCATCCCCAACCCCAAGATATTCTGGCCCTGGTTGAGGTTTCCGATACTACCCTTGCCTACGATCGCGAGGTGAAGGCCCCTCTCTACGCCCGTGCGGGGATACGGGAGCTGTGGATTGTCGATCTCGATGCGATCGCAATTGAGGTGTATCGCGCGCCTGGCCCCGCAGGTTATGGCAATTTGCAGACGGTACGGAAGGCGCAATCCGTGTCGTTTCAAGCGTTTCCGGATAGGCTATTTGCCGCTAGGGAGTTGTTGGCGCGCGTGGATTAGGCGCGTGTAGGTTGGGAAGACTGCTTCCGAGCAGTGGTTTTGTGAGGCCGTCAGGTTGTCGCTGGCTGGCGCGGGCAATAAACTTACAGCCCTTTGCACGGCAATCGGGTACACTTAAGTAGTGATGAGTTGGAGA
>CAYTBI010000041.1:0-27970 GCA_964435975.1 uncultured bacterium
AAGCAGAAAAACTGGTTGTCCTCGCCAGGGATCATCTCGATGTCGTAGCAGCGGCCCTTGTAGCGGTCGAGGTCGGTTAGGTTGTCCGTCCAAACCGTAGTCCAAGTACCCGTGGAGGATTCGGCTGCAACGGCGGCAGCGGCTTCCTCGGGAGGAACGCCCGGCTGCGGAGTGACGCGGAATGCCGCGAGGATATCGGTGTCTTTGGGGGTGTAGTCGGGGGTGTAATATGTCAGCGCGTAATCTTGTACGCCCGCCTTAAATCCAGCAGATTTCGTTTGTACCATTTTGCTTCTTCCTAGATCCTTCAAGAGGAGGTTTGCGAATGTGCTTCAGCCTTTCCGGAGCCAACCGCTGCAGTTACCTGGTCCTGCTTGAAGAATATTCATTCAAGCTAGCAGCAAACCCAACAGAAGATTCTCCAAGCCACTACTTTAGAATGGACCTTCTCTTGCCCATGTTGTCTCTTACTGTATCACGGGCATGGTTACAACCCTCTATCAGAATTAATTTTTTCTAAAATACAGTTTCTTTATGGTTCTTGGCTAGCTTTCGCCATCTCAACCTGCTAATCCGCGTAAAACGAGCGACAACAAGCTCCCGACGGAAAATGCCGCAACAAGCAGGCAAACCCGTCCGGGAGGGCCAACAAGACCGTTCCAATAGAGAAGCGTTCGCTTCAGAGTTCGTGAAGTTTAATGTGTGAATTTCTATTAAGTTTTTTCGAGAGCATTAGTGGAGCTAGAGATCTTTATGGGGAAATAGCGTCGTGAGAAGCTGGCGAACGTACTGACGGCCGACAACGACTTCTTCGCGGCGCACGGTGACGGTTGGCTCCCCTTCTTCTGGATGGGATATTTCAGTATCCTTCTTAAAGGTCGAAGCGTTGCCGTTCGTATTTTCTTTGGGATTACTGCTAGCGGCAGGCTCCTCCTGTCTGCTGCGGGCATCGGGCGATCGCGTCGGGACTTCTGCCTCGACAAAAGCCGACTTGGCATCGGCCCAAAAATCGTCGGGCGCATGGGTGCTGCCGTTGGCACTGTTATTAGTACTGGGATCGGGAGAACCTCCTGTAGCAGCAGAAGATCCCACCGCAAGTGTGCCGAGGAGCGTACCGCTGGCAACCGACTGCTTGGGTGCAATATTAGGGTCGAGGAGGGTGCTTTCGCCCCCAATGGAGGCAGCCGCCCCAACCGTCCCAGCACCGACAATCAAAACCCGCGCGCCAATCGTTGCATCGCTCTCGATTTCGAGGGATCCGCCACAAGCCTGGAGGACAGCCCCCGCACCCAAGCAAACCCCCGTCCTGACGAGGAGCCGAGCGCCAGGCGCGGCCTGCAGAACGACCCCAGGACCAATGGTCGCGTCCGCCTCAATTGTCACATCGCCACCAATATAAAACTCGGAGCCGTTGGTGTCAGAGGGGATCGGTCGCTGCATGTTCGGTGACCTCAAATTCTGCGACCCATATCCTCAGGAGGAGAGAGGAGCGGCCAAGCGATCGCCGCCCCTCGTCGAGCCCGCATTTCAAGGGCGCTGGATCGTCATTTCCAAGACGCGACGCTTGCCTTTGGGGTCGATGCCCAAGAGGCGCACGTACTCGCCTTGATGCTCTTGCAGGCAATGCTCGATCGCAGCCAGGACTTGGTGTTCTTGGCGATCGGCAATAGGCGAGCAACTCCTCCAGGAGTTGATCTTGAAGCGGCGCGTATCGGCGTGCTCGGTACCGACGCGCATGCCCTGAGCGAGCAGCGATCTCACCTGGGCGACAGCTTCACCGCTCAAGCGACCACTACTCCCGGCAGCAGGGCGACCAAAACTGCGACCATTAGCGCGACTGCTGGCGTGGCCGTTAGCGTGGCCGTTGGAGCCGGCAGCGGGTGCGGCAGTGACGCTGGCTTCTTTTCCGGGCTGCTGCACGAGGATCTCGGCGACGCGGCGCTTGGCGCTGGGATCGACTCCCAAGAGGCGCACGTAGTGGCCCTGAAGATCGCTCAAACGCGACTCAAGCTCGGCAGCAGCCCGCTCGGGATGCTGCGACTGTAAGGGGGCATCATTCTGCCAGGAGTTGCAGCGGAAGCGACGCTCGTCGGCGTACTCAATGCTCAGCCGCAAACCCTGGGCCAACAGGGAGCGAATTTGCTCGGCAACACCGCTCCCGTTGCGACTGCCGTGACTGTCGCGACCGCCACGACCGTTACTGGTGGTGAAGTGACTGCTGCCATTACTGCCGGCTGATTTAAGGGCAACGGGACCGCTCGGCTGCTGCACGAGAATCTCGGCGACGCGACGCTTGGCATTGGGGTCGATACCCAAGAGGCGCACGTACCGGCCCTGAAGATCGCTCAGACGCGCCTCAAGCTCGGCAACGGCTTGCTCGGGGCGCTGCGATTGCACGGGCGCTCCACTTTGCCAAGAGTTGCAACGGAAGCGACGCTCGTCGGCATACTCGAGGCCCAATCGTAGGCCCTGGGCCAAGAGCGACCGGACCCGGTCGGCAAGGCTTGCTTCGGCCCGGACGGCGACTGTCGCTCTGGCAGCACCGGCCGGCCGAGCTGCCGGGCGATAGGTCGTCGCTTCTCTACTGGCCCGACCATTGCCATTGGAGAGGCTAGCTGGCGCATCGCCAGGGCGCTGAATGGTCATCTCCAAGACACGGCGCTTACCTTTGGGGTCGATGCCCAAGAGGCGCACGTACTCGCCTTGGTGGTCCCGCAGGCAAGCCTCTAGCTCGGAGAGCACCTGCGAGACGTTCTGCGACTGAATTGGCGCGCAGCTCCGCCAGGAATTAATTTTGAAGCGACGCTCGTCGGCGTGCTCGCTTCCGATCCGAAACCCCTGTGCCAGCAGCGATCTGACTTGCTCTACTATGTTCCCTTTCACCGTTGTTGTTCCCCCAACTTCAAGCTTGCTTTCCACCTCTGTAGCCGCTGGTGCCACTTCTTTTCCCGGCCAAGGCTTCGGTACGGCTTTTCCCGAAGCCCCATCTGCCTTTATGCCGGCAACATAGCTAGCAAATTGTCGATCTGCCTCAGAGACATCTGGCAAGCGGTCGGCCTGATGCTGGCTGGTCACCACGGCTCCGGAAGGAACGCATTTCCCAGCCGGTATTTCTACGTCCTGGACCAGCGCGTGCATCATGACGATGCTGCCCCTGCCAATGCGGGCGTTAAAAACTGTAGAACGAAACCCAACAAAGCAATCATCACCGACGTAGGCAGGCCCGTGAATCAAAGCCATGTGGGCGATACAGGTGCCCTTGCCAATCCAAATAGAGTATTCTTGGCGATCGTCGCCCAGCACGCGCCCGCGAGCCAGGCCGTGAATGGTTGCCCCGTCTTGGATTGCCGCTCCCGTGCCGATGGCAAAGGGGGTCCCCTCATCCGCTCGGATGGAGGTCCCCGGCGCGATGGAAACTTCGTCGCCGATACGAACGTCACCTACCACACTGGCAAACGAGTGCACGCGGGCACTCTCAGCGATATGGGGCTCGACCGCATTCTGCGACCATACATCCGGCACTGCCGGGCTGCGAGCTGCCATTTCTCCCATCCCCTCCTAGGTGTTGCTGCCGAGCTTGACTCTCCGGCAGCAGCCGTATCAGTATTCGTTGCTTTTGCTGTAGAGGGAGCGATTATTCACCGTTACCGTGTCCACGATGGCGATCACCATGGCATCGAGCGGGCGAGTTTCGCTCCCTTGCTCTTGGCGGGCGGCACTGCCGCGGCTGACAAGCACCCACTCTCCAGAGCCCGCCCCAACGGGATCGGCGGCAACCTCGTAGTTAGGCAGGAGCTGGCCTTGCTCGTCGAGATACTGCACCAGCAGCAGCTTCATTCCTGACAGGCCAGCTAGTTTGTGGGTGCTGACGACCGTGCCGCGCACGCATGCAAGTTGCATTAGCGCTCCTTATGGGCGGCCGATCGGCCGGGGAGAGCCGACGCCTTCCCGGAACTGCTCGACCGCTTCGGTGTAACGAATCGGCAGAACGTACTCGAGGTTCTCGTGGGGGCGGGCAATGATGTGGGTCGAGAGTACTTGGCCGCCATTGACGCGCTTGACCGACTCGGTACCCGCCGCAACAGATGCCTGCACCTCAGAAACGTCACCCCGGACAATGACGGTCACCCGACCGGTGCCAATTTTTTCGTAACCCACAAGCGTGACGCGAGCGGCCTTAACCATCGCATCGGCGGCTTCCACCACTGCTGGAAAGCCCAGCGTTTCAATCATTCCTACTGCAACTGCCATGTGTTTTTCCTCGCTTTCTCGAGCTTATGTAATCTTCATTTGACAATCGTCGCAACCCCAGTTTGCGTTCGCGCGAGCGACACTGCTAAATCTGCGGATCGCCCGTTCGCTCCCACACCACCTCAAGACGAGCTAGCGAAACTGCTCGACTTCCTCGGTGTAGCGGATAGGTAAGACAAACTCCAGGTTCTCATGGGGGCGAGCGATGATGTGGGTCGAGAGTACTTCGCCCCCATTAACGCGATTTGCAGACTCGATCCCCGCACTGACTGAAGCCTGCACCTCAGAAACGTCACCCCGGACAATAACGGTCACCCGACCGGTGCCGATTTTTTCGTAACCCACGAGCGTGACGCGAGCGGCCTTAACCATCGCATCGGCAGCTTCCACCACTGCCGGAAAACCCAGCGTTTCAATCATTCCTACGGCAATTGGCATATCCTTCTCCCTTTTCCCGACGAGCTTACCTTCCCCGCCACGCTCGCAACCAACACAACACGCGCTGTCGAAAGCATGGCACCCCAGGCCAAAACCCTCTCCAACCCGATCGGGGTGGGCACGATCCCGACACGGAGACTGCGCTCAAACCAGTCGACTTCCATTACCAAAAAAAAGCATAGTATTGGACGTACCGTTTGACAATATAAAATATTATAATTATTTCATATTAATACTTTAACAAAACTTAATTTCCGACTTTGCTCGGCTAAAATTCGCCTTCAAGATATCGATATGGATTTGGCTTGAGTAGCATCTTTCGGCGACTAGTCAGCCGTCAAACTCCAGATCTAGAAAGGCTTTTGCGTTTCTTTCGCCACGCGAAGTGCGATTGGAAGTCATCCCTGTCAGCTTGGCAAATCCTATAAATCCGTCTGGGCTTTTTGATAGGAAAGTGCAATCAATCGCTCGCCCGTTGAGTTTTGCAAGGCTATTGAAAGCCGTGTATGCAGAAAGAGCGATCGTTCGCGATCGACTTTTATGTTTCTTAATAATTTTCTCAATCCGAGCCTGAATTCCCGACCCAAATTAAGCCGATATTCGCTCGATTCAGCCGAATCGAGCGCGACAATCGCTGCAGAGATCGCGCCTGCAGATTCAAAAGCACGCCATAATCGAGAGTAAAGAAATTCCTATACGTCAGGGCTACGATGGCTGAGTTTTTGTTGGAGTCGAGCTGGTTTATCCCTTTTTATGGCCTGTTAGGGGCACTGCTGACTTTGCCCTGGTCGGCCGGGATCGTCAGACAGACCGGACCGCGCCCGGCTGCTTACGCCAATATTTTGACTGCAGCGATCGCCTTCGTTCATGGCTCGATTGCCTTTACAGCGGTTTTGGATCGAGAGCCCATTCAAATTAACTGGCAATGGCTTTCGGTTGCCGATCTCGACTTGACACTGACCTTGGACTTATCTCCCGTTAGTTTGGGAGGGTTGGAGCTAGTGACTGCTGTCACTCTGATAACCCTGCTGTTTGCCCTCGGCTACATGGAACGGGATTGGTCTCTCGCTCGCTTCTACGGGATGATGGGGCTTTTCGAGGCCGCCCTCTCGGGTATTGCCATCAGCGACTCGCTGCTGCTGAGCTATGGATTGCTAGAGCTGCTCACGCTCTCGACTTACTTGTTAGTTGGCTTTTGGTACGCGCAGCCCTTGGTCGTCACCGCCGCACGCGATGCGTTTTTGACCAAGCGTGTTGGCGACATTATTCTGCTGATGGGCTTGGTGGCCATTTCCAGCTACGGCGTGGGGTTGAGCTTCCCGGAAATCGCCGCGTGGTGCCAGACGGCCACCCTAACACCGGTGGCTGCTACGTTGCTGGGCCTGAGCTTGGTGGCCGGTCCCATTGGCAAGTGCGCTCAATTTCCGCTCAATCTCTGGCTGGATGAGGCGATGGAAGGTCCGAACCCAGCTTCGATCATGCGAAATTCAGTGGTGGTCTCCGCTGGGGCCTACATTCTGATTAAGTTGCAGCCAGTCTTTGCCCTGTCGCCTGTCGTGTCCGACACGTTGATTTCCATTGGGTTGGTCACGGCAATTGGCGCGTCGTTGGTGGCGATCGCACAAATCGATTTCAAGCGGGCGCTCTCTCACTCCACAAGTGCCTACGTGGGATTGGTCTTTATTGCAGTAGGCCTGGGCGAACTCGATATTGCCTTGCTGCTGCTGCTGGTTCACGCTGTTACCAAGATCTTGCTGTTTATGAGCGTCGGCTCGATTGTCTCGGCCACCAGCTGCCAAGACATTACCCAGCTCGGGGGGTTGTGGTCGCGCATGCCTGCTACCACCTCGGCCTATGTAGTGGGGGCGTCGGGGCTGGTGGTGCTGCTGCCGCTGGGGAACTTCTGGGTTTTCGGGCAGTGGATAGGCAGTTTTGCGCGATTGCCCGAGTGGCTCTTGCTGGTGATGATTGCCATCAATGCCCTGAGCGCTCTGAATTTTACGCGTCTTTTCCGCTTGGTTTTCCTGGGCGCGCCGCAGCCCAAAACTCGCCGCGTCGTTGAAGCGCCCTGGCCGATGGCACTACCGATGGTAAGTGTGACGGTCGTGGCCCTACTCACGCCCCTGGTGCCACAGCGCTGGCAGATCTGGTTTGCCGAGACGGGGACCGGATCGCTCGCGACCACCGCCGAAGTTCTAACTCACCATCAGGTATTTTTTCTGGTTATTTCCGGGTTGGTGGGAGTTATTACCGGTGCGACGATTACCTTCCCCCGGACGTGGGCGCGGCCGGTTCGAGGGGGCGCGCGGTTCTTGCAAGATTTACTTGCCTACGATTTCTATCTCGACCGGGTTTATCGCCATACGGTGGTCGGCTTGGTTGCCGTCGCTTCGAGAGTTGTGGTTTGGGTCGATCGCTTCGCCGTCGATGGCCTCGTCAATCTGGTGGGTCTAGGGGCTATCTTTAGCGGCCAGACCCTACGCTACAGCGCTTCGGGCCAATCGCAGTTCTACTTGCTGACGATTTTGCTGGGGGCAGCGGCAATTTTTGCGCTGATGTTTAATTGGGTCGAGTGGACGCTTTGACAAGCGATCTTAAATATCTGGTACGGGATAGAAATATAAAAAATGGCGTTGAGCGTATTAGTTTGGGTTCCGATACTGGCTGCAGCCGCGCTTGTCGTGCTACCCGCCGCGCGCGCGCGCTTGCTGGCCCTGCTATCTGCTTGGGGGCTGCTGGTTTGGAGCTTGGTTTTGGTAGTGCGGTTCGACCCTACCCGACCGGGGGTGACCTTAGACGAAGCCATTCCTTGGCTGCAAGACTTGGGCCTGAGCTACCATCTCGGGCTCGACGGCCTCTCGCTGCCAATGGTAGTGCTCAATACCGCCCTGACCTTAGTTGCCGTCTACTGCAGCGGTGAGAATCTCGAGCGACCGCGTTTTTACTACAGTATGCTGCTGACCCTCAGTGGTGCGGCAGCCGGGACTTTTCTGGCGCGGGACTTGTTGCTCTTTTTCTCGTTCTACGAGATTGAGTTGGTGCCGCTTTACTTTTTAATTGCCATTTGGGGCGGCACGCGCAGAGGCTATGCGGCCACAAAATTTTTGCTCTACACCGCCGCCTCGGGCATCCTGCTGTTGGCGTCGTTTTTAGGATTGGTCCTCATCTCCGGCGCCAGCAGCTTCGATTACGACGTGACTCTAGCCCAGGGCTTGCCTGCGAGCACCCAGGTCGTGCTGCTGGGTATTTTGATAATCGGTTTTGGCGTTAAGATTCCGATTTTTCCCTTCCACACCTGGCTCCCTGACGCCCACGTCGAAGCATCGACACCGATTTCGGTCATGCTAGCCGGCGTGCTCCTCAAGCTCGGAACCTATGGTCTGCTGCGGTTTGGTGTCGGGCTCTTCCCAGACGTCTGGGGAATTCTGGCCCCGGCGATGGCTGCGTGGGCGGCAGCAAGTGCGCTGTTCGGTGCGCTGGCAGCTATCTCCCAGCAAGACATGAAGAAAGTCGTTGCCTACTCTTCTATCGCCCACATGGCCTACATTCTGCTGGCGGCGGCGGCAGCAACGCCCCTGAGCTTAGTTGCAGCCGTGGCACAGATGGTCGGTCATGGCATCATCAGCGCCCTCCTCTTTTTGGCGGTCGGAGTCGTGGGCAAGAAGACCGGCACTCGTGATGTAAGCGTCCTGCAGGGCTTGCTCAATCCCCAGCGCGGCTTGCCTATCGTTGGTAGTCTGACGATTCTGGGGGCGATGGCCAGTGCTGGCATTCCAGGTATGGTCGGCTTTATTAGTGAGTTTCTGGTCTTTCGCGGCAGTTTCTCTACCTTCCCTATTCCCACGCTGATTTGCATGGTAGGCACCGGTCTGACAGCGGTCTATTTCCTTTTGACGATTAACCGCGTCTTTTTTGGTCGCCTCAGCCCGGACTTGGAACGGATTCCTAAGGTTTCCTGGGGCGATCGCATCCCGGCGATTGCACTAGCGGTACTGGCCATTGTTTTTGGCGTGCAACCGGGCTGGCTCCTGCGCTGGAGCGAGGCAGAATCGGCCTCCCTGGCCGCACCTGTTGTGCGGCCGGCGATCGTCGCGGCGAGTATTAAGGCTGCAGGCGAGCCTTTGCAAGCGTTTGGCACTGAGCCCGAGTGACTGCTCGAATGCTGTTAGTTTAAAGGAAAACTCCGCCTCATTAACCCTTGCAGGATCTGCCAAGCAAACGCCATGGAGAGACTCGCGCCATCGCGCCATCCCCTCGCACAGGATATCTATCGCCTCGAAGCAGGCGAGGCTCTCCTCAAAGATTCCCCCGAAAACCTGATTGAAGTTGCAGGCATCTTGACGAGCTATGGTTACGTTCTAGATGCCTATTGGAAAAATCTAGTTTATATTTCTCGCGAGCAGTTTTTGGTCTTCTTTAATTTTTTCAAATACTTCGACGGCGATCTTTCTTGGCAGCGCTTGCAGCGGCATTGGTGGCACGATCGCATCAATTATGAGTACGCCGAGTACACGATGAAAGCCATGTTCTGGCACGGCGGTGGCGGCCTCGATGCCTACCTCGATACGCCCGAGTTTGCTCGTAATGCCGAGGCAGCCATCCAAGCCAAGTTCAAAAACGCTCCTCCAATGCTGCTGTTGCATCGCGCGTTTCCAGGCTTCTTGCCCGAACAGGTGCGCCAGATGGCTTTTTACAGCGGCCTAGGCCAGTTTTGGGAAGTGATGAGCCCCATTTTCTTGACCTTGGCCGAGCGCTACGAAGCCGGGGAGCTAACCAGCATTCCGGCAGTCGTGCGCCACATTCAAGCTGGCATCGTCGCGGCAGCCAATAAGCCAATTTTTTACGAAGTTTCCATCGGCGATCGCACCTATGAGATCGTTCCCAAGTCGGCTGGCTTGACGTTTTTGCCCGATACGGCCATCCCCTACGTTGAGGCCATTTTCTTCCGAGGCACGCCTTTCCCGGGCACGGTCTCTTACAATGCCCAAGCCGCGCAGATTCCCCTGGAGCAGGGCGAGTTTGGCTATGGCGCGCTTTTTGCCGACCCGCTGCCAATTGGTGGGGCGGGCATTCCCCCGACCCTGCTCATGCAGGACATGCGCCATTATCTACCTGAATATCTGCAGGCTTTCTACACCGAGCGCGGTCGCGGCACGGATGACTTATTGGTGAAAATCTGCGAGAGCTTCCAAAAATCTATGTTCTGCGTGACCACAGCAGCCATTCGCGGCTTGGCACCGGCACCGTTAGAGACCGACGACCCGACAGAGCGCGCCAGCAACCGTCAGTATCTAGAGACTTGGATGGACCGATTTACTAGTAACCCTCGCCTGCAGGCCGTCAACGCCTAGAAATTATTCGTGACCTCACAAGATCGCACGACCGGCCGCAAAATCTCGCACATCATCTCGAAAGCCGCGTGGGAGCGCGCTCGTGCTGCCGGGATTTATCAGCCCGAGAGCCTGGTGCGCGAGGGATTCATCCACTGCTCGCGCCCCGAGCAGGTCGTTGCCACGGCCAATCGCTTCTACCGCGGGCAACGGGATTTGCTGCTGTTGATTATCGAGTGCGATCGCGTGACGGCTGAGGTTCGCGATGATTTTGTCGCTGCTGAAAACCAAACCTTCCCTCATATTTGGGGGCCGCTCGATCTCGATGCAATCGTCGGGGTCGTGCCCTTTGTGCCCGATGCCGATGGTAAATTCGAGGGGCTGCCCGCCGAACTCCTGTAGTCGCTCTCAAGCCCGGCTTAGTAAAGCCGAGTGCAGTAATCGGGGCAGCCGATAGCAGCTTCGGTATTGGCAACGTGGGGGCGAACCGCACATTTGAGGCGAAAATCGTTCGTAAAGTAACGGCAGCGAGAGCAAGGCACGCGGTGCATGCGCTTTGCCCGCCGCCAGACATCTCGCAAGGCGCGCGAAAAGGACCAAATCAACAACATCAGAAAGGCCCAAGCAGCAACGCCACAAGCAGCAACGGCAAAGGGCTGGAGGCAGCGGGTGAGGCTGGTTGCGGACAATACGAACCAAGAGGTGGCGAGCGTGGCAATCATGACAGCATTCCTCGCATCTTCCAGGAGAAATCCCGGCAAAGGCCTGCCTAGTTTAGCAGGAGTCGGACCCGTTAGCGCTTCGCTTGCAATGCATTGATAAGGACGTCCAGCTGTTGCTTGTTGAAGAGCTGAGCGAGGACCGTTGCTGCTGCGTTGGGTTCGACGGGGACCATTGCATGGGCCATAGAAGCGCGGGCTAGTTGCCGCAGGCTGTCGCTTGGGACGATTTCGCTGGCGCGGTCGAGCTCGATAAAATCACTACCGCGCTTGAGCTCTTTAATCGTGACTGGAGCGAGGGTGCGATAGGGGTGGCGAGGATTGGCAACCGCATCGCGGGCCATCGCCACCATGCCTTTCCAGGCTTCTTTGTCGGGGGCGGCTTCTTGCAGGCGATCGCAGAACTGCCGGAGCTTCAGGCGATTTTCCGGGGTATCTGCTTGCTTGTACTGAGCCAGCATTTCCTTGAGAATATTGCGAATCCTGCCACTCAACTCGACGGGGGTAGCAACTTTAGGTGGCGCAGTGGGTGCTGCGGCAGGTACGCTTGCAGCCGCCGCTGCCACTGCCGCCACGGACGCGCCATCGTCGACGACGCCTCCCTTGTTCTCCAAATACTTCTGGAGTTCGGCAAACTTGGGCTCGGCAGCGTGAAAAATTTCCTGAGCCTTGTCGTCTTGGAATCCTGCCGGGCTCTCTAGCTGACCGACCAAATCCTGAAGGACATCAAAGCCGTTGAGAAATAGAGACTCTAGCTTCGCATCCACATTGACGGTGCTCTCTTGGAGAACCTTGAAGGCATCTTCTAGGTGGTGAGCAGTCTTTTGAATGGGACCGAAGCTCAGCATCCCAGCACCACCCTTGATGGAGTGAGCGGCTCGAAAGAGTTCGTTCACCTCTTCTTGGTCGCCAACCGTTTCGGCCAGGTTCATCAAACCCCGCTCTAGCGTTCCCAGATGCTCCTTTGCTTCTTCGATGAAGTATCCGACGATCGTGTCTTGGTTGCTCAAAGTCGCTTCCCTCTCTCACAAACGACTACTCTGGTATCCGCGAGCGGAAGATTTTCCCAACTCGATTCCTAGAATACCGGAAAAGTGGCCCCACACCATCGAGAGATCTGCGTAAATGTTAGGCTACGCCCGCTCGGCCAATTCGGTATCGGCATCTGTAGCTTTCGGCTTCGTAACGAGCAGTAGATTGACTGCCTGGGGCGCTTCACCCCCCTCGACTAGAGCCTGGATACCCGGGCCAAAAAAGGTCTCCATCTTCTCCCTTTTTTCCTGCCAGGTTTCCAGGGCGACAACAGAAGAATCAAAGCTCAACACCAGGGTGTAGGCACCATCGATTTGGGTTTCCGACACTGCGACTAAGATGGGTCTCTCTTCGTCTGAAGGGCTCAAACCCAAGCGCTCGAGCACTTCGTCGAGATGGGCTTCTTGGCCGTAGCGGTAGCGGGTTACATCCTTACGAATTTGCTGTTGGGTTGGTGTCGCCTGACGCTCCCGAAGGGCGACAATCTCGGCGGGAGTCTCGCTGCTGTAAGGCGTTGGCTTGAGTTCGGCGTTCTTAAGGGCGAGCCCCCCCAGCAAAATCGGGATACCGTAGAAAAAACCCGCTAAATTCAGGGTGGCATTCCCAGAACCATAAGCAACGAAGCCAACGACGGTCAGGATGCCGCCGACGACCAACCCGACCGTACCAAGGGAGATGCGACCCAACATAGGACAAGCAAACGATTGTGCGAATTACAGCGCTTAGTTTAACCTATTCCTCAAAGCACCATTCCCAGCTGGGGAAATCCTATGAACGTCGAAAAAATTCACACCCGACTCAACGAGATCGAAGCAAAGCGGGACGTGCTCGTACGACTGCTGGAGAAGCCGGACCTGGGCGTTCTGCGCCTCGATGTCGATCAGGCCCTGGAGGAATTGGACGAGCTGCTCGAAGAGTTTGTCACGGCCTTCCCCGAGCGACCCAAGATGTAGGGGGTACCGGTCCTATCGAGTCATCTGCGACTGTGTATTGCAAGCGAATCGCGTGAGATGCCCTGAGCTGGGCTTTTCTACGGCGCCAGGTGCCGCCGTCTGCGGGCGGTAAGCGAGGTCTGGTAAATAAGATCTGCATAAGGTCTGCAAAGGTTCAGAAGTAATCCTGGGTTTGTTGTTATGACGATCGGTCGGGCCATGGGGCAAAATATCGAGTTACCTGCTTGGCGCGTGGGGCGCGTGGCGCAGCTACTGCTGCTCTCCGGTAGCGTTTTGGCTTACTGCATCGTGTCGATGAGTGCGGCAAATTCGCTGTTTCTCGATCGCGTCGGTGCCGACAAGTTGCCGCTGTGCTTCATTTTTTTGGGCCTTTTTTCTACCGCCGCCTACGCCGTTATTTCCCAAGTTATCGATCGCTTCGGACGGGCGCAGCTTTTCCGCTACGCACTCGTTTTCTCCCTAGCTTTTTCGGTGTTGGCCTGGTTTTTGCTACCCCTCAATCTGCCAACCATCTACTACGCCCTGAGTGTCATCGCTTTTTTCCAGTGGGATTTGGGGGTCAACATCCTGTTTCCCAATCTTCTCACTGATTACTTTACGAGCCTAGAGTACAAGCGCTACGCCCCCTACATCGGCATCGCTCAAGCTGCGGGAATGCTGATTGGTGGCGGCCTCACGACGCTGCTGTCTCGCTTTATTGCGACCGAAGACTTCCTGCTGGGAGTGACGGTGCTCTATGTGGCGGCCTTCGCGCAACTGGTCTACCTTGAGGTCTCTCAGCGCCGCCTAGACAGCCCGCGCCAGAGCAGTCGCGAGAGCTTCTGGCAGTCACTGCGGGCGCTGCCGAGCATCTCCAAGCGCTATCCAGTCGTGCCATTTCAGGCCGCCAGTAGTTTTGCCATCGTCATCATCTATGTGATGTCGGAGTATCTCTGGTTTAGCGTCTACAGCGACAACTTCTCCGAGGGAGAACTTACGGGATTCCTCGGCTCGATTCGCATCGCCACCAGTGTCGTCCAAGTCGTCGCGCTCTACTGCTTCACTCGCCCGCTGCTGCAGCGCCTGGGGGTCGGCCGCATGAACGTGGTTTACCCGCTGACAACGCTGTTGAGCTTTTTAGGCATTGCCGTCAACGTAGACCTCAAAGCAGCCATCCTCGTGAATGTTAACGGCGATGCCCTCAACAAAGGGATCAACTCGCCGGTCCACCAGCTCAATTTCAATGCCATTCCTCCCGAGTTCTCCGGTCGCATCCGCGCTCTGAGCGATGGATTTTTCTACGCCCTGGGGCTGACGATGGCAGGAGCGCTTCTGGCGGTTGCCCGCACGTACTTGAGCTTCTCTGAGATTGTCTGGATTGCGATGGGTCTGACGGTGGGCTTGCTGCTGCTGCGCTTGCCTCTGGGGAAATACTACGCTTCTGGCTTGGAGGATATGATCCGCTCCGATGTCATTGGCTTGGATGACTTTGAATACCGCGCCCAGCTGCCGCCACAGTCGGGCTCGGCCATTCGCGAGCTGCTCGCCGATGGCGATCGCGTCGCTCAGCTCAAGGGTCTGGAGCTGGCGGCAAGCTCGGGAAAGTCCAGCCAGTTTTTGCCAGAGGTCTTGCCGCTGCTAGAGCGTGCCGATCGCGAACTGCGAGATGCGATTGTCAAACTCTTTGGCACCCATGCCGACAGTGAGGCCATTGCCGAGTTTGAGAAGCTCCTGGCCGTGCCAGGAGAAGGGGTCGTGCGGGCAACGGCCCTAGAAGTCCTGATTGCCAATGCTTACGATTTTGCCGAGGCCCAACTGCGATATCTCCTGCGCGAGAGCGACCCGGAGATCCGCATTCTGGCAGCGGTGGCTGCTACCCAAATGGGCCTAGCCGCCGCCGACAGCCGCATCCAAACGGCCTGCGATCGGCTCTGGCAAGAAGATCTCGGCGATACCGAAGCTATCACTGCCATTCGTGCAATTACCTATAGCGAAGACCGCGACCTGGCAGCGCTGATTCCGACCGTTATCGACCGGGGTGGCTCGGAAGCCCAGCGTGTGGGCCTCGAGGCCCTGGCAGGATTTGCCCGGCGCGGCGATATCGAACTCGCAGAGCTGGCTGTCGCCAAGCTCCAGCATCCCGAGCCCCTCGTGCGGGCTGCGGCTTACAATCTTCTCGGGATTACGCGCTGCAAGGGCATGCTCCGCTTTGCTGCCATCGGCTTGGGAGATCCCGATCCGCGGGTGCGCCAGAATGCGACTGTGGTTTTAGCGGCCTACGGCGCTCAGGGCTTGTCCTTGGCGCAAGATAGTCTCTCTTCTTCGAACCCAGAGGTAGTTAACGCGGCCATTGCGGCGATCGGCCGGGTGCGCACTCGCAATGCCAGCAATATTCTCTTCGAGTACCTGACGCCAGACTTTCAAGAAGTCGCCCAGACTCGCCGCTGGCAACAGCAGCTCCCGGCAGGCGACCGGCGCTGGCAGCCGCTGGCCATTGCGATTTCAGATTATCACCAGCGCACCATTCAGAAGGTTCTCTACGTGCTTGCTTGCTTGGGGCATTCGCGCACGGTCAACACGGTCAACCAAATTCTCTATGGCACTGACGCGCGCGGCCGGGCCAATGCCGTTGAAGTGCTTGCTTCCATTAGCAACCGTCGCTTTGTCTTGCCGTTGCTGCCCATTCTGGAGAATATCGGCAGCAAACCCAGCGCCAGCCGCGTGCGCTCTTCGCCCCAGTGGCTGCGATCGCGGGGCTATAAGGTCTTGCTCGAGGCTCTAGAATCGAGAGACCGCTGGATCCAGATCGGCGCGCTCATCGCTCTGGCGATGGTTCCGGCCACCTTGATGCGCGATTCGGATCCCCTAGTTAAAGAAGTCGCTCGCCAAATCTTCCTGCCAGCCCTGCAGCGCCCCATGTCGTTGGAGAATGCCTTCATGAATCGACTGTTGCTCCTGAAAAACGTCGCACTCTTCAAAAATCTCTCCCTCGACGAGCTGTTGCTCATCGACAAAGCCCTCGAACAAGAGCAAGTGCTCGCCGGCCAAGACATCTTTGCTGAAGGTAGCTGGGGCACGCATTTGTACATCATTGCCGAAGGCAGCGTCCAAATTGTCAAGGAAATCGATTCGGAAACTCGCGAGATCGAGCGCATCGGCGTAGGCGAGTATTTTGGAGAGCTAGCGCTTTTTGACGATGCCCCCCGCTGGGACGGGGCGATTGCCCTGAAAGACTGCACCCTTTTGAAGCTCGAAAAAGAGCGCTTCATTCGGCTGATTACCCAGCGGCCGGCCATTATTTTGGAGATCTGCCGGTTTTTGAGCCAGCGCCTGCGCGCGACAGACAATTACCGCTCGGCCCGGAAGCTGATTCCGCCTGCTGCGAGCGGTGAAGTTGAGGTCTCCTCCTAAGCTGCCAACGGTGCGAGTGCCGGGGCACAATGGAGGCAACCGCACTTTTTTCCCTTCGATGCCTTTATCCAAGCTCGTCCGTATGTCTTTGTCTGTGGCCATCACTGCAGCGGCAGCGGTGGCAGCCAATGTGCCGCTCCCCGGTCTCAGTCAGACCATTGTTATTGTCAGTGGCTCGGAATTGGAAGAATCCCTCACTGCCCTCGAAGAGCGCTTCGAGCAACGGTATCCAAACATCGATCTCGACGTTCGCATCCAGGGATCGCAAGACATCATCAACAATTTCATCGATCGCAAAAACAACTTCACGCCAACGGTTTTAATCCCGGCTAACGACCAAATTCTGACCCAGCTGCGCGATCGCCTCCGCGCCCAGGGAGAAACGGAAATCTTCTGGGACGAGCCCCAGCCCATTGCCAAAACTATGTTGGTGGGCATCGCCTGGCCGGAGCGCGGGAAGGTCCTCTTTCCCAACGGTCAGTTTGACTGGTCGAATCTGCAAAAAGCAATGGAGGCGGGCAGCTGGAGCCAATTCGGCGGGCCAGAAACTTGGGGGAGCTTTGACTTTGTGGCAACCAATCCGACACGCTCCAACAGCGGCCAACTGACCCTCGGGCTCTGGACTCAGGCGACTGTTGGCGGTGCTTTGAGCACCAGCAGCTTCAACACCGCCAAGGCCGCAGACTTGTTTGCCCTCGCCAAGCGCTCGGTTTATTTGCCGCCGCGATCGACGGATATTTTGCTGCAGGAGTTTATCGCTCGCGGCCCCAACGATGCCGATGCGGCCACCGTATACGAGAGCATCGCCCTCTATCGCTGGTCGCAGGCAGCCACCGCCCAGGGCAAACCCTACCAGTTGTACTACCTCAATCCAACGATGGAGACCGTCTCGACAGCGGCAATCGTGCGCCGAGGCGTGAGCGCGCGCCAAGCCGATGCGGCCCGGCGCTTCGTCGAGTTTGCGATCGCCCCCGAACAGCAAGAACTCTTCGTGCAATTTGGCTTTCGCCCGGCTGCTGCCGAACTCGACCTGGCAGCCGTGCCCAACAGCCCCTGGGCGCAGGGCATTCCTGGCGCTGAGGTAACCCCCCCTGTCACGAGCGTGCCACTCCCAGACCCAGTCGTCGTAGCAGAGATCCAGCGTCTCTGGAATCGCGCGCAATAGCCACCGAAAATCTCAAGCGCTCTGCTGCCAGAAGGCGCGAATTTCCCCTGCGACTAGGGCAATTGTCTCGTCGCTCATCTCCGGCCAAATCGGCAGGCTCAGCACCTCGCTAGCCAGGGTGTCGCTGACCGGATTGGGCTCGTGGCGACCGGCATAAACGGGCAGGCGATCTTGGGGAACGGGGTAGTAAACCATAGACCCGATACCCGCTTTGGCCAGAGCTGATTTGAGGGCGTCGCGGCGCCCGCCGGTCGCACGCAGGGTGTACTGGTGGAAGACGTGGCCGACATAAACCTCAGGGACAATGAGCCCGGGCAGATCGGCGAGTAGCCTGTTGTAGGTGCGGGCGATTTGGATGCGACGCTGGTTCCAGGCAGCGACATGGGGGAGCTTGACTCGCAAAATAGCCGCCTGCAGGGCGTCCAGACGGGAGTTGTAGCCGAGAATTTCGTTTTGGTAGCGATCTTTAGCACCGTGAACTCGCAGCATACTTGCGAGCTCTGCGAGGCGATCGTCGTCGGTCGCGATGAGACCGCCATCGCCGTAGGCACCAAAATTTTTCGTGGGGAAAAATGAAAACGCGGCCATCGTGCCGAGGCTGCCGGTATGACGTCCAGTTAGGCCTTCCCGCAGGTTTGCCAGGCAAAGATCTCCGTAGCAACCCGTGCAATGGCCCTGATAGCGAGCGCCAAAGGATTGAGCGGCATCTTCGATAATTGGCAGGTTGTGGGCGCGCGCAAGCTCTAGCAACTGGGTCATCGCTGCAGGTCGGCCAAACAAGTGGACGGGCACGATGGCTTTGGTGCGAGGCGTGATCTTGCGCGCGACTTCTTTAGGGTCGATATTAAAGCTCTCCATCTCAACATCGGCAAAGACCGGTGTCGCGCCGACAAGGGAGATGGCTTCGGCCGTAGCAAAAAAAGAGAAGGGCGTTGTAATCGCCTCGTCGCCGGGGCCGACACCCAACGCCCGCAAGCTAATGACCAGCGCATCGGTGCCGGAATTGACACCGATCGCGTGGCGCACTCCTAGGTAGCTTGCGACTTCTGCTTCAAATTGCGCTACCTCAGGGCCGAGAATGAATTGCCCGGATGCTAAGACCCGTCCGATCGCTGCTTGGATTTCTGTTTGCAAGCTGGCGTACTGAGTCTTGAGATCGAGGGGGGGAACCTTCATGCTGGCCGGGCTGGGGGAGTGTTTTCATTATTCTGGCACTGTTGGGTCGCGATCCCATCTGCAGGAGCGGAACGGGGAGAATTTCTCAGAAGTTTCTCAGCTCGGGCGCGCGCAATCTTGCCAGCCGAAGCAGTAGCATTGTGGTTCGAGCGTACGCTTCAATAAAAAAGCTACCGCCTGTTTTTGAATGGTTAGTTCGGGTTTATTGGTTGTGCCATGAGCGATCGGTCTACCAGAGAATTACATCTGAGCGTGCCTGCTGAGTGGGTCGCGCAACTCGATGCAATCGCCGCAGCCAGCCAGCGCCCCCGCGACGAGGTTTGTCGCGAGGCAATCGCGCGCTACCTAGCCGCCAGCGACCGCGACCAGTTAAGCCGCGACGAAGTGATTCGGCTTGAGTCCGAGCTTGCGGCCCTGAGGCAGCAGCTCGGCCGCCTCGACGCCGTAGAAACTGCCCTCGCCCGTTTGACCCGCCGTCAGGATTCGCTAGAGCGAGCTACAGACGAGCCCCAAAAAGTAAGACCGGCAGAGCCTGTTTCTTCAGCATCTACTGCAGAAGATGATGCTGAAGATTGGGGTCTTTTTGATGACGAGCCCGACGAGATCTTGGCAGACTTCCTGGGGTAGCCCCGGCTTCAAGCCCGGGCATGCCGTCAGAAATTCTATCGAAATTCCCAAATCTATTTTTTCCGTGTCGCGGTGGCGAACGTTAAATTTCTGCGAAATCTAGAACTGAATTTGCTTGCATAGGCTAGGATGCGGCTTACGTGTCCACAATTGCCTCGGTTTTTGCCAGGGAGTTCATGCGAGTCCTACTTATCTATCCCCGCTTTCCAAAGTCTTTTTGGTCTTTCGATAAAACACTAGAATTGGCCGGTCGCAAGGCACTAATGCCACCTCTGGGGATTATCACGGTAGCCGCACTGCTACCTCAAGACTGGGAATTTCGCCTCGTCGATCGCAATGTTTGCACCGAAACGCAAGCCGACTGGGATTGGGCCGAACTCATTTTGATCTCAGGCATGATCGTTCAAAAAGATGACATGCTGCAGATAATTCGTGCGGCAAAAGAACGAGGCAAATCCGTGGCCGTAGGCGGCCCCTATGCCACCTCCGTTCCCGAGCCCCTGCACGCAGCAGGCGCTGATTTTTTAATACTCGATGAGGGGGAAATTACCCTGCCGATGTTTGTCGAGGCGATCGCCCGTGGCGAGCGCAGCGGTGTCTTTCGCGCTACGGAAAAGCCGGATGTCACCTCGACGCCCGTGCCGCGCTACGACTTGCTCGAGCTGGACGCCTACAGCGATATGTCCGTGCAATTTTCGCGGGGCTGCCCGTTTCAGTGCGAGTTCTGCGATATCATCGTCCTCTACGGTCGCAAGCCGCGCACCAAAGCGCCCCAGCAACTCTTAGCGGAGCTGCAGGCTCTCTACGATCTCGGCTGGCGGGGGTCTATTTTTATGGTCGATGACAACTTCATCGGCAACAAACGCAACGTGAAACTCCTGCTGCGAGAACTCGCGCCCTGGCAAGCCGAGCGTGGGTATCCGTTCTTTTTCTCTACCGAGGCTTCTGTGGATTTGGCTCAGGATAGGGAATTGCTCGACTTGATGGTTGCTTGCAATTTCATTGGCGTTTTCTTGGGCATCGAGACCCCCGATACCGACAGCCTGGCTCTGACTCAAAAGTTTCAAAACACTCGCAATCCTCTCACCGAGGCGGTGCAGACGATCTCTCGCACCGGCATTCGAGTGATGGCGGGTTTTATCATTGGCTTCGACAACGAAAAGCCCGGTGCGGGCCGGCGAATCATCGATTTTGTGGAGACCACGGGCATTCCGCAGGCTCTCTTTAGCATGCTGCAGGTACTCCCCAATACGGCCCTATGGCATCGCCTCAAAAAAGAAGGCCGCCTAATCGAAGGAGATGATTGCGGGAATATCAACCAAACCACGCTCTTAAATTTTGTGCCGACGCGCCCAATTTCTGAGATCGCCCGCGAATATATCGAGTGTTTTCGCGAGCTGTACGATCCCCAGAAGTACCTCGCGCGAGTCTACCGACACCACCTTGAGATGGCCCCGAGGTCCTTTCGAGCTAAATTCCGCTGGCCGACGCCTGCAACGCTGCGAGCCCTGGCTACAATTTGCTGGCGTCAGGGCCTCAAGCGTTCGACGCGCGTCCAATTTTGGCGGCAGTTAGTGGGGATTCTGCAGCACAACCCCAGCATTTTGTCTCGCTACCTCGTGAATTGCGCGCACCTAGAGCACTTTCTCGACTACCGCGAGATCGTCACCGAGCAAATCGAAGCGCAGCTAGCTCAAGTGACAGCTGTAGAGCCGATCGCTCCCGAGCTTCGGACCGCCACACCAGCACCCCAGCCCGCGCATCTGTAACCCAATTCTGTGAATTGAGGCTGGCAAATTGACGTGTGGCACCGGCCGCGCTTGTTTTGAGGCGACTTCAAAACTACGCACGATGCGAGTGCGTCTTATGGTTAGGTCCGGATCGTGCCTCGCCATCAGAGCCCGGTGCTGCAGGGGCGTACGGAGTTCAGACAACCTGTGGTGGGAGCTGAGAGAATGGGTATGACTGGAGTCGGGATTTGACGGGCTAGCTCGCCTGCATTTACAATGCTCTAATGGCTAATTTTGTAAAACTCGAGCGATCGGCACGGACGCGATTGCAGGCACGGACGTTATGAACCTGACGGAGAAGCGTGAAGAATTGGGCCTCAGCGTTGAGGAGATCGCAGAAAAACTGCGCATCGACGGGGCCGTCGTAGAAGCATGGGAAGCAGGAGAGAAGCCTCCGACGCGCACGCCACAGCAGATGCAAGAGCTGTGCGGTGCCTACCAAGTCGGGCTCGACGAGCTAATCGGGCTTTTGGCTGAAGACGCAGAAGAGAGCTAAGCGAATTTAATTAATTTGGATTAATCGGTATGTCAGGAAACGAAAGTCTATTTCAATTGCGCGAGGCGTCTGGGCTCTCTCGCGACGCCGTGGCGGCCAAACTTAACAAAGCTATGGGTGAAGAGGACCGCGACAAGAACGCAGCTGCCAAGCAGATTTCGCTGCGCGCCGTCCGCAACTGGGAGATGGGCACCAGCGAGCCCTTGTTGACCCCCAAGCAGATGAAGGCCCTCTGCGAGATGTATAAGCTCGACGGCTTGCCCGCTCTGGTTCGAGCCGTTCAAGTCACCAAGAAAGAAAGCCAAGCCTACCTAGAGAAGCGTAAGGCCGGCTAGGGCCAGGCACCTCCTAGGTCAAGCTCGTGCTGCCCATCAACCGCTGATGGCGGATTTCGATCTCGGCTTGCAGGGCTGGGTAGGCTTGCAGCTCGGGATCTTCGGCCATCAGCTCGTCTGCAATTTCGCGCGCCAGAAGCAATACGTCTTGGTCTTCGACGAGGCTGGCCAAAGCAAAATCCGGCAGCCCGGATTGGCGCGTGCCCAAAACTTCTCCTGGCCCGCGCAGGCGCATGTCCATCTCGGCAATAAAAAAGCCATCGCGCGAATCTCTCAAGACTCCCAGGCGCTGCAAGGCTGTTGGCGTGCGGGTGCTGGCGACGAGCAAACAGTAGGACTTGTGCTGGCCGCGGCCGACGCGGCCTCGCAGCTGATGCAACTGGGATAAGCCGAAGCGCTCGGCATTCTCAATCGCCATGACCGTGGCGTTAGGAATATCGACACCAACTTCGATTACCGTCGTCGAGACAATGATGTGCGTGTCGTTCTCTCGAAATGCCGCGAGCGCGGCGTCTTTTTCTGCCGGGCTCATGCGCCCGTGCAGCAGACCGACTTTAAAGTCTGGAAACACTTTCTCCTGCAGGCGGGCGTGCTCTGCCGTGGCAGCTTTGGCGTCCACTTTTTCCGATTCTTCCACCAACGGCAGCACGATGTAGGCCTGTCGCCCTTGGGCCACTTCGCGCTTGATGAGATCGTAGGCCTGGGTGCGCTCCCGTCCCGAGATGATGGTTGTTTGAATGTCTTGGCGGCCGGGGGGCAGCTCGTCAATTTGCGAAACATCGAGATCGCCGTGCAGCGTGAGGGCCAACGTGCGGGGAATGGGTGTAGCCGTCAGGGTCAGTACGTGGGGAGCATCGCCTTTGGCAAGGAGGCGCGCTCGCTGCTGGACGCCAAAGCGGTGCTGCTCGTCAATGGCGACGAGCCCCAGCCGCTGAAACTGCACCGGATCTTCGATGAGGGCGTGGGTTCCGACCAGCAAGGGCAGCTCCCCAGTCGCGAGCTGTCGGTGGATCTCCCGGCGTTTGGCCGTACGGGTCGATCCGGTCAGTAGCTCGACGGGCAAATGCAATAAATTAAACCAGTTCACCAGCTTGCGGTAGTGCTGCTCGGCTAGGACTTCCGTCGGTGCCATCAGTGCTGCCTGGTAGCCCCCTTGAATGGCAGCCAAAATGGCATACACGGCCACGATGGTTTTGCCCGAGCCGACATCGCCTTGAACGAGGCGGTTCATGGGTACTTCGGCTTCTAAATCCTGGAGAATTTCTCCCACGACGCGCTTTTGCGCGCCGGTCAGCTCGAAGGGCAACAAGGTGCCAAACCGGTCGAGTAGCTCCCCCGAGGGCGAAAACGGAGCCGCCACCCGCTCTTGGCGGTGCTCGTGACGCCGCCGCAGCATCCCCAACTGCAAAAAGAAAAATTCATCGAAAACCAAGCGTCGCCGAGCACCCTCGAGCGCGTCGCGGTCGCGCGGGAAATGCAGGGTGGCGACGGCTTCACCAATGCCCATGAGGTTTTGCTGCTGCCGGAGCGCTGCCGGCAGGGTCTCTGGCAGCTGTTGGGCTACCGGAAGAGCCGAGCGTACGGCCTGGCGCACCATGTCTGCCGAAACACCTTCTGTTAAGGGATACACCGGCAGCAGGCGGCCAATTTTTGCCGATTCTGCCTCGCGGTCTGGGGAGGCCAGCACCTCCAGTTCGGGATTTTCTAGGGTGGTGCCGTATTTATTTTTTTTGACCAATCCCGAGGCGGCCACCGTCGCCCCGCGAGGATATTGGTGTTTTTGCTTCTCCTGCCAGCCTCGATTGGTGAAGCGCGCCCCGCCAAAAAACCGGTTGACATCCAGTTGGCCGGTGCGATCTCGCAGCGTCAGCTGAAAAATCGATAGCTTGGCATTGCGCGGGCTCGTAAAGCAGTTGCAGCTTTTCACCGTGCCCACAACCGTTACGGTCTCACCGGCTACAAGCTGCGAAATGGGCACGCGCCGGGCATAGTCGAGGTGCTCGCGCGGATAGTAAAACAACAAATCCCGAACGGACTTCAAGCCCAGGCGCTCGAGGGCTTTGAGCTGCGATCGGGTCGTGCCGGGAAGCTCGGCGAGGGTCGTATCGAGACCGAGCCGTGCTGCTTCATTCCAAGGATGCTGGGGAGCTGCCACCGTTACTGGAGAAGACGCCTGGGGTTGCGCTGGTGCTGCCGACAGGCGGCCCTGCTGCCAATCGTGCAGGAGCTGTCGGGCTGAGGCAACGGTTTGGCGGCGGCGGCCCACACTCTGATGCGGGTAGCGGGCAAACTCGGCAGCCAGAGTCAGCCAGCGGCGGGATCCCTCGGGCAAGAGGCCCTCGGGGGGCTGCCCGAAGCTCAGGCACAAAAACTCGCTGAAGCGGTACTGCCTGCCTTGGAGATCTTGGAAACCTCGCTCCGCTTCAACTGCTAGTGCTTTTTGCAAGCGCGCCCAATCTGGCGGCTGACTCGTCGCTACTGCCATGGCTGCTATCCCCCATCTCGTCGCGCTAGAGCGCGACGATCTCCGAGACGCTAGTGTAACTCTCCCGATCTGACGCAAGCGGAATAGTACGAGGATACTCAATCTCCATCGAACCAGCTCGTGCGCCAGGCCAGCTCGGCGCGAGCCACCGCCTGCTCGCGCGTGACGCGCTGGTATTTCTTGACGAGGGCACCCAGGTTGCGGCCCAGTTCCTGCAGGCGGCGGCGCTGGCTCTGTAAAGTCGGATCGGTTAGCTCGAGATCTCCCAAGCGCAGCTGGACGATCGCAGCGGCAACCACTTCGGTCTCTTCGCTTTTTTCTTTATCCGCCCGCAGCTCGATAGTAATCTCCGACAAATTAGCCGCGTTGGGCGTTCCCGGCTCTCGGGCGCGAGCGGCGATCTCGAAGGCGCCAACGGGCAAGCGCTCGGGCAAGATACCGTACTTTTGCAAGAGCTGGTTGGCTGCGATGGTCGCTTCCTGCAGCACTGTGGCGATCGCGTCCTCGCACTGCTCGATCCAGTCAGTCCAGGACTCCGGTAAGCTCTCGGCTCGGGCGGTGCTGGAATCTGCTGGTTCGGTGGCAAGTGTTGCCGATGTTTCTTCCGACTCGGCAAGCCCGAGCGGCGGCTGCAATTTCGTGGCAGCCTCTTTCCCGAGGCGGCGGAGGACTTCTTGGAGTTCTTGTTGCTGGTTCAGACTCAGCTGCAAAAATGCGTCGGGATACTTCTGGGTGCAGACTTGGTAGCCTGCTAGCGCGAGCTGCCGCCGCAAAACGCCCCCCAACTGCTGAAAATAGGCATCGTAGGTCTCTTGAAACTGCTCGCCGAGGGCATCTGCTTGCCCTCCGAGGGCAGACAAATCCTTTTCAATCATTTGGACCGGTCTGGCCATATGCATCTCCCATATGCAACCGAAAAGCACGGGCGATGCGCCCGTGCTCTAATGAAGATCGCTCGAACTCATCGGTGAAGTACCGGAGTGAAGTACCGGAGTGAAGTACCAGCGCAGCTTCTAGGCTTCGCCCTCGTTGGGTTGAGGCTTGGGTGCATCCGCACCCAAAACGAAGCGTGCGAACCGGCGGACTTGGATGTTTTCGCCGAGCTTAGCGACGGTTTGTTTGACGTGCTCGTCTACGGTGATGCTTTGATCGCGCAAGTAGGGCTGGTCGAGCAAGCTCATTTCCTTCAAGCGCTTCTCGATACGACCGGCTACGATCTTTTCTCGGACTTGCTCGGGCTTGCCCTCGAGGTCGTCGCGGCCCATCTCGATACCTTTTTCTTTAGCAACGATTTCTGCAGGAATATCTTCAACCCGAACGTATTCCACGTTGGAGTAGGCCGCAATTTGCATTGCCAAATCGCGGGAGAGGGCCTGGAATTCCTCGCGGCGTGCCACAAAATCAGTTTCGCAGTTGACTTCGACTAACACGCCGATGCGACCGCCCGTGTGAATGTAGCTGTCGATGATGCCTTCTGCAGCAACGCGATCGGCGACCTTGCCAGCTTTCGCGATTCCTTTCTGGCGCAGCCATTCCATGGCCTTCTCAAGGTTGCCCTCGCTTTCTGCGAGCGCCTTCTTGCAGTTCATCATGCCCGCGCCAGTCTTCTCGCGCAGTTCCTTCACGAGTTGTGCCGATATCTCTGCCATCCTTCTAAATTGTCCCTAACGACGTCCCGAGCGAACTCCGAGGAAGAAGACCGCACGCGCTTTCCCGTCAGCCTAGCCATCCAGGGGGAGCTTTGAGTTACCTGCTCCCCCAAAGAAGACACGCGGGCGCGGCGGCACGATCGACCGCCCTTCAATCTCTCCTGTGAAGTTTAGCACTCAGGCGCGGACTATTCCTCCTCAGCGCTATCGCCAGTGGGCTCCTCGGCGCTCGCGGGCACTGCTGCGACTTCGGCGACAACGGCCGCTTCTGCCTCAGCTTCTTCAGAAGGAGCAGTCTCGTAATCTTCGAGAGCGTCCTCGAATTCGGTGTATTCTTCGTCTGTCTCGGCATCTAGAGAGCCGTGCCGACCCTCGTAGATGGCATCGGCGAGGCGACCGACAATTAATTTAATCGACCGAATGGCATCATCGTTCGCTGGGATGGGGATATCCGTTAGGGCCGGATCGCAGTTGGTATCCAGCATTGAGATAATCGGGATACCGAGCTTTTTGCACTCGGTAACGGCGTTGTATTCGCGGCGCTGGTCGACAATGACAACCACGTCTGGCAGCCGGCGCATGGCTTTGATACCACCGAGGTATTTTTGGAGCTTGTCGAGTTCCCGCCGCAGTACGGCAGCCTCCTTCTTGGGGCGGCGCTCGAGGGCACCACTTTCTTCAAGGCGCTCGAGCTCTTTGAGGCGCTCGACGCGCGTTTTGATTGTCTCCCAGTTAGTGAGCATGCCGCCCAGCCAGCGTTGGTTGACGTAGAAGGCACCGCAGCGGGCGGCCTCCTGGGCGACAATACCAGCGGCTTGGCGCTTGGTTCCCACAAACATAACTTTCTGGCCGCGAACGGCTGCCTGGTTGACGAAGCGATAGGCTTCTTCCATCAGCTGGGCGGTCTGCACCAGATCGATAATGTGAACGCCATTGCGGGCGGTGTAAATGTACGGTGCCATGGCTGGGTGCCACCGGCGCGTTTGGTGTCCGAAGTGAACCCCAGCTTCTAAAAGCTCGGGCAGCGTTATGACGGGCATGTTGCTTCTCCTGATCGGGTTTATGCCTCCATCCAGGTGGATTCCCAATCGGGAACACCCGAAGCCCCGGATGTGCGTGTTGTAGAAAACCTTTCCAGCCTACAAAAAAAATTGCTTCTATGGCAAGGCCCCCGTGCCAGGAAACACTTAAAAAGTCCCGATAGCGCTGCCAGGACTTTTCGGAGACGAAAGTCAAGTTTACCGGCGGACGGGGGCCTCAAGGGGCGCAAGCCGACCGCCGCTATTAGGGAAAACGGTGCGACCGTCCGAAACGATAGTAGCGAGCCCACCTGCATGAACCTTCACGCCTGCAAGATTCGCACCGCAGAAATTTGTGGCGGTCAGCTTGGCGTAAAACAAAGTTGCCCCGGTAAAGAGCGTTTCCGAGCAGTCCGCATCGGTCAGGGTTGCCAAGCGCAAGTCGGCCCCCTCACAGTTGGCAGCACGCAGGCAAGCTTCGGAAAGATTGGCCCCACTGAGGTCGGCCTTGGTGAGGTTGGCCTTAGTGAGATTGGCCTTGGTGAGGTCGGCACGGATCGAAATAGCGCCTGCTAGCTGCGCGCCCTCGCCAAAGTCAGCTCCATTGAGGTTAGCTCCGCTGAGGGTGGCCCCACCGAGGGCGGCCCCGCTGAGGGTGGCCCCGCTAAGGTCGGCTCCACTGAGGTCGGCTCCACTGAGGTCGGCTCCACTGAGGTCGGCCCCGCTAAGGTCGGCCCACCTCAAATCGATGGCAGAACCCCGATTGTTGCGGCGCCACTCATTCCAAATGTCAGCCCCCTGCAGCAGCCGCTCCAACTGACTCATTTTTGCCATAACGTTTCTGAAGCTCCCGATTGTCCGGTCATGTCAAATTATGCACGTTGCCAGGCACCCTCGCAGCTCGCGATCGCGTCTCTGCAGCTATCTATGTAGAGATACTCTAGTGCTTGCGAGCCCAGAACAGACCAAAATTTCTAGATCGTCTCGACCGTCTCAACCAGAGCAGCGGTCGCCCGATTGCTCTGGCCCATTCATGCTCTTGCGAGCGGCCCGAGCACGCCAGTCAATCGCAACTCAGCGAGTGACAGCACCGAATGAGTTGCTCGATCTGCCAA
>CAYTBI010000041.1:28070-35819 GCA_964435975.1 uncultured bacterium
CTCGATCTGCCAAAACGATCGGTTGAATATCTCCACAGCTACTCTTGTGACCTCTTTGCTGGAACCGTTCATAAAAATTAATAGGAATCCTTAGTGTGGCAAACCAGATCCGCTGTGTTGAAATCGCAACTTCAGGGTTCGGTTCTACGACGTCAAATTCTTCACGCAAACAGGTCTGCGATTGTTACGATCGCGTTGTGATGTAGATTCCTGGTAGGCGATGGGTACTGGCTCCCGAGAGCGTGGGATAAAGCAGCGCAAGCAGATTCCCGGAGCAAGCGAGATTTTGGCGTCGGCAGGCCCGTCTGGCTCGCCTGAGTGCCCCAGTCGCTCTAGAGACGGAGATGGGGGCCTACAGCAATGGCAAGCGGCCGTCGCCGCGCTCGCAGCATTGCTCCGGAGCGCGCCTGCGGACAAAGTCTTGATTTTGTCCGGTCCTCTACCGGTTCTGTCGGCCGCTTTACCGGGAGTGTCGGGAGCAACGGCGCTTTGCTTTGCGCGCCACCCCCATCCATCTGCACGGACTCCATCTGCACGGGCTGACACCTGCGAGCCCGGTCCCAACGAGTCCGATTTATTTCGCACTCTTCCTAACGATCCGATCGGGCAAGAGCGTTTCTGCTCGGTCTTGGCACCGAGCTACTGTTTGGCGATGGCTCTAAATTCAGCCGGGCAGTTCCGGTTTTCCTTTGCGCCACCTGTCGTACGGCAGGTCTTGTCTGCTCTGCAGGAGCGCCTGCCCGCTGCCGAGCGCGACCGCTTTGGTGGCGCGATCGCGCCATGGAGCGACTACCCTTGGCCCGAGCCCCCTTACGAAACCGTCATGAATTTCAGCCAGCGGCTGTTGGGCGCGCTCCCGGTCGACCGAGAGCGCACCGCTGTGCCCCCTGATGTAGATGCCAAGCTATTACAGGCTCTGACTCACGAGGTGCGCACGCCCCTGACGGCCATCCGACTGTGGACGCGCCTACTTCTCAAGCGCCGCGACCTCCCGACTTCGGCCCTCCAGCATCTGCAGGGAATCGATCGCGAATGCACGACCCAGATCGAGCGCATGGAGCTGCTATTTCGGGCGGCCGAACTAGCCGTCAGCCGCTCGCAGCCTCGGAAAATTGCCCTGCAGCCCATCGATCTCGGCGAGCTGCTTCCGCCTCGAATTCCCCACTGGCAGCAAATCGTGCGCCGCCGCCAGGCAGCGCTGGATGTCGTGTTGCCTGGGTGTTTGCCGACCGTACTCAGCGACGCAGCACTGCTCGACCGCACCCTGGCCAACTTACTGGAGAACTATGCTGCGGGAGTGCCGACTGGCGGGAACGTGCGCCTAGAAATTGCCATCGCTGGCGATCGTCTCAAGCTCCAGCTCAGTCAGCCGGAATGCCCGGACTCGCCGCCAGCCGCGTCCCCCCTCCACGAAATTGGACGCCTACTCTCTTTGCACCCCGAGACCGGCAGCCTTACCCTAAACCTCAGTGCAACTCGCAATTTGTTTCAGGCCCTGGGAGCCAAGCTGACCGTGCGGCAGCACGCCACGCGCGGGTCCGTGCTGGCTGTCTTTCTTCCCCTACAGGTATATTCGTGACGCGTCGTCGTTGGGTGCGTCCGATCGCCGATACCAGATCTGTCGGATCTTGCCTAAAAACTCCCCAAAATTGCCGTGCTGGATCTTTAATTGGGCTGAGTTGGTGCCACTAGCGGTCGCTCGACTTGGTCGCGGAAGCGCTCGACCGTCTCGTTGAAGGAAATGGGGAGCACGCACTCAACGTTCTCGTGAGGGCGAGGGATGATGACCCAGGACTCTAGCGTGGCACCGTAAGCTTTCTCGACAGCTTCGATACCAGCATCCATTGCCCGCTTGACCTCTGAGACGTCGCCGCGGATCTGGACGGTGAAGCGGGCGCTGCCCGCGCGAATGTAGCCGACTAAGGTAACGCGACCGGCTTTAACCATTGCATCGGCAGCGGCCAAAATCCCTGGAAATCCTTTAGTTTCGAGCGCTCCAACTGCAACTTGCGACATCAACTCTTATCTCCTGGTGTGGTGCTGGTTCAAAAATTACTAATCTCGGCCTGGTTCTATCGATACCTGCGGCAGCCGGGCTTAACTTCAAGGGCAATTTTACTGCCCGAACGGCCCTAAACTCGGAAGTTTTCGACAGTTTCGGAGAACGCAATCGGCAAAACGTCCTGAATGTTCTCGGGTGGATTCGGAACGATGTAGTGGGTGATGACCTCGGACGCCACACCACCGACGTCGTTACCCGCCTCAATGCCAGCAGCAACGGCAACTTTGACTTCCGAAACGCTGCCACGAACGGCCACGAAGTGGCGGCCACTCTCAGCCCTGTCGTAAACGACCAGCGTTACGCGACCGGCTTTGACCATCGCATCAGCGCAGGCGAGGACGGTTGGGAACCCCTGGGTTTCAATAACGCCGACAGCTAGTGGCATTTTGCTTGCTCGTGTCGAAGGGCACGAATGATAGGATTTGCAAATCAAACAGTTTGCGATCGCAAATTGCGTATGGGCGCCTGTTATTGGCTTTCAGGGTACAAGTTTACCCCGGGTTGGTTCCCTGCGGACAGAACTTAAGTTCTGCCAACAGAAAAAATTGCTGCAGGCTACCCCCCGGCCAGCGAGTCATGCTAAGTATTGGGGGACAATCTTTACAGCTATTGAGATACGTTAAGGGGAGTTCCGGCTTGAAAAAGGTAGAAGCAATCATTCGCCCGTTTAAGCTCGACGAGGTCAAAATTGCCCTGGTCAACGCAGGCGTTGTCGGGATGACCGTCTCTGAAGTGCGGGGTTTCGGGCGTCAGAAGGGCCAAACCGAACGCTATCGCGGTTCGGAGTACACCGTCGAGTTCTTGCAAAAGCTGAAGCTTGAGATTGTCATCGAGGACGACCAGGTCGATCTGGTGATCGAAAAGATCGTTGCCGCTGCCCGTACCGGAGAGATTGGTGATGGCAAGATTTTTGTCTATCCCGTAGAGCAAGTCATTCGCATTCGGACGGGAGAGAAAAATCTCGAGGCCGTTTAGATCGCTTTTGCCAGTTGCTGCAGTTGAGGCTCGAGGGCAGCGAAGGCGCGCCCGCGGTGGCTGAGCCGATGTTTGACCGTTGCAGGCATCTCTGCGTAGGTCTGTTCGGCTTCAGCAACCCAGAAAATCGGATCGTACCCGAATCCACCCCGACCCTGGGGCGACCTCAGGATTTCACCGGGGCAGCGAGCCACCGTCGAGGCTGCGATCCGGCCCTCGGGAGTGGCGATCGCCACCGCGCAGGCAAACTGGGCCGTGCGGTTGTTGGCACCGTCGAGTTCTCGCAACAACCGCTCGATTCGCTCGGCATCGGTGCGGCCGTAGCGAGCTGAGTAAAGCCCCGGCGCACCTCCGAGGGCGTCGACCTCGAGGCCCGAGTCGTCAGCAATGGCCCATTGCTGGGTCGCTGCTGCCACCGTCTTGGCTTTGAGGCAAGCGTTTTCTAAAAATGTTTGGCCGGTCTCTTCAATCTCGAGGGTTGGGGGCTTGAGCTGCAGCTCCCACGGCAGTCCGCTCAGATAGGCCTGAATCTCGGCTAGCTTGCCCGGATTGCCCGTTGCAACGATTAGGGGTTTCATAGAAAATTGACAAACTGAGGCGGAATGTGCGGGGTCCCTGGCCGATCGCGGGGGCCGCCGCTACCCGGCTGCGGTGGCAACCACTAGAATAATCCTACTGGGACTGGCAGGAGGCGCGCGGTGCTGGTCATTCTGACAGACAATCAAATCCTCTCTCCCCGGCACGTGTGTCCTGGGTGTTTGTTGGCAGATGGATCTGGCCAACCGCGCTGGCACGAAGACCGCCTCAGCTGCGGTCGACCCTTGCAATCGCTCGGCCCGGGCTGCCCGGCTGTATTCGAGTGCCAGATGGGCTTTCAAGTTGCCCGCCTGGCGAGTTGCGCCAAGGATTGAGTCGTGAGGGCGGTCGGCCCGAGAGATGCCAGTTTGCAAGGCAGCGGTTCGTAATGATAACTATTGCATGAGAGGCTGAGGGTACTGGTGCGCAATTCGACTGAAATTCCCGACCGGATTTTTGCGGTCCTTCCCTACTTCATTCCCCTGGCATTTGCGACGGCGATTTTTGGTCGCCCCTCCCTCAACGTCATTCCAGGTTTGGCAGAACTCCTATCGCCGATACTGATACCGATTCTGACCATTTACAGGCTCGATCCAACCGGGGGCCTGCTAATTTTCTTCGCTATTTTCCTATTGGTGGTCCGCAATCCTCGTATCAAACACTTCATTCGCTACAACACCCTGCAGGCAATTCTGCTGGAAATTCTGATAACGCTGGTCAATTTTCTCCTCGACCCCATCTCCCTGGGTTCTATCGAGAAGATCGTTGGCAATATCGTTTTCTTGGCGGTGCTGGCAGCTTGCACCTTTGCCATCGTGCAGTGCGCCCGGGGAATCTACGCCGAGCTGCCCGTCCTCTCTGATGCCGTCCGCGGCCAGGTTCTGTGATTGGTTGCGGGCATGCTTGGGGGATCGTCTGCACTGTTATGATTATCTGACGGGATTTTCAGGAATCCCATGACTAGCTTGAGGGACCGCTTTCGCGCGGGGCACAGCTCTAGAGTTGCTAGCCGCCCGGGCCAAGTAACTAGAGCCATGCCAGAGCGCTCGGATTTTTGGAGGCATTCATGAAAGTTTTTATTCTGGGAGGAGATGGCTTCTGCGGCTGGCCAACATCCTTGCACCTTTCCAACTTGGGTTACGACGTTGTTATTGTCGATAATCTCTCGCGACGCAACATTCAAAACGAGTTAGAAGCCGAATCCCTAACACCCATCGCTCCTGTGGGAGAGCGCCTGCGCGTTTGGGAGGAGCTGACGGGCAAATCAATTCGCTTTGAGAGCATCGATCTGGCTCGGGAGTACGATCGCTTCGTCCGACTCCTGCAAGACGAGCGCCCGGGAGCGATCGTGCATTTTGCCGAGCAGCGGGCAGCTCCCTATTCGATGAAATCGGCACGCCACAAGCGCTACACCGTCGATAACAATCTCAGCGCGACCCATAATGTGCTGTGCGCCCTCGTTGAGACGGGGCTCGATTCTCATTTGGTTCACCTCGGAACCATGGGTGTTTATGGCTACGGCACCGCCGGGGTCAAAATTCCTGAGGGCTATCTGGATGTCGAGATTGCCACCGATGCGGGCGATCGGGTCAAAAAAGAGATTCTGTATCCGGCCAATCCGGGCAGCATCTATCACATGACTAAGACCCAGGATCAGCTTTTCTTTTTCTACTACAACAAGAATGACGGCGTCCGCATTACTGACTTGCACCAAGGCATTGTCTGGGGTACCAACACCCGCGAAACCTCCCAAGACGAGCGCTTGATCAATCGCTTCGACTATGACGGGGACTACGGCACGGTTCTCAATCGCTTTCTAATGCAGGCAGCGATTGGCTATCCTCTGACGGTTCATGGCACGGGCGGCCAGACCCGCGCTTTCATCCACATTCAAGATACGGTGCGGTGCGTGCAGCTCGCGATTGAGAATCCCCCTGCCAAAGACGAGCGGGTCAAAATTCTCAACCAAATGACGGAAACCCACCGCGTGCGCGACTTGGCAGAGCTGGTTGCCAAGTTAACGGGTGCCGAGATTGCCTATCTGGAAAATCCGCGTAACGAAGCACCTGAAAACGAGCTGTTCGTGCGCAACCAGCGCATTCTCGACTGGGGTCTCAACCCGACAACGCTCAGCGACGGACTGCTCGCCGAAGTCACAGAAATCGCCAAAAAATACGCTCACCGTTGCAATCGCAGCAAAATCCCGTGCACCTCAAAATGGGTGCAACCGACTATTGCTACCCAGCAGACTGTTTGAGAGATCGCGCGGGCATTGGGGTGCACCCCGCTGCCTGCGCGGGCAGCGGGTCACTTTTTTTGCGGGGTTGCAATTGCGGGGCGGCAGCCAGTAACCCTTGGGTGTAGGGATGCTCGGGGCCCTCGAAAATAACGGCGGTCGTACCCGACTCGACAATTTGGCCGCGGTACATTACGGCAATGCGATCGCAAAAGTGGCGAGCCACGCTCAAATCGTGGGTGATAAATAAATAAGTCAGGTCGAACTCGGCTTTGAGCTCGAGCATGAGCTCGAGCACCTGCGCTTGAATGCTGACATCGAGCATGCTGGTGGGCTCATCGCAAATCACAAACTGCGGCCGAGAAATCAGCGCTCGGGCGATGGCGACCCGCTGCTGTTGGCCCCCAGATAAATCTCTTGGGAAACGGCCTGCGAACTCGGCTGCCGGCGTGAGGCCGACTCGCTCGAGCATGCGATCGACCCGCTCGGCAACCAGATCGCCCGTTGCCAGACCGTGAATGTAGAGAGGCTCGGCAATGGCCGCACCAACTCGCAGGCGCGGATTGAGGCAGGCTAGGGGGTCTTGAAAGATCATTTGCATCTGCCGGCGCAGAGGGCGCATCTGGTGGGGTGAGAGCTGCGTTAGCTCCTGGTCCTGAAAATTAATGCTGCCGGAGGTTGCTGGCATCAGTTGCAGAATTGTCCGCGACAGGGTGCTCTTGCCGCAGCCCGATTCGCCCACGAGGCCAAAGATTTCGCCAGCGTGCAGGTCAAAACTCACGCCATCAACTGCCTTGATGGCGCGGGTGTTGCCTCCGAGTAAGCGCTGCAGGGGGTTGGGGGCGAGATTGAAATGGGTACGGAGATCGCGCACCTGCAAAATTGGCGGCCGCTCGGCTCGGCTTGCTAGCGGCTCCGTCCGGGCGGGACTTTGGAGCCTGAGGGCAGCAGCCACGAGCGATCGCGTGTAGGGGTGGGCGGGATCGGCGAGTAAACTGCGGGCGGGCCCGGTTTCAACGAGTTCGCCTCGATACATCACCGCGACTCGGTCGCAATGCTCGGCTACCAAGGCCAGGTCGTGGGAAATCAACAGCAGCCCCAGATCGCGCTGCTGGCAGAGCCGAGTCAGCTCCTGCAAGATTTCGGCAGCAACGGTGACATCGAGGCTGGTGGTGGGCTCGTCGGCGATGATGAGTTGGGGGTCGAGCAATAGCGCTAGGGCAATGGCTACGCGCTGGCGCATGCCGCCGCTAAATTCGTGGGGGTATTGCTGCCAGCGATCGCTGGGGATCTTGACGGCTTCTAGGATTTCGAGAGCTTTGACCTTTGCTTGGCGGTAGGTCAGCTGCGGCCGATGCGCCCGGAGCGTCTCGAGACAGTGGTCTCCGACGCTCATCAGAGGGTCGAGGCGCGTCATCGGATCTTGGAACACCAAGCCCACTGCCTCGCCGCGCAGCCGTCGCCGCCGAGCGGGAGACAACTCCCGCAAGGACTCACCCCGCAGCCGTAGGTCGCCTTCTAGGCGCGTGCCAGCAGGGAGCAGCCCCAAAATGGCGCGGCCGAGCGTACTCTTGCCACAGCCAGACTCCCCCACGAGGCCCAGACGCTCTCCTGCTGTCAGGCTCAGGTCCACCGCACGCGCGGCCCAAGCGGCAGCGTTTGGGTAGGCAATGGAGAGGCGATCGAGTCGCAGAAGTGGCGAAGTTGTCATATGCCGCGAGGGTATTGATAGAGAAGTCCGTGCCTATAGATGATACTGATGCTTGTGATGTTGCTTGGGTTGACTCGACCGGTCGCAATTTAAAGCAAAAAGCGCCCCCCAAATCAGGGGGGCGCTTTCACTAATTATCCCGAAGGACTATCGCAGGCTAGAATTAGCCGTTGATGGCAGGAGCTTGAG
>CAYTBI010000042.1:0-34751 GCA_964435975.1 uncultured bacterium
GACCTGGGGCAATGCCAGCTTCTTTCGATCGTCTGCAAACTCGTGAAAATCCACTATTGTCCGGGCGTGTTTCCCGGTTATGGCCTTGAGTTTTGCCTTCAGGAGTAGCTTGTTGCGAATGAAGCAATATTCCGAGAGATTGAGGGGGCCGGGCTCTACTTCGGGACCTGTAGCTGTCGCCGGAGCTGCCGCCTCGGTCTCCAGAGTAGATGCCGCTATCTTCGCTTCTGAGCCGTCGGATGCTGGGGTCGCGTCCGGGGAGCCAGCAGCTGTAGTGTCCTCCGATGGAGGACGGTCGCTTGCGAATAGCTCGACGGTCCTCTCCCAATCTGGGTCTACACTTCCCATGCTGCGGCTGTAGAGCGCCAGAATCCGGACATCGGGCAACTGCAGGGGAGCGAGCGATTGGTGAATGGTTGCAGTTATAGCGTCGTAATCGACGGGCTCGGCCGTGTCCCGGTTGATAAAGATATGGGCGTATGGCGCTTCGAGAACGATCTGAAAGTAAAGGCCCGGATTTTGGCAGGCCGCATCTAGAATCTGACGCAACTCTTCTTCATTCATCGGCTCGAATGGATAGTTCTCCACGTTTTCTTTTATCCTGATGGGCGCGCCAGAAGCAAGGGAGTAGGGTCGCTCTCGCGGTCGATGCCAGTCTAGAGTTATTCCCATAACTTAGTTATGAGTACTCGATAGCTACCGGTTTGGCGGCCATTTCTTCGGACGTGGGGAATACATGATGCTTTCTACTCCCCCGGTCTTACCCGCAGACATGTCAGTGGCAGTTGCCTTGGTCCGCTTGCGTGCCGAAGGTGCCGAGTCAGCTTTGGTACTAGCAGCCGAACCCACAACCGAACTGACGCTGGCAAACTTGCTGGGTGTGTTTGTTGCCTGTGATGCTCTGACTTTGGTGGTAGCAGGGGCCGATTTAACGAGCGTGACCGTCGGAGAAGCTGCCCGCTTGCGTCTGAGTGTCTTGCGTGCCGGCGATCTCGGCGATCGCGCGCGGGTGGCTGCCCTCCTGCACCAGCAATCCTGCGTTCCAATCGGCGATGACGGCGGGCGGTTGATCGGCATGCTCTCGACGGCCAATTGGTTGCAAACCGAGGCAAGCCAGCCTAGCGCTGCCGGTCGCTCGCGGTTGGAGCCGGTTTTGCCCGAGAGCGAGCGGTGCTACGAGCAGATGCTCGACTCCATCCCCGATTTGGTTTTTGTCAGGCGGCCGGATCTGCGCTTGTCTTGGGCTAACAGAGCCTTCTGTGACTACCACGGCACGAGCCGCTCCGAGCTGCAAGGTAGTCTCAATGTGCCTCTCGTTCCGGCGGCTAGCCCCGGCCGGTGCGGCGACGACGCGCGGGTGCTCGAGACCCAAGAAGTCCTCAGGATTCCTGAAGAACCCATCGCCCGCCACGATGGCGAAGTTCGCACCTTTTCAACGATAAAAGCACCCCTTCAGGGTGAAAACGGTGAGGTCGTTGGCATTCTCGGGGTTGCCCGCGACATCACCGATCGCAAGCGAGCCGAAATTGCCCTGCAAAATTTGACTGCTGCTACAGCTTCCACTGTGGGTCGAGATTTTTTCCCCGCCCTCACAGAGCACCTCGCCAAGGCGCTTCAGGTCACTCACGCTTTCGTTGCCGAGCTAATCGACAATCAGTTGCATACCCTGGCTTTCTGGGCTGAGGGCACCTTGCAGCCCAATTTCGCCTACGAAGCCACTAAAACGCCCTGCGAGCGGGTTTTACTCGACGGTGGCTATTACTGCGAGCGCTCGGTGCAGCAAGAGTTTCCCGAGAATGCGAGCCTAGTCGAACTTCAGGTAGAAAGCTACTTGGGCGTTCCGCTTTATGACAGTAATGGCGCGATCGTCGGGCATTTGTGCGTTCTGGACCGCAAGCCCCTAGAGGATTCGCAGCAAACCGCGCAGCTGCTCGAAGCTTTCGCTGCCCGAGCGGCGGTCGAGCTAGAGCGACAGCGCGCCGAGACAGCACTCCGCACTAGTGAAGAGCGCTGGCAGTTCGCCCTAGAAGGCGCGGGCGACGGAGTTTGGGACTGGAATGTGCGGACCGATCGCGTTTTCTACTCCCGGCAATGGAAGGCCCTGCTCGGCTACGACGAGGCAGAAATTGGCGAATCGCCAGCTGAGTGGCAAGAACGCATCCATCCTGAAGATAAAGCAGCCTGTCAGGCCGCTCTCGAGCGGCATTTCCAGGGCATCGTGCCTTTTTACCAAAACGAGCATCGCGTGCGCTGCAAAGATGGAAGCTACAAGTGGGTTTTCGATCGCGGCAAGATCCTCGAGTGGGATGCCGACGGCCGCCCCGCGCGAGTCATTGGCACCTACAGCGATATCAGCGCCCGCAAGGCTGCCGAGGCTGCCCTACAACAGGCCAATGCCGAACTCGAGCAGCGGGTGGCAGAGCGCACCGTCGAGCTGCAAAACGCTCTCGAGGCCGCCAATGCCGCTAGCCAAGCAAAAAGCACGTTCCTGGCCACCATGAGCCACGAATTGCGCACGCCGCTCAACGCGATCTTGGGCTGCTCACAACTGATGGCTGGCGACCGTTCCCTCGGCGATCGCCAACAAGAATATCTCGGCACGATCGGTCGCAGCGGCGAGCATTTGCTCGGTCTCATCAACAGCATCTTGGCAGCGTCCAAAATTGAAGCGGGCTGCGAAACCTACGAGGCCAACGACTTCGATCTCTTCGCTTTCCTCAAACATCTAGAAGGGACTTTCAAGCTGCGGGCCGAGAAAAAAGGCCTGCAGCTGACCATCGCGTGGGATCCCCAGATCCCCACCAGAATCAGCACCGATGAAGGCAAATTACGACAAATCCTGATTAATTTGCTCGGAAATGCCATCAAATTCGCTGCGGATGGTTGGGTGCGGCTCGAAGTCGCCTGCGAGCGTGCCGGCAGCGGGGCCGATCGCGTGCTGCGATTTTCTGTGGCTGATTCTGGGCCCGGCATCGAGCCCGAGGCAATGGCGACTCTGTTCGAGCCCTTCGTGCAAGGCAGAGCCGGACGCCAAGCTCGCGAAGGGACTGGGTTGGGCTTGGCGATCGCTCGTCAGTACGCACGCCTGCTGGGTGGAGATCTCGCCTGTCATTCCATTCTGGGTAGCGGCTCGACCTTTAGCTTCGCCATCAGTGCCAATCGTGTTGGCGTCGCTGCGTTCGAATCCACGGCCCAGCATCTGCCCGCCCGTTATGGGCGCGTTGCACCGAGCCCCACAGCCGCGCGCGATCGCTGCGATGATGGCTTCTCGCCTGGGGAGGCGGCGGCAGCCCTCAAAGCCGAACTCGCCCGAGTGCCTGCAGCCTTGCAGCAAGAACTCGCACGGGCAGCCCTCAGAGCCGATGGCGACGCTCTAGGTCGGACGATTGCCACCTTTGCAGCAGAATTTCCCCGGGTCGCGCGATCGCTCGCAGCACTCAAGGATGCTTACGAGTTTGAGAAAATCTCGGATTTGCTTGCCTCCCTTCAGGGTGAGGATCGAAGCGAGGCGTGAAAGACCTACTAAACCAACCAATCCGCGTGTGGTGCAACCGGCCCGGCTACAATCGGTAACTAGCAGGCGCAAAACCTTAGCAAAGAGCCCGTCTAACCCCGACTCGAGAAGTCTCATGCCCCAGCATCTCAGGCCATTCGGGCTGTCGATCGCGACTTGGTTGCTCGTTCCCGCACTGCTACTCGGCAGCAGCGGCTGCTCGTCGGAGTCGGCTCCCGGCGCGCGTGCCGGCGCCGAGTCAGAAGAGCGCCTGCCTACCATTTATATTGCAATCGCCGAGACTGGGGGGCAAGTAACCAGTTACGCCGGGGCGACTTCACCGGTTCAGACCGTCGCCCTGCGTGCCCGCGTCGAAGGTCAGATTTTGAGCCTTAATGCCGATATCGGCGACAGGGTCGAGCGCGATCGCGCGATCGCCGAACTCGACCGGGAGACGCTGCTGGCAGCCGCCAGCCAAGCCGAAGCGGAGCTAGCAGCCCGGCAATTTGAAGTCGAGCAAGCCAAATCCCAGTTGGCCGAAGCCCGCACCCAGGTCGAGCGGGCCAACGTCGAGCTGCAGCAAGCCCGCGCCGACGCCGCTCGCCTCGACCGCCTCGCCCGCGAGGGGGCGATCTCGGCTCAAGATGGCGAGATCGCTCAAACCGCCCTGCGTACCGCCGAGCAAGCCCTCAAAACCGCCCAGGAGCAGGTTAAGACTCGCGAGCGTGCCATCGCCACGGCCGAGCGCCGCGCGGCCGCCCAAGCGGCGATCGCCGCGCAAGAGACCGAAGAACTCTCCTACGCCACCCTGGAGTCGCCCCTAACAGGGGTCGTGCTCTCTCGCAGCGTCGATCCGGGGGATTTGGTGCAACCGGGGCAGGTTTTGCTCGAAATTGGCGACCTCAGTACCCTGCATGTCTCGATTCAGGTCTCCGATCGCGATTTGGCACGATTCGCTCTCGGGCAAGAGGTAAGTGTCAGTTTGGATGCCTTTCCCAATCGCACTCTAGATGGCAAAGTAACGCGCATCTCCCCCGTTGCCGACGCTGCCGCGCGGTTAATTCCAGTAGAAATCACTATTCCCAACTCCGACGGCAAAATCGGCAGTGGCTTGCTCGCCCGCGTGGCGGTAGTCGCAGACCGTACCCAACCGCCGACTATTCCAGAGCGCGCGCTCAATGAGGTCGCAGGCGATAGTGCTGTGGTGTTCGTGCCCCAAAGTAACAGCCCGGAAACTATCGTTACGGCGCGCTCGGTGCGCCTGGGGGCTCGCGATAACGGTCGCGTCGAGATTCTCTCGGGCCTAGAACTTGGGGAGGCCTTCGTGCTCGAGAGCGATCGCCCCCTCGAGGCCGGTCAAACGGCCCGCCGCAGCGTGCTCTCTAACTAGTTTTTCGCCATCGATATTTTTATGAGTGCCCCCAAGCAGCCTGCTGTTAGCCTTAGTACCCTGGCCATTCGCCGCCACATCGGCACCCTCATGCTGACGGTCGCGCTGGTGGTGCTGGGGGTTTTCGCCGTCTCGCGGATGCCTGTCGATTTGCTCCCGGCCATCAGCTACCCGCGCATCGGCCTGCGCGTGGATGTGCCCGGGGTCGTGCCAGAAGTGGCTGTCAGCGAGGTCACGCGCCCCCTCGAAGAGGCCATGGCTGCTACCGAAGGCGTCACGCAAATTTTTTCCCAGACGCGCGAAGGCCGCGTCAGTATCGATTTGTTTTTTGAGGCGGGGGCCAATGTCGATCGCGCCCTAAACGAGGCGACAGCGACGCTCAACCGCGCCCGCAGTACCCTGCCCGAATCCATCGATCAGCCGCGCTTGTTTAAGTTCGATCCGTCCCAGTTGCCGGTGTACGAGCTGGCGCTGACTTCGGCCTCGCTCCCGGCTGTGGATTTGCGCGTGTTTGCCGATCGCGAGCTGGCACGGGAGCTGATTCGCGTGCCGGGGGTAGCCAATGCAGATGTTTCTGGCGGCCTGCGCGAAGAGGTGCAAGTCAACATCGACCTGCAGCGCCTGCAGTATTTCGGGCTCGATCTCAGTGCTGTGCTCGATGCCCTCGAAGAGCGCAACCAAGATACGTCCGGCGGATTCATTCGGGGTGGCGATACCGAGCTTTTGACTCGCCTGGTAGGTCGCTTCCAAACTGCTGCCGAGATTCGCAATCTAACCCTTAACATCGGCGATCCGGCCGCGCCGCAAACGGTGGCTCTTGGGGACATTGCCGAGGTGATCGACGGCACTGAAGAAGAGCGGATTGCCGTTCGCCTCAATGGCCAGCCGGCCGTCAAAGTCAGCATCCAAAAACAGCCCGATGCCAATACCGTGCGCGTTATCGAAGGTGTCAAAGCAAAGCTAGATGCCCTCCGAGAGTCCGGGCTCATCGCCACCGACATGGCGCTAACGGCAACTCTAGATGAGTCTCGCTTTATCGAAAGCTCCATTCGCAACGTAACCGTTGCTGGGGCGACGGGGGCGCTTTTAGCTGCAGTAACCGTGTTGCTATTTTTGGGCTCTCTACGGCAAACGGCGATCGTCGTGCTGGCTATCCCCCTGGCAACCCTGACGGCGATGGTGCTGATGTTTGCCTGCAACCTTTCGCTGAATGTCTTTAGCCTGGGCGGCCTTGCTCTAGGGGTCGGTATCGTCGTCGATAATGCGATCGTCACCATCGAGAACATCACCCGCCGTACCGAAAGTGCCAGCATCCCTGCCGAGGGAGATGGCCACAACGGGGATCGCAATAGTGCTGCAGCCAACGCTAACCGCAGCGGTCTGTCCGTTCGGCAACTGCGCGAGCGCGTCGAAATTGGCAGCCAAGAGCTCGAATCGGCCCTGGTCGCTTCGACGACGACAAACCTTGTTAGCGTGCTGCCTTTTTTGTTAATCGGGGGGTTTTTATCCCTGATTTTTAGCGAGCTAATTTTAACCATTAGCTTTGCAGTCGCCGCTTCGCTGCTGGTTGCTCTGACGGTGGTGCCCGCTTTGGCCGCGCGCCTGCTGGCCATTCCTCGCACCAGCAATCTGCAGCAGTTTCCCCCCATCCGGAGGTTCGGCCGCGCCTTGGAGTGGCTCACGGTGGGGTACGGCCAAGTTTTGGAGCGGGTTTTACGCCACCGACTGCTGGCAATGGGGCTGGCGATCGCCATTCTCGGCGGTGGCAGCTTGTGGATGGCTCCCCAGCTTCCTCAGGAAATTTTGCCTCGCATCGACACCGGCCAAGCCGGTCTTTCGGTGCGGTTTCCGCCCGGGACGACCATCGAAGATAATCGCCAGGTGATGGCAACCATCGACGAGATTTTGCTCGAGCAGCCAGAAACTGAATACGTTTTTACGACCGCTGGGGGGGCGTTATTTTCGAATGTGACGCTCTCCAACTCCCGCCGGGGTCGCAGCACGATTATCCTCAAGCCAGGCAGCAACGTAGCTGCCTATGTCGATCGTACTAACCGACTCATCGGGGAGCGCGTCAATGTTATCGACACCTGGGCGCGGGTTTGGCCCGGAGCCGTGCGCGGCCTGATTTTGAGTAACTCTCCTACTCGCGATGATGTAGATATCGTCTTGCAAGGCAGCGATTCTAAGCGCCTGAACGAAGCCGGAGAGCGCCTTTTGGCAGCCCTGGAGAAGCAAGCAACCCTAGCGCGCTACGAGCCCGATGCGGCCCCGCCCCAACCCGAGATCGAGATCCGCCCGGACTGGAAGCGCGCGACCGATCTGGGGCTCTCGGCCCAAGAGATTGGCGAAACTATCCAGACGGCCCTCGATGGCACGGTCCCAACGGAGTTGCAACGCAGCGATCGCCTGGTGGATATTCGCGTGCAGCTAGAGCCCGGCACGGTCCAGCAGCCCGCTCAACTGCGCGGCATCCCGTTGTTTGCTGAGGGGCAGCAGCGCGTTCGCCTCGGCGATATCGCCACCATCGATGCGGGTTTTGCCCCAGGCGAGATCCAGCACATCAACCAGCGACAAATTTTCCTAATCGAAGGCAGTTTGGTCGAGGGCGCGAGCTTGAGTGCGGCCCTCGCAGAAGTCGAAGCGATCGTCGCGGCGATTGACTTGCCCCAGGGGGTCTCCCGCCTGCCGAGCGCTGCAGCTAAAACCAACCGCCAGCTCCAGTCTTCCCTCAAGCTGCTTGGCGGGCTGGCGGCCTTCTTGGTGTTCGTGGTGATGGCCGTACAATACAACTCTTTGATCGACCCGCTGGTCATCATGCTGACGGTGCCTTTAGCGCTAGCTGGGGGCATTTTGGGGTTGTTTGTCACCCAAACGGCTGTGGGGGCGACGGTCATTGTCGGGGCCGTCTTGCTCGTCGGCATCGTGGTCAACAACGCCATCATCATGGTCGAGCTGGCCAACCAAATTCGCGACCGCGAAGACTCGAGCCATCGAGCTGCCATCTTGCAAGCCGCACCCCAGCGCCTGCGCCCCATTCTGATGACAACTGTCACGACGGTGCTGGGTTTGCTGCCCCTGGCGTTTGGCATTGGCGAGGGCTCGGAATTTCTCCAACCCATGGGCGTGGTTGTTTTTTACGGCCTCTCGCTAGCCACCGGCTTAACGCTATTTGTCATTCCCTGTTTTTACACGTTGCTCCACGAGATCGGCCGCCCGCGCCCCCAGCGCGCCGAAGAAACCTCACCCGCTCTTATCCGGGCAAAACGGGCAAAAGTCTAGCGCAACATATAGGGCGCGTCGCCGAGCATCGCCAACAGCTCGCCGGCAGCTCGATCGCAGGCACCGGGCTCTCCCAACCCCTGGCGCACCTGCTGATATCCAGCCAAGACCTCGGCGCGCCCACTGCCTTCCAGGAGCGACCGAGCGGCCCGGGCAATAGCTGTGGGGGTTACCTGCTCTTGCAGTAGCTCTGGCACGATGGGTGCCATTGGCACCAAATTAGTTGGCGACATAAACGGGATCGAAAACCGCAACAGGTGCCGCCCGACCCACATGGTGACGGGATTGACGCGGTAGATGACCACTTGCGGCACCCCGAGCCAAGCAATCTCCAAGTTGGTCGTCCCCGACTTGGTAATGGCAATATCGGCAGCAGCAATGGCCGGCAGAGCGTCGCCATCGAGTAGCCTGACTCGGCCGAGCCCGGCTGCTGCGAGGGCGCGGGCGATGGGCGCTCGAAAACTAGGCAGCGAGAGAGGCACGAGAAATTCCAACTCCGGGCTTTCTCTCTGGAGCTGGCAGGCCGCACCGGCCACGGGGGGCAGCAAGGTTTTGATTTCTTGACGGCGCGAGGCGGGGAGCAAGGCCACCACTCGCGCCTCTGGGTCGATGCCCAGACTCGCGCGGGCACTCGCACGGGTGGGCGCTGCTTGCATGCGATCGACAATTGGGTGCCCGACCCAAGTCGCATTGGCCCCATGGTGAGCGTAGTAGCGAGCTTCTTCTGGAAAAATTGCTAACAGGCGATCGCAAATCGCGACGATCCGCCGCGTGTTTTGCGGAAAGGGCGACCACACCCAGTCCTGCGGGGCAATGTAGTAGGCAGCGGGCAGATCCGGTCGTAGGTGTCGGCGCGCGTAGGTGCCAATGGCCAAATTTGGACCCATGTAGTCGATGAGCACCAGCAGATCGGGCTGCCACGCCTGCAGGTGAGCCTTAGCGCGTCGCTGGACCTGCAGCGTCGGCAGCACGAAAGGTAACGATTCCAAGAGCCCGACCGAGCCGATGCGTGTCGTATTGCCCACAACCGTGGCTCCGGCCGCTGCCATGCGATCGCCCCCGAGGGCGTGGATCTCGAGTGCCAGACCGCGTTGCTCGGCTTGGCGCTGCAGGGCGTCTATCAACAGCGCTCCTTGCAGGTCCCCCGAGACTTCGCCAGTACTAATAAAAATGCGGAGCGCGCGGGCAGCATCTGCCATCTCAAGCCCGCGCGCCCGGAATTACGCCGCGTCGCTCGGCCCGGTCGGCAGAAGCGCGCAGAAAATCTCGCAGGTGCTGCAGCGAGCCGTATTCGCACAAGGGATCTAGCGCGCTCAGGGCGGCTGCGAAGGTGCGATCGGAGCGATAGAGCAGGCGGAAACCTTGTTTGAGAGCGGCGATCTCGTCGGCTGCAAAGCCTTGGCGCTGCAAACCGATGCTATTGAGGGCTCGCACCCGCGCGGGGTTGCCTTCAACCGTGACATAGGGCGGCACGTCGCGATCGATGCGACTCATGCCTCCCACCATCGATAGGCTGCCAATGCGCACGAATTGATGGACGGCAACGATGCCCCCAATGCGAGCTTTGGCTTCGACGCAAACATGTCCTGCCAGAGCCACATTATTGGCAATAATTGCGCCATCTTCGATGGTGCAGTTGTGGGCGATGTGGGTGTAGGCCATTAATAGAACCCCGCTGCCGATGCGAGTGACCTCGCCCGCTCCCGTCGCGCGGTTGATGGTGACGTACTCGCGAATGAGATTGTCATCGCCAATTTCTACCCAGGTCTCGTCGCCGCGATACTTGAGATCTTGGGGTTCGAGACCGATAGCGGCGCCTGGAAAGATGCGGTTATTCTCCCCGATAAGCGTCGGTCCTTCTAAGATGGCGTGAGCGCCCACGCTGGTATTGGCACCAACACGCACGCGATCGCCGATGACGGCGTAGGGTCCCACGCGCACCGTGGCATGTAACTCGGCCCCAGGCGCGATCGTAGCGGTGGGATGAATGCGAGGAGAACTCAAGGCAGACTCCAACAAGGCCTTACAGATCGAATAACGAGAACGTCATCTCGGCCTCGGCAGCCAGTTGCTCGTCTACCGTGGCCCGCCCGTACATTTTGCCAAACCCGCGCTTGAAAGAGAGCAGCTCGACCTTCATGATGAGCTGGTCGCCCGGGACTACCGGCCGACGGAAGCGAACCTTGTTCATGCCAGCAAAGGCAAAAAAGCTGCCTTCCATGCCCGGCAGTTGCACCAATACGACCCCACCGACCTGGGCCATTGCTTCGACGATCAGCACCCCCGGCATGATGGGGTGCTGGGGAATGTGGCCCTGAAAATGGGGCTCGTTGAAGCTGACGTTTTTTAACCCAATGGCCCGCTCGCCGGGAACGTACTCGAGGATGCGATCTACAAGCGCGAACGGATAGCGGTGGGGCAGCAACTCGTGAATCTCTTCAATTTTGAAGCGGATCGGCTCGGATGCGGTGCCACGATCGTCGCGGGCTTCGGTTTGTCGATCGGTGAGTGCGGTCATAGGAAAAATCGTCGCAAGAGGATTTTGAGGAGTGAAGAGCGGGATGCAATCGGTCTAGTTGTCAGCCAACAGAGCCAACAAATCGATCTGCGGCTAGGGCGCGGGCCAACCGCACGTGCAAGCGGTGGCTGGCTTTGTAAGCCAACACGCGCGCCCGTGGCAAGATACCCGCCAAGCTCAGATCTCCCACTAAGTCTAAGAGTTTATGACGCACCGGCTCGTTTGCAAACCGAAGTGGGGGATTTAACCAGTCCCGCTCGTCACAGACCAGGGCATTTTCCAAGCTTCCTCCTTTAATTAAACCAGCTTGGCGCAGGGATTCAATTTGGGTGGCCAAGGCAAAGGTGCGAGCGGGGGCAATTTCCGTCCTAAAGTCGGCCGCTGCTGGGTCCCAGTCGTGCCATTGCTGGCCGATCGCGGCTGTCGGAAACTCAATGCCATAGCTCAACTGTAGGGATGGGGCAGGAAACGCCGCCACAACCCCATCGCCAGTCTCATCTTGGAGCCAAATGGGCGCGCTCAAGGCTCGAGGGGCCAGAGCGGGTGCCTCCGGTTGGGGAGAGATCCCAGCCGCCACGATTGCCGCACACCAGTCGCGGGCCGAACCGTCGAGCAGAGGAACCTCCGGCCCGTCTATTTCGATGCGAGCATTATCCACACCGCAGCCAGCGAGGGCCGCAAGCAGGTGCTCGACCGTGCGCACGCGCACTTCCCCCAAACCCAATTCGGTAGAAAGTTGGGTTTGGCAGACATTTGCCGCAATTGCTGGGATGGCTGGTGCCTCGGGTGGCAGATCGACGCGCACGAAGTAGCGCCCTGCCCCGGGTGGGGCCGGACGCAGTCGCACGCTGACATGACGGCCACTATGAAGGCCGACACCCGCTCCCCTACAGTCGCGAGCGAGGGTCTGCTGGCACGGACGCTCCATCAGAACCGTTCGCCAATGCCGAAGGAGAGGCGGTTGTCGCCTTGATCGTTGATGCCGAAGTCGACCCGCAGCGGTCCCAAGGGTGACTGAATTCTCAAGCCAACACCGTAACCCAAGCCCTCGCCGGGTTTGTCGCGGGTAATCCCTGGTTCGCCAGGGACATTATCTTGGGTCCCCAAAGCCGTAGCCCCATCGACAAACAAAACACCCCCAATCGCACCGAGCTGTGCGATTCGGAAGAGCGGGAAGCGGTACTCGATGGTCGCCTGAACGAAACTGCGACTGCTGGCCACCGCACCCGACTCAAAGCCCCGCACGGAGTTGCTGCCGCCTAAGGCAAAGGCTTCGTAGGGTGGCAGATCGCCGATGACGGTACCACCCTGAACGTTGAAAGCCAAAGCCTCCGGACCCTCCGTGAAGTTGAAAATCTTTACGGGAAAGTAGAAGCTGTAGTTAGCCCGCAAGCGATTAAACAAAATGCTGCCATCCCCGATGGGAATGGTCTGGTTGGTGCTGAGGTTTAGGAAGGACCCTTGAGTCGGCGTCAGGGTATTGTTGCGCTTGTCTCGGGTGGCCGAAAACTCCAGCAAAAACAAGTCGTCACGGCCGTCGTCGGTAAAGCTCAAGAGACTGCCGGCTTCGTCAACTGGCGTGACGTCGTTGTCGGCGTCGCGAATGGAGACGCGCTGGTAGCGGAACCCGGTCGAGAGCCGCCATGTGGCCCGCTCGAACGGATCGGCTTGGGGTTGGCTGAAGCGAATGCCCCCACCCAAGCGCACGACTCGCGGGCGATCGCCATTCGGCAGATCCACATCAATCTCGCCATTGTCAAAAATGGTCGAAATTGACTGGCTGCGCAGCACGTTAACCGTATAGGAGGTGCGGCGGTTCTGAGTGGCAATCCACGGATCGGTGAAACTGAGATTAAAGAGCAAATCTCGGGTACCAACTTGAGCTTCGATGCCGAGGTTTTGGTCGTTGCCGCCGACATTGCGCTGCTGGTAACTGATGCTGCCGAACAAGCCGCTAGCAGAGCTGACGCCGCCGCCAGCACCGATGGATCCGAAGCTGCCCTCAGCCAGCTCGACAACGACAATCACCTCGCTCGGGTCTTCTCCGGGCTCGAAGGAGAAACGAGCGTCTTCAAAAAGCCCCAGCCCGAAGATGCGTCGCAGATCTCGCTGGGCGGTGGTCTGATCGAAAATGGCGCCGGGCTTGAGTTCCATTTCCCGCGTCACGATGAAATCGCGAGTTTTCCCTTCGGTGGGCTCGCCCTCTTCGATGTCAAAGAAGGTGACGCGAATGTCTTCAATGCGCCCCTCGGCGACCTGCAGCGTGACGACGCCATCTTGGCCGATCTCGGGAGCACCAATAATCTGGGCGAGGGTGAAGCCGTTGTCGCGGTACCACTGATTGAGGCGATCGATGTTTCCGCGCAACTGATTGAGGTTGAGGATGCGGTCGTAGCTATCGGCAAAGATGGCATCAATTTCTGATTGGGGCAGAATACTCTCGCTGCCCTCGGGCAGCGCCGTCACTCTGACGGCCTGCAGATCGGGGTTGGGTTCTACCAAGAATGTGATGCGGACCCCCAGGGGCGTGTCTTCAGGATCGACTCGAACGTTTCTAAAGAAGCCCGTGGCAAAAACAGCATTGACATCCGTTTGCAGTTGGGAGCGGGTGGTGGTAAATCCGGGTTGAATCTCGACAGCTTCGAAGACAATATCGAGCAATTCGTCCCGGAGTGGGGCGCCGCTCTCGCTGACGACAGCCACCTCGGCAACGAGCACCTGGGGCTCGGGTGGCGCGGCGCTAGGAGTGGTGGGCACGATGGGCAGAGGCTCGGGCTCGCTCGCCGGTGCCGGATCGCCAGGATCTGGCACGTCGTCACCGGCGTCACTGTCTGCGTCGGCTGGCGCGGCTTCCTGGGCGACGGTTGCCTCGCTGTTGCCATCATCGACTGCGTCTGGAACGGGACTTGCCGTAGCAGCAACAATGTGGCGGAGCCAGTGCTCGGGAGCTGGCTCCAGGGGTAAATTAGTTGCCTCCGGCGCGGCTTCCTGGGCGACGGCTGCCTCGCTGTTGCCATCATCGACTGCGTCTTCTGGAACGGGACTTGCAGCAACGATATGGCGGAGCCAGTGCTCGGGAGCTGGCTCCAGAGGCAAACTCGTTGCCTCCCGGGCATGGGCAGCTATCGGTACCGTTGCCAGGGCTAGGGCAGCCAGAAGAGGAGAAAAGCGCTTCATAACCTATGTAATTTCCACACACCACTTAAAAATTGCTCGGTCTCGGGAGGCTCGCATCAGGGACCGTTATAGCATCAGTCGAGGGCACCCTCACCAACAAGCTGCGCGAGCAAGCGCGTCAGGACCTGTTGGTAAGCTGCTTCAACGTTACCCAGGTCGTGCCGAAAGCGATCTTTATCAAGCACGCGCTCTCTTTCGTCGGCCACAGTGTTGTCCCAGAGGCGGCAGGTATCGGGGCTAATCTCGTCGGCAAGTAATAAGTTTCCTTGCCGGTCCAGGCCGAATTCAACCTTGAAGTCCACTAGGGTAATCTGGCAGCGCTCGAAAAGAGCTTGCAACTCGCGGTCGATCGCCAGGGCCATCTCCCGAAGGCGATCGATCCGGTCGGCATCGGCTAGCTCGAGAAGCAATAGGCGATCTCGCGTCAGCAAAGGATCGCCCAGGTCGTCGTTCTTGTAATAGAACTCAACCAATGGCGCGGGCAAAACCCAGCCCAGCGGCAGCCCCGTCTCTCGACAGAGACTGCCAGCGGCAATGTTCCGGACGACCACCTCGACAGGAACGATGGTTACAGCCGTCACTTCCATCTGGTTTGGTGCCGTGCGCGCGCGAAAGTGAGTGGGAATGCCCGCCCCCTCGAGCAATTCAAATAACGCCGCGGCAATTTGACAGTTCATTTCGCCTTTGTTGCGAATGCTGCCGCGTTTTTGCGCGTTAAAGGCTGTGGCATCATCTTTGAAATGAGTGACAAGAACGTCGGGATCGTCGGTCGCGTAAAGGATTTTGGCTTTGCCTTCATAAAGTTTTTCCATCGTCGACCTCGCGAGAATTGCCATCATTAACCGCACTGCTAGTTGCGGGCGATTTGTGGGATTTGCAGGTGTAGTTTTGCCGCCCCTCAATATAGCAAATCGTCTGTAAGCTCTCGGCAACTCCCTTCCACATTGAGGAGTGGCACCTGCTGACTTCTAGGTTTACGAGCGGCCGCCGTCGGGCCTGGCCCGAGCGTAGATGCCGAGGTGGTTGGCAACGGGGCGCTCGCGACGAGGAATGCGGGTGTGAATGGGAGAGTTGAGGACTTTGGGCCGGGAGCCCTCGGCCACCACTAGAGTTGTCGAGCCTCCCCCATCGAGATTGAGTGCTGCAGCCGCGCCGAGATCGCGGGCAATTTCCGCCAGGTCATCGAGGGTTGCCCCCGCGCTGTAGCCCGGTTGTCGGCCATCTACGACGATCGCCCAGAGGGTTTCGCCCCGGGCATCAATCGCCACAGCCGTGCGCGGGTTGGTTTTGTGGCGGCTGGGCCACCCATTCGCGTCCGTACGACGGCCGCCGCGCAGCAGAATGCTCTGGCCGGCGAGCGCCTGTTGGGTTGCGGGCGGGCAAACGGTCATGGCAATTGCGGCCCGACCGCTGCCATCGACGCAAAAAACCCCCCAACCCGGCCGGGGAGCAGCAACGGGAATGCCATGGGCAATGCTTTGGCCGATGACATTGATGGGTTCGCCGGCGTGGGGGTAATAGCTCCAGGGCGTTTCCGAACGAAAGGGATAGAAGAAGCTGCCATTGATGGCAAGTTGGACCCCGCTGGCTTGCAAAAACGCCGAAGTCGTCTGGGCGACAAATTGCTTGCTGCTGGGGTCGGGGGCCGTAACGGCAACTGCAATCCCTGGCGCGCGCAGGTCGACTTCGACAATATGTGCCAAAAGCGGTTGGGGCGCGTGGCGCACCAGGCGATGGTACTCAATGCCCTCAAAAAGATTCCGGACGACCGGCACGCGGGCGGGGCGGCTCAGCAGCAGGGCGCTGTAAGCCAAGCCAGGCGCGAGAAATAATAAGCCCAAGCTCCAAGCTAATCGCTGCCAAAATTTCCGAGCCATCTTTACCACAGCCTCCTCGACTAAAGAGCAGTCTTCGGATTAGTATTGACTGCCGCGACGCCGCTGGGGTTGGCTCCTCAGCGAGGAGGCGGAACGATACCGCGAGCGGTCAAGCCAGTATCGAGTCGGCGCAGCAAGCGAAAATCTGCTTCGGGGAGCGAGCGAGCGCCCGAGGCGGCTGACAAAAAATCAAAGGCCGCGTGCAACCGATCGGCACAAACTCCTAGCGGTGCTGCAAAGTGGCAAGGGACGACGCGCTCCGCCGGCCAGTCGGCCAAGCGCTCGACCCAAGCGAGCACCCGCGCGCTCGCGCGATTGAAGATCAAGGCTTGCAAAATTGGCGCGACCAACAGGCGGCCGTCGCCTCGCAAAACGGCAAAGGCTTCTTCCCAGCCGAGCTGCCAATCAAAAGGATACAACCCCAAATAGGCGCGCTTCGAGCGGTCCGGGGCATGGCGAGCAGCAGCAATGGCCTGAGACAGCGTCGGTGTCTCGAGGGTTTGGGGCTGAAAATAGGTTGCAAATAAGCAGATACGCTGCCAGCCTTTGATGCGGTTGGCTGGCGTATCGGCAATCGGGTCGGCTGCGCGATCGCGGGCGTGGAATAAAAGTGGATAGGGGTCGATCTGAAGAATCGCTGGCGGCTCGGCGGGGATAGAAATCAGGGCGTCAACAAGCAACAGAGTCGCACTCGGGCGATGGAAGAAGGCCACCTCGGCGTAGGGGCCGAGGCCCAAGCCGATAGGGCCGAGGAGCGCGTAGTCGAACTCACGGCCGAAGGGGGTCTCGAGGCTGTTGGCCGGGAGGATGTGAGTGCGATCGCGCGGGAACCCGAGCCAACTCAAGGGCAAATTCACTGGGAAGCTCCACTGGCCCGGCGTGACGTAAACCTGCGCTGTGGGAAAGTGCCGAGCAAAGGGGCCGACAAAGACTTTGTGCTCGAGACCCGAGGCTGTCGGCAAAATGATGTACCTCACTGGGCCATAGGCAGAGACGAGATCGCCCATCAGCCGCAAGCACTCTGGGGTCGGGGCGATGGGCGCGTAAACCAGCAAGCCCCCGGCTAGCAGGCGGACCACCGTCATGCGAATGGGCACGACAACGTAAAAAATCCCTTGAAATTGCTCGAAGGTCCAAAGGGTGTCAGCGAGCACTTCTCGGCGCAGCGTCGGCCGCTGGCCGTAAGGGTAGAGCGGGACTGCAGGCCAGTAGCGCCAGGCGCGATCGCCGCGCTGGGCGGGCTGCTGCTGCTGGGTCTCGGACACGAGGGAGAATTCAAATTAGCGAATGGGACAACTCAGTTTACAGCCTTGCGGCGCACCCAGGCGATCGCCACTCAATCTATTGCTCGAGCGGGGCCCTATCTGCGGCTGGCCGGTTCTAGGCGCGCCCCTGGTAAATTAGAAGCCGAAGCATCGCGGCCGGGATGCCGATTGCGCCCTCATGCAAAACTATCCGTACCAGATCGGCGGCAGTCTGAGAATCGATGCCCCGTGCTATGTCGAGCGGGAAGCCGACCGGCAACTCTTAGAAGCCCTGCAGCGCGGCGAATTCTGCTACGTCCTCAACTCCCGCCAGATGGGAAAATCTTCGCTTCTGGTCCGAACGATGCACCGCCTCGAAGCCGCCGGCTATCGCTGTAGCACCGTTGACATCACTGGTATCGGTAGCGAAAATATCACCCCCAAACAGTGGTACAAGGGAATTGTCGCCGAATTGTGGCAAGGTTTCTCGCTTTACCGGCAGCAAAAGTTTCGACAGTGGTGGACGACTGCAACCGAAGACTCCGCAATCAGGCGGCTCGGCAAGTTCTTCTCCGAAGTCTTGCTCGCGCGCTATCCCGAAGACCGATTTGTGGTCTTTATCGATGAAATCGATAGCGTCTTGAGTCTGCCATTTTCGATTGATGACTTTTTTGCGTTCATTCGCTTTTGCTACAACCAACGGGCCTTAGACGCTCGCTACAATCGCCTGACCTTTGCAGTCTTTGGGGTTGCTACGCCCTCCGATTTGATTCAAGATCGCCAGCGCACCCCCTTCAACATTGGCACGGCGATCGAGCTGCGCGGCTTTGCCCTCCAGGAGGTACAGCCACTGATCGACTGCTTGGATCCGGCGATCGAACCTGCCCAAAAGGTGATGTCCGAAATTTTATGGTGGACTGGCGGCCAACCTTTTCTCACGCAAAAGATTTGTCAGCTAACCAATGACTGCGCTCGCGGTGAAGGCAGGGGCGAACTTGCCATTGCTCCCGGTCGCGAGCGAGCGTTTATCGAGCGCCTCATCCTCGACAAAATTGTGAGGAATTGGGAATTTCAAGATGAGCCGGAACACTTGCGCACGATTCGCGCCCGCTTGCAGTACCATCCCGAGCGCGCTGGCCGTTTGCTCGGGATGGTACTGCGTATTTTGCAAGGCGAGATCGTTGCCCCCGACGACTCTCAAGCACAAGCTGAGTTACTGCTCTCGGGCTTGGTCGCGCGCCAGAGCGATCGCCTCTGTGTCAAAAATCGGATTTATGCCGAAGTTTTCGATTGCGACTGGGTGGCTGCCCAACTCGACTTGCTCCGCCCCTACGCACGCTCTCTAGACGCCTGGCTCGCCAGCGAACGGACAGACAACTCGCGCCTGCTACGCGGCCAGGCCCTGCAGGACGCCCGAGATTGGTCCCAAGACAAAAGCCTGAGCGACCTGGACTACCAGTACCTCACAGCCAGCGAAATGCACGATCGCTACGAGATGCAGCAAGAACTCGAAGCTGGGCGCGCGGCGGCTGTTGCTGCCCAACTGACCGAGGAGCGCCGCCGTCGCCACCAGGAGCAAAAAAACACGCGGCTGCAGCGCTACTTGCTCGGGGCCCTGAGCACGATCTTGCTCGTAACGCTGGGCTTGGGAACGGAGGCGTTTTTGCTCTACCGACGGGCCATCCTCAGCGAGATCGACGCACTGGCGACTTCTTCTTTGGCGGCTTCGACGGACAATCGGTTTAATTCCCGCAGCCAGCTCGATGCCCTGGTCCGCGCGATCCGTGCCAAGCGCCTGCTGCAACAGGTGGCAGGTAGCACTCGCCCGACCACTGTCGAGCCCGTCGAAACGGCGCTGCAACAAGCCATTTACAACATTGCCGAAGCCAACCGCTTCTCCGGCCACCGCGAGGCCGTTACAGCCGTTGCTTTTAGTCCTGACGGCCAGACAATTGCAACGGCGGGCGTAGATGCGACCGTGCGCCTCTGGCGGCCGGATGGTATTAGCCTGGGGACCCTTGTCGGGCATGCCAACCCAATTGGGGTCCTGGCCTTTAGTATGGATGGCCGCTGGTTGGCCACAGCAGGAGCTGAAGCCGAGGTCTATCTCTGGCAGCTCTCCGAGGGAACGAGCGGCGATCCGGCAGCCGGCGAGATTGTCTGGCCCCGCGCCCGACTCGTCAGTCGCCTCGACACCGGCCTCGACACCGTCCGCGGGCTGGCATTTCACCCCGAGCGGGCCGCGACTCTAGCTGTAGCAGGCAGTGCCTCGCGGATCCAGCTTTGGAATGTCGGGGCGCAAACGCAAGTTGGGTCCTGGGGCCGTCGAGAAGACTGGGAGAGCGTTCGCTTTAGCCCGGACGGTCGCTTTCTAGCGGCTGTCAATCGCAAGGGAACGGCCTCCATTTGGCAGAGCAACGGTCGATTGATAACGTCCCTCAGCCCCGGGCGCGGCCCCCTACGGGATGTTGCCTTTGCTCCTAATGGCCGCTCGATTGCCCTAGTCGGCGAAGACAGCACGATCGCCCTCTGGCAGCAGCAGCAAGCCAGTGAGGCTTGGCTGGAGGTGGCCCAGGCTGTCGTGCCGGATGGCGAGCGCTTGGGGAAACTCAGCTTCGCTCCAGATGGCAAGCAGCTTGCTGCTGCTGGTGATAGCGGCCGGGTTTGGTTGTGGCGATCTGGCCTCGAAGGCTGGGCGCAGCCCTTGCCCGCGCGCTCCCTCGACGGTCATGGCGATGGCGTCACGGCGGTGGCATTTTCTCCCGACGGTCGGTTTCTTGCTTCCGCCAGCCGCGATCGCACCGCACGCCTATGGCGGCCCGATAACCCCCTGCAAAGGTCTCTCATCGGCCATCGCTCTGCGGTGACAGGGGCCGCGTTCGCGGCCAACAGTCGCTCGCTCGTTTCCGTCAGCCGCGATCGCACGATCCGGCTGTGGCGGGTTGACGGCCGACCGGCAAGAACGCTGCGGCCTCCGGGCATAGCGGGGTTACAGACAGTAGCGCGATCGCCCGCAGCGCCTGTGGTGGCAGTAGCTCGCGAAAGTCGGGGGGTCAGCATTTGGGATCTCGACAGCAAAATAGAAACGCCGCTGATCGGTCATAGCGGCAGCGTTCTGGCCGCTGCCTTTGAGAGCGATGGGCGGCGGGTAGCCACGGGAGGAGACGATCGGACGGTTCGCTTGTGGCATCCCGACGGCATGGCAATCGACGTCTTGCGAGGACACACCGATCGCGTCCTCGGCCTGGCCTTTAGCCCCACCGACGGTCTGTTGGCTTCGGCTGGGGCCGATAAGACTATCAAACTTTGGAGTCGCGCGGGCAAGCTCGAGCGGACCTTGCACGGCCACGCCGAGGCGGTGGCGGGCGTGGCTTTTAGCCCCGCAGGCAACCTCATTGCCTCGGCCAGCTACGATCGCACCGTCAAGCTCTGGCGTCGGGATGGCACGCTTCTGCGCAATCTTACCGGGCACCAAGATGCGGTTTTGGCCGTAGACATCGGCGGCCCGGGCGGCGGCATCGTGGCCACTGGCAGTCGCGACCGAACGATCCGACTCTGGCAGCGGGACAACCCTGGCTCGCCACCAATCGTGCTGGGCGGCCATCAGGCTGCCGTGCTCGATGTGGCCTTTTCCCCCGACGGCAAGTGGCTGCTCTCCACTGGCGAAGACAATCGCCTGCTGCTGTGGCAAATTGCAGCAATTCTAGAGCAAGACAACCTCATCGAAGCTGCTTGTGACTGGGTGCGAAACTACCTGCAAACCAACGCCGAGCTGACCTTAGAAGAGCGGCGCCTCTGCAGCGGGATTGCCAGTGAAAATACCAACAACCCGTCACTGTCGGGGTCCTAACCCGAAGAACTAGTTTCGCAGTTGGACCGGCATCACTAAATAGGTCATCTGCTGCCCGCCAACGGGGCTAAAAATTGCCGGCTCGCTATTGGAGTTGAGCTGCATCTGGATGCTGCTGCTTTTGAGGGCTTTGAGGCCATCGACTAAATACTTAGCATTGAAGGCAACTTCGAGATCCTCGCCGCTAAACTCGGCAGCCAAAGATTCCGTTCCCGCACCCACATCCTGGGCATCTACCGAGAGGGACACGCGCTGGCGCTGGCTATCGAAGCCAAATTTAACGACGTTATTCTGGCGATCGGCTAAGACCGACATCAATTCCAGACTAGAGAGCAAGCGCGATCGCTCGAGGGTGACCTGCCGCTCGAAACTGCGCGGAATGAGCTGCTCATAGGCCGGGTAGTTGCCTTCGACGCGCCGCGCGCTCAAGCGCAGGTGGCCCACCTCAAAGGCAATCTGAACGTCATCGAACCTCAGCCGCACTGGTGCTTCAGCCCCTTGCAGGCTCAGCATCTTCTCGAGCTCGCGCAGAGCCCGCGCCGGGACGGTCAGGGCAAATTCTTCGGCAGGGCCACCTTCGGTATCGTCAGCCTGCAGGAGCGCCAAGCGGTGGCCGTCTGTGGCCGCAAATTCCAAATGACCGCTGCTATGGCGGAGGTGGACGCCAGTGAGCACTTGCTTCGATTCGTCGGCGCTCGCCGCAAAAAGCGTCGCACCCAGGCCCTCTTGCAGGGCCCGCGTCGGCAGCGAAATTGCCGCGTGCTGAGAGCCGATCTCCGGCAGCTCGGGAAATTGCTCGGCTGGGGTGCCGCGCAATTCGAAGCGGCCGGAGGCCGAAATCAGGGTTGCCAAGACGCGATCGCCGTCGAGGGTCCATTCGAGGGTCAGCTCGCCGGCGGGCAGGCGGGCGACAATATCGCCTAGCAAGCGAGCCGGCAGCGTCAGTGCACCCTCGCCAGTGCAGCGAGCCGAGAAGCTACACTGCATTCCCAGGCTCAAGTCGAAGGTGGTCAGCACCACGCGATCCTCGGTAGCTTGGGTTTGCAAGCGAACGTTGGCCAAAATCGGGTAGTTGGTCGCTCGATTCGAGACGGCCCGGCCGACCAGAGAAAGGTGCGAGTGGAGGTCGCTCTGCTCGCAGGTGAGTTTTGTGGTTGTCATGGGCTCGGAACGAAGGTCAGGGTTTTACGCAGCCGAAGTGGCTTGCAGTTAGGCTTACGACCGCGAGGCGGACCCATGAGTGCCCGCCTCTTGTGAGGAAAGCTCCCTAAGAACGTCTCCGCATGTTGGCGGCTTCACGGGCAGTAGTCTCGCTCGCCGCGCCGCGCATCTCTTGCTGCGTGGCCACCCAGCCAGCCGCGATTGACTGTTGCAGGCGCCGAGTCGTGCCGCGCCAGCGACCGCACGTCAAGCCCACAACTCGGCCGGCTTGCAACTGCAAGCTAGAGGCTAGATCCGCGCCAATCTCGGGCAGGGCCCGCGCCGATTTCTCGAGGGTACGGCGGTTCTCCCGGCCGGTTCGGGGAGCCGCCAGCAAGCCGACTGTCAGGCCGGCGATGGCGCCGATGGTCAATCCCCGTGCGAAGGTGCCGCGATCTGCCATACCCGCTCCACGTCAAGAACTCGCATCGATCCTAGCAATCTCCTGGCAATCTCGCCCGAGGGGGTGGTTTCTCGCAAATTTCAGTCGTGGATACCTTAAAAATAAATTAAGGCAGGCCCTTGGTTGGGAGCCTGCCTCATACCACAACCCGATCGCAGGTGGCTATTGTGCGTGCTGCAGCTCGTAGAAATCGGGGGAGATATAGTCCTTGCGCAAGGGCCAACCGACCCAATCTTCATTCATGAGAATGCGCTTGAGATTGGGATGCCCCTCGAAGACGATGCCGTACATATCATAGGTCTCGCGCTCTTGCCAATCGGCCCCGCGCCAAATCCAGTAGACGGAGGGAACGACGGGGTTCTCGCGTGGCAAGAAGACCTTGAGGCGCACCTCGCGCGGCTCGGTGACATCATCGGCAATCTCGATGAGATGGTAAAAGCTGACCAACGCTTTGCCCGGACCGAGGTCGTAGCCACCCTGGCACTGCATGCAGTTGAAGCCGTAGGCGTAGAGTGCCTGGGCGATGGGCAGCAGCACGTCGGCCTCGACAGCTAGCGTTTCAACATCCGCACTATCGGGGCCGAGGGGTTCGACGCTACCGAACCCGTTGTCGATCAGCCACTGATAGGTCGGCCCGGCCTGAATCTCGGACGCTTCCGACTCAGCCGGTGCAATTGCTGCTTCCTGTTGATTTTCGTCGCTCACAGATTCTCCTCCCGAGCTTCTGGTGTAGCTTCTTGCAGGGTGGCTGCCACGGGCATACCCATAGCAGCAGCTAACTCTTTGGGAGGGGCTTGGCGAGACGCTGCCTGCAGGTAAACTCCATCGTGAACGGGCGCGACAACCTTCATGTTGTGGGTCGTGCTGTAGTAGCGATGGGTCTGCAACATCGCAGAGGCTCGCTCCTGAATGGATTGGTTGGCCACTTTCTTGCGCAACTTTACGATCGCATCGATGATGGCCTCCGGTCGCGGCGGGCAGCCGGGAATGTAGACATCCACGGGGATGAGCTTGTCAACACCGCGCACGGTCGTCGGCGAGTCGACGCTAAACATCCCGCCAGTGATGGTGCAAGCACCCATCGAAATGACATACTTCGGCTCGGGCATCTCCTCGTAGAGACGCACGAGTGCCGGTGCCATCTTCATGGTGATCGTGCCGGCGGTGATAATCAGGTCCGCTTGGCGAGGGCTCGATCTCGGCACCAAGCCAAAGCGATCGAAGTCGAAGCGCGAGCCAATGAGCGCGGCAAACTCGATGAAGCAGCACGCCGTTCCGTAGAGCATCGGCCACAGACTCGACAGGCGCGCCCAGTTGTACAGGTCGTCGACCGTTGTGAGAATGACATTCTCAGACAGATCCTGGGTGACCTGAGAGGATGCCATGGGGTTGAGGATTTTTTCTTTCTGCTGTTGCTCTAGGGCAGCTAGGTTATCGTTCATGACCACTCCAATGCTCCTTTGCGCCAAGCGTAAACCAGCGCGACTACCAAGATGGCGATGAAAACGAGGGCCTCAATAAAAGCCAGCAAGCCCAACTGGCTGAATGCGACTGCCCAGGGATATAAGAACACGGTCTCAACGTCAAAGACCACAAAAACCAGGGCAAACATGTAGTAGCGGATGTTGAACTGAATCCACGCGCCACCGATGGGCTCCATACCCGACTCGTAGCTGGTTTGGCGCTCCGGCCCCCCCGCTCGCGGGCGCAGCAGCTTCGAGGCCGTCAGCGCCAGGGCAGGGATCGCACCGCAGGCCAACAGGAATCCCAACAAATACTCATAACCGCTGAGAACAAACACCGCTCAATCTCTCGCCCCTGCTTGGTGTACCGCTTTGCTTCACGCTCGACTTGTAACATTATAGGGCTTCGCCTGCCCCCACCCCCGGCGGGCCTGGTTGCTGCCGGGCAGTTGGATTTTTATGAGAAATTAATATTGTGCGATAATTTGTATCGTTGCAAACAGAGTTTTTGTACTATACCCGCCATGGCAGACCCTTCCAAGCCTTCAGAATCGCCCCAAGGGTCGGCTCCAGAGTCGGCCCTAGAGTCAGCTCCGGAGTCGGCGGAGCGCGCGCCCCAAGAAGAAAAAACCTTAGCGGAGCTGGCCCCAGCCCGATACGAATGTCGGTCCTGCGGTTACATCTACGAGCCCAACAAAGGGGATGATGCGAGTGGGGTAGAGCCTGGCACCCGTTTTGAGGATCTCTCAATTGCGTGGCGCTGCCCGGTTTGCGGAGCCAAACGGACGGCCTTCACCAATATTGGCTCGGTTGGAGCGCCTTCGGGATTTAGAGAAAACCTCGGCTACGGCTTCGGGGTCAACCAGCTCACACCCGGCCAGAAAAATGTCCTGATTTTCGGCGGCCTGGCCCTGGGCTTTTTGTTTTTCATTAGCTTGTACGGCCTACGTTAGGCATCGACTTTTTTTTCTGAGTACTCAATCATTTAGCATGCAGACTATGGGGCAAATCATGATAAGACTAGGCCGCCAGCTGGCGCTGTTGCTGGCGATCGCGTGGGTTGCTGTTGGCTGCAGTGGCGTTCCATCCGTAGGCTACAACCCCTGGCAGCAGGTGCCTTTACCGGTAGACGTCGCGCTACAGGATCTGGGCTTCACCGATGGGACGGCCGAGCGCGGTTGGTTGGTGGGTGCTCGCTCTACGGTCCTGCAAACCGACGACGGTGGCCAGACCTGGCACCAGCGCGAAATCGACCCCGCACTGCTCGAAGACAAAAACTACACCTTCACTTCCGTGAGCTTTGCTGGCGATGAGGGCTGGATTGTTGGCGAGCCATCGATTGCCCTGCACACAGCTGATGGCGGCCAGACCTGGCGGCGCGTGCCCCTGAGCGAGAAACTCCCAGGCACGCCCTCCCAAATTCTGGCTCTGGGCCCGGGTAGTGCCGAGATGGTGACCGATATTGGCGCAATTTACCGCACTGACAACAATGGGTATAACTGGTCTGCCCTAGTCCAAGAAGCTGTAGGCGTCGCCCGTAACATCGAGCGGTCTCTCGATGGCCGCTACATAGCTGTCTCGGCACGGGGGAACTTCTACTCGATTTGGGAACCTGGCGATATGGCTTGGCAGCCTTTCAATCGCAACAGCTCGCGTCGCGTGCAAAACATGGGCTTTGGAGCAGACAGCCGCCTGTGGATGCTAGCTCGTGGCGGTCAGGTGCAGTTCAGCGAGCCCGGCAGCTACGACAGCTGGCAAGAAGCGCAGTACCCGGAATTTTCGGCGAGCTGGGGCCTACTGGCAGCTGCTTACAGGACGCCTGAGGAAATCTGGGTCGCAGGCGGCAGTGGCAATTTGCTCTGCAGCTTCGATGGCGGCCAAACCTGGCGCAAAGATCGCGATGTCGAGGGAATTCCTGCTAATCTCTATAAGATCCTTTTCTTATCTGAGGACAAGGGGTTCATTCTCGGCAACGGCGGCACCTTGCTGACCTATGAGCCCCTCAAGGCAGTTGCAGGGAGCGACGCGGCTTAAATCTCAAAAATGAGAGTCGCGTTGCGAATTGCAACAAATTTCCTATGATAGGAAGGAGTTAACGTCCGATAGTTTTGTAGGAGGAGAGCGAATGTCAGGTTCTACTGGCGAGCGTCCCTTTGCCGATATCATCACGAGCGTTCGGTATTGGGTCATTCACAGCGTCACCATTCCCATGCTGTTTATTGCAGGCTGGCTATTTGTTAGCACTGGTCTGGCTTACGATGTCTTCGGCACCCCCCGTCCGAACGACTACTTCAACCAGGAGCGTCAGGAGTTGCCGATTATCTCCGACCGCTTCAATGCCAGCGAGCAGGTTAAAGAGTTCACCGGTCGGTAATCCCTTTGTGGAACTCGTCCGGATTTAACATCTAGCAATTCAACAGAGGTTGATTCGATGAAGGCTGAATACAATCCCGCCAATCCCGAGCAGGTTATTTATCCGATTTTTACCATTCGTTGGTTGGCCATTCATACTTTGGCTGTCCCCTCGGTATTTTTCCTGGGCGCAATCGCCGCCATGCAATTCATTCAACGATAGGAGTTCGTACTCTCATGGACCGCAACAAGAACCCGAACAACTTGCCCGTCGAGCTAAACCGGACCTCCCTTTATTTGGGTCTCCTCCTGGTTTTTGTATTAGGCATTCTGTTCTCGAGCTACTTCTTTAACTAAAACCCAGTCACAAAATTGAGCTTGCAGGAGATTAGGATTATGGCCGGTGGAGGGAAAATACCCCTTTGGATCGTCGCTACCGTTGCTGGCATGGGTGTGTTGGGCTTAGTCGCATTATTCTTCTATGGTGCCTATGCTGGCCTGGGCTCCGCCGTCTAGGGCAGAGGCCACGTTAGCTTGCCAGTAGAGACCCAGTAAGACCGCCTCACCCCCTGCAGCTTTCCTTTTGCAGGGGGTGAGGCGGTCTCTTCTAGAAACATATAAACTTAGGTCTGGGAGGCCTTCACAAAGTCTCGTCGCGACCGACGCTACCCGCAAAGATGGGCTCGACGCGAATGGCAACGATAGCAGCCGGGCGAACCATCATGTACTCGTGTTGGCTGAGACTGCCTACCGGTACATCTATGAAGTCATTTGACGATGACCGGCGCTCGATTTCACTGATGTACCACTCCTGAAAATCTTGAATCGTGTCGAAGCGGACCTCCTCGCGATGGCCGGTTGAGAGAAAAAGGTGGGCGATGTATTCGTCGGGGATTCGTGCCACAGCAGTACTCCTAAGGTAAGCCTGGTTCGAGCGGACTACTGTAGTAGATTAAATCGTTGCAGAGCAGTTTCCAAGACTTGCGGCAGGGTTTTGTCGAGCTCGGCAGCATTCTTGAAAATTATTTGTTGGTAATTGGCTAGGTCGAAGGGCAGTCGGCCATCGAGATCGGCGCGCTTGAGACGTGCTAGCAAGATTTGACCTTTGGGCTTGCACCCCAGGGCGTAGCCTAGCTCGGTGCAGGCATGCGGGCTCGGCAGCAACAGGTCCCCAGCAGATCCCACGGGGGTGCAATCGGCTAGGAACAAGAGACTCTTGCGGATTTGGCGCAGTTGGCTATCGCTAAGGCGCTGGGGCTCGCTACGAGGTGTGGTAGCCACCTTCAGGGGGTAGCGACTGCGACGGTTGAAGCGGTCGAGCGCTTTTTCTAGGGCGGTCGCAAGCGCCGTTGCAGCTGCCGTACATTCTGCCTGGGCGCTGAGATAGATGGCCGGGTCGAGCCAGGCGCTCGTGTCCCGCTTGGCAAAGTAAACTTCGTGGGAAACTAAATCGATATTGGCTATGGCGTAGGTGCCGCTGCCCTCGATGTAGAATTCAACAGCTTGACCTTCAAGATAGCGCTCGAACCAGGCGGAACCCTGCACGGCATCGCGATCGTCGAGGAAGTCAGCCCGCAGAGCGGTTTTGAGCAAACTCCCTTTGCTCAAGCGCAGATCGTGGGGACGGGCAAGGACTTCAGCAATCGGCTCGTAACCTTGCAATTGCCAGGCGCGCAGGGCAATGATGGCCATATCCGTATTCTTAGATGTTGGTAAGGACCCTCTCGCCACGAGAGACGGTTGCCACAAGCGATTTGTTCGGCAATTCCTTGACCGTGCAGTCGGGAGCGAGCCTCGGTCTTTGGCTGTAAGTCACACGGGACTCAGAATCAGGCGCTCGCAGCTTAAGTTAAGGCAGCATTTGCGACCGAGCATGGTGCGATAGCGAGGCTTAACCCTAGCAGAAAAGACGCGATGCCCCATTTACCGTCGAGCAGGCACTCAGATCGCTGTGGCAGTACCCTACCTGAGATCTCGACTTCATCGCGACCGAGAGGGCCGGGATCGAATGCAAACGGCTCGATCTTGCCGCCAACGCTGTGGGCCGCACGGGCATCAATTGTCACGACAGTCTCTCCTAGATGCCTGTAGAGTTTTTCTGGATCCGCACTCAGGCTGCAAGACCTAGGCCGCGACTCAACACTTGCTTTGCAACCCAAGTAGCTGGCATTTTCCCCAAGCAGGGACAAAGTGTGAGGGACCCCAGCAATCTCGAACTATTGTGTTTTGTAACAAAGACAGCAATTTAACGCTCGCCATGCGGTGGGCCGTAGGGGCTGAGAAGGAGACCAGACCTTGCTTTGAGGAGATTTACAAATTATGAAGATCGTTCTGGCGAGCGGCGAGGCACCCTCTATCATTGTCTCTTGAGTGCTCTAGATAACAATAGTACCTGCTTAACACGGATCGTCGCTTCACCGGACGACCGTTTTTGTTAGCTGGCTTGCGTTTGATAAGTTGTATCGACTTGTTTCACTGCTGTTTCTCGACGACCTTAAGAGGAGAGAGCCCCTATGACGATGAGTCCCGAGAAGGACAAGGTCAGGGTGGTAGTCGATAACGATCCGGTCCCAACTTCATTTGAGAAGTGGGGAAAGCCGGGTCACTTTGACCGTACCTTGGCGAAGGGCCCCAAAACCACAACCTGGATTTGGAGCCTGCATGCGAGCGTTCACGACTTTGACACCCAGGGCAACCTGGAAGAAGTGTCGCGCAAAATCTTCAGCGCGCACTTCGGTCATTTGGCCGTGATCTTTATTTGGCTGAGCGGCATGTATTTCCATGGCGCTCGTTTTTCTAACTACGTGGCTTGGTTGGCCGATCCCACCAACATCAAGCCCAGCGCTCAGGTTGTCTGGCCGGTTGTCGGCCAAGGCATCCTGAACGCCGATGTGGGTGGCGATTTCTTCGGCATCCAAATCACCTCTGGTTTCTTCTATCTCTGGCGAGCTGCGGGTTATACCCAAAGCTTCCAGCTGATGGCAACCGCCATCGGCGCGCTGGTGATGGCTGGCCTGATGCTGTTCGCTGGCTGGTTTCACTACCACGTGCGCGCGCCGAAGCTGGAGTGGTTCCAGAACGTTGAATCGATGCTGAACCACCACCTGTCCGTCCTGTTGGGCTGTGGTGCCCTCGGCTGGGCCGGTCACCAGATCCACGTTTCGCTGCCGGTCAACGAACTGCTCGACCGTGGTGTGGCTGCAGCTGATATTCCGCTACCCCACGAATATCTGTTCGACACCAGCTTCATGGCCGAGTTCTACCCTAGCTTCGAGAAGGGCCTGGCGCCTTTCTTTACGCTGAACTGGGGCGAGTACGCTGACTTCTTGACCTTCAAGGGCGGTCTGAATCCCGTTACTGGCGGCCTCTGGCTCACCGACACGGCTCACCACCACCTGGCGATCGCGACGATCTTCATCATCGCCGGTCACATGTATCGCACCAACTGGGGCATCGGTCACAGCATCAAGGAAATCCTCGAGACCCACAAAGATCCCATACTAATCGGTGGCGAGGGTCACAAGGGTCTCTACGAAGTTCTGACCACTTCTTGGCACGCACAACTGGCGATCAACCTGGCAATGCTGGGTTCGGTCACCATCATCGTGGCCCAACACATGTATGCGATGCCGCCGTATCCGTACATGGCAACCGACTACGGCACCCAGCTATCGCTGTTCACCCACCACATGTGGATTGGCGGCTTCTTAGTCTGTGGTGCGGGCGCTCATGGCGCGATTTTCATGGTGCGCGACTACGATCCGGCCGTCAACCAAAACAACGTGCTCGACCGAGTCCTGCGCCACCGCGATGCCATCATTTCTCACCTGAACTGGGTGTGCATTTTCTTGGGCTTCCATAGCTTCGGTCTCTACATCCACAACGACACCATGCAGGCTCTGGGCCGTCCGGATGACATGTTCTCCGACGACGCCATTCAGTTGCAGCCGGTGTTCGCTCAGTGGATTCAGGGCTTGCATACAGCTGCAGCCGGTGGCACGGCTCCCAACGCGCTGGATACCGCAAGTATTGCTTTCGGCGGCGACGTTGTTGCAGTCGGGGGCAAAGTGGCCATGGCGCCGATCGAACTCGGCACTGCCGACTTCATGGTTCACCACATCCACGCCTTCACCATCCACGTCACGGTTTTGATCTTGCTCAAGGGCGTGCTCTACGCGCGCAACTCGCGTTTGATCCCCGACAAGTCCGAGCTGGGCTTTGTCTTCCCTTGCGACGGCCCCGGTCGGGGTGGTACTTGCCAGGTTTCTGGTTGGGACCACGTTTTCCTCGGCCTGTTCTGGATGTACAACTCCATCTCGATTGTGATTTTCCACTTCAGCTGGAAGATGCAATCTGATGTTTGGGGCACGGTTTCCGACGATGGCTACGTTTCTAATATCACAGCAGGCAACTTTGCCGAGAGCGCGACCACCATCAATGGCTGGCTGCGCGACTATTTGTGGGCTCAGGCGTCTAACGTCATCACCTCCTACGGATCGGCCCTTTCTGCCTACGGCTTGATCTTCCTGGGCGCGCACTTCGTGTGGGCGTTCAGCTTGATGTTCTTGTTCAGCGGCCGCGGCTACTGGCAAGAACTCATCGAGTCCATCGTTTGGGCGCACAACAAGCTTCGGGTTGCGCCGGCAATCCAACCGCGCGCGCTGAGCATCACTCAGGGTCGTGCGGTCGGTTTGGCCCACTATCTGTTGGGTGGCATCGGCACCACGTGGGCCTTCTTCTTGGCTCGCGCCCTGTCTGTTGGTTGACCCCACAGGCATCTCGAACCGGTTAATATCTTTCGGTAAGTACCGGTTTTCCGTTCTCGACGCGCTGCGATCGCAGCTTTGGGGCTTCCGGCTCCTGCATTTTGCGATCGCGGCCCGTACGCGAGTTCCCCTTGCAGCAAACGCTAGGAATTCCAAAAGAAAATGGCTACTAAGTTCCCAAAATTTAGCCAGGATCTCGCCCAAGACCCGACGACTCGTCGGATCTGGTACGGGATTGCCACGGCTCACGATTTCGAGAGCCACGATGGCATGACCGAGGAAAATCTCTACCAGAAGATTTTCGCCTCTCACTTCGGTCACCTTGCAATCATCTTCCTCTGGACCTCCGGAACCCTGTTCCACGTTGCGTGGCAGGGCAATTTTGAAGAGTGGATTCAAGATCCCCTTGGCGTTAGCCCCATCGCTCACGCCATTTGGGACCCTCACTTTGGTGCCGACGCCGTCGATGCATTCACCCAGGCCGATGCGGCCAACCCGGTGAACATCGCCTACTCCGGCGTGTACCACTGGTTCTATACCATCGGCATGACCACCAACGCGCAGCTGTACCAAGGAGCTATCTTCTTGCTGCTGCTCTCGGCGGTGTTCCTCTACGCTGGTTGGCTGCACCTCCAGCCCAAGTTCCGCCCCAGCCTCTCTTGGTTCAAGCAGGCCGAGCATCGCCTGAACCACCACCTGGCCGCCCTCTTTGGCGTCAGCTCCCTGGCTTGGGCCGGTCACTTGGTACACGTTGCGATTCCTGCCGCCCGCGGCGAGACCGTCAACTGGGGTAACTTCCTCTCCGTGAAGCCTCACCCCGCTGGTTTGGGACCGTTCTTCACCGGTAACTGGAGCGTTTACGCCCAGAACCCGGACACCGCAGACCACGTTTTCGGCACCTCTGAGGGTGCTGGCGACGCGATTCTGACTTTCTTGGGCGGCTTCCACCCCCAAACCGAGTCTCTGTGGCTGACGGACATTGCCCACCACCACCTGGCGATCGCGGTAATTTTCATCGTTGCCGGTCACATGTACCGTACCAACTTTGGCATCGGCCACAGCATCCGCGAGATGCTCGATTCCAAAGCAGGTTTGTTCAATGCGAAGACCGAGGGCCAGTTCAACCTGCCCCACCAAGGTCTCTACGACACCTTGAACAACTCCTTGCACTTCCAGTTGGCGCTGGCATTGGCTTCTTTGGGCGTGGCGACTTCGCTGGTCGCGCAGCACATGTACTCGCTGCCGTCCTACGTCTTTATCGCTGAGGACTTCACCACCCAAGCGGCACTCTACACCCACCACCAGTACATTGCTGGTTTCATCATGGTCGGTGCGTTTGCCCACGGTGCGATCTTCCTCGTTCGCGACTACGACCCCGAGCAGAACAAAGGCAACGTGCTCGACCGCGTCCTGCAGCACAAAGAAGCCATCATCTCTCACCTGAGCTGGGTTTCTTTGTTCTTGGGCTTCCACACCCTAGGCCTCTACGTCCACAACGACGTTTGCGTGGCCTTCGGTACCCCCGAGAAGCAAATCCTAATCGAGCCAGTCTTCGCTCAGTTCGTTCAGGCCGCTCAGGGCAAGGCCCTCTACGGCATGGATCTGCTGCTCTCTAACAGCGACTCCATTGCCAACACCGGCGCGCCCTGGCTCGAAGGTTGGCTTGACGCCATCAACAGCGGCGATAACAGCCTCTTCTTGACCATCGGACCGGGTGACTTCTTGGTTCACCACGCGATCGCGCTGGGCCTGCACACCACTACCCTGGTGCTGGTGAAAGGCGCTCTCGACGCGCGCGGCTCCAAGCTGATGCCCGACAAGAAGGACTTCGGCTACAGCTTCCCTTGTGATGGCCCCGGTCGTGGCGGTACCTGCGATATCTCCGCATGGGACTCCTTCTACCTGGCCATGTTCTGGATGCTCAACACCATCGGTTGGGTAACCTTCTACTGGCACTGGAAGCACCTGGCAATCTGGAGTGGTAATACCGCCCAGTTCAACGAGTCTTCTACGTACCTAATGGGCTGGCTGCGGGATTACCTCTGGGCAAACTCCGCACCGCTAATCAACGGCTACACCCCCTACGGCATGAATAACCTGTCGGTCTGGGCTTGGATGTTCCTCTTCGGGCACCTGGTTTGGGCGACTGGCTTCATGTTCCTCATCTCCTGGCGCGGTTACTGGCAGGAGTTGATTGAAACGGTGGTCTGGGCTCACGAGCGCACACCTCTGGCTAACCTGGTTCGCTGGAAGGACAAGCCCGTCGCCCTGTCTATCGTTCAGGCTCGTTTGGTTGGCTTGGCCCACTTTACAATTGGCTACGTCTTAACCTACGCAGCCTTCTTAATTGCGTCAACAGCAGGCAAGTTCGGCTAAGCGCCGATTTCCCGCCCGCTGACTGCACATTAAAAAAGCTCCCACCGTAGCGGTGGGAGCTTTTTTTTGTAGGTTTCAGGCCCTATTACTAGCTAACAGACAGGGTTTTGTCGAGATTCTTGGCCGTTTCAAAGAAAAATCGCACGTTCTCCTCCGGCGTACCGGGCAAAACGCCGTGGCCCAGATTGAGGATGTGACCGCTGTTGCCGGCCTTGCGAACCGTATCGAGCAGGCGAGCCTTAATGAAGTCTTGGGAGCCAAACAACACGCCCGGATCTAAATTGCCCTGAACTTTCATGCTCGGACCCAGGCGGCGGCGGGCGTCGGCCATATCTACCGTCCAGTCAACGCTAATGAAATCAACCCCAGACTGGCCCATGCGCTCCAAAACGCCAGCACCACCACTGATGTAGAGGATAAGCGGCGTGTCGGGGTGGGTTTGCTTGACCTGGCGCACGATGCGCTGCTGGTAGGGCAGGGCGAAGGTTTCGTAGTCTACAGGGCTCAGCTCTCCGGCCCAGGAATCAAAAAGCTGCACGACCTGGGCCCCAGCATCAATTTGAAAGCGCACGTAGGTGGCGATGGAGTCGGCAATTTTGCCGAGAAGCTCGTGGAGCAGCGCCGGCTGGGAAAATGCAAGGCCTTTGATGTTGGCGTAGGTCTTAGAAGACTTCCCCTCAATGGCATAGGCAGCCAGCGTCCAGGGGGAGCCCACGAACCCCAGCACCGCTGCAGCATTGCCGACTTCTTGGCGCAGCGTCTGGAGAATTGTTTTGACAAACGGCAGCGACTCCTCCGGGTTGAGGGGGCGTATGGCATCGACCTGAGCCTGGGTGCGAATCGGCGGATCGATAACTGGACCCCTGCTCTCGATGATGTCAAAATCGATGCCCATCCCCGGCAGCGGTGTCAGGATATCCGAGAAGAAAATCACGCCATCAGGCTGGAAAGCTCGCCAGGGCTGCAATGAAATCTCAATGGCAAGATCGGCATTCTCAGAGCGCTCCCGAAAACTGGGGTAGCGCTCGCGCAGTTCCCGGTACACCTGCATGTAGCGACCGGCCTGGCGCATCATCCAGACCGGTGGCCGCGCTAGCACCTCGCCGCGGGCGGCCCGGAGCAAATAGGGGATTTCAGTCGAAACGGTCATGAAAGCAGTTTTCCTTACACAAATAGTAGCAAGCACTCATATCCTCGCTAGCTTACCATGCCTGCTGGAGCCCCACCCGAGGGCAAGGACTGCCCCCAAACTGCTGGGAAAACTGTGGTTCCGTTCGACCCTACCGGGCCCGTACCTGCGTGCGTATGGAGGTTAGGAGACTCGAACTCCTGACAGCCTGCTTGCAAAGCAGGTGCTCTA
>CAYTBI010000043.1:0-33985 GCA_964435975.1 uncultured bacterium
GGTAAAACCTTAGCCTTCCAAGCTAATGATTGGGGTTCGATTCCCCATACCCGCTCTCGAGAAATAAGAGCTTGGAGCCGCCAGAAAAGATCGATGTTTCGCAAGGACATCGTCTGGGCCCTGCAAGCAGCCTCCGCGCGATGCTTTAAGGCTTTAGGGTAAGGAAGCTCTCCAAGGATGCGGTTGCCCGTGGCGGCCAGCGCCGCACGTCCCGAACCCAATCGAGGTCGCGGTAGCGGCTATCGATGCCGATGGCCGAAATCCAGTTGCTCTCAGCCTCGCCAAACTGACCCTGCTGCCAGAGAACTGCTGTCAGTGCTGCCCGCACATCAGCAAACATGGGGTATTTGCGAATGATGGTTCGCAGTTGCTTGAGAGCTGCTTTATCTTTGCCAATTTCGTATTTCATCAGGGCTTCGCTGGCTCGAGCGAAGGCAAAATTCGGCGCCAGCTGAGCCGCCTGGTGATAGTCGGCGATCGCGGCTTCAAACTGCCCCAGACCCGCTTTGGCGTTGCCCCGGTTATTGAAGGCCATCGCATCATTGGGGTCGAGTTCTAGCACCCGGTTGTAGTCGGCGATCGCAGCTGCAAACTGACCCAAACCTTCTAGGGCCGTACCCCGATTGAGGTAGGGGTCGGTCGCCTCGGGAGCCAAACGAACGGACTCGTTGTAGTCGGCGATGGCTTCTTCGAGGCGGTTTTGGCTGACGCGGGCATTGCCGCGATTGCTCCAAATAGCTGGGTTCTCCGGGAAGCGCTCGATGAGCTTGCTCCAGTAGGCCTCAGCAGTCGCGAAGTCACCCGCATTAGTCGCTTCAAAAGCTAGGTCGGCCAGGCGATCGCCGCTCTCGATCTGGGCTCGGGTGTAGTCTGCTTGTGCCGGGGCAACTAAGAGCGCCCAACAAAGCATGCAACAAATTAGCCAGCGCATCATGACAGGAAAAACTCACAAAAATTACAGCAGAGCATGACCCAAGGCGAGACCCGTCACCAGCATCCCGAAGACCAGAAAAGGTTGGGCGCTGGCTTGGTACTTCACATCGTTTTCTAAGGGGTCGCGCAGAAAATACATATCCTGAAAAACAATCTGCGGAATAATCAGCAAAATTAGCAGAACGGCGTAGAGATTTTGCTGGATGGCAATCAAGTAAGCCGCCACGCCTGCTTGGAAAAAATCGATCGCCAACACGCAAATCCAGGCGGCTTTTTTGACGCCAAAGGCCACCGGCAGCGATTGCAACCCTAGCTCGCGATCGCCATCAATGCTCTTGAAGTCGTTGACAACAGCAATGCCGAGACCGGCGAAACTATAAAACAGCGTCAGCAGGACGATCGTCCAATTAAGCTGCCCGAACAGCGCGTGGCCCGCCCACCAGGGCAGGGCAATGTAGCTCGCACCGAGGGCGTAATTTCCCAGCCAGCCGTTTTGTTTGAGCTTCAGAGGTGGGGCCGAGTAGATGTAGGCGACAAAGGCACCGCCCAGGGTCAGCAACGTCACGGTCGGCAAATCGTGGCCGGCCCAGAGATCGAGCAAGATAGCGACGATAACTCCGCCCGCGAGCAAGACCAAAATTTGCGCGACGACCTGGGGCACGCCGATCGCGCCTGAAGGGATCGGGCGGTAGGGTTCGTTGATGGCGTCAATCTCGCGGTCGTAGAAATCATTCAAGGTTTGGGTATACCCCGCCATCAGCGGCCCGGAGAGCAGCATACAGGTGAGTGCCCTGAGCAAGTCTTCGAGCCCCCAGACGTAGCCTCCAGAAGAGGCCGCACCACACACCACGCCCCAAATCAGCGGAATCCAGGTAATCGGCTTCATCAACTGCAGCCGCAGCTTCCAAATCGAAGTCTCCCCTGGCGCCGCGCCCTTCATGCCCAGCATTTGCCGGGCTTTGGAGCCGCCGCTGGGAGTTTCCGGGGGCCGGTTGTCGCGATCGGTCGTCATTGCCTTTGCACTCTAGAACGAAACGATGAGATAGCCATTCTGGAACTTGGCCCCGGTGACGGGCTTGCCACTGAGCTGGGGCGGCAGAGCTAAGTTGCGGCGTTGGTCGCCGGCTTCGACGGTCAGCTCTGGGCCGTACTGGGTTAATTTGACTTGCTTTTTGTTGATTCCGGGCAAAAAGAGCCGAACTTGCCGAGCTGCCACATCCACAGTTACCGATGCGGGGATTTCCGAACCCACGGCAAGTAGGTCTGGTAGAGCATTGCCGATTGCTTCCCAATCGGGAGTGTCGGGGACTGCCGTTACCGGCAGGGGCGCAAACTCTGCAGCAACCTCGCCGGCTGCGGTAGCCCGGTTGAGCAGCAGACCGCTCACTGTCAGGCCGATTTGTTGGGCGCTACCCCACAGGTACCGAGCCGAGGCCACCGAGAGCGGATCTGGGGTAGCTACCAGAAAAGCAGCCGCTCGGGTTGGGTCGCTGACGGCAGCCTTGCCCTGCTCGAGGAGATTATCGGCGTCTCTGACAGGCTGCTGCTGCTCTAGATTTTCCGCACTCCAACCGGTGTTGAGGACAGCACCGGTCACTGGCTGCACGAAGGGCATTATCGCTCGGCCCAGGTCCGATTCTAGAAATACTTTCCGGAAGCGGCGGGCATACCAGCCGAGAGTCTCTGGCATTCCCAGCGCGCGCAACAGGCTCAGATCGCCCTCGCCATCGAAGACAATCGCCTCGTAGTCGCCCCCTGCAACGAATTCCCGCAAAGCATTGAGTACCAGAGCGCGGTCCATACCGGGGAGGATGCCGAGTTCCTGGCCGAAGACCTTCTTAAGGGTTGGCGATCGCAGGTACTGGGCCTCCAACTTTTTGACTTCTTCCCAGCTGCGCTCGAGCAAAACGGCATTCTGCAATTGCACGGCATCGAGATTGGCACCGATGTTTTGGGGGTCGGGGGTCGGCGCCTCCCAATCCAAAAGTAAGCCAAAGCTGGGATCGGGCTCGCTACTCGCAAGTAGCGTCCGGCGACCGGTCGCGGCAAGCTGCTTGGCAGCTGCAATGGCCAGCGTGGTGCGACCGCACCCGCCTTTACCTAAAAATGTCAGAATCTTTGCCATCAGAGCCTAACCGACTGCCTGCAGTTCGTCTTCAAAAAACCAGATCGTCGTGTTGTCGACGAATTTGACATAAGCGCCGACACCGCTGCCGTCAGTCATCTTAAATTCCGTAATCGTACCAACTTTGCCTAAGGTGTCGATAACTTCCTGGCCGACGCGATCGCGAATGCGCCGAACCTGCACCTTCGTTCCAATTTGCAGCATGTGGATATTTGTAAAAAACAGTTAACACAAGTTCACCCCACAGTTTACGGCAAAGTTACGACTAAAGGCTTGCCGCCCGCCCGGCATCGAGGCTCTGGCACGAGGGATCTCGGGGTTAGCGCATCCACTGATAGGCTTAGGGAGGAAAAATCCTCGCGGGAGGCAAACGACCCATGCAGCAACGACGATGGCTGGTTGGCACGATTGGGATGGCTCTGGGAGCCTGGAGCGGATCGATGCCGCTTGCCGCCCAAGAGCTCAGCTGCCCGCAATTTTGGGTCCCCCCTGGCAGCCGGGAGCCCCAGTGCCTGGAGATCTTTCGCTCCGAGCCGCCCGCAACTAACAACAGTACTGGCAGTACTGGCAGCAGCGCGCCTGCCGGAGATTTGCCCGCTCCACCCGAGGTTCCTCCGGCGGCTGTCACCCCGACGCGGGACTTACCTACCCCGCTCGAGGCTCCTCCTGCCGATGGCACTTCCGATAGCTCCGAAGAGGCTGCCGAGGAAGCGCCCGTAGACTGGACGCCAATTTCTCGCCGTCCCGATGGGCTGCAGTTGCTCCTCGACGAGGCGAGCGTTACGGCCGGGGACAGGCCCGAGGCGCGCACCTTCACTTATCGCCAGGATGCCAGCAATGTCAACAACAGGCTCACCTACAACTTCACGGATAAAATTCAGACCACCACGGTCGATTGCGAGCTCAATACCTTCAACCACGGCGAAACTGCCCTGACCGGCCTCGACGGCCAGGTGCGGGAATTTGAGAGCGACACGAACGGCGTGGTAACCGAAGAAGCCGACCCGGACTTCTTGGCAGTCTTGCAGGCTGCCTGCCAGCTCGACCTGGCAGCACGCAAGGAGGCATCCGAAACCGCTCGGGAGTAAGACGCGCCCGCCTAACGGTTGTAACTGCGAGTCAGCGCCGTTTCGCGCTGAGCATTGGGAAAGACGTCCGCGCCTTCGAGGCGATCGAGGCCGGGGTTGATTTCCACTTTGAGAACGTTTGCCATGTTGATAGCAGCCGTCTCATCCCCGAGCTGCAGGAAGCACCAGGGCTCTTTGAGGCGATCGCGCCATTCCTGCTGGAGGGCCGTCCAACTCTCTTGGCTGTCGACAAGCTCGGCAAAGACATAGGACTCTTGTTGGCCGTCAGCGTAAAAAAAAGTCAAACGGGCAACAACTTGCTGGCTCTCCATCGCGCGATCGCACCCTCTCGGCTCTGTATCTGGCTCAAAGCGTACCACGGCCGACCCTAACGGGGAATGACCTCCACTTTGAATCCAAAGCGTTCGAGGCGCTCGCGGATCTCGCGGACATTTTCAGGATCGTCAAAGACTCCCACCTGCATGACCCGGCGTCCGTTGTGGGTGCTCGAAAACGCCTCCGGTACGATCGCCGCGACGCGGGCGCGCTCCTGGAACGAGGCTGCCTCGACGAGCACGCGAAAGTTCTGGGCAGCGGCTTGCCATGCCGGTATTGGGGTAGGCCGGCGAGGAGGAACCGTCGCTCGCGCGACTGTCTCGGCGTCGTGGCGCGAGGGTGCTTGGGTCGGTGGCACGGGAATCGTCGCTACCGGACCCGAGACTGGCTGCGATCGCAGCGTCCAAACCTGCTCCCGTTCCTGTCGGAGCGTTCGGGGTGCGGGTGGGGCGATCGCCGTTTCTGGAGGCGGCACGTGGATAGCAACTGCTCCGTTGGCCCTAGGTTTTGGGGCGGGATCGCGAAATTTCTCCACCGGAGATGGCAGAGAGCCCCGTCGGATCGTGGGTGCAGTCGCAGGGCGCGTGCTTGGCACGGCAGTGATGGTGGGCTGGCTGGTTCCCGTCAGACCGTTACCGGCGGCAACGACTTCGGCTACTTCGAGGCCGAGAACATCAGCTCCGGCGCTGTCGCGGATGATATTTCGGCCGGGGTCGTCTGTAGTGCCGAGATTGGGGGGCGTGCGCGATGTAACTTCAATGCCCAAAGAGCGAGAATCCAAGATTTCGTTGCCCCGCAACACGGGCCGGGTGATGCCAGTAATCTCGATGCCGATGCGGTTATCTTGCAGGCGGTTGTTTTCGACACGCGGCATGGCCACATCGCTAATCGAGATGCCGATGTTGTTGCCCGCGAAGGTATTGCCACCGATGCGGGCATCGGTGCTGCCACCCACAGACAGCGCTCGGTCCTCATGGCCGACGAACCGATTGTCAGTTACGACAGGGGTGCCAGCAGTCGCAATGGCCAAGCCCGCGCCGGCGCTATCAGAGAAGACATTATTGCTGACAACTGGATTGCCATCACCTACGACCCAAACCCCGATGCCGTTGGGATTGGAGATAGCCAATCCCTGAATGGTGCCATTGCCAGTTGCCACGATCGCGATATTCTCCTGGCTACCGGCTTGGGTCTCAAAGGAGCCGCCACCTTGGATGGCGACGCGCTCGGGCGCGCTCGTATCGCCCTGGAGAGAAACCGTCGGTGGCAGCACGATGGGAAAGGTTTCGCGAGCGCCGTAGCTACCAGGCTCGAGGCGGATGAGGGTCGTCTTAGTAGAGTCGGCTAGCTCGAGGGCGCGGCCGATGGTCTTGACTGGGAAAATCTGTCGGCCGTTACCGAGGCGATCGCTGCCGCCAACGGGATCGACCCAGAGCACGGTCTGGTTTTGCGTCTGCGCGATTGCAGGACTAGCAGCAGCAAGCCAAGGTCCGACCAGCAGAATCGTCGTGACAAGATGGGAGTCGAAGGGGGCAGTGGTGGTTTGAGTCATGGGTTTTCCGGGGGCGATCGGTCACGACCTCGTATGACTCGCGATAGCACCCTACCGTTCCCACGACTGCTGCGACATTGGACGCGGACACGGGGTTACCGGGCTGCCCGACTTCCGGATCTGCCTACTTCAAGCTAACATTTAACTCAAGCTGAAATTGATGGAAAGGAAATGGGGATCGCTGTCAAGAGTATTTGTATTCACCTTGACAGTCAGCGGGCATCGAGGGGTGTTAAGTTAAATGTATAGCCTGCATTCGATCTTCTCTAACCCCACCACCGCCATGTCCCAGATTCTAGACCCCATTCCCGCAAGCGCAGCCAGCCCCTTGCGTTGCTCCTATGTCAACGCAACCAGTGAGATTCAGGTCGCTCGCATCACGAACGTCGAGAATTGGTATTTCGAGCGCGTCGTTTTCCCCGGGCAACGCCTTGCCTTTGAAGCCGTTCCCGAGGCCCTGCTCGAGATTCACACCGGTATGATGGCCAGCGCGATCCTTTCTGACACGATTCCCTGCGAGCACCTCTGTGAAGGATTCGAGGCCGCCGAGGTGGAGAGCGCTGCTGGTGCCGCTGCTCCCGACCCCGCTGGGCTAGCTGCGGTAGCCTGCCGCTAGCGCGCCGATCGCGTCTTCTTTCATAGTTGCCTTCTGTACGTTATGAGAAACCCTGGCCGTGCTGCTTGAGTGCAGCACGGCTATTTAGTGAGTGAATCGAGCGAGGCGCTGCGCGCGCTAGACTGAGTTACTGGTGCTTGGAGACAGGGATGGACAAAGATCTTTCCGCACTGCTTTGGTTGTGGAAGATTGCAGCTTGGGCAATGGGGCTGGCTTGTCTGACCTACCTGGCTCAGGGGATTACGGGGCTGGGCTTTCTCAGGAGTCGCTGGCAGCAGCACCCGCGCCCCAAGTGGCTGCGCCCGCTCCATTATGGTGTGGGTATCGCTCTGGTTATCTCGGTGTTGGTCCTGTTCGGGATCGGATTGGCAGGCACCTGGTACCACTACGGCAGTTGGGGGCACTCCTGGCATTTGCCAGCCGGGCTTGCGGTTGTGACTTTAGTATTGCTCTCGGCTGGCAGCGCGCGAGCGATCTCGCCCCAGCGTCCGTGGGCGCGCGCGCTCCACGCCGGCACCAATGCCACCCTGCTGCTGGGGCTGGTGGCCGTTGCTCTCACGGGCTGGCAGGTCGTGCAGCAGTACTTGCCCTAGAGACCCGCATCGCGGGATGGCTGGGATTTGAGTCGAAGTAACTTTAGCAGAAGCTTGGCACGGACGGGGTATCGATGAAGGCAAAAGGTAGCGGCAGCGCGGATGTCGCCGTCATTGGTGGAGGCATAATTGGCTTGGCCATTGCCCTGGAGCTGCGAGGGCGCGGTGCGACGGTAACGGTTGTCGGGCGCAATCCCCGCGAAGCGGCCAGCCAGGCGGCGGCCGGAATGATTGCCCCCCAAGCCGAAAGACTGAGCGGCCCGCTGCAGGAGCTGGCTCTGGCCTCGCGCGCGCTCTACCCAGACTGGATCGGTCGGCTAGAGAGACAGAGCGGCACCAGCGCCGGATACTGGCCTTGCGGCATTCTGGCGCCGACCTATGACGATCGCCCGGATCGCCCCGAGCGTGCCCTCCCTCCCGGACCCTCTCCGGCAACCTGGATCGAAGGTCCGGGTCTCCAGCACGTTCAGCCCGGCTTGGGTGCGGATGTTCGTGGGGCTTGGTGGTATCCCGAAGATGCCCAGGTGGACAATCGCGCCCTCTGGCAGGCCCTGCACCGAGCCGCCCGAGCGGCGGGAATAGCCCTCGATCTCGATCTCGATGCTGTTGGCCTACAGCAGCACCAGGGCTTGGCTGTGGCAGTGCAGACGGCCAAGGGGGCGATCGGAGCGAAATCGTTTGTGGTTGCCAGCGGGGCCTGGACGGCTCGCTTGCTGCCGTTGCCCGTATTCCCAGTGAAAGGACAAATGCTCGCCCTTCGTCCTGCTGGGCCCCTGCCAATACAGCGGGTTTTATTTGGGAGCGAGATTTACTTGGTGCCGCGTCGCGACGGTCGCTTGTTCGTGGGTGCCACGGTAGAGTCCGTAGGCTGGCAGCCAGGAAATACGCCTGCTGGGGTAGCACAGTTGCTCGCGCGCGCGCGCCGTTTGTATCCCGACTCGAACGATTGGACTCTCGAGGAAATTTGGTGGGGATATCGTCCCGGTACGCCCGATGGTGCCCCAATCTTGGGAGGCTACGGCGCTTGCGACAATGTCTTCTTGGCGGTGGGCCACGGTCGCCATGGTATTTTGCTTGCCCCGATTACTGCCCGCGTCCTTGCCGATCTCGTTGAAGCTCAACGCGAACACCCCTTGTTGGCTCATTTTGGTGCCGATCGCTTTTTGCAGAGCGCACCTGCAGAAGAACCCATCATTTATTGCGAACCCAAACCCATCATGACCGAACGCTCCGAACGAGACCTCATGCCTGCCGAACCTAATGGCAGCGGCGATCGCAGCACCGCAGCGGCTTTGCCGGCTGCCTCTGAGGCAATCGTCGCTCCTCTGACGATTGCGGGACGCCCTTTTACTTCCCGTCTGATGACGGGCTCGGGCAAGTATGCCGACCTCGAGGTGATGAAGCGCAGTTTAGAGGTCAGCGCCTGCAGCATCGTGACGGTAGCAGTGCGGCGCGTCCAAACCAAAGCTCCCGGTCACGAAGGCCTAGCCCGCGCGATCGACTGGGGTCGCTATTGGATGCTACCCAACACGGCAGGTTGCAAGACAGCCGAGGAGGCAATCCGAGTTGCCCGTCTCGGGCGGGAGATGGCCAAGTTGCTCGGGCAAGAAGACAACAACTTCGTCAAGCTCGAGGTGATCCCCGACTCCAAGTACCTGCTGCCCGACCCCATTGGCACGCTGCGCGCGGCCGAAAAACTCGTGAAAGAGGGCTTTGCCGTGCTGCCTTACATCAATGCCGATCCGCTCCTTGCCAAGCGCCTCGAAGAAGTAGGCTGCGCGACGGTCATGCCCTTAGGCTCGCCCATTGGCTCCGGTCAGGGCATTCGCAACGCTGCCAACATTGAAATTATCGTCGCCGAGGCTAAAGTCCCCGTCGTCGTCGATGCAGGTATCGGCACGCCCAGCGAAGCTGCCTACGCCATGGAACTCGGAGCAGACGCGCTACTAATTAACAGTGCCATTGCCCTGGCCCGCGACCCGGTACGGATGGCCCTGGCAATGCGCCTGGCTACCGAAGCGGGTTATCTGGCGCGCCAAGCCGGGCGCATCCCCGTGCGCGCGACCGCAAGCCCAAGCTCGCCAACGACCGGGCTCGTCAGCAGCGAGTAATCACTCTGCAGTAGCCCCCGCACTCAAGCGCTCGGGCACGCAGCGCGCGCGTCGAACGGCCAAGAGCTGCCCGGCACTGCGGGCGAGTTCGTAGTCGAGTTGGGTGAGGCCGCCCGTATCGTGAGTGGTGGTCAGGACCTCTAGGGTGCTGCCGTCTTGCTTGAAATCGGCATGGTGGTCGAGGGCGTCCCCCACGCGATTGAGCTCTTCGATGAAACGAGCTGCCGCTGCTGGGTTCTCAAACTCGCAGGTGCGAAAAAAACTTTTGCCATCGGTTCCCCAGTTCTCCGGCGTCGGTTGCGCGGTCGCTGGCAATTTCCTTCTATTCCCCAGCGCTCCCGGCTGCAATACGGGCGGGTTGACCGGTGGCGTTCCTTGAGCCAAAGCAGTTATTGCTGCTGCTGTCGCTCCCAGAGCTCCCAAAATCGTACAACTTGCGATCGCAAATTTTTTCCCTTGAGACATCTTGCTTCTCCTGGGGCAGCCCCTACGAATGTCCGAATATCGATAAGATCGGTCTAGCCATATAGACAATTGAAACCCACCGAAGGACCAAACCGAGCCTGCATGAGCGCTATTTGGGAATTAGATTTTTATTCGCGCCCTCTCCTCGACGAGCGTCAGAAAAAATTGTGGGAGGTGGTCATCTGCGAGAGCCCCCAAGACACTCGCCAGTCTCTCGAGGACCTGTTTCGATTTGCTCGGTACTGCTCCAATCAAGAAGTCAACTCGATTTTTTTGCGAGCCGCCCTCGAAGAGGCAATTGCCGCTGCAGGTGCCGCTCCCAAGCGCATCCGTTTTTTTCGCCGCCAGATGAACAATACAATCGTCAGAGCCTGCGAGGGACTCAACATTCAAGCCGTGCCCAGCCGCCGCACCTATGCTCTCAATGCTTGGTTGCAAGAGCGCCTCGCCTCGGTTTATCCCGAACATCCTGACTACGACGCAGCGGCGGCAACTTCCGCATCGGTACAGTACGGTCCTGCAACGCCCATTCCCCTACCCGATGCCATTCGCGGCGATCGCCGCGACCGGTGGGCTTTTGTGTCTTTGGGTGCGGCCGACTTTGCCGAGATGCATGAGTGGGAGATTGGGTTTGGTGAGGGGTTTCCACCAGCGCTAGCTGGGGTCGCCCCCGAGACGCGGGTGCCGGGACTCTTAATTTTCTCGCCGCGGGCGACGCCCTATGCAGCCTGGATGTCGGGGGTCGAGCTATCTGCCCTGCGCCTGCAAGAGGGCGAAAAGCCCCGCTTGCTCCTCGATACTGGGGCGGGAGAAAGCTGGCTGCTCGCCGATCTAGTCGATGCCACCCGACAACGCGAGGCACGCGACTTTGCTGCAACTCAAAAACAAGCCAATGGCCTGCACTTTTTGGGCATTCAGCCAACGTCAGAGTCTGAAGCCTTCGCAGGATTCTGGCTGCTGCAGACTCTGGCATCGGCTACGGGCGCCTAGGATAAGCCCGGAAGACAGTAGGGCCCCCATCGTGCCGCTGGCAGCCTGCTAGAATGCGGGTGCTGCGTTGGACATCCGGGGTTGGGGATTCGTCGTTGGCTGCGATCGATCTGGCGAGAGCTGAGCGCCCTGCTGTGGCGCGGGGGTTGCGCGCTGTGCCGCCGCCGCCAACCTACAGGCCGCAGCGTCTTCTGCCCGAGCTGCCACCAGGCGCTGCAAGCCTGCAGCCTGCAGCCGCCTACGTTGGAGCGCGAGCGAGATCGCCTGCCCGTGTTTGCTTGGGGGCAGTACCGCGATGACCTGCGCCAAGCCCTGCTGGGCCTAAAGTACCGCGATCGCCTATCGGTGGGGTCGCAACTGGGGCTCTGGCTCGGCCAAAGCTGGCAGCAAGCCCGCCTCAATGGCATCATGGGCCGCCCGGCAGTCGTGCCCATTCCCCTTCATCCCGAAAAACTAGATCGGCGCGGGTATAACCAAGCAGCCGCCATCGCCCGTGGATTTTGTCGGCAGACGGGGCTGCCCCTGGCGATGCGAGCCCTGCGGCGCGTACGGGCAACGACCCCCCAGTTTGGATTGGGGATTGCCGCCCGGGAAGAAAATTTGGCCGCTGCCTTCGAGGTGGGGTCTTTGCGAGCCCGCAGTGTCCTGCTCGTTGATGATATCTACACGACGGGAGCGACAGCAATGGCGGCCGCTCGAGTGCTGCAAGCAAGGGGCGTTAAGGTCGTCGGAATTGCCACCGTGGCGCGAGCGGTGCATCGCTAGAGTTTATCTTGGTAAGAGCGCCCTTACAAATTCATGTCGTCGTCGGCCCGTCAAGATTACTACCAGTTGCTTGGAGTTGCGGCTAGCGCTACCCGTGACGAAATCAAGCAGGCCTTTCGCCGCCAGGCCCGGCTGCATCATCCCGATCTGCACCCCGACGACCCGCAGGCGGCGGAAAATTTTCGGCGCTTGCGCCAAGCCTACGAGACCCTGACCGACGAAAAGCAGCGAGCGGCTTACGATCGCGAGCGACGGCAAAGCACTGCGGCCGCGCGACCGCAGCCTGAAGCCGCAGCCAGCCCGCAGGTGGCCTATGTCCGCGGCGTCGAGAAACTCCAGCAGCAAGACTACCTTGGGGCCCTCTCCCAGTTTGGCCGGGCCTTGGCCCTCGACCCTCACTTTACGAAAGCCTACCTCAAGCGCTGCGAGGTTTTGCTGCATCTCGGCCGCGATCGCGACATCCTAGACGATTGCCAAAAGCTGCTCAAACTGGAGCCCAATAATGCCGGGGCCTATTACTATCGAGGCCGCGCGCGCCAGAACCTGGGGTACACCCAAGCTGCCCTGCAAGCTTACGCCCGGGCAATTCAGCACCACTCCGAGCGCCGCGACCTCTACTACCACCGCGGCAACGCCTACAACGAAAGTGGCGACCTGCAAGGGGCACTCCGCGACTGGCAGCACTACGCCGATCTGTGCCAGCGCTGTAATGATACTGCTGGCTACCGGGCGGCCATGGCTGCGATCGCCCGTCATGGCTTGCAAAAGCCGGATCTTGCCGGCAGTGTCCGTCGCGGGCTGATGGCGGTTGCCCATCACGCGCGCGCCTATCTGTGGGCGGCTAGCCGGATCCTGCGAGATCCGGTGGGGGGCATGCTCCCGGCCTACATGCGTGTGGGAGCCGTCCATACTGCTCCGGCAGGCTGTACCTATGCTGCCGTGGTGGCAAGCAGCATGCAGCTCAGTTTCTGGGGAAGGTGGCTGCCGACCGAACTTGCCTTCGATGGCTGGCCTTGGCTGGTTTTAGGCTTGTTGCCCTTTGCCTGCTTGCTGGGGACCGGGATTTTGGCTAGCTATTTTGGCGGCAGCCGCGTCAGTATCGATGCCAGTGCCTTTATCGCTGGGGCCGCTCTGTTGCCTTTGGGAGGATTCGTTCTCGGTGGCGGCCTCCTGCGGATCCTGGGAGGCTTGCAACTCTACTACGGCGCGGCCATTTTTTCGGGCTGCTGGCTGGTGTTGAGTCTCTACGGAGGCTACACGCGGCTGCTTAAGCTACCGGAGGGAGCAGCCGCCATTGCCGTCCCGATGGCGCTGGCGGCTAGCATTTGGATTGCCTATGGTTTTGCCCTGACAATTCGGTCCTAGACCCAGCGCTCGCGGTGGCTGCTGCTAGTCCGCTTCCGTGTTGAGAATGCGCGGAACCTGAAAAAAATCGCCATCGGGCTCGGGTGCGAGGGCGAGCATGTCTTCGCGGTCGGCAAAGGGTTCTAGGCGATCGGGCCGGGTGACGTTGCGGGTCTCAATCGCCCGGGCGGTGGGTTCGACTGTGTCGGTGTCGAGGCTGCCGAGCTGCTCGACATACGCCAAGATACTGGCGAGCTGCGCGGTGAGCTGCTCTTCTTCTTCAGGGGTAATTTGCAAGCGAGCTAGATTAGCTACCTTGCGAACTTGGTCGCGGTCGAGCATGGTGAACCTGAGTTATGGTGCCGAAACGCTAAAAGTAGATATCCATTTCCGAGCGCCCGGTAATCTTCAGCCAGTTTTGGGCCTCGATGTAGTTGTTGGGGGCCATACGAATGGCTTCCTTCCAGCAATCTGCCGCGCGATCGAAGTAGGCTTCGGCGGCTTCTTCATCACCCACCTCTTTTGCTTTCTCCCCTTGATAGTGCAGGATCACGGCAATATTGTTGAGGGCTTGCGGCATGCGGGGGTTGAGGTCGAGAGCTTCGTGGTAGCGCTCGAGGGCGCGCTCGTATTCGCCATTGCTCGCGTGGATCAGCGCAATGTTGTAGAGAATGAAGCTGCGATCGTTGGGGTCGTCTTCTAGTTCGAGAGCGGCGTTGTAATTGTCTAGGGCCTCGGCGTACTCGCCATCAGACTGAGCGGACATGCCGTCTCGGTAGTAGGCAAAGGCCTCTTTGGCACGCTTGTTGGCAGGCAACAGCTTGAGAATCAAGTCCGCCATCACCGTAAACGATTTATCAATGAAATTGTCGTTGCGCTGGGATCTCGGCATGGGTTGGCGAATGGATAAAAATTTAGCTCTGCAGTAAGGGCTCGCCTCACACCTTGAAGACGAAGGTCACTTTATCTTCTTTACCCAAAGAGATCAGATCGCCCGGAACCAAGTGGTGACGCTGGCCCGAAGTGAGCGGGGCATGGTTGACAAACGTTCCGTTCGAGCTGCCTTTGTCTTCAATATAAAAGGCTTCTCCCTCCTGCACGATTTCTGCGTGCACGCGAGAGACGATATCGGCATCGGGAACGGACGAGAGGTCGATATCGGGAGGCTGCAGCTCGTTGGCTTTGCCCAATCTGACGAGTGCTTGACAGGGAACGTCGAACACCTTGGTGGTTTGCAGGTGGAGCAGATAGGGCTGAGGCTGCTGGAGAGCGGTATCCGGGCCCGAAGGCAGGGGAGCCGAGATATTTTCAGCAGAAGAGTCGGGGGAATTGCTCATAATCGTCAAAAACTCGCGGGCTAACTCTTGGGACGAGACTGCCGATCGGGCCGGGCACCCACTCGCTACTCGGGTGACCGCACAGAGATCTTACCCCAGATCTCCAGCCGCCTCGCGATCGGCCAGCCACCACAGCTCGCCAGCAGGGGCGATCGCTCCCGACGGGTAAACTTGCCAATCTCCCGCCGGCGATCGCGCGGCCGTCAGGGCTTGGCGCTTGTTGGCCCCGGCCACCAAGAAAATAACGCAACGGGCGGCATTGAGAGCGGGGTAGGTTAGCGTCAGTCGCTGGCTCTCTCCTTTGTTGCCTACGGTGACCAGTCGATCGCGGACGCCCAAAGCAGGCGTATGGGGAAAAAGCGAGGCGGTATGGCCGTCGTCGCCCATGCCCAGCAAGATAATGTCGAACTGCGGCACCTCGCCTGGGGAAACCCTAAAAAAGTCTCGGATCTGAGTCTCGTAAGCCTCGGCATCGACAGCGGGGTCTCCGGCTGCGGTGGGCATGGGAAAAATATTTGCTGCCGGGAATGGCGGCTCGCGATCGAGCCAAGCGGCTCGGACCATCGCCTGGTTGCTATCTGGATGGGTGGGGGCCACGTAGCGCTCGTCTCCCCAAAACACGTAGAGATTCTCCTGGGGCAGATCGGGCTCGGCGGCCAGTTGCTCGTACAGGGGCTTGGGGGTGCTGCCACCGGCCACGGCCAGGGTACAGCGGCCGCGCTCGGCGACAGCGGCTGCAATCTTGGCAATTGTCAGCGCTCGCGCCCGTTCGACGAGGGCGGATTTATCAGCGAAAACTTCAAAAAAGGTACTCATCGTTCATTTTTTCTTTGGCAAAATTGCGCCAACGACTGGGTGGCCCATTCAGCTGCAGCCTCCAGTGTTAAGATATCCTTTTAAAGGCCGCTCTCAGGCGAGTGTGGGTGTCGGGCACCTAAGGTTACGCTTGCTTGAAGCGTTTGTCTGCGGAGCTTTACAACCTCTACAGGTTTTCATTTCTCCGGGTTTTCTGCAAGGGGAGTCGCGCGCCTGTGTCCGTACAACGTTTCGGTCAAGATCTCAAAAACGATCTGATTGCTGGCTTGCTAGTGGTCATTCCTCTGGCAACGACAATTTGGCTGAGCTACACCATTGCCAGTTGGGCCATTCAATTGCTGACGCGCATTCCCAAGCAACTCAACCCGTTTGAGGGGCTCGATCCATTAACGAGTAACGCGCTCAATCTCCTCATCGGCCTAGCCGTTCCGGTCGGCTTCATTCTCTTCATCGGCTTGATGGCCCGCAACATCGTCGGCCGCTGGCTACTTGATATGGGAGAGCGCATGCTGCAAGCTATCCCGCTGGCAGGTTCGGTATACAAGACCCTCAAGCAGCTACTGCAGACGCTCTTACAAGATTCAAACACCAAGTTCCGTCGCGTGGTGATGGTGGAGTATCCCCGGCCCGGCCTCTGGACCATTGCGTTTGTCACGGGCGTGCTGAGCCCCCAGCTCCAGGCCCATCACCGCCAGGCTATGCTCAACTTGTTCATTCCGACGACGCCAAACCCGACAACGGGCTGGTATGCGATGGTCCCCGAGAGCGAAGTTGTCGATCTATCTCTGTCAGTCGAAGATGCTTTCAAGGTTCTCATCTCTGCCGGCATTGTCGGCCCTACCAGCAAGGTTGCCGCGCCAACTCTGCGCGAAATCCAATCGGTCGAAGTCGCATCGAGTTTGACCGATGCCGTTGGTCCAGTCGTCCCCATTCGTGCCAATTCTTCGGATTCTGCCTCGAGCTAGAGAGCCCAGGCTGCCTCGGATCGGTTGAGCCCGGTCGCCAATAACACTTAACGTAAGAGTCAATTGTTGTATGCCCGCGCGCCGTCAACCCCGCCGAATTGCCCGCGAGTTAGCCCTGCTCGGCCAAGGCCAGCTCGGCCAAAACCCGGAGAAATTATCCCAGGAATCTGCTGGCAATCTCATCCTGGCAGCGACTCGCACGCTAACTGGCGAGGTAGAAGAGGCTCTGGAAACAGCTGCAGCTGAGGTGTCTCGTGCCAACGAGCGCCTGCTTGCTAGCGAGACCCGCGCGGCAGATGTCAGCGGCGCGCGCGCGATGGTGCGCGAAGCCCTAGAGTGCGCCCGCGGGGCCATCAATCATTTGGGCGCGACCCTAGAGCTGCCGGAATTGCTCGAAGTAGCCCGCAGCCAGCAGGAGGTGCGCGACTACGCTATCGAAATCCTCCTGGCGATCGCGCGCCACCGCGAGGAAGTCGACGCTACAATCTCGAGCGCGCTTGTCGATTGGCAACTCCACCGCATTCCTCAAATCGACCGACACATTTTGCGCGTTGCCGTTGCCGAGATGATTTATCTGGATTTGCCCAATAGCGTGGCCATCAACGAAGCTGTCGAGCTAGGAAAGCGCTACTCCGACGAGACGGGCTATCGATTTGTCAATGGCGTTCTGCGGCGCGTGAGCGAGCGCCGCAAGCGCAACCGCCAGCAGGAGGACGAAAACGCCCGTGTTTAACTGGTTTCGCCGCCAAAAGACAGACAAGCCCCAGACTGCCGCTGCTCCCGAAGAGAGTACGCCGCCACCTGCAAGCGCTACTGATGGGAGCGAGGACAAGCTGGCCTGGGCTCGCGCTGCCTATCAGAAAGTTCGAGAGACCCAGCAGCAGGAAACCGTCCCTGCCGAAGCAGTGCCTCAAGAGACGGCCGCGGACAGCGAGCCCGAACCAGCAGTCGGGGGCCGCGGCAGCCCTGCCTGGTTGCAGCCAAGTGACGATCGCCTGGAGGCTCTGAAGGCAACTGCGACTGAAGAAGCCGATGTAGCGGTCTCGGCTGAGGAGGCAACAGCAGCACCCGTCGAGCCCGATGCTGAATTCGTCTGGGCGGCCAGTACCTTGGCCGCCCAGGGACGCGCCCTCGAGGATGTCACTGCCGAAGAAATTGACTGGCTCAAGCAGCTGCGACAGGGTTTGGGCAAGACCCGACGCAGCTTAGTCAACCAGCTCAAGAGCATTGTCGGGGCCGGCCCGCTCGATGAGGATGCGCTCTTTGAAATCGAAGCCCTGCTCCTCCAGGCCGATGTCGGTCTAGACGCGACCGATCGCGCCATCGAGCTACTGCAGGCCAAGATTCGCAACGAGGCGCTGCCACCGGATGAGGCCATTGCCTATCTCAAAGAAATTCTGCAGGATATTCTCGAGAAGCCCCTGCGCGAGTACGGGCGCGAGCCTTTGGCACCCCTGCCCGGCCGCCTCAACGTTTGGTTATTGGTGGGGGTCAACGGGGCGGGCAAGACAACGACAATTGGCAAGCTCGCCCACATGGCAAATCAATCGGGCTACAAATGCTTGATTGCGGCGGCCGACACCTTCCGTGCCGCCGCAGTCGAGCAGGTCAAGACCTGGGGCGAGCGCAGCGCCACAACTGTCATCGCTAACCCCGCTCAGAAAAACACCGACCCGGCGGCAGTGGTTTTCGATGCGCTCGCAGCGGCCCGCTCCCGCAATACCGATCTGCTGTTGGTCGACACGGCCGGCCGCTTGCAAAACAAGAAAAATCTAATGGAAGAGCTCGCCAAGATTCGGCGCATCGTGGATAAGAAAGCACCAGAAGCTCGGATTGAAAGCTTGTTGGTTCTCGATGCGACCCTCGGCCAAAACGGCTTGAGCCAGGCAAAAGCATTTTCCGAGGTCGCCCATCTCAGTGGCGTCGTTCTCACCAAGCTCGACGGCACGGCCAAAGGTGGCGTCGCTTTGGGGATTGCCGAAGAGTTGGGCTTGCCGCTACGGTTTATTGGTGTCGGGGAAGGTATCGAAGACCTGCGTCCCTTCTCGAGTTTCGAGTTTGTCGAAGCGCTTCTGGGAGGCGACGACTAAAGGAGACCCATCACTCAACCCGTCACTCATAGGAGGGATGGGCAGCGGGCCATTATGAGCTAGTATTAACCAACCTTTTCACAACCGAAAGCAGCGATCTCGGCCGGAACGGGCTAGGTCCAGATTTTCTGCAAACGGTCACCCCGTGCGACTCTGCTACCGGAATCCATGTCTGCCACTTCTTTGCCTCAGCCTGGGGATCCCCGAGCGTCAACACCTCCTGTGGCGGCACTCAAGGAACTCGTGACGAGCCTCAACCGCGATCGCTACAAGATCCAGAACTTACTGAGTTCGTTGGGATTTGCCCTGCGCAGCTTCAACAACCTACATCAGTTTCTGGAGATCGTGCCCCTGATGGCCGCTCGAGTCGCCGATACCGAAGCGAGCGCTCTAGTGCTGCTCGAGTCCGACGGCCGCATTCAGCTAGAGCAGTTGCATTGCCAGGTCGGGCGGACCTGTCAGGATATGCGCCAGGCAATTGCGGCCGCCGCTCGTCGGGTTCGGCCGCAAGCGACCTCACTGTCTGCGAGCACCTGGGGAGCGCCTGCAGAGGGTGGGGAATCGACGGCAGGCCCGACACGAGGCAAGGTTGCCTGGCTGACGGACTCAGCTCGCCGAGCATTCGAGCAAGAAATCGTCCGGGGCCTCGACGATCCTCAGGTGCGCTTGTTTGGCGTGCCGGTGTTGGTGAAAAATATCGAGCGCGGCCGCCTCTATGTTTTGAGTCGCGACCCCGACTACGTTTGGACCTCCATGCACGAGCAGCTCGTGCAGCTCGTGGCCGATCAAGCAGCTGTGGCGATCGCCAACAACGATCTGACCTCGGAGCTGCGGCGCAAGGAGCGGCTCGACCGGGAATTAGAAATCGCCTCCGACATTCAATCCCACCTGTTGCCCCAGTGCTGCCCGCAGATTGCTGGCGTTGAGATTGCCGCAGATTGCCGAACGGCCAATCGGGTGGGGGGCGACTACTACGATTTCATTCCAGCCAATCACGACCGCTACACCACAGGAGCGTGCGAAGCCGACGCTGCGGCAGCTTCCGAGCCGTGGAGTATCGTGATTGGCGATGTGATGGGCAAAGGCGTCCCGGCTGGGTTGATTATGACCATGACGCGAGGCATGCTGCGCGCGGAAGTTCTCAACCGCCACTCTCCGGCGCAGATTCTGGGCCATCTCAACCGGGTCATGTACGCCGACCTCGAGCGATCTCACCGCTTCGTGACGCTGTTTTACTCATCCTACGATCCCCAAAGCCGCAGGTTGACCTACAGCAATGCCGCCCACAATCCGCCGTTGCTCTGGCGCGCGACCGACCGGACTGTCGGCCGCTTAGACACCAACGGCATGCTCATCGGCCTGGATACCGACTCCGACTATGAAGATGGGAGCGCCCAGCTCGCAGCTGGAGACACCGTGCTCTACTATACCGATGGGTTTACAGAGGCCCTGGCCCCCGATGGCGAGCGCTTTGAAGAAGGGCGTTTGATCGCAACCTTCGGTGAAATTTGCCGCCGAGGCGCCCGGCCCCAGGTCATTTTGGAGGGATTGTTCGACCGGCTGCGCCAATTTAGCGGCACCCAGACGCCCAATAACGACGACATGACCCTGGTCGTCCTGCAGGTTTGCTGACTCTTTGGGGGCCGTGCGTCGATTCGGTCCCATCAAGTCTTACAATTCGGAAGGCAGCAGCACTGTCACGTAAGGCTTGAGGAAGATTGGGTATGTCGAAGGGTATCGGATCGATGCCAGCAAAGCTGACTTGGCAGCAATTGGAATTAATGACCGAAATTCAGACACAGTACCGCCAGGAGTTGCTCGCTCAAAACATTGGCGAGCTTACAGAAGTTGACATTGTCGGTGATATGCAAGAAGCATGGAATAGCTTTGTTGACTCCGGCCAAATTTGGGCGCTCATCATTGGCGTCGTGTTGGGGTACATTTTTAAAAGCTTTACCGGCTGAAGCACCGAGTCGGCATCCCCTCACCCACAAAAGATTGTGATTCTGCCGTGACTGCTAAGAAAACCTGGAGCGATCGCTTCGAGTCGACGCTCGATCCGGCGATTGCTCGCTTTAACGCAAGCATCGGTTTCGACATTCGCTTGCTCCCTCAAGATGTGGCAGGGTCGATCGCTCACGCCCGCATGTTGGCCGAGGTGGGCATCGTAACTGCAGCCGAGGCAGCCCAGCTCGTAGCGGGGCTCGAGCGCATTCACCAAGAATGGAAAGCAGGTGCATTTGAGCCAGGCCTTGAAGATGAGGACGTTCATTTTGCCATCGAGCGCCGCCTGATCGAGATTGCAGGCGATGTCGGCAAAAAGCTCCACACCGCTCGCTCTCGCAACGACCAAGTCGGTACGGACATTCGCTTGTATCTGCGCGAGCAGATCCATCGGCTGCGACTGCAGTTGCGGGAATTTCAGGGCGTGCTTTTGAATCTCGCTGAAGCACACGTCGAGACGCTCATTCCCGGCTACACCCACCTACAGCGCGCCCAACCCGTCAGTCTGGCACACCACCTGCTCGCCTACTTCGAGATGACCCAGCGAGATTGGGAGCGCCTCGGAGAAGTCGCCGCGCGCACGAACATCTCGCCTTTGGGTTGCGGAGCGCTGGCGGGGACGACCTTTCCCATCGACCGCGATTTTACGGCGCGGGAGCTGGGCTTCGATAGGATCTATGAAAATAGCCTCGATGGTGTCAGCGATCGCGACTTTGCCGTGGAGTTTTTAAGTGCGGCTAGCTTGATCGCGATACACCTGTCGCGCCTCAGCGAGGAGATAATTCTCTGGGCGTCCCAGGAGTTTGGGTTCGTGATTCTCAAAGATAGCTGCGCGACGGGCTCGAGCATCATGCCCCAAAAGAAAAATCCCGATGTGCCGGAGCTGGTTCGCGGCAAGACCGGGCGGGTTTTCGGCCATCTGCAGGGTATGTTGGTCTTGCTCAAGGGATTGCCTTTGGCCTACAACAAAGACTTACAAGAAGATAAAGAAGCCATTTTCGATGGCGTCGATACGGTGACGGCTTGCTTAGAGGCAATGACGATTTTGCTGCGGGAGGGGATTGAGTTTCGCAGCGATCGCCTGGCCGAGGCCGTTGCCAGTGACTTCTCAAATGCAACGGACGTGGCCGATTACCTGGCGGCTAAGGGCGTCCCTTTTCGCGAGGCCTATAATCTGGTGGGCAAGGTCGTGCGCGCTTGCCTGGTAGCAGGCAAACTCTTGAAAGACCTCTCTCTAGAAGAGTGGCAGCAGTTGCACCCGGCCTTTGCTGAGGATATCTACGGTGCGATCGCGCCCCGGCAAGTTGTGGCTGCCCGCAATAGTTATGGCGGCACGGGCTTCGCGCGCGTGCGCGAGGCGATCGCGCGGGCTCGGATCCGCGCAGCGCAACGGTAGCATCCAGGACAGTAGCATCCAGGACAGTAGCATCCAGGACAGTAGCATCCAGGCAAACAGTCGCGTCCAAAGGCTCCCCCGACCGCCATGCAGCAGTTACAGCGCTTTGTTTTCACTGTCATCGGCATTATTTTCCGGCACCCTGTGACCGGTACGACAATCGTGCCGGTTTTGCCAGACGGCCGCATCGTGATGATTCGCCGCCGGGATACGGGGCAGTGGGGGCTGCCAGGTGGTGTTATCGATTGGGGAGAAGATCTGCCAACTGCCGCGCGACGGGAGCTACGGGAAGAAACGGGTTTGGAGCTGCTGCAGATTCGGCGGCTGGTAGGTGTCTACTCGGCCGCCGATCGCGATCCGCGCCTGCACTCAATTAGCATTCTGGTCGCCGCCGACGCGACTGGGGATCTTGCCCCAGAAGATACGCTCGAAGTTGCCGAGGTGCGGGCCTTCGAGCGAGACAGGCTACCTCAGGGCAACCTCAGCCACGATCACGACCGTCAGCTCCAGGATTTTTTGGCAGGAGCGACCATTGTGGCTTGAGCTCCTAAGAAACACTTTCGTCTTCAAGGTTTAACACTAAAAATCGCACGGCTGCAAAATAAACGCCCGTTAGGAAACTTAACCTGCTGTATTAAATAAAAGCAAAAAGGCTGGGGACTAACTTCGGGACATGCTACTTTTTGCGGAAAGAGTGCATGCATTTCTCGCTTTAGTTTAGCAAGCGCAATCGTGCATACTTAAAATTTCAATCAAGATCCCGATTGAGAGTCCCCATTTGGAGATAGAACGGTCGTGAAGAATATATCTATTTTGGGAGCAGTTGCTAGCGTCGGGCTTGCAACCTCGACTGTAATTGATGCAGCACCCGCCCGGGCAGCAAGCCTCGATCTCTCGGCACCAAGAATTGTGTTCACCGTGGATATCACTTCAGGCGGACTCGCGGGTCAATCCTTCGGGGGTTCTTTTACAGTAGGCGATCCGTTTTCGGATACTATCTTTGGAGGTTTTGATGTCCTCCTAGTGAATGACTTTGAATTTGATTTTTTCGGCCTCACGGCGGATGATTTTACTCTTGACGAGCCCTTTCTTGCCGGCGGGGCAGTTTTTCTAGTAGAAGAGGGAAGTGGCGAACCTTCAGGGCTTTTTTTCGCCACCGCTGGAGATTTCTTTGGGGATATTGAAACAGGTTTAACCGGGCTATCATTGCTTTTCATAGAAGACTCTTTTGAATACGGTGGCCCTTTTGGAGGTGGTATTGAGTGTTTTGATATTAATGGCGATGTTGATGAATGCTCCATACCTCAGCTCACACCAGGCGACTCGGGGGCTGGAGATGTTACCTTCGTTGCCGTTCCAGAGCCCTCTCAAACCATCGGCATCCTGTTGACTGGTCTTCTCGCCGGTGGCCTTAAGCTCAGGGGTCATTTGAAAAGAGGGAAGGTGTAGCAATGGTTGCCAGCCGCCCGACTATCAATAAAGTCATGGCGATGTAAATTACGGTCTCGGCATGGAAGCAGATTTGATTGCGATCCCATGGCGCGGCTCTAGGCTGCCTCGGCAGCGACACTAGGTTCGGCGGCATCGAGTTGTTTGAGGTAACCCGAAATCACCTGTTGGGCCTTTTCGGTGTATTGCGCCTTCTCTTGAGACTTCAGAAACGAAAGCCAGCCCTTGGGCTGGATCGGCCTGAAGGCCAGCTGGATTGAGAGAATACCGTTGCGCTCGGCAGTTTGCACGTTGAGATGTTTGCAGGTGCGCTCGAGCCATTCAGAATTGGCCATCACGGCCTGGAGGCGAACGTACTTGCGATCGTTGCTCTTGCAGCCTGCTAAAAGCTCGTCCCAAAACCACTGCCATTCCGGTTGCAGGAGCCAGTCAATTTCAGCAATGGTCGGGGCGCCTTCGTCGGGGATTGCATCAGCAGGCAACGTGACGTGATGGTCGGAGAGTTTTGTGTAGAGCCAGTAAGCTGGCAAGAAGAACGCGGCCATGCCAATCCAGTAGATGGCTTCGGGATTTCTGAGGAGTGCGTAGAGGATAACTCTAATCAGAGGTGGCATCTCAGAGTCCAAAAATGGGCCTGCCGCACCGTTTTGCAGGGGGCGCTCGAGCTGCTCCCAGGCACCTGCGACGAACTCTCCTTCAATAAAAATCAAGGAGAACCACCCAAGGATGGCGTACAAATTGCCCATCCCGCTCCAGAGATCGCTGCCAAGGCGTCGGGCGACTGCTTCGAGCTTCGGCCATCTCTGGGTTAGTTGCTGGGCGCGACTGGCCATGCGCTGCCGCCAAGTCGGAGGCGGCGGCTCCTGTACGAAAAGACTCCGCATCGATCGTGCTTTGAACGCCAGACTGACTCGCCCGTGAACGGTCGCTGCGATCCAACCAATCTTTTTGATTGCCGTTAAGAAGCCAGCAGAAAAAGCAACCCGATGAATTTGTGCGGCTTCCCCAGAAAGGGTTAGCATGGCAATTCCCTCCGATGCAGTCACCAGCAAAACGGCAATGAGGGCTAAAAGGTTACTAAACCCCACAGGGTTCAGCACCGGATCGAGGACCGATCGCACGGCATAGCCAACGTCTCGTAGGGCAGGGCTGTGATTGGTTAGATACTCAAAAAAAGCAGCGGGCAGAAGCTTCGATCGCACCTTACCCTGCAGCCGCTCCGAGAGTACTGCCATTGCGAAAGAAAACATCGCTGCCTTTGGCCCCCCAAAGGTCGTGTGCCCCGAGCGCGACAAGCGAACCTCTTGCTCGAAACAATAAAATTCGTGCGCCCCAAAAACCGTGTACCCTCGATTGGGCAAAGCCTCTTCGAGGCTGGTTTTTTTAACGACAGGGTCGTGGAAGCGACCATAGAAAACATCGATAAAGTAAGTGTGATAGAAAAATAAACAAACGCCAGCAAGTCCCAAAATAAAACTGGCAACTCTCGGAAGTGTGAGGCCATTGCTGACTAGATCGACCATTGGAGCGAGGCTCAGCTCGACAACAGACTGGCCCGCAGCAATTAAGATTAAATCTGGCCGCAAGAACAGGCACAGATAAAAAAGATTGCCAATGCTGTAGAATATGCCTGCCGTTTCGACGAGGTGGCTTTTTCGCTTGAATATGGTTCTCACGCCAGAAAACCAATGAGCGGGCTTATTCCAATTTTCGACAACCAACCCCAAGACAGCTTGCAAGAGCCGAAAAAAGTCACCCGACTTCTCAAGCAAGAGCAAGGCTAACTTCAAGCTGGCTCGCAAGGCAAAAGCAGCAGCGACAAACAAAAAGCTCTCGAATTCAATTTCTTCGCCCAACAAGCTCTCAAGGCTATTCTTGAGTCTTGGTGGGATCTCAATCGAGGCCAGAAGTATAGAGCTCGCAATTAAGGCAATCCAAAAAAGTAGAGTCACAACTACAAATTCAAAAATTTATGAGATTAAACTGAAGTCGGGGTCGATCTTCACCGAGGCTTTATTACTCTCGAGTGGGGCACCCTCTATTCGGAGCGCACCTTCGATAGTAAAGCTTGGTCCGGACCGAGCGCGAATCATCGCCTCGACCGGCTGCGCGAGTGGGGGGCAAGCTCCGATCTGCTCGAACCTGCTCGGCGTCACGCTTCGAGGGCTTTCGGCACTTCCTCTGCGTCCGAATCGTGCTGCGTAGGGTTTGCCAATTGGGGCAGTCGGTTCGCTCGCCTCAGGTCTCGCCGTCCTTTCGTTCTCGCAGGGCTAGTCGGGATGGCGGTTGGCGTAGGCACGATCGCAGCCGGGCATAGCTTGTGGGCGGCGCCGCTAGCGGCGTGCCACGCTCTGCTATTGTGCCAACTGCTACAGTTTTGTCGCTCGAAACGGTGCCAGTGCAGGAACTGCCACGGTCGCTTCCCCCCAACCTGGAAACCGAATTGGCCCCCAAGGAAAAATTACCTTAGGTTTTTCGGGCAGCAGCACGCGTCAAAATAAAATATGAGTAATGTTGAGATTTGCTAAGGAGACGCTTCGTGGTATCCCTGCACCCCCTCAAGACGCAGTCACCCACTGCCGTTCCTACCGTCGATTGCGATGTTGCAATTGTGGGTGGCGGTATCGTCGGGGCGACCCTCGCGAGTGCCTTGGCAGGCTCCGAGTTGCGCGTTGCTGTTATCGATGCCCAAACCCACACCCAAGCAGCGGCACGCGATCGCGCCTACGCTTTCTCACTGCTTTCCGGTCGCATCATGCAAGGATTGGGCATCTGGGAGGAAATCTTCCCCGCCCTCGGCAAGTTCGAGCGCATTCACCTTTCCGATAGCAATCGCCCGGGAGCCGTGCAATTTGCCCCTGGCGACCTGAAATCGGACTATTTAGGCTACGCCGCTCCCCACGGCCCGGTGTTGCGGGCCCTCCAGCGCCGCAGCCAGACCGCAGCTAATGTGCGCTGGTACTGCCCGGCGCGCGTCCGCGAAATTTGCTGGGAGCCCGATGCGGCCATTCTCTACTTCGATTGGGAAGGTGAGCCCCACATCTTGCGATCGCGCCTCAGTGTCGGTGCTGACGGCCCGCGCTCGTGGGTGCGCCAGACAGCAGGGATTGCCACCCGTGGCTGGCAGTACGAACAAGCCTGCGTGACGACGACTTTTAACCACGAGCTGCCCAATCGGACGGCCTTCGAGCGCTTTTGGCCGACCGGCCCCATGGGCGTGCTGCCGCTCTCCGAGCGCTGCTGCCAAGTTGTTTGGACCCTGCCGAGCGAGCGTGCCGCCGAAATGCAGGCCCTCGACGAGGCCGAGTTTGTCGCCCAGCTCGAGCGCCACACGGGCGGGTTGTTGGGGCGCATCCAGCTCGCGAGCGATCGCTGGGTCTTCCCCGTGCAGTTGCGCCAGAGCGATCGCTACGTCCGGCCGCGTCTGGCCTTGATTGGCGATGCGGCTCATTGCTGTCACCCAGTCGGCGGTCAGGGCCTCAACCAAGGCATTCGCGACGCGGCTGCCCTCGCCCAAGTCTTGCTAGCCGCGGGCGATCGCGCTGAAGACATCGGTCACCTACGAGTGCTGCATCGCTACGAGCGCTGGCGCAAATGGGAAAACCTGCTCATTCTCGGGTTCACAGATTTTCTCAACCGCACCTTCTCCAATCGCGTCTTGCCCCTGGTGGTGCTACGACGCTCGGGATTATGGGTGCTGCGACGGGCGCGTCCCGTCCGGGTTCTAGCGCTGGCGCTGATGACCGGACTGCTCGGGCGCCGCCCGGAACTCGCTCGCCGCGAGGATGCCTAAAAGAGCCCTCGATCGCCAGCCAATCTACCGACCGTTGTTTTGTTAGATGTCAAGGTCATGGGCGGAGAAAATGACAGAGATTGTCGGGTACTGTCTGTCGCGCGACAATTGACTTGCAAGTTCGAAAGCCCGTTTTGACGCTTGAGATCGCGCAGCCTATCTCGCGACAACTAAAATGTCGGATATAACTTTTTTGACGAAAGGCACTGGAGACACCCCCCGCCCAGGGAATGTCTCCAGTGCCCGATCAACACATTAATTCGTATCAAATCCAAATGTGTAAGCGAGTCCGAGAAGTCGGCTGTACCCAGAAAATATCCACACGCATTGCGGGATTTTCCGAGTCAAGTGGCAGCTGTATCGAAACCGGAAAGCACTAGCTAGCCTCTCGAGAAGGTCCCTTGAAACGCACGCGCCCGACCCGTTCGCCGAGGTTTCGGGATCGGGAGCTTCGAACCTCTGCTGAGACGTGACCTTCGCCTGACTCCCGCCACACGATACCCTCCTAACCTTGCTCACGGATCGCTCTCTCTATGCTCTAACTGATAAGAAATAAATGATTTCTCTTCATTATCTAAGGTGGATGGATCGTCAATATCATCAAGCAGCTCTAAAACCCTAGTTGGCCAAGTAACTTGATGCCAGCGATTCAGAAGATCCTCCCTACCAGGCAGCTTACTCTGTCCTGTAAAGGATGAACCGTCTCCAAAACTCGAAACGTTCGGCGTTATGTCAGATCTAAGATCCAGCTTCTCTAAAAATTGAGACCTGTAATCCTTATCGTCAATCCATTTATCGTACGACCAAACCAACCAGTCATTCTTATCTGATTTTTGTAACCACTTCAGGAAATCAGTGAACCTGTAATCAATCGACATATCGCCCCTGTCCATGCCGACAGAGGCTTGATTAATAGCTCTCCGAAGCCTTGACGCAACCAGATCCAGTGTCCGCCTCTTTATCGCAATCTTAATTGCGCCGTTCGGAACAAACACATCCCTGGACTTGGGAACATAGTCTTCTAGTGAGACAATAACATACGATGCCTTGCCAATGTATTCTCTGGTCGACCGGATCTTCTTTATAAAATTGTAAGCACCCAACCGATTAACTTCATTGTAGAACACGATCTTTCCCGATTTTGATTTAAAGATGAAAGAAAGATCGCCTCTCAGAGTCGGCTCGTATATGTGAGAAAATAAAACTTTAGTATCCTCTAAAGCATTGGCTAGCCAGTAGATAAATGCATGATTCCCACTTCTACGAAGTCCCGTTACAACAAAAACTTTTCTGCCTCTCAGAGCGAGAGATACATACATCCGCATGAAAAATGACAATACCCTTACAATCCTGTCCATCCCAGCCCCCTCACTTGGTATCACCCTATTAGAAACTAAACCATTACGGCTGAAGCAAATATTGGATTAAAGAAGATCATTTACAATATCAGAAGAGTCTTGCAATAGGAATTCAAGGATGCTCTCGACGCTTCGGACACGTCCATCCTCTATGCCGCTGCTTGCCTGGATAAAAAATCGCCCAATTCTTGGACGCACTCGATCTTTGACTCCAGCGGGATGACATCTTATCTTATCCACCGCAGTATGGGTTACGCAAGGCACTGCTCCAGAAATGGCATGGGCTCTAACCGTCAAGCCTGAGTACACGGACTTGCCGTCCTTACAATAGACAATTGCCCTGGAGGGCAGTCACCGTCTACTTCAGAGCATGCTCTGCCCTCATTGCCAGTCCGAACGCACCACCCAACTCAAGCGCACGACAACTTTGTGTCAAATGACAATTAACTTGACATCCCACGAGATGCGCAATGAGCTAGGCCTTGTAAAGCTAGAGGCGAGACTGTGACTGAATTCTAGCTGAGGTAGACAACCGAGAATGGCATCGTTGGTCTTCGAGAGTGAGGCAAAGTAACGATGTCTGAAAGTTACCTCTCATCCGCAAACAGGGTTGACCGGCCCGGACATTCTCAGTCTCTACTACGGTCGAGGGGGATTCGAGAAGCTGCTGGGAGACGAGGATAGGGAACAAGACTGCGACCGCTGGTGCAGCTGGAGCCCTCCTGGCCAGGAGTTCTGGCAAATTCTCAGTCAGTGGGTTTGGAATTGGCGGTTATGGAGTGGGTTCGCTCATCACCCGCAGCCCCTGCGACAAACGGTGTGGGCACCACCCATATCGGAACCACCGTCACCCCTAGCTGCGGAAACTCCCGCACCGGCCGCGCCACCGCTGGTGATTGCTGAGACCCAAACCCCTTGTCCGCCAGCAGATGCAGCTAACTACGGCCCCATGCAGGTAGCGGGGTCGTGGGCCAGAAGTACAGGGAAGTTCTCGGGGTCGGACTTTACCTTGGTCGATGAGCGGGCACTGCGGTGCCCTGCTGGCCACGACATGTATCGGCGCGAAATGCGCCAAAGTCGCCATGGCGACCTACTCATTTTGTTCGGCCTCAACCCTCGCAAGTGCCAGCAATGCTCGCTCAAGAGCCAGTGTTTGGCCGATGGCTCCAAAGAGGTGGGGGGACGACGTGTTACCGTGATTCGCAAGAAACTAACCACTCCTGCTCCCCAGCCACTACCGGCAGCAACCTCCTCCCAACCAGAACCCGAGCGGCTGCCACCGACCCGTTTGTCAGAACCGGTAGTTTGGCAAGACTACCCCACAACGCGGCTGCGACGGGCGCGTCCCGTCAGGGTTCTAGCGCTGGCGCTGATGACCGGACTGCTCGGGCGTCGCCCGGAACTCGCTCGCCGCGAGGATGCCTGAAAGAGCCCTCGATCGCCAGCCAATCTACCGACCGTGGCTTACCCATTGCTCGCTAGCGGTCGCGCTTGTAATGGTGCGATTGCCAGGCGAGCTGTCATGCTATCCCAAAGTTCCAGCCAACCCTGCTTCAAGAAGGTCTCCCAGGCCCGCACGGCATTCGTTGTAATGCGCGAGCGCTCGCTTTCATTGTTGAGATAATACGTGCAGCGATCGTCTAGATCGGAGAAGTCCCACTTGCAAGGAACGTAGGTTTCGTAGGGAATATAAATATTAGGGTTAGTTGCCAAGTGGCCCATGTCTGGTTTGATCAGCAGGGCTCCAGAAAAAATCGCTTCAAAGTCTCTCCAGCAGACCTCACCATAGCCAAATGGACTAATGCACAGCTTGCTATGGACGATTTCATCGATGTAGCGAGGATATTTTATCCGAACATTCTCATTTAAGATATTCATATCTGAATGATGCTTCGAACCCAAGGCCCGAACGGCATCATAAGCGCGACCTCGCATGTGCTCGTACCAATCCTTCCTCGTCTGAGGGGCACACATTCGACAGTGAATGTCAATCGGTCTGTCCGAATTCGAATACAGTCTCTTCGCTAGCTGGTCGATGCATCTTCTATCCGTCGCAAAATTCCATCCAACAAACAATTTTTCGTCCAGCAATTCTTTTTCTATCTTTATATATTTATGCCCTTCTTTAAAGCCCTCGTTCCACTGCAATTCGTACTCAACTAGGTTGGTGTCGTGCATGCCAGCATAGCCACTCGTATCTTTCAGAGCCTGTTTTTTTACATAGAGATCGACCATCTCAAGGATTTCAGGCTGTGGGATATGAATGGGGGCATACCAATCTAGAAAAACGATCTTCGCCTCCTCTTGAGAGGCGCGAACCGCTTCTACCGCAGCAGCAACCTCTTCTACGGGTATATTCCACTTAGATTGAATGAAAATCAAGCTCTGCTTTGCCCTACAATTTTCGATATAGTTTCGAAAATAACGAGCTTTCTTAAATTCAATTGCTCCAGAAGTGAAATTCAAGATTGGAAACGTCTGAGCATTGGCAATACCATGATCGTACTTGAGAATAGTTGTTTGGCCGTGCCTGAGATGGCCCAGACTCGTAACAAAAAAACTCCGAAGGGACTCAAGATTATGTTCGATTTTTAACATCGGTTTCTCCAATTGAGTCAATACACTAAAGCTGAGAGCTGAATTGTATCTAATGAAGCAGCGACCTTCTCCAAATGGAGTAGTCCTAAAGTAAACGCACGCTCGAACTAACGAGTAACCGAGTCAGATCGTCATCTCAGCTGGCTGAGACAGCCATGCTTAATGTAACAACTTTCGCCACTTTTCCTGGCGCGGGCAATTGCGAGCCGCGTGTCGCAGCGAAGTTTGCCAAGTATCGATGCTTTGCATCTAGCCTTCCTCGGGAAGATCGTAGCCGAGGGATTTCAAGTCCAAGCCAGTTAGCTGCTGTAGCCTACCATTGCTGGCAGCAAAATAGGTTCCGACCTCCGACTTGACCTCATCTTTCAAGCGCGCCTCAAATTCTAAAATCCAAGCTTCCGGAGTCAAGTGGTTGATGAGACTGGCCACCTTATTAACTGCTCGATAACTCAAGGTTGGGCGCGCTCTTCCCGAATTGCGCACGCCCAACCTAAAGTAGTTACACCATCGCTTGTAAGACAGCGACCATCCTCGCAGGCCCACTCGGGCACTTTCGGAATCTGGCGCCGGTTTTCGAGGCAGTCCGACGAAATCGGCTAGCTTGTCACAAAAGCCTTGTGTATTCCGCCTTAGTTCTTCTTGCGGAAGGACTAAGACAGAGTCGGCTCCAAAGCGCTCTATGTAGTATTCGGCGAATAGATCGTACTCGAAGTGGTCGAGCTGGCAAGGGGCGGAGAACCCTGGTTTCGTCGAGTGGTTGTGTAGATAAGCTGAGATCGTTGCGATACTTCCCCGAGAAATTTCCTCTCGATAGTGAGAAAGAATAATCGCTTTCTGCTCGCGGATGGTGATTAATATTTTTGCGTTCGGTAAGGTTTCGAACAAGCGGTCGGCGACTTGTCGCTCGTAGCGCTGACGTGGCTTCTCGGAGCCGCACATCGCCTCATTGGAGATAACTGGCACGAGCTGACGCTGAGCTGCTTCCGCCATCCCCTCGACGAAAGCCCTACGTCCTGCGGTCGGATCGTACTGAAATGGATTGCCAAGAACGAAGACATCCACAGCTGAGCCTGCCTGAGCTCCCCAAGGACTGACATAACCGAGATCCTCTCGAGAGAACAGGCATTTTTGCAGCCATGTCGTTGCGGTTTTGTGATACCCGACGTGCACCAGCAGTGGATGTGGCATCGATCGTGTCTGCTCCAACGACATACAGTGGTGTTTGCCTCTCAGTTTTATATGGGCCAATGTGGACTGTCAAGTTTTGTTGTCGCTGTTGCAAAGCAAATGCACACCGGAAGTATGAGGATGGGAGCCACTTTATACGGGGGATCCCGGGGCGTAGAAATTATTAGATTGCCAGCGGCTCGGCATTATTAACCCGAGCATCTGCGGAGCTGACACCTGGGTCGAAATCGATCGCAAGGCAGGGTTTAAAGGCAACCAACTCCAGCCGCTGGAGTCGGTTGCCTCGATAGTATCTCCCGAGCTTGGCGCAGCCCTAATTGTTGGTGTCGTCAACAACCGTGAAGTTGAGGTCTGTCTGAGCGAGCGGGTCACCAGTAATTCTGTGTCGGTCGAAGAACCCCACAGAGAGGGTGTTGTTGCCGGTGGCCAGGTTGTTTGCCAGGCCATCGCCGAACAAGGCATAGGGCTCGACGCCATCAGCGCGAGTGAATTGACCGGAGTTGAGGTCCAAGAAGGCACGCCTAATTTGACCCGAGAGACCGCTCTCCTCCGAAGCTGTGGCAACGATGGTCAGATTTCTGCCTTCAATTTGGCTCAGATTGACGGTCGCACCATCACTGAGGCTGGCAATCAGCGTGTTGGAATCCGCGTCGAAGAGGCCAATTTCGATGGGAGACTCGACCGCAGACGCGGTGGCGCCAGCAGGGCTATTTGCTGTCACCGGCACCGGTGCTGCATCGGCCGTCCCGGTAGCCTCAAGCGCAGCGAGAGACAGGTTCTCGATACGGTAGCCACCGGTCGTGCCGTTGAGGTCGCTCGCGAAGACAAAAGTCAGCTCGTTCTCGCCCTCTTGCAGGAGGTCGGCAGCAACAAACACCGTCGCAGTCGAGGTGTCACCGTCGGAGAGGAGTTCCGCAGGTAGAAGATCTAGGAGCTGGCCGTTCACGAGGAGCTGGGCTTCTGCTGCGGCATCAATGTCGAAGGCCGTAACACTCAGCTCGGCACCGCCGCTCGGAATGTTCGCCAGCGAGAAAGTGCTACTCAGCTCGGTTCCAACGCTCCGGCCGAAGAAGTCCAGCCGCGTTTGGCTAAATTCTGGCGCTACGAATTCGGGTTCGGCGGCTGCGACATTATTGGTGCTACCGACCGTGGCACCTACAGGGACCGTCTGACCCTCGGTGGTGCCGACAGAGGCGTTGGCTACTACCGGGGCTCCAGGCGCAGTGTCGTCAACAACCGTGAAGTTGAGGTCTGTCTGAGCGAGCGGGTCACCAGTAATTCTGTGTCGGTCGAAGAACCCCACAGAGAGGGTGTTGTTGCCGGTGGCCAGGTTGTTTGCCAGGCCATCGCCGAACAAGGCATAGGGCTCGACGCCATCAGCGCGAGTGAATTGACCGGAGTTGAGGTCCAAGAAGGCACGCCTAATTTGACCCGAGAGACCGCTCTCCTCCGAAGCTGTGGCAACGATGGTCAGATTTCTGCCTTCAATTTGGCTCAGATTGACGGTCGCACCATCACTGAGGCTGGCAATCAGCGTGTTGGAATCCGCGTCGAAGAGGCCAATTTCGATGGGAGACTCGACCGCAGGCTCCGTGGCGCCAGCAGGGCTATTTGTTGTCACCGGTACTGGTGTCGCATCGGCTGGGGCGGCCTCAGCAGTGAGCTCGGTGGTATCGGCAGCGCCGCTCGCTGCTGCCGGGGCCGCAGGCGCGGTGTCGTCAACAACCGTGAAGTCGAGGTCCACCTGAGCGAGCGAGGCACCTCTGAGTCCGTCTCGGGAGAATAGCTCTAGAGAGAGGGTGTTGTTGCCAGCGTTAAGAATATCCGCTGCACCATCGAAGTCCCCATCGCTATCGCCGAACAGGGCGTAGGGCTCGACGCTCTCAGTGCGAGTGAATTGACCCGCGTTCAGGTTTAATGAGGCGCTCTCAACTTGGCCCGAGAGGAGGCTGTCGCCTGGAACCGTGGCAGAAATGGTCAGATTCCTGCCTTCAATTTGGCTCAGATTGACGGTCGCACCATCACTGAGGCTGGCAATCAGCGTGTTGGAATCCGCGTCGAAGAGGCCAATTTCGATGGGAGACTCGACCGCAG
>CAYTBI010000044.1:0-33252 GCA_964435975.1 uncultured bacterium
TGTAGTCTCAGGGCGCTTTTCGCTCTCGTGAGGGGCATCTGGCAGGGCCGCGCCCGTGCGATCGCCACCCTCAGATAAGCCATCTCTGAGGCGAAAACGCTCTCAGCAGGCCAGTAATGGCTCGCCAGTTTCACCCGTTGCTTAAGACCATGACAAGCGCATCCACTGCCGCCGATCGCCGCTCTCGTCACCTTATTGTCCGCATTTTGCTGTGGCTGGTGTGGGTGGCATACGTCGGCTACCTGCTCCTGAGCGATTTTCCCCCCGGCCCTGCTTTGCTGCACCTCAGAGCAGATGTCCTGCAGGAGGTTCTGGCCTTGAGCGCGAACTTTTGGTTTTTGTTGCCTGCCGTTGCGCCCGAGCTTGCTCCTGCCCTCAATCCGGTGCTCGAGGGGCTGTTTAACTTCACTATTGCCTGGGGACTGCTGTTTTTCGGGTTTCTGCTCGATGGGCGGGGCCAGCGCTGGCCGATGCTGCCATTTTTGGTGGGCACTGCCTTTTTGACGAACGTGTTTTATCTGCCTTGGCTGGCACTGCGTCGCCCCCAGCCAGCAGCGCCTGCGGATCCGCTTTCGACCTTGGAGCGCGTTGCCGAGAGCCGCATTTGGCCGGCGCTGCTGCTAGTCGTTGCGGCTCTATCTCCTGTGTGGGCGCTGCTGGCGCGCCCGGAATTTGGCGATTGGGCCCAGCGCTGGGCAGAATTTGTCGATATTCTCCAGCGCGATCGCCTGGCCTATTCGTTTGTTTTCGATCTGGGGGTGTTTTGGCTGTTTCAGAGCGCCCTCGTCGCTGACGATATGGCTCGCCGCCACTGGCAGGCTCCTAAGGTGTTGTGGCTGGTGCGGTTGGTGCCGTTTTTGGGGTTGGCAGTTTACTTGCTGGGCCGCCCGCGCTGCGGGAGTAAGACCCGGCAAAAAAAAATGGGCCACCCTGCGGTGCCCCAAAAAAGAGTGCGTTTGTAATGTATCGAATGAGTGCTTCTTGAAGATAGATGGGCAGAAGCTTAGTATGCCAGACCCATGCTGCGAGTGGTTTCGGCTCCCAGATAAACGCGAACGCTCAGGAAGTCGGTGGGGCAAGCAGTTTCACAGCGCTTGCAACCAATGCAATCTTCAGTACGGGGGGAAGATGCGATCTGACCTGCTTTGCAGCCATCCCAAGGAACCATCTCGAGGACATCCAAGGGACAAGCACGGACGCACTGAGTGCAACCGATGCAGGTGTCATAAATTTTGACGCTATGGGACATTTTCTATCCGAACTCCTTAACGTGGCAGCTCTAAATTTTGGTAGACACCAGACATGGTTAGTTTACAGCAGCGCGCCAAGTGCCCCAGAATCGCGCCGACAGAACGTTAAATTCCGTAACATGGGCGAGACTTACCGGAATTCTACCAGGCGCGGTCGCGCGAGCATCGGCGCTCCGGAAAGGGGCTTGGGAAAATCGATGCTAAGGTTGACCCAATCAATTTTTTAAGTGCCCCAACTTTTTTAAGTGCCCTATGGAGACGAGCGACGACGCCCGGCGCTACGCCCCAGCCACTGCCCGCAACCGCGAGCCCATCTTGGCCGTGCTGCAGCGGGTGTTGGAGCCGGCCGATATTCCAAAGACAGTGCTCGAAATTGCCAGTGGCACCGGAGAGCACGCCATCTATTTTGGGGCGCACTTGCCCCACTGCACCTGGCTGCCTTCGGAGCCCGAGCCACTGTCGCGAGAGAGTATCGTCGCTTGGCAGGCGGCCGAACCCGCCTCTAATGTTCTGCCGCCACTGGCTATCGACGTCTGCACCGCACCCTGGCCCATAGAAAGCCCACAATTTGCCATCCCCAACGGCCAGATCGACGCGATCGCCTGCATCAATATGATTCATATTGCCCCCTGGGCAGCCTGCGAGGGCTTGTGTGCTGGCGCGGGGCGCATTCTGCCTCCGGGAGGGCTGCTTTATCTGTACGGTCCGTTCAAACAAAACGGGGAGCACACGGCCCCGAGCAATGCCAGCTTCGATGCCTGGCTGCAAGGGCAAGACCCAGCCTGGGGCGTGCGCGATCTCGCAGAAGTTGCCAGCCTAGGGCGATCGCAGGGTCTGGAGCTGGCCGAAACCATTGCCATGCCCGCCAACAATTTGTCGGTAATTCTCCGGCGCTACTAGAGCGACCCGTGGCTGGGAGTACCGGGCAATTTGGAACTGCGAGCGGGCTTTGGGCGGCCGAGGGGCATCTCGGTGCGGCCGGTTGCCACCCAGAACAGCGATCGCAAGCCGTCGCGGGCGGCTTTTGAGGGCTCGGCGGGCAGATGGCGCTCGGAGGGCACGCTGGCCGGGACGAGCAAAATACCGCGAGATCCAAAGACAATTTCACCGATCAGGCGCGCTCGGAGCATGTGGCGCTCGGAAGTGACCAGATATACCGCATTGACGCCCCGCGCCTGCAGCTCGTCAGCGAGGGTTGTGAAATTGGTTACCGTGTCTTGGGCGCGGTAATCGAGGCGCACGCGCTCGGGTGCAACCCCCGCCCCGTCAAAAATTCGCTCGGCGTACCAACGCGGGCTGCCGGATGAAACCCAAACCTCGAGGTCGGGAAGCTCCCGAGCCATCCGAGCGGCGTAGCGCTCGCGCTCTTCGGCACCGCCGAGCACTAGGATCGCGTCCGGGCGCGCCGAGAGCGATCTCACCTGACGGGATCCTTCCCAGACTGCCCCCGCGCAAACCAGCACGGCCAATCCTAACCCGACACCCTTGAGCCAGCCCATTTGTCGATCGTGTTGCAATTTATTGCTGGGGACGGCGCGACCGGGTTGGAGTTCCGAGATATTAGCGGTCATGACGGTTGCGAGCGGGTATCGCTCTACACGAGCCCCTCATAATAGCTCGAATGTGTCTACAGGTGATTCGTACGCTTCTTTGCGGGCGATCTGTGGCGAATACAGCGAGCTAATTACACTAAGCGGATGCTGTCAATGAATGGGTCGAAGTCGAATTCGTCGCCGGCAGTGCCGTAGGGCGAATCAACGAGTCGGATTAAATACGATGCGATGCGATGGTTGACGTAGATCGTCCGCGCGCGAACTCTCACAGGATGTGCCAATCTCTCGTGCTCGAAGAAGTAGGTGGCCGTGTACTCCGCTGCATCGCATGACGAAAGCTGAAATTCTCGGGGTTGGGAGAGAATCTCGAACGACTTTAGAAATCGATCGCATGCTGCAGCATCATCGTGCAGCTTCTCGAGCCCTCGAGACAGTTTGTCGGCGGGCGCTTCCTCATCATTGAATTCTCGCAAGAGGCTCTCTAGTTTATCTCCTAGCTCGAACAGTTCTTCCCAGGCTGGCATGTCATCCACGATATAGAATTGGGCGCTCGGCGCAAACCGAACTGACATCTTCGCGGGACGCAGAACGGATACGAAAGGAAGGTCCATCGAATCCAGAAGTTCTCTTGCCGCGGCCACATCGTCAATTGCCAGGAGTTGTCCTTTCTTGACACTTCCCATTTCCCGAACGTTCGCAAAAGACCATCCGTTGGGTTTTCTAAACCCCAAGCCCAGTTTGCGATTGAGGTAGAAATTGTCGATTAGTGAAACGGCACCTGCGGGTACTGCGGCTACCGCCACCAGACTCGCTCCGAATGCTCTGATGAATTCGCGTCGACCAATGCCCACTAGGTCAGAACCTCTACTTTCACAGCCATAACGTCCTTGAAGCGAGCCGCGCGGCCCGACCTCCCGCATAGTGACAAAGATCGCTTGACTCGGCCACTCTCGAGCACGCGCTTGCCCCAACAGCATCAATCGTTTCCGCAGTCATCCCTCCAGGGTGTATACTCCTCGGTATATCTAACTAGATCTATCGTTAGTACGAAACTCAAGCGATGGGCTCGGCTAATTGAGTTTGCTGCAGCCCACTACCCACTAGTATCATTGGGGGACAGACACCAGTGGTCGCTCGACTCAGAAACGAAGCGGAAATTCGCCAGGCCTATCTGGACGCTATCAAGGATCTTGCCAATCGCAGTAAGGAGTTTCTCAGAACTCGAGGATGGTCCTCTGAGGTGAAGGCGTCCTGCGACCCCGAGTTCTCGCCAGCTCAGGGTTCGGGTCGGCCCCAGCATCATCGCGGCGAGCCCCTAATTCAAGCGTCTCAAGAGCCGCAGTCCGACTGGGCGATGGATTGCGACCTTACTATCTATGTCGATGGTACGGGAATCTACCGTCAGAACCTAGCAACGGGCAGAATCAAAGTATTGCGCTACACGCTCGAGCTGGCTGAGAAGTTATGGAGCGCGGTCGCGCAACCCACAGCCTTTGCTGGCGAGGTTGCGGTAGTTTGCGATCGGCAGTCGCTCTATGTCAACGACAACGGCCGGGTGCGAGTTGACGCCCTGCACTTGTCTGGCGATCTCGAATCGTTGCCCCACCAAGAGCCTACCCGAATTCCGGAGGCTCGCGCCGATCTCGACGCGGTCGCTCCTGGCAGAACACTCGCTCGCGCACAGAAGAATGCTCGTGCTACTAGAGACATCGCCAACGCGCACCTGCTGCGGCCGATGCCTCAGAAAGCGACAAATAAAATTTCTTGGGCTGTAGTCTTGCTGCTGTTGGCGAGCGTACTTGGCACGGCCTTTGCCCTTCACCACGCTAGCGAATCAAGACTGCAAGCAGAGAGGCAAGTGGTAGAAGCCCGCAGGGCGGCTGCAGAAGCGGCTCGCCTGAGAGAAGAAGAAGCCCGCCAGGCTGTAGCAGCGCTCCGCAGAGAAGAGGCAGCCCGTCAGGCTGCTGCTTTAGCAGCCGAGACCGCTAGCGTCGGTGCAGCGGTCTCGCTCGTCGAGGATCTGTACTACCAGCTCTCTGCAAAGCAATTTGATAAGGCAATGACCTTCTACGGCCCGCAGCTAGAGAAAGCGTTTTCTCCTAGATTCTTCAGTCAATTTAGGGGAGTAACCGTTGAGAACTTACGGTCTACTTCCAGAGCGGGTGACTCGCTGCATCTCATGGGAGAGAATACCTACATTTACCCCGATGGCTCGACTCAAAGAGAAGTGCGTTCGTACGCGGTGAGCGCTGTCGATGGCGAACTAAAAATCGTCTCCTCTGAATTTATTAGGGTAATAAAGCCTAGATACTAACTAACGCTCTGGTCTTCGAGAGCGGCCCGAAACCCGTTTTGAGTCGATCGCCAGAGATTTCGATTGGAGTAGCGCGCTCTCGGTCCGGTAAACTCGATCGCACACCTACCGAGCCAGAGTTCTATGCTGCCATCGCCATATCCAGAGAGTCGCCGGGACGATCGTGTCGATCTCTACCACGGCACCGAAGTCCCCGACCCCTATCGCTGGCTCGAAGATCTCGACTCTCCAGAGACGGCAGCTTGGGTAGAGGCGCAAAACACTCTCACCGATCGGTTCCTTGCTAAGATTCCCGCCCGCAGCAAGATCGCCGAGCGCCTCGAGCAGCTGTGGAATTACGAAAAATTTGGCACGCCCTTTAAAGCCGGCGACCGCTATTTCTACTTCAAAAATGACGGCCTGCAAAACCAAAATGTACTCTATGTCTTGGCAAATCTCGATGCCGAGCCCCGAGTCTTACTCGACCCGAATGTCCTCTCAGAAGATGGCACGATCGCCCTGTCGGGCCTAGCCGTCAGCGATGATGGCAACTGGCTGGCTTACGGCCTCTCACAATCGGGATCGGATTGGCAAGAGTGGCAGGTCAGATCGGTTGCAACGGGAGAAGATCTGCCCGAGAAGCTCTGTTGGATCAAATTTTCTGGTGCGGCCTGGCGCAAAGATAATGCGGGCTTTTTCTACAGCCGCTACGATGCCCCCGAGGCCGCTGAAAATCAGTTCGATCGGGTCAATCACCATCACAAGCTTTACTATCACCGCTTGGGCAGCGAGCAGCACGAGGATATTCTCGTTTACGATCGTCCCGACCAAAAAGAATGGCTATTTACAGCGCAAACCAGCGAAGACGGGCGCTACCTGATCGTTTCTGTCAGTCAAGGCACCGATCCGAATAATCTCATTTTTTACCAGGATCTGCAGACCCCCGCCGCTCCGATTGTCGAGCTCGTTCGAGAGTTTGCTGCTAGCTATAGTTTCATTGGCAGCGAGGGCACGACGTTTTGGTTCCGCACGGATCTCGCTGCCCCGCGCGGTCGAATCATCGCCATCGATATTACCGACCCCGAGCGCTGGCAGGAGATCGTTCCCGAAGCTGCCGATACCCTCGAAGGCGCGGGCATTCTCAATAACTGTTTTTTTGCCGAATACCTCAAAGACGCGCGATCGTACGTGGCGACCTTCGCGCTAGACGGCACCTTCATCGCAGAGATTGCCCTGCCAGGTATTGGCTCGGTCGGGGGCTTCGGGGGCAAATCCACCGATACGGAAACCTTTTACGCGTTTACCAGCTTTACCCAACCGACAACCATTTATCGCTACGACTGCGCGACTGGCGAGAGTGCCGTTTTTCGTAAGCCCGTTGTTGACTTCAATCCACACAACTACGAAACGCGGCAGGTCTTCTATCGCAGTAAAGATGGCACCCAGGTATCGATGTTTCTGACCTACAAAAAGGGATTGCTCCTCGATGGCAATAATCCGACAATTTTGTACGGGTACGGTGGCTTCGGTGTTTCTCTGACCCCTGCTTTTTCGGTCGGCCAGCTCGTCTGGATGGAACTAGGCGGCGTCTATGCCGTAGCCAACTTGCGTGGGGGCGGCGAGTATGGCGAAGCCTGGCACCAGGCGGGCACGAAAACAAATAAGCAAAATGTTTTCGATGACTTCATTGCCGCTGCCGAATGGCTTCAAGAAAATCGCTACACTTCTTCTAGAAAGCTCGCGATCTCGGGGGGAAGTAACGGCGGGTTGCTCGTAGGTGCCTGCATGACCCAGCGGCCGGAGCTGTTTGGTGCGGCGCTGCCAGCTGTGGGGGTGATGGACATGCTGCGGTTTGCCGAGTTTACCATTGGCTGGGCTTGGCGATCGGATTATGGCGATCCGGTTGCGAGCAAAGAAGAGTTCGCCGCCATCTATGCCTACTCGCCACTTCATAACCTACGCCCCGGAACGGCCTACCCCGCAACGCTGGTTGTCACGGCCGATCGCGACGATCGGGTCGTGCCCAGCCACAGCTTTAAATTCACCGCCGCGCTGCAGGCTGCCCAGGCCGGAGAGGCTCCAACGCTCATTCGCATCGAGACCAAGGCCGGTCATGGTGCGGGCAAGCCGACGCGCAAGCGAATTGATGAGATTGCCGACCGGTTCGCATTCCTGAGTTGCGTTCTCGAGATGGCAGATTAACGCCCCCCACTCCGGCCTATCACTGCAGGTTGCTTGAAATTCCCCGTGCGAACCCAACGGCCACCAACCACAGAGCCTGCCCAACTCCCGGCAGGTGCGCCACCATCCCAAGCAGGAAGCATGCTCGGGAGTATCGCCCTGGTCGCCGGCACGACCATCGGCGCGGGCATCCTCGCCCTGCCAGCCGTAACCCAGGCAGCAGGCGTTCTGCCAGCAACAATCGCCCTGTGTGGAACGTGGGCTTACATGGTGGCTTCGGGCTTACTCCTGGCAGAAGTACGTACCAATCTGGCCGCGACGACTTGCGATCGCTTCGGGGGCACGGGCATTCTGGCAATGGTGCGGCAGACGCTCGGTCGTCCCGGCGCGATTGTCGCTGGAATCGCCTATGCCTTGCTCCACTACGCGCTGCTGGTAGCCTACCTAGCACGCGGCGGCGAAGTCCTCCAAGCGGCTGGGATGGAGTTGGGGCTGAGCCTGCCCAATTGGGTGGGGCCTTGCCTGCTGGATGCGCTGCTAGGAGGATTGGTGCTTTGGGGCAGCACGCGCTGGGTCGAACGGGTCAATAGCCTCATGCTATTGGGAGCGATCGCCGCATTTATGGGTCTGGTGGGGGTTTGTTTGCCCCACTTGGTGCCCGCACGGCTACTCGTCGGCCACTGGGAGGCCATCTCCCGCCCGCTTCCCACTCTCCTGGTAGCGATGGTTTTTCACAACACGGTTCCCACCGTGGCCACTCAACAGCAGGGAGATATCCGCCGCATCCGCCGCGCCATCTTGCTCGGCTCTGCCCTTGCGCTCGGGTTATTTTTAGTCTGGAATGCCATCATTCTCGGGTGCGCCGACCCCCAAAGCGTCCCCTTCGATCCCCTGCAGCGGCTGATGGCTGCTAATTTCTCACCCCAACTCCCCCTGTTGGTCTCGATCTTCTCAGGTTTGGCGATCGCCACCTCTTTTGTGGGCTTTGTGTATGGGCTGCTAGATTTTTTTGCCGATCTCTGGCCACAGATGCTGGCACGATGGCGCTACTTCCCGGTCATTCTGGTGCCGCCGTTGGTGCTTGCCCTTGCGATTCCGGGCATCTTTTTTAGTGCCCTCGACTTTGCTGGGATTTTCGGCATTGCCGTACTTTTCGGCCTGTTGCCAGCGCTGATGGCTTGGCAGCAGCGCTGCTGCTGCCCTCAAGGCAGGCTCTGTCCGCCGCTGGTGCCCGGAGGATGGTTCGGGCTAGGCCTAATGGTGCTGGCTGCTGCAGCGATGGTACTCCAGCAACTCGTCGTCAGAGTGCTCGCAGCTTAGGTGTCTCGGGATTGCTCCTGGAGGCGGGCCAGCCGACCCGCAAGGGGATTGATGAAATTGCCACCGGCTTGCACTTCTGAGTTGCGCTCTCGAGATGGCGGACTGATACTCGAGTCTATAACTGTAGTCTGTTTGACAGAGTTAAAAAATCTGGCTCGAGGTTTTCCTCGCCGGGCAGCCATACTCAAGTTTTGCAACACCACCTAAGCAAGCACATCGATATCTGCGAGATCTAAACGACTTGATAGTAATCAAGACTCGGCCCATGATGCCTACTACAATGAGGCAAGAGCGCGCGCGCAGCGCGAGATGTTAGCGGCCGCTCGGGCCAGTGAGGGGGAAAAGCAGGGTAACGAACTGCTCGTGATGGGTTTGTCCCGACTGCTACTTTTGCTCTAGTTGACACTATTCGCCGGGGAGTTATGTCGAACTATCTGTCGGGGATAGCAGTAGGGCCCTCACTTTCCCAAGCGCTGCTTGGTGCTGCCGGCGAAAGCCTGAGTTTTTTAAGAGTCGCGCTTGATGTTAGCCGTCCGGGAGCCATTGCAGCCCTCGGGCGCGCTAACCCCGATATGAGTCTGTGGATGGCGGCGCTCGGAGCGGGCGTCCTGCTGTCGGGGGGAGTAGCAATCTATGTCGTCCGTACCGTGCTTGCGCCCCCAAAGGGCGGTTACCTCGGACAAAAAAGTTGGCTGGCAGCCCCTTCTCGCTTTATCAGAGAGCAACTGTGGGTCTCCCGCCAGGAGGTCGAAAGCTACATTCGAGCCTTACGAGATCGAGTGCAACAGCAAACCGAAGCCCTCGAGCGGGAAACGCAAGAGCGACAGCAAGCTGAAGCCCGGTATCGCCGCATCTTTGAAGAATCTCCATACGGCTTGTTTCTCAGTCGAACTGATGGCCGCTTGATCGACGCCAATCCTAAGCTGGCGGCACTCTGCGGTTATGAATCCGTGCGAGATTTGCTCGCCGAGCCCGACCGATGGCACCATCAACTCGAATTATTGCCCCAGGAGCGACATCGATTGCACCTGCACCTGCAGCGGGGAGAGCCCATTCACAATCTTGAAACTCGCCTCAAAAGGCCGGATGGGAGTTTCGTCTGGGTAGCGTTGCAGACGAGTGCCCTCTGTCATGAGGACTGTGTTGATGGCTCCCTGCAAGATATTAGCGATCGCAAGGAAACCGAGCGGGCCCTGCAAGAGGGGCAAGCTAAGTTTCGACGCCTCGTCGATGACATTGGCGATAAGTTTATTATCTTTAGCCATACGGGTGCCGAAGGCACTATTACCTATGTCAGCGGTGGATTTGAAGCTGTTTTTAGCATCGGTCGAGATGATTTTCTCGGCCGATCTTGGTCGGAAGTTGTGAACTGGCTGCCGGAAGATATTGAAGTTGCCAGGGTAGCCGTGGCAAAAATAATAGAAGAAAAAGTAGAGTTTCAACAGTTTGAAATGCGGTTCGGGCACCCCAGCGGCGAGTGCCGCACCCTACTCGTTTCTCAGCATCCTGTCTGGAGTGACTCTGGGGAATTATTGGCCATTGAAGGCATTGCCGAAGACATTACAGCGCGCAAACTTATAGAAGAGCGGCTGCGACAGAGCCAAGCGAGCCTTGCTGAGGCACAACGAATTGCCAGTGTGGGGAGCTGGAGCTTCGACGCGCGCGCGATGGCTTGGTCGGCTGAAACGTTCCGAATTTTCGGACTGAGCCCCCAGCAGACGGCGCCATCCTACGAAGCCCTGGCCGATACCATTCATCCCGACGACCGGCCTGCTTGGGAGCGGGACGTAAATCGGGCCCTGCAGCAGGGAACTCCCCACCACAATGAATTTCGAATCGTGCGCCCCAGTGGTTCGATCCGACACGTTGAAGCGCGGTGCGAAACTGAAATCGACTCAACCGGACAAACCATTCGCCTGTTTGGTGTGGTGATGGACATCACCTCTCGCAAGCACCAAGAAGAGGCCCTACAGCTCATTGTTGAGGGAACGGCTGCCAAAACCGGCGATGAATTCTTCAAATCTTGCACGCGATACCTCGCCCGGGTGTTGGGCGTGAGATACGCCATCGCCACAGAGGTCGTCATTCCGGGGCGGCAACAAGTTCGTCCCCTGGCATTCTGGACCGGCAACACCTGGGATACCCCAGAGCAGCCCTACCCCCTCGCGGGCACTCCCTGTGAAGGGGTAATCCAGGGGCGGCGCTGCGACTATCTCGACAGAGTTCGAGAACGATTCCCCCAAGACTCAGCGCTGGCCGAGCTCGATATTGAAAGCTATGTCGGCGTGCCCATCGTCAACGCCAACAATGAAGTGTTAGGGCACCTGGCAGTCCTCGACACTCAGCCAATGGCAGCATCTCCGGAACGGGAGTCGATCTTGCGCATCTTTGCGGCGAGAGCTGGTGCAGAGCTCGAAGCCCAGCAGTTTGCCCGCGCCCTCCAGGTGCGAGAAAACCTCTACCGAGACCTTGTCGAGACGGCAAACTCGATTATCCTGCGCTGGGGAGTCGATGGGACGATTCAGTTTATTAATGGCTACGGCCAGCGTTTTTTTGGTTGTGGCGCGGCCGAGCTGGTGGGACAGTCCGTCATTGGCACGATCGTGCCTGCGACTGAGTCTTCCGGCCGCGACCTGCAGCAGCTCATGCAGGCGATCGCTCGCAACCCGGCAAACTTTGCCGCCAACGAAAATGAGAATATTCGGCGCGATGGCTCTCGCATTTGGATCGGTTGGGCTAACCAGCCCGTTTTTAATGAGACAGGCGACCTGGTTGAAATTTTGTCTATCGGTACCGACATCACCAAACGCAAACAAGCTGAGTTATTGCTCAGGCAGCAGTTTCAAAGGCAGCATTTGCTCGGCAGCATTACCGCCCAGGTCCGTCAAAGTTTGAACGCTCGGGAAATCTACCAAACTGCTGTCGAGCAGATCGGTCGCGCTTTTCAAGTCAGTCGGTGCAACTTACACGCTTACGTCCCCGAGCCGCCACCTCGGTTCCCGCCCATGGCCGAATATTTAGCGGCAGCAGCCTGGCCGTCCATGCTGCAGATGGAAGTGCCAGTCAACGATAATCCCCACGCCCGAAGGGTGCTCGCGAGCGATCGCGCGGTGGTCTCCGACGATGTTCGCGCCGATCCCCTCCTAGCGAATGCCCTACCCTTCTGCGAGCAACTAGAAATCAAGTCGATGCTGGCCATTCGCACCTCCTATCGGGGCGTGCCCAATGGGGTTATTGGCCTACATCAATGCGACTGCTACCGCGAATGGACGCAGACCGAAAAAGCCCTGCTCGAGGATGTTGCCGCTCAAGTCGGCATTGCGATTGCCCAGGCGCAATCGCTCTCCTGGGAGCGGGAGCAGCGCGAGCTAGCCGCCCAACAGAACGCTGAGTTGGAGCAGGCCCGTCAGGCTGCAGAAACAGCCAATCGCGTCAAAAGTGAATTTCTGGCGAACATGAGTCACGAGCTACGGACGCCGCTCAACGCCATTCTGGGCTTCAGCCAGCTAATGGCCAAAGATCCAACGCTCAGTGCGGAGCAGCGGAAGAGTCTCAGCATTATCAATGGCAGTGGCGAGCATCTGCTCGGGTTAATCAATGACATTCTAGATATGTCAAAGATAGAGGCAGGTCAACTTCAACTGAATATCGCGGCCTGCAATCTAGAGGATTTGCTAACTTGGACCGAAGATATTTTTCGATCGCGCGTCCTTGAGAAGAGCTTGCAATTTCACATTGCGCGCGCGCCAGACCTGCCTCGCTCGATTCAGACCGATGAAGGCAAGCTGCGGCAGATTCTCCTAAACCTTTTGGGAAATGCGATTAAATTTTCTCAGAAAGGCCATATTTTCCTGCGAGCAAGACTAGCTTCAGATCCCGCCTCGAGTACCGGCTCGCCCTGTCTAATTTACTTTGAGGTTGAAGATTCGGGGCATGGCATCGGATCGACAGAGATGCCTTCTATTTTTGAGGCTTTCGTGCAAAGTGAGGTGGGCTTAAACACCCGCTCGGGAACCGGATTGGGATTGCCTATCAGCAGTCAATTCGTGCGGCTCCTCGGCGGAAATCTAGCAGTTGTAAGCCGAGGAATGACCTATACTCATGGCATTGATGATGTTCCGAAACCTACGTCCGACAATCGTCAGATTGGGGGAGCACTTTTCCACTTTGAAATTGAAGCCACTGTAGCCGACTCTCCCAGCCCCCCGTCGCTGACAAAACCCCGCCGTCATATTGCTGGGTTGGCTCCTGGAGAACCCCCCCGTCGCATTTTAATTGCGGAGGACCGCTGGGAGAGCCGCCAACTCTTGCTGCAAATTCTATCCCCCCTTGGTTTTGAGGTTAAAGCGGCAACCAATGGCTATGAGGCCATAAGCATTTGGGAGACCTGGGAGCCACACCTGATCTGGATGGATATGCGTATGCCGGTAATGGACGGCTACCAAGCAACCCGCTACATCAAAACTCACCTAAAAGGCCAAGCAACGGTTGTTATCGCGCTGACAGCCAGTGGTTTGGAGCAGGAGAAAGCAGTCGTGCTCTCGGCGGGTTGCGACGATTATGTTCGCAAGCCATTCCGCGAAGCGATCGTCTTTGATAAGCTTGCCGAGCATCTAGGCATACGCTACTGCTATACCGACGAGGCTCCTGAGGAAGTTGAAGCTCTGCCACTGCAGTTAGCGGCTGGGCTCGAAGTCCATCTCGCTCGCATGCCCTTGCCCTGGGTCGATCGCCTGCAAGAAGCAGCGACGCTGGCCGACAGCGACCGCATTGAAGAGCTGCTAACAGAAATACCCCCAGATCTGAATTCTCTGATAGTAAATATAAAAACTCTCCTAGAAGAATTTCGCTACGATTTAATGCTATCAATAATTGAGGAATATAAGGCAAATTGTTAGCGCTCTTATGAGATCGGCCCCTCGGATAGCACTCGAATGATGAAGATTCTCTTGCACGGACTAAGATAAATCCAATGCCAGATTCCAGAAGAGGGGATATTCTAATTGTTGACGACACCCCAAACAATCTCAAGCTTTTGTCGGGGATGCTAACAGAGCAGGACTATAAAGTGCGCTCGGTGATTTCCGGGCAAATGGCTCTAACTGTTGCCAAAGCAGCTCAGCCAGACTTGATTCTACTGGATATCAAAATGCCAGAAATGGACGGCTATGAGGTTTGCCGTCGTTTGAAAGCGAACAGCGCGACCCAGGAAATCCCTGTGATTTTCTTGAGTGCGCTAGATGAAGTGTTAGACAAAGTTCGAGCTTTTGAGGTCGGTGGGGCCGACTATATTGAGAAGCCTTTTCAACTCGAAGAAGTGGTCGCCCGCATCGACACTCAATTGCAGCTGCGCCTGGCTCGTCGAGAGCTTCAGAACCTGAATTTGGATTTGGAGCAGCGAGTTCGCCAGCGCACGACACAGCTAGAACGAGAGATCTCTGCTCGCCAGGACGCCCAGGAGAAGCTGTTACATATGGCCCTCCACGATGACCTAACAGAATTACCCAATAGGACGTTCCTAATGAAGCGATTGGGGCAGATTCTAGAGAGTGCCAAGCAGCGAGATGATGATACTTGCTTTGCGGTCCTTTTTCTCGATTGCGATCGGTTCAAAGTCATCAACGATTCCCTCGGTCACTATCTAGGAGATAAGGTCCTTGTCGCGATGGCTAGGCGCCTAGAAAGTTGTGTGCCCGTAAGCAGTACGGTAGCCCGTCTTGGGGGCGATGAATTTATCGTACTACTAGAAAACATCCCGGATCTAGAGAGTGTCATTCAGGTCACCGAGCGCATTCAAGCTGAAATGCGAATCCCATTTCAACTAGACGATCGCGAATTCCAGACAACCGTTAGTATCGGAATTGCCCTAGGCCATAAAGGATACACTCAACCCGAGCACTTGTTACGCGATGCAGATGCAGCGATGTACCATGCCAAGGAAAGTTGCAAAGGATCCTACTCTGTTTTTCAAGAAGCCTTGCATCATCCCCTTTCAAACCAGTTCTACATTGAAAGCGAACTTCACCAAGCCTTGAAGCAGGATGGACTCCTTTTACATTATCAGCCAATTATCAGCCTGTTGTCGAACAAACTTGTTGGGTTCGAGGCCCTCGTTCGGTGGCAGCACCCCGAACGGGGATTGATATCGCCAGGCTCATTCATTGCCATTGCAGAGCAATCAAGCTTGATCGAGTCGATCGATCTGTGGGTGATGGACGGAGTTTGCAAGCAGTTGCGGGCTTGGCAGCAACTGCAACTAGTCTCCCCTGAATTTCGTGTCGGAAGCAACTTCTCGGCCCGTCACTTTACAAATCCCGAGCTTGCAAATCAAATCAGAGTAATTCTAGACCGTCATGATATCGACGGACGATCGTTAAATCTAGAAGTGACCGAGCAAGAACTGATGAGAAATGCAGCTTCTGCCGTTGACTCAATCGCTCGGCTCAGGAAATACAACATTAACGTTGCAATCGATGACTTTGGAACGGGCTACTCCTCCTTGAGCTACCTACAAAGGTTCCCGATTGATATTCTCAAGATCGACCGCGTATTTGTTGCTGGTCTGGAATCTCAAGATCGAAACACTGCCATTATCAAAGCTGTTATTGCTCTTGCCAGGAGCCTGGAGATGCAGGTAGTCGCTGAAGGTGTTGAGAGCGAAACGCAGCGCGAGCTGCTCAGGGGGATGGGCTGCGAGCTAGCACAAGGCTTCTCGTTTTCGGCACCCATCGACACGGCTGGTGCGACAAATCTCCTGAAGGAGTTGTGTGGCAGAGATTTTCTGTGGCCTCACCCGTAGGCTCGAAAAACCCAACTTGAGGGTCGGCACCGGGTGGCCCCGCTCGAACCTCTTAATGTGCGGCCTAAACGTCTGCTTCGGGGTCGCTTGCTTCTGGGGGCTCTTGGGCCACAGCCCGCAGCTTGGCGTAGAGCGCCGACACATCGGGCTGGGGCGCAAACGGTGCGATCGCCGCTGGGGGGTCCGGTCGCTGATTGTCGCCGATTGCCGGGAGTTCCACTGCCGGTGGCTGGGGAGAGAGGGCGCCAGCATCAAGCTGGGGCGCACTCGGGCGCGGCAGGTTTTGGCAGACGAGCCGCTCGAAATCTGAGCCGAAGTGATAGGTTGGTCTGCCGCGGCGCTGCCAAGCCCGCAAAATCTGCTCGACAGAGATTACCTTGTAGCGTCCCTGATGGAGGGCCTCCAGAACCGCCAAGCGCACCCAGTCTGGTTCGAATTCGAGCGACCAGCGCGCCACCGCCGCCCCAGCAGGCTCACCCTGGAGCGATTCAAAACCGTAGCTCTCGAGAAGTTCTGCAATTGGTTCTTCCATACCGGCTCGGGCACTAGTGGCAATCTCGCCAGCACGATCTAACCTATCACAGAGCCGATGCGGATGCGAAATAGGTTAGGATTATCTATGCTCCCCGGTTAACGAGGCTTAGAGCATCTACAGGGACCACCAATGCTTGCAACTCCCCCTCTCTCAAAACTCAGCACAGAGCCGCTCCTAGCCGGCTTCCGCGCGCTGTCCGACCCCATTCGCATGCAGGTTCTCGAGGCGTTGCGCCAAGGGGAGATGTGCGTCTGCGATCTGTGCGTCTGCTTGGGGGTTTCCCAATCCAAGCTTTCTTTCCACCTGCGCGCGCTGCGCGAGGCCAATCTCGTCTGCGCTCGCCAAGAAGGGCGTTGGGTCTACTACAGCCTGAACCTCCCCCAAGTGCTCCTGCTAGAAAAATACCTCGCAGATTTCCGGCGCAACGCCGTACTCGTTGCTGCGAGCCCTTGTGCGGAGGAGTCTGGGGGCAAAGCCTAAGTGGATGCAGACACCCGCTTGCTTAGGGCCTCGACTCGGCGTTTGGCGATCTCGTTATTCGGGTCGATTTTTAGAGTTTCCTCGTAGGCTCCGATGGCCTGCACGACAAGCTTTTTCTGCTCGTAGACCTTGCCGAGATTATTCCAGGCAAACGTGTAGGTTGGATCGCATTTTAGGGCTTCTTTGTACTGGCGCGTGGCAATGTCATACTGCTCGCGCGCGAAATACGAGTATCCCAGCGCGTTGAGGACGAGGGCGCGATTCTCAGGTTCGAGGCCCTTGCTCTTGAGGGCTTTCTCGAGAACCCTGCCTGCCTGGGCGTAGAGTTTCTTGCTCAAGTAGATATTGCCCAGCTCGTAATACTCTTTGGGGGTGCCGACATTGTCTTTGAGCTTGGCTTGCAGATCGGCTAGTGTCTTTTCGGTGCGGCGCGTCCGGAGTATTTGCCTCAACAGAAAAACGCCGACGCTCGCCAGAATGGCAAGGAGCGCCCCAACGTAGACAATGGGTAAAAGATCGTTCATGGGTCCTCTGTGGCAATATCTGGCAACAACGGCCGTACCGAATTGCTCTTTATTAGGGTAACCCCCAGCGTCGCCGCGCCTCGTCGAGCCATCCCGATTGCCGCCAGCGCGCGATCGCAACATTAATCCGCTCTCGCAGCGGGTTGTATTGCTTGCCTCTGGGTATGCCGACGCTCAGGCTGCGGGGCACGAAATCGACCTTGGGGAAATCCCCCAAGCGGTACCGTGGGAACTCTTGTACCCAGCCTATTAACACGCTGGCATCGCCCACGAAGGCCGCCGCTTCGCCGCGCTCGAGCAATTCCAGAGCCTCTTGATATGAGGTCACGAGGACAGAGGTTGCCGGTTCGGGGAGCAGGTCGCCTGCTAGGGCAACTGCCGCCTGCGAGCCTGCCAGAACCGCAACCCGGCGGCCGGCTAAATCCCTCCAGGTGTCGATTCCCGCCTCAGCGCTCACAAAGGCCGCGCTCTCAAAATAATAAGGCGAGCTGAACGCAACGACCCGCGCCCGCGTCGGCGTCGCGCTTAGCTGGGCCACGACGAGATCGACTCGGCCCTCTAGAAGCGCTTGCAGGCGCTCTTGGTTGCGGACGGGCACGAACTCGACCGCATCGGCATTGCCAAGGAGCTCGGCGGCCAACCCCCGGACGACCTCAATTTCGAAGCCTTGCAACCGGCCGCTCTCGTCGCGAAACCCCAGGGGGGCCGTGTTGTCTTTGACGGCAACGATGAGCTTGCCGCGCGCCTGAATCTCCGCAAGCTCGGCTGCCCGAGCGGCCTCAATTGATAATCCACCACATGCGATCGCTCCCAGCGCAATCGCCGCCAAACACCGCTTCAACATAAAGTGACGATCCGCCAGCACATCAAGAACTCGGACGCATGCCACAAGCCCGCACCCGCGAGGGCTCTGAGGGCGAATCGCTGCTACCGCTCCGGCCCCCTTCTAGCCCTCGGCCGCTCCCTGCTTGGCTCGTTCGACAATTTTGGCGAACGTGTCGGGCTCGAGCACCGCTAGCATGGCTAGGACCTTGCGATTGAGAATGATGTTTGCCTCTTTGAGGGCGTGGATCAGCTTGCCGTAGCTGAGGCCGTGCTGGCGAGCGGCTGCATTGATGCGCACGATCCACAGGCGACGGAAATCGCGCTTGCGGCGGCGGCGATCGCGGTAGGCGTAGCGTAGGGCCTTCATGACCTGCTGGTTAGCGGTCCGAAAGAGCTTCGAGTGAGCGCCTCGGAAGCCCTTGGCCATCTTCAGAACTTTCTTGTGGCGCTTGCGGGCAACATTGCCCCGTTTGACTCTAGACAAGGTTTTTGTATCTCCGATCTAAATATCAATTCTTCTCTCAGCCCTAACTTAAGCGTAGGGCAGCATGGCTAACACGTTGTCTGCATCGTTCTCGTGCACCAGTGCCAGATGCCCCAAGCGAGCCTTGCGCTCGGAAGACTTATGCTGCAACAGGTGATTGCGATTGGACTTGCGGCGGCGAATCTTGCCGGACCCGGTCAGGCGGAAGCGCTTGGCTGCAGCCTTGCGCGTTTTCATCTTGGGCATGGGAAAAAAAGTCTCTACGGCCGAGAAGCCTAAATATTTTTGACACAGTCTAAAATTATAGATGATAGAAACGAACCCGCACAAGTCATAAACAAAGATTTCGAACCTTGTGGAATCGCATCGCGACCGGAAGGAGCCCGGGTGGGGTTAGTTAGGATCGGTCGCGAGCAGGTAAAACTGGGGTTTCGAAGTAGTGGATATCCGTCAAGCACGCGCCAATCTCGATTGTTGGTACGTTGTTGCCCGCAGCACCGAACTTAAAGGCGATCGCCCCTTGGGGGTGAAGCTGTGGCAGCGCGATATCGTGCTCTATCGAGACGCCAGCGGCCAGGTCCGCGCCCTTGAAGATCGCTGCCCCCACCGCCAGGTCAAGCTCAGCCACGGCCGGGTCGCAGGCGATCGCCTTGAGTGCGCCTATCACGGCTGGCAGTTTGATGGTGCCGGTCGCTGCGCTAGCGTGCCTTACCTGCAGGAGCGCCAAAAGCTCCCGACTTGCCGGCTGCGCGCCTATCCGGTTTGCGACCGCGATGGTTTTATTTGGCTTTTTCCTGGCGATGCGAGCAAAGCCCCAACCGTGCCCATGATGGGGCTCCCCGAATGGGGAGACTTGAACTTTATCGCTGCGGTTGCTCCCTTGGATTGCCAGGCGCATTACTCTTTTTTAGTTGAAAACTTGATGGATATGTACCACGGGCATCTCCATCAAGACCTGCAGGCCTGGACCGAAGCCTCCCTAGTGGAAATTTTCGAGGGCGACGCGCGCGTTGATGCTGCCTACAATGCCCGCAGCTACTATCGCATCGATAAAATCTGGTCGGTGCTGCAACTCTTCGTGCCAGCTCTGCGCCGCTTGCATCCCGAGCCCTTGCACGTCAGCTACGTTTATCCCCATTGGCAGGCTCGCTTGGGCCAAGATTTTCGCATTTATTGTCTTTTTTGCCCGGTCGGCCCCCTCGAAACGCGAGCCTACTTGGTTCATTTCACCTCGCTGCAGGCCTTTTGGCGGCTGCACAAGTTACCGATTTGGTTCCGCAGGGGTGTTAAAAATGCCCTATTTAATTCGGCTCGGGGCCTGCTGGCCGGGCTAGTCCGCCAAGACGTCGTGATGATCGAGCAGGAGCAACAGGCTTATCTGCGCGATCCTCGGCAGCGGAGCTACGAACTCAATCCAGTTTTGGCCACCGTTCAGCGCTTGATTCGGACCCAGGCGACCAGCAGCGGTCCCGCCATCTGCGTGCCGCGCCCGCCTGCAGAAGCTCGCAAAACCAGCCCAAGCACCCTGAAAACCTGCCCTCAGGCGGCAGCCAACAGCAAACGGGCCAACTCTAAATCGACATAGGTCTTGCCGCCTGCATTCCCCTGCAGGACCTCAAAAGGACGCTCCGGCTCGCCGAGGCAATCGACCACCAAAGCCGCCGCGGCGAAGTCTTGGCCGCGAGTGTAGGCATTAGTGGCAACTAGAGTCGGAATCCCGGCGCGAGTGGCCGCCTGTAGGCCATTGTCGGAGTCTTCAATGGCCAAGCACTGGGCCGGATCGAGGGCCAACTCGTCTAAGGCATACTGATAGATATCGGGAGCGGGCTTTTTGACCGGAACGATGTCCCCAGCGGCGATCGCAGCAAACCATTCTGCGCCCATCGGGGCGAGAACTGCCTCCAAGACAGCCAGCGCAGTTTCTGGGGCGCTAGTCGTCGCCACAGCCAGCTGAGTGCCGGCCGCGCGGGCTGCCTTGAGCAAGCGCCGCACGCCGGGCCTAGCGGCCATCGTTCCAGTTCGGAGCAGGGCACGGAAGCGGCGGGTCTTGTCGGCGTGGAGGCGCGCGATCGCCGCGTCGCGATCGCCAGTAGGCCAGCAACCGGGCCAACAACCAGCGCGCTCGCAAAAATAACGAATGCGCTCTTTGCCTCCCGCAACTGCCAGTAGCTCGCCATAGAGCGCCTCAGACCAGTGCCAATCGAGCCCTGCGGCTGCAAAGGCTTGGTTGAAGGCAACGCGATGGCCGTCGCGCTCGGTCTCGGCGATCGTGCCGTCCATATCGAAAATTAGCGCCTGTAGGTCGGCCATGATGTCTTCGCTCTGCCTCAGCTTGCCGTCTCCAGGAGCATGCTAACTTTCTCGAGCAGTTCGGCGGTGGAGAAGCCCTTGGTCAAGTAGTCCGTCGCTCCCAAACGGCGGGCTTCGCGATGCCACTCTTCCGATAGGCGAGAAGACACCACCAGCACGGGCATCGCCAGACCAGCCTGGCGGCAGCGATCGATGAGGGTAAACCCGTCCATGCCCGGCATTTCAATGTCTGAGATTACCAAGCGAGGCGTGGGGTTGGCCTGCAGCCAATTCCAGGCTTCCAAGCCATCAGCGCAGGTGTGCGTGTCATAGCCGCAAGCCGTCAGACTCGCCTCCAAGCGCCGCCGCATCAGTGCCGCATCATCCACGATTAGGATCCGGTCGTCGACGGCCACATCCTCCTCTGCTGCCGCGACAACGCCACCGGAAGTAGCAGTCACCCGAGCGGCCGAAATGTTAGCTAGAAAACGCGCGAGACTCGCTGTTTCTAGAACCGGCACCAGAGAACCATCGCCTTGCAAACTCGTTCCTAATAGGCCGCTGGGGGCTAGCAGGGGGTCCGGGAGCGTCGCAATTGGCAAATCCGCTTGCCCGAGGAGTTCGTCGGCAAAGAGCCAAATTCCCTGAGGGCTCGAAGGCTGGCGGACGTGCGCGCAAATGGCTGTGCCTTCAAAAGCTCGCCGCGCTTGCTCTGGGTGCCAATAGGCCAGCAAATCTAAGGCTGGCGCCGTCGTTCCTGCTGCGTCGGCGACCTCCCAGATGCCACTGTGGCCGCCAACAGCAACGGGCGCAGCTGTCAGGTTCTCGAAAATCTGCGTCGCCTCGATTTCTTCTGTCGGGATGGCGAAGGTGCGATCGCCGGCTTGGAGGAGCACGCAGGGCACCAACAGGTGCGGCACCGGAATGGTCAGGGCAAAAGTCGTTCCGCGATTGGGCTTCGTCTGGAGTTCTATGCTGCCACCCAGGCGCGCGACCCCGTCGGCCACAACGTCTAAGCCGACGCCGCGACCGGAAATATCGCTCACCTGCGTGCGCGAGCTGAAGCCATGCTGACAGAGCACGGCCAGGAGATCGGCAGCGGTCCCAACTTCCTGCAGGGGCAGACCGAGAGCGGTGGCGCGCGCGCGGATAGCCTCGGTGTCGATCCCTCGCCCGTCGTCACCCACACTCAGGTTGTAACTATTGCCCTGGCGCTGCAGCGTTATGAAGATCGTGCCTTGCGCTGGTTTGCCCGCCGCCACTCTATCGGCCGGAGATTCTAGGCCGTGGTCGTAGGCATTCCGAAGCAGGTGCAGCAGAATAGCTTCCAACTGCCGGACAACGCCCACATCTAGCTCCGTGCGCTCGCCTGTAATTTGCAGGTGGGCCGACTTGCCGTAGCGCACGCTGAGGTCGCGCAGCGTGGCGCGAGCGCGAAAGGCAAGATTCTGAAACGAGACCAGGCGACTATCTTCGATGGTGGTTTGGAGCTGCAAAACGTCGCGATCGAGGCGCTGCAGGCCCTCGACGGTCTGTTGGGAGATTTTTTCTGCTTCTGCGCCTAGCTCGGATAGGCGCAAGTTCGTCTCTAGCAAGCGGTTGATGGTGGTGTAGCCCTGGCGATAGCGCTCGAGGGCCGGCCCTTTACCACCGGACTCTAGCGTTAGGGTTTCTAGCTTATCGAGCGAGGCATAGTCATCTTGCAGTTCTCGGATCCGGGCGGTGTAGCGGGAACTCTCTTGAGCGATGGCCACCAATTGGGTCAAACGGTTCTGGAGCTCTTTGTAGGCACCCTGTACGGATCGCAGGGAGAGCACCGTAGCAACTGAGGTTTGGGCCGAGCGCTCGAGGCGCTCGAGCGGAACTGGAATGCGCGTATCTTTTGTGCTAGCTGCCGAACGATCTGGGGTGGGCTCGGTGCCGGCGATCGCCGGCAGCTCGGCTGGCTCGGGTGCAGGCGACTCGATGGTCCAAGACTGCAGCGGCGGCTCTAGATTGGTGACGTCGCCGGCAGCGTCGTCGGGTTCGAGCAGATCTAGATCTGTGGGCTCGCTGGCAAACTCCTCAAGGCCAACATCAAGATCGACATCGTCGGCCTCGTCGGCAAAGGCATCGAGAAAAGAGGCTGCATCTGTCAGATCGGCATCATCATCATCTTCTGGTAAGCCAACAGTGTCATCTTCTGGTAAGCCAACAACCTGTAATGGCGCGGTCCGCTCGAGGTCGAATGCCGGGGGAGACGCAACTGAATCTCCTCCGGCACGCAGGCTCTCTTTAAAGGCAGCAAAGTACTGCGGCCACTGCGATTGCCAAACCGAACATTCCGGCTGTTCCAGGAGATCTCGCGCTCGGGATAGGAGTTCGCTCCAGCCTGCGGCTAGCTCGAGGTCTTGGCCGATCTCAGCGAGCTGCGCCAACAGTTGCTCTGCTAATTCGCACTCGCTGGCGGGCACCGGCCCCGAGTCTGGCAACTGCTTGAGGGCAATCTCAAGATCGAGGGTGACCAGGTCGAATCCCTGCTCGGCAAAGTCTTGGTGAAGTTGTTTTTGCTCGTCCCAGTTTGGCAAATAATCGGCCCGAACTCGCTCGCGCAGCGCCAGCAGCCGCTGCTGGCTGGGCCCTGCAGCAACGGCTGGTGCTCCCATGCCTCTGTCTTCTGGAGAGAGCGTCGCTGCTAATAGTTCTCCACCTTCTAGGAGAATCTCTTGCAGGCACCCATCGGCCAGAGGCGGCGCGACATTGAGATAGCGTAGGTCCGAGAGCAAATCTTCTAGGGTCGTTGCCAGCGAGAGCATGGCTTCTGCCCCTACGGTTACGGCCCCCCCCTTAATCGTGTGAATGGCACGGTAGAGGGACTGAATATCGGCCACCCATGACTGTGGTTGCAGGTTAGCAGCCAAGTCCAAATAGGTTTGCAAATGTTGCTGCGTATCGACAGCAAACATGGTGCGAAGCTCCTGCTGGAGCTTGGCTTCAGCAAGCTCCAGCGCGTCGTTGCTGGCCGTTGAGAGCGGTGGCGGATTTTGATTCGATGCAACCATGGCTAATTACAGCTTCCTCGCTGACGCGCGGCGATACTTGGTGGGGTTATTTTTCAGTAGCTGCCAACGATGGCACCTTAGCGGGCGCTTCCAGGTGGAAGAATTGCACCAGCTCCTGCAAGCTACTGACCGTTTGCTCCATAAAGCTCAGCTGCTCTTGGGTGATACTGGCTTGCTGCTCGGTATCGCGCGCGCTGGTGGCAATTTCTTGAACCGACTGCAGCGTTGTCTGGGCTGCGGCGGCGATTTCTTGACTCGACTGGGCAATTTGCTGGCTAACTTGTGCGACTTGCTCGGTTGCCTGGCGAACGCGGTCGAAGGCCTGACGCGATTGTCCGGCCTCTTGGGCGAAGGCGCCGACAATCTCGCCAATTTCGCGGACATCGCTATCGAGACCGGAGACGACGGTCTGCACCTGCTCGGAGCGCTGCTTGAGGCCCGTCAGGCCCTGGCTGGTTTCGACGGCTAAGTCGTTAACTTGTTTGGAGATAGTCTCGAACTCGCGGACGATACTGGCAAATTGCCGGGGATCTTGTTGCCCGGAAGCGCGAGACGCCAGCATAGAAGCGTTGAGAGCGAGAACGCGCGTCAGCGCGGCAACTCGCTTTTGGTCGCGGGTAAATTGGGCCGCTAGGTCCACAAAGTCGGTCAGGGCTTGCGATCGCTGTGCGATTTGGTTGGCGCCAGTCTGCAGGGTGGTGATGCCCCCGGTAATGGCACCCAGCTCTCGTTGGCCCTCGGCAACAGCAGCCTGCATCTGTTGCAGAACGGCATCGGCCGTTGCGGTTTGTACGGTTGTGTCTTGGGAGAGGGCATCGACGTTTTCCATCAAGGCCTGCACCTTACCGACCGAGCGGGTTTGGGCTTGGGCGCGTTGTGCGGTGGTTGCGGCTACAGCACCTACCTCGAGCGTGCGCTGGTTGACTTGGTCGGCTGTCGAAACAACGGCCGACAGGGTGCGGCCGAGTTCTTCAATCAGGCGATTGAGGGTGTCGGACACCAGACCGGTGGCGCGGTCGCTCACCTCGGCTTTAATGGTGAGGTCGCCTTCTTCAACTGCCGAGACCACATCTAGGATATGGCCGACATCTGCTTGCAGCAGCTCGTTTTGCTGCTGAATTTCTGCGGCATTGCTGCTCTCGATTTCGGTCACCAGGGTCTGGATGCGCGCGGCCATCTGGTTGATGTTGGCTCCCAGCTGAGCGACTTCGTCTTCGCCGCGCACCTCCACTCGCGCGGCCAGCTGACCTTGGCCGAGCTGCGTCACCGTCTCTGTGGCCGACAAAATCGGTCGCGTCGCGCGGTCGGCCAAGATGACCGCTACGAGGGCAACGACCACCGCCGCCAGGGCCGTACCGCCCACTAGAGTCCGCAGCAACTGCTGCTGGGCGGCAAAGGCAATGTCGGTATCGGTGGCCAGGGCCACGCTCCAACCCAGTTCTGGCAATCCTGCCAGGGCTTGGGGAGGCACGTAGCTGATGAGCTGGGATTCGCCGTCGGCCGGGCTCGTCCCCAGAATGCTGCCTGCCTGGGTGCTAGCTTGCAACTGCTGCAGCTCGGGGAAAAATTCCTGCGCCGCGCGGGCGGTGAATTCTGATGTTGCCTCGCTGCCGGCCTCAGCGCCACGCGAGTTGGTCTGCACCAGATACTCGCCCTCGGGGCCGAAGAAGACATTGCCGTCGCGGTTGATCAAGAAGTAATCGCTGTTCTCACTGGCTCCTAGGTTGGAGGTAAACTCCTCAAAGATAGAAACCGGCACCCGCGACCGGATATAGCCGATGGTCTCGCCGCTGACTTTATCTTTGATGGGGGCCGCAGCGTAGATGCTGAAGATGCCCGAAGAGGTGGAAATCAGCGGTTGGCTCAAAACCGGCCCGTCTTTGGCCAGCGCTTCTTGCACGTAGAGACGGTCGTTGTGGTTGCCCAAGTATTTACCCGCGGTTTGGGCGATGACTTCGCCGTCGCGGTCGAACAGGCCGATGCTGTTGTAGACCGGATAGGCCACCAGCAGCCGCTCGAGGGCCGCTTCTTTGTCAGCGACGGTGGCGATATCGCGGAGCTTGGGGTCGGTGAAGATGTCCAGGTTGGCCATCGTCTGGATGTCGCCGTAGCGGTCGCGCATGAAGACGTTGACTTTGCTGCGCAGGTCGATAGCCAGACTTTGCTGGAGCTCCTCGACTTGCTCGCCGGTTTCAGATTTTACAATTTGGTAGGCGGCGGTTCCCACGGCCAGCACCGGCAGGGTGCCGAGCAAAATAGCGATACCCGTAGCCTTGAAGCGCAGGCCGCGCCAGGGCCGACGTCCTTGGAGGAGTTGAGAGGGGTGCGTTGCAGTCATTGAGATTGTGGTTACCTCTATATCCCGTTAGGAGAGTGCGAATTCGGCATCGGTGGCCGTGTCGGTGGTAGCCCGGTCGACCTCTTGTGCCGGGACGTCGATGGCCATTTCGGCCTCGGCGACGAGATCCTCGGCGGGCAGCGTAGCGGGCAAAGCATCTACGGGCAAGCGGAAGAACTCAATTCGATCGCGCAGTTGCACCGAGAGGTTGTCCATTTGCTCCGACTGCGCTTGAGTGTTCTGCGCGAGTTGGACGGTCTTGTCGGCGCGGTTGGCAATATCGCCGACCACCGACGTAGTGGCTTGGGTGGCGCGAGTGATGTCTTGGTTTGCCTGGGCTACGGCCTCACCAGTTTGTAGCGCTGCTTGCGTAACGGTGCGGACGTTGCCGAAGACTCGGCTCGATTGCTCTACACCACCGGTAAATTCGCGCACGAGTTCGCCCAAGCCCTGGACGCTGGCATCAATGGTGGCAACAGCATTGTGAATTTGCGCGCTCTGTTGCTCCAGGTTGACCAGGCCATCGTTCGTTTGACGGGCCAGCTCGCCAACTTGGCTGGCGATGGACTCAAACTCGCGGGCAACCACGATAAACTGGTCGGGATCGCGCTGCTCGGAAGCGCGGGCCGCCACCAGTGACGCATTCATAGCGAGTACTTGCGTTAGGGAGGCAATCTGGCTTTGGTCGTGAACGAAGCGATCGGTCAGGCCGACGAACTCGCCGAGCGCCTTCATCTGCTGCACGATGCGGTTGGAGCCCTGCTCGAGGACGGTAATGCCTTCGTTGAGTGCGGCGATCGCGCCTTGGCCGTCGTTTACCGTCACCTCCAGGTCTTGCAGAGAAGCCGAAGTCTGGCGCACCTGCGCTTCCGAATTGCCTGCAGCACGTTCGACTTGCTCGTTTAGCTCGAGGACTCGCGCGACGGCTTGAGCCTGCTGCAGAGCATTCTCGGTCACAGTCCCGGTTAGCTTCTTCTGTTGATTGGCACGATAAGAAACCTGCTGGGCGGCCTCAGCAAACTCTGCCAGGACGCGACCGAGTTCTTCAATCAGGCGATTGAGGGTGTCGGACACCAGACCGGTGGCGCGGTCGCTCACCTCGGCTTTAATGGTGAGGTCGCCTTCTTCAACTGCCGAGACCACATCTAGGATATGGCCGACATCTGCTTGCAGCAGCTCGTTTTGCTGCTGAATTTCTGCGGCATTGCTGCTCTCGATTTCGGTCACCAGGGTCTGGATGCGCGCGGCCATCTGGTTGATGTTGGCTCCCAGCTGAGCGACTTCGTCTTCGCCGCGCACCTCCACTCGCGCGGCCAGCTGACCTTGGCCGAGCTGCGTCACCGTCTCTGTGGCCGACAAAATCGGTCGCGTCGCGCGGTCGGCCAAGATGACCGCTACGAGGGCAACGACCACCGCCGCCAGGGCCGTACCGCCCACTAGAGTCCGCAGCAACTGCTGCTGGGCGGCAAAGGCAATGTCGGTATCGGTGGCCAGGGCCACGCTCCAACCCAGTTCTGGCAATCCTGCCAGGGCTTGGGGAGGCACGTAGCTGATGAGCTGGGATTCGCCGTCGGCCGGGCTCGTCCCCAGAATGCTGCCTGCCTGGGTGCTAGCTTGCAACTGCTGCAGCTCGGGGAAAAATTCCTGCGCCGCGCGGGCGGTGAATTCTGATGTTGCCTCGCTGCCGGCCTCAGCGCCACGCGAGTTGGTCTGCACCAGATACTCGCCCTCGGGGCCGAAGAAGACATTGCCGTCGCGGTTGATCAAGAAGTAATCGCTGTTCTCACTGGCTCCTAGGTTGGAGGTAAACTCCTCAAAGATAGAAACCGGCACCCGCGACCGGATATAGCCGATGGTCTCGCCGCTGACTTTATCTTTGATGGGGGCCGCAGCGTAGATGCTGAAGATGCCCGAAGAGGTGGAAATCAGCGGTTGGCTCAAAACCGGCCCGTCTTTGGCCAGCGCTTCTTGCACGTAGAGACGGTCGTTGTGGTTGCCCAAGTATTTACCCGCGGTTTGGGCGATGACTTCGCCGTCGCGGTCGAACAGGCCGATGCTGTTGTAGACCGGATAGGCCACCAGCAGCCGCTCGAGGGCCGCTTCTTTGTCAGCGACGGTGGCGATATCGCGGAGCTTGGGGTCGGTGAAGATGTCCAGGTTGGCCATCGTCTGGATGTCGCCGTAGCGGTCGCGCATGAAGACGTTGACTTTGCTGCGCAGGTCGATAGCCAGACTTTGCTGGAGCTCCTCGACTTGCTCGCCGGTTTCAGATTTTACAATTTGGTAGGCGGCGGTTCCCACGGCCAGCACCGGCAGGGTGCCGAGCAAAATAGCGATACCCGTAGCCTTGAAGCGCAGGCCACCTAGGAGCGATCGCTGGCCCGAAATTGCCGTTTCGTTTGAGGGTGCAGGTTTAGCAGTCATAAATCACCTCTAAATTTCTTTTGTTTCTGAAGAGTTCGTTACGTACGAGGACAACCTTAGAAAATCTCGGTCGCGGGCTTTTGCCAGCGCAAAGGCTGCCAGATTTTATCGGGGATGTCTTCAGATTTGAAGAGTTGCGCGGTTGGCTCTAAGGTCTCTCGATTGCCGAGCAGACTGTCAATAATGAGCCCGACTCCGCCTGCTGTTGGGGCCGCTTTGCTCAAGCAAATGGCAATCGCCCGATCTTTTTGCAGGCTCCGAGCTTCGCCACCTTCCAAGCAGCTTTGCACCGAAACTAGGGGCAACATGCGGCCTTTGCAGTGGGCGATTCCCAAAACAGCAGGCGGATAAAATGTGAGGCTGAGAATCTGCGATCGCTCGACGACGATAAACTCATCGATCCAGCGCGCTAGGAAAGCAAGATCTTTCTGACCCACGCGGGTAAGGACGTAGCGCTCGCTGGTTGGTGGAGAAGCTAATCTAGCAGTCATGGCTTAGAGGGCTTTCAACAACTTTTCGATATCTGCAGCGCTAACGGGCTTCGTTAGATATTCATTCGCGCCACGCTTGAGACCATAGGTAACTTCGAGAGGTGTTTTCTTGCTAGAGCACAGAACGATGTGCTGGTCTGCCGTGGCTTGGTTCGAGCGCAGCTCTCTCAACAACCTGTAGCCATCTTTTTCGGGCATCACAATATCGAGAAAAACCGAATCATACTGATTTCGAGCGATGCGTTCGAGAGCTCCTTCCGAGCTGTCGCAGGCATCGACTTGATGATCGGCGTCCTTAAGTAGACTTATCAAGAGCTGTCGATCGAGATCGCTATCGTCAATCACTAAGAAACGCATTTTCTCTTTCCTCAACTCGTTGGATTTGTTAGATAAAATAAGTCAGGCAGTCGCTAGGCTTTTAGGGAGGCACATTCTCGTAAGATTGCCTGCAAATCTGCTGTGAATCGCGAAACCTCTTCCAGAGCGAGAGGCTTAGTCAGGAAGTTACAGCCGCTCCACTTGGCCTGCCATTTATTCGATAGCTTTTTCTCGGCAGTCAAAATTGTCAGAGGTATATCCGCAAGCTCGGGGCAACAGCGAATTTGTTTGACGAGTTCGAACCCAGATATGTCTGGCATATTGACATCAATAAAGGCCATTACTGGCTTAATTTCTCGAATGGTAGAAATTGCCTGATTGGCATCTAGCACCGCTCGAGCTCGATACCCCCAATGTTCGACCAGCCCCTGAAACTGTTTCACCAATACAGGGGAGTCATCCACGATGACAATTGGCAGACCCGGAGACCGGCTGCCAGCAAGACGACTGACACCAGAAAATCTCCCTTTTAGAGTCACCAGCCCGCTTTCTGCAAACTGAGAAAAGACGCGAGCAATCTCTAATTGGTCTTTGGAGGTAGAAACTGCAATCTCAGCAAGAGTCTTACCACTCCTAACTAAACTCCCTAACCGCTTCTTTTGCATCTGACTTAGGGAAGAGCGCGCAATCGCATCACTGTTGAGAACTGGCACTAACTCCATGGACGGGACTTTGGATTGTAGCTTTCGCCACAATAATTGCCGCTTGCTTACCTCACTCAGAAGGCCTTTGATGGTTTCTAAGCGATCGGAGAATCTGAGTGGCGGAAATTCGCGATTGAGACCGAGCTCTATCTGTTGGCCGCTCTCTTTGAGGGGTAGTGAATCGAGTTCTGCCAACACAGCCACACGCAGGGCTTTCAGGACATCTGGAAAGCTCAAACCATTAGCCGGGAGAAATTCTACCACGAGCCAATCTAGGTCGGCTGTTGAGAGTGCCTTCCCAAGGGGGATACCGGAAACAACTCTTTCCTTGAGTTTGGGAACGTAACGTCGGAGCAACTCTACGAAGACAGCCCCCGTAAGACGGCCTCGACCTAAATAGATTACTCTTCCACCAGACAAGAAAACATGTCGAGAAGTACGGCTATCTGGAGAGCTTCCCCAGGAGAAGCGCCACTCCCCGGTCGGCTCGTCCTCGCAAAGCAGTAAAAGACTGGTTTCCAAATCCCGGTACATGATTGATGGTTTCCTTATGCCTGACGCGATCATTATTGGGTTTCCTTTTCCTGAAAGAGAGAAAAATCTAGAGGGTATCCGAATAACCGGGGAGGCTGCGATCGCCTTGAGGCAAGGATTTGGAGAGTCTTTGCCCTCTAGATCTTGCTTCTGTGCGGGTGAGGCTGCAACTTTTGCCACTTGAGAGTTCGCATGGCTCGAGCCGACCGCTCGCAAGAGATCCCTGACACAACACAACGCTCCTTCCGTGACTCTAGTTTTTTTGCATGCTTGATACATGTCACCGTATCAGTGTCTGAATAACGCTTGCATCAGTGGATTCATGCAATTTTTATGTACCCCCTCCTTTTCAATAGAGAACAGACCTGAGAATTGCCTGAGAGTAAGATGACGAATTTTAGAGGCTTATTGAGAATGCTGACACGAAGCTGCCAGGCTTTTGCAGTCCCGAATTTCAATAAGCTCGAGATAGAATTCTATCTAGATGGTAAATCTTGGATCTTGCCGAGCGCGAAAGATCCATCGCGGGGATGAGGAGAAATGTGCTTCCAATTCCGCTGGCGAAACCAGCAATGTCAGATGTCAAGGTCATGGGCGGAAAAAACGACAGAGATTGTCGGGTACTGTCGTTTTTCAATTCACGGATCGCAACGACAGTCACGGATCGGTTGTGGCAGATCGCGCCGCTGAGTTTCTGCGAGCAGCGGCCTGCTTGCGAAAACTTTCGGCATCAACCTCAACGATGACGGCATGGTGGATCGATCGGTCCACCGCCGCCACTGTCATCATGGAATCCGAGAAAATCGAATCCCAGCGGCTGAAGGGCTGATTGGCGGTGAGTAGAAGGCTGCGGCGCTCGTAACGATGGGCAATCAGTTCGAACAGAACAGAGGTTTCCGCTTCCGTCTTCTTGACATAGCCCAGGTCGTCGAGCACCAATAAATCAATCGCCACCCGACACCAATCTTGAAGTCACTTCAAGATTGTAGGTGGCTCAAATCGGTCCAATTCTTGCAACTGCTGGTGGAGGCGCCATTCCTGCTTCTCCTGCTGGAGCAGTTGCACCAGAGCCGGGGCGTAGCAGAACCGTACCCGCTTGTCGAATTCCACCATTGCTCGGGCCAGGGCCACCGCCAGGTGGGTCTTTCCAACGCCCGAAGCCCCGAAAATCAAGCAATTGTCCCCCCGTTCCAGCCAACTGGGGTCCTCGGACAGCCGCAGCAGGGGGGCCGCATCCAGTTTGGGACAGTGGTCGAAATCGAAATTGCTGAAGCTCTTGCTGGCGGGGAGTTGAGCTTCGCGCAGAAGCCGCTGCTGCCGAGCATCGCAACGACGTTGATGCTCCAGTTCGCACAGGGCGAGTAAGAACCGGGCGTAAGACCACTTCTCCCATAGAGCCTGGGTTTCGATTTCCTCCCAGTGCAGGAGTAGGGGAGACAGACGCATCTGCTTGAGTAGTGTCGTGAGACTCTGGTACGGATTCGGGCTCTGGGACGGTCGCTTCATCTCCCGAGTTGAGCGACCTATCATCTGGAGGTCACCTCCAGATGAATATCGGGTCGTGATTGAGGAGTTGGTCATAGCTTTGCAGGGAATGTTGTTCGACCGCTAGTGTCGGAACGGTGTCCAGATGCTGGGGCTTGAATTGAGTGTGCAGACGTTTCCGGGTCAGAGTGCGAGCCGCCAATTCCTGCTCCACGTACTCTGCAACCAAGTCTTCGCCATGGGTCGCTGCCTGGTAGAGAGCCTCCACTATCAGGACCGCCGCCTAGTCGCGCTCATGCTCGGCTTTGAGAGCTTCCCAGAGTTAGCGATAGCGCTCGTTGGGCAGCAGATCCTCTTGCCAATTGCAGTAGAGAAACGCTCGAGGTTTCTGTCGCAATCCCTCTGTGGCTGCTGACCTGTGCCGTTAGAATCTCGTAGTCCGGCACCCGGTATTTGGGCAGGGGTTGTAGGGCAGCTTTCTCCTCCTCAATCGCGCCCCGACACCTATTTTGAAGTCACTTCAAAATAGTAGGACGCTCGAACTTTGCAGTATGCTGCCGATTCAGTCCCTCGGCTGCGGCCGTGATGACTTCCTGGTACTCCTCGATACTCTGGAAGTCGGCGCTACCCCGAGAATAGATTGCTTGTTCAATGCGGTTCTTCAGATGACCGTGGGCTGCCTCAATAGCTCCATTCTCGTGAGCCACGCCAGGATTATTGCGGGTGGGCTCCATGCGGTAGTGGTCGCATAGCTCGTCATACAGCTGAGTCAAGGGTTTCTGTCGTTTGCCGGCCAGGTTGCGGTAGGCAGCACTCAGACTGTCAGTCCGGTGTTGCTTGGGACTCCCACCCGAGGCGTGCAGGGCATTCTGCAGTCCCTCGGACAAGGCAACGAAACTCTCTCCTCCCTGGATGACCAGGGCATACTGCCAACCGCTGTAGGCCAGGCGGTGGTGGTAAATCAGATGCTCGAAGGGTTCACCCTTGATGGTGACGGTCACTCGTTATACCCATCAGACCAGGCTGATGTCGGGTGCCGATTGACCCGGATACTTGTCCTGTAGGTACTCAAAGAGGGTCATGGCCTTGAGCCTTGGCTCCCCACGCAGCATTGGTTCTAGCTCTTCTTCCCACACCCCTTTGAGTGGGTCTCTTGGGTTGGTTTGCTTGGGTGGTGCGCCCCGGTTGGGCTGATGGGTGCCGGCTTCAATCCGCTGCCCAGTTCTTTCCGAGATATCAGCGACGAAGGCAGTATCAGCCTGCTTGAGGCCAAGTGTCCTGGCGTTCATATAGGCTCGCTTCTGGTAAGGATGGATGGCTCTTCCTGACACGGTGCTCATATACAGTAATGGAAACGAGAGCGGGCCTCAGCATTGTAGTGATG